>DDWL01000008.1 GCA_002345675.1 Bacteroidales bacterium UBA2287 | reverse complement strand
CTTACACACTTGTTAGGACACTACCCTTTTTTTTGTGCTGCTTTATGTATTTATCAACAAGTCGTTTGAAACCTCAACACTTTCCAATAAATTCTCTTCATTTACAACCAAAACCCAGTCGCCGTGTTTTATCTTTTTATTAGGGAAAAATACAAAGTCATCCAATGCTACAACACCCATAATCATCCCTAAACCATAAACAAGCACATAGGGCGAATTTGCTGCTGTTAAAATCAACACTGCAGTTGAACCAGAAGTAACCAGCACTAATGCTCCAAGTCGTTTTGTTAGGTTATAATTTGTAATTGAAGATATTGATTCTACTGGAATAACATGCTTTTTCTGCAGAAGCCCATATTTTATCGTTAGTGTTGAGTTGCTATAGTCAACCAACTTGCCCGATTTGGCGTTTTTACTTCTTCCGTAAAAAACTAATTGGTATAAACCCTTCATTTCCCATTTGCTCTGATAATAAGTTACCTTAACCCTATCATTAGTTTCAATTTTCAGCTCTTTTCCGTTTACCTTATTCTTTAGGGTAATTTGACCTGAAAGTTGCTGGAAGCAAAACAGGATTGGTAGAATTGTTAACAAAAAGTATCTCATAATTTATTAATGGAATGCAAATAAAGCAAAATAGTTGTTTGTAATAGAGAAAAAAGAACAAAACCACATCAGATCGATGCGCATTAGTGCAATTCTTTCCTTTAATAAATGAACATATTATAGCCATTGGCTGTTTCTCATAAAAAATAAAATGAGATCAATCCTAATTTCAATAGTTCTGGTTACTTTTTTTGGTTTTGCTTCGTGCAAAAAAGAAGACTCGAGCATTTTAACCCAAATTCCTGAAGTGACAGCTGCTGCTTCGACTGGAACTTGGCGAATTACCTACTATTTAGATAGCGAAACCGATAAAACAAATCTGTTTTCGGGGTATGCATTCACATTTAATTCGAACAGTACGCTAACGGCTGTAAAAGCAGCCGAAAATGTAAGTGGAACTTGGTCGGTTTCGAATAGCAGCGACGACGATAGCCCCAGCGACTTAGATTTTAATATTCTTTTTACAACGCCTGCTGCATTTGAAGACTTAAGCGACGACTGGGATATTTTAGAAGCAACTGCTGTCAAAATAAAACTAATTGACATAAGCGGAGGAAGTGGAGAAACCGATTACCTTACCTTCGAGAAAAACTAATAATTATTACAATTCAATTTAAAGCGTAGCATAATTGTTACGCTTTTTTTATTAGCCCATGTCCCCTCGGATTTGCAACCGAGCGCTTTTTGCGAGTTCGACGTAGTTAATCCGAGGGTTTGTAAACTAAGGATTTGCAACCGACCAAAGGGAGCTCTGCCTGCTTGCCATCACTTCGGCAGGCAGGGAAGCTAATCCTTTAACCCCGTTCTAATATTTATCGGATTACAAATCCTTATTGTAAACTTGAGGCGAATTGCAAATCCGCCTCCACAGGTTAGTCGCCTGTTACTATACAAACAGCCTCATCGTAGCACTTCAAAAAAGAATTAGCATTAAACTTCAGCTTAAATTTAATTTGCTATTTTTTGCTTATTTTTGTTTCGTTAAACCATAAAATTCATCAAAATGAAAAAGTTTATAGTTGCTGCCCTTGTGCTGATTGCTGTTGTCGTTATTGCTTTCTTTTTAATGAAACCTCGCTTAGCCGATAAGGCTTACACCGAAGGTAAAAATTTAGCCGATTCGCTGCGCTGGGAGCAAGCTATAACAAAGTACGATAGAGCCATTTGGTTTAACAGTAAAGTTGCCGACTACTTCTATAGCAGGGGTGTTGCTAAGTCGAACCTTGCATTGGACTCACTGGCAATTATCGATTTTAATTCAGCATTAGCCTTGAACTCCGAATTTTCCGATTACTACCTAAACAGGGGCATGAGCTACCGGAAAACCAATAAGTTTAGCGAGTCGATGGCCGATTTTGACAAAGCCATTCAACTTAACGATTCGAGTGCTCAAGCCTACTACCAGCGTGGCCTTTTAAAAGCAGCACAGCTTAACTACGAGGAAGCCCTAAAGGACTATAATCGCAGCATCGAACTCGACGGCTCGAACCTCGAAGCATTTTACAGCCGTGGCGAGTCGAAAGCCAATCTCGACGATTTTATGGGTGCCATTTCCGACTACGACAAAATGATTAGCAATGCCGCCAATCCTGCCGATGCATACAAGCAAAGAGGCTTGTTCAAACTTAAAATTCAGGACTACGCAGGAGCCGAAAGCGACCTTACTCAGTCGATGGAAATTAACGATAGCGACAAAGAAGTACTTTACAACTTGGGACAGGTAAAGTATAACCTCAACAAACTCGACGAATCGGTTGACATTTTAAGTAAAGTAATTAAAGTTGACCCTAAGTACGACCTTGCCTATGGCGCACGTGGTGGCGCATACATGAAAAAGAACGACTTTAAAAAGGCGCAAGCCGATTTCGACAAAGCCGTAACACTAACGCCAACATACAAAAGGGCTTACTACGGGCGAGGAATTGCCAAAGCATTTCAAAAGGACTACAAGGGCTCCATTGGCGATTTTACTAAGGTTATTGAACTCGACCCCGATTTTGTTCAGGCATACTACAACCGCGCAGTTTCGAAAGCCATTTTAGGCGACCACAAGGGAGCATTACCCGACTACGACCAGATTATTGCTAAAGATTCGAAAAACCCAGAAGCCTACTTCAACCGTGGCATTTCGCGCATGAACGTTAAGGACGAAGTTGGCGCCTGTAGCGATTTTCGCAAGGCTGTTGAGCTAAACTATCAACCTGCTGAACCCATGCTAAAAATGTACTGCCAAGGCAAGTAAAATAAAAACTTAAATAAAACGACCAATGCTGTATCATTTCGATAAGGCATTGGTTTTTTTACTTTAAATACTTCGACTAATATGCGAGTTGTAATACAACGAGTAACCGAGGCCTCGGTTAAAATTGAAGACAAAATAGCAGGCTCAATTTCCAACGGAATGCTTGTACTGGTTGGTTTTGAGGAAACCGATACGCATGACGATATTGACTGGATGGTTGGCAAAATAGTACGACTTCGAATTTTCGGCGACGAAAACGGGGTAATGAACCTCGATGTAACACAGGTTAACGGAAACATTTTGGCTGTAAGCCAATTCACGCTTCACGCCTCAACAAAAAAGGGCAACCGCCCATCGTACATAAAAGCTGCAAACCCAAGCATTGCCATTCCACTTTACAATAAATTTATTGAAGAACTACAGGTTGCAACAAGAAAGAAGATTGAAACGGGCATATTCGGAGCTATGATGATGGTTTCGTTAGTAAACGATGGCCCAGTTACCATAATTATCGATTCGAAAATCAGAGAGTAATGAACGAGAATGGACTGCAACTGCTTCAGCAACAAGTTGACGAGTGGATTAAGGAAACTGGGGTTAGGTATTTTAGCGAGCTAACAAACACGGCCATTTTAATGGAAGAAGTTGGTGAGGTGGCACGCATTATGGCACGCAAATACGGCGACCAGTCGTTTAAGGCAGGCGAAAATCCAGAAAAACTTTCCGAGGAAATAGCCGACGTACTTTTTGTTCTGGTTTGCTTGGCAAACCAAACAGGGGTAAACCTTGAAAAGGCCATGGAGGAAGCGTTTAAAAAACGCAACTCGCGTGATGCCGAGAGGCATAAGAATAACCCGAAACTACGAAATATTGAATAACCCAAGATATTTACCTATTTTTGACAAATAAACCGCACAGTTATGGAAATTAACATTGAAGATAAGTTCAACATTGAAGTTGACGAAAAGGCCGTAAAGGCTGTAATTGAAGAATTAAAGGGAAACGTTTCGAAACGTGTTGCCGATTTGGATTTTAAAAAAACCTGCCTTAGCCTAATCGACTTAACAACCCTAAACACCACCGACGGGATGGAGAGAGCCGAAATGTTTGCGGCTAACGTTAACGGCTTTGCCGAAGCATACCCCGGAATACCAAACGTAGCGGCAATTTGCGTTTACCCAACGCTGATTTCGTCGGTTCGCGAAAGTTTAACCGCCAGCGGCGTAAAAATTGCCTCGGTGGCTGCTGGGTTTCCATCATCGCAAACATTTTTGGAAGTTAAACTTTCGGAATGCGAAATGTGCATCGAAAATGGTGCCGACGAAATTGACATTGTAATTTCGCTTGGTCGATTCCTCGAAGGCGACCTATTCACCGTTTTTAGCGAAATTCAGCAAATTAAAGAAATTTGTGGCGATGCTCGCCTAAAGGTAATTCTCGAAACAGGAGCCATTCCTACCCTATCGCAGGTACGTTTAGCATCACTTTTAGCCATGGAAGCTGGTGCCGATTTCATTAAAACATCGACAGGCAAACTTGAGCCAGCAGCTACACCAGAGGCCGTTTACACCATGTGCGTTGCTATTAAGGATTTTCACGAAGCTACAGGACGTATGGTTGGCATAAAGCCAGCAGGAGGCATGAACGTATCGGAAGATGCAGCGCTTTACTACCTAATTGTTGAAAAAATACTTGGAAAAAACTGGCTTTACTCGCAGTGGCTTCGCTTTGGAGCAAGCCGCTTGGCCGACAACCTGCTTTCGGACATCAGGGGCGAAAAAACTGTTTACTTCTCGGCTTCGGGGGGAACTTCGAAGTACTAAAGAAAATAAAGAGGCTGTCTCAAAAGAAAAATTAACCACAAACCTGCCCGACTGTGTCGTTCAGGCGGGGACCACAAAGAAAAAACAAAGAGCCACAAAGTTAAAGTTCACATATACATCGCTTTGTGAACTTTGTGTAAAATCTTAGTGCCCCGATAGTTATCGGGGTTTGTGGTTAGATGTTTGCTCTACTTGGACAAATGAGGAGTTATGGCTTTTTGCCATAAAGCGTACCCTTTCGCATTCATATGAAGCATATCGTCGAGAAATAGGTCTTTATTGGGCGTAGCGTCGAATCCTAACATACCATCCCAAATATTAATATAACTTGCATTGGGATTTGATTCAACAATACGTTGAATACCTTGGTTTGCCTCAATAAACTTATCTTTCAAATGCCAACGACTTGGGCTCGGTTTCATTGAAACATATGAGATAGTAACTTCTGGCAGGTCAGTTCTAATAAGATTAAAAAGTGTACTAAACCGTTGAATAACCATTTGCGATGTAATAGTGTCGCTATTCGCAAAATCGTTCTCACCACAGTATATAACAATTTGTTTTGGAGCGTAAGGAAAAACAACATCATCGACAAAACGAATCTGGTCGGCAAGTGTTGAGCCTCCAAAGCCCCTGTTAATTATAACAAAATTTGGAAAGTAATCTTGTATATCGTGCCACATTGTGAACGACGAACTCCCAACGAATAGTATGGCGTTTTTAGGAGGAGGGTTAGTTTTGTCAATCTGCTTAAACTGTAAAATGGCATCGTAAAATGGGGCTACCTCATTTTGGGCAACCCCATTTAACTTAATAAGAAATAGGATAAAGAAAAGGGTTGAAATTCGTAGTTTCATAGCCTATTAATTGATGTGAAAAAAAATTTACCGTTTCTCGATTTTTTAACTCCGTTGAGCCCTAAGGGGTTCTCGCAAATCCCGATAACTATCCATCGCCGTCAAGTTAAGCGTATTTACCCAACGATTACAGGAACTTCAGAGTTCATAATTTCCTTTTCCCTTTCTCCTTGATGAGAAAGGAAACAAAGAATCAAGGCAAAACGAAGCTTCTACCCGCTCTGGCCTATTGCTTGTTTTTCAAGCAAGGTAGGCAAAGCCCCCTTGCTGAAAAACTACGCAATAGCCCATTCACGCCACTGCTGGCTCGCCGTTTTGCCAGCCTCCCGCACATCGCTCATGGCAAGTTTATTGGTACTTCTAGTCCATTTCGCTTTGATTTTTTTGGCGTCCCTTACTTTCTCTATGCTCAAACAAATAGGAGTTTTGTGCTGAAGTTTAGCAATATCCTATCCTTAACCTGACGGCTATGGATAACTAAGAGTATTAGCGCCTTTGCGTGAGATTTTTTTATTACTGCTGAATAGTTACAACTATTTTAAAATTACCCTAAAGTTGAACTTCCACAACATTTTCCTTTTGGTCGCAGAGGACTAAGAATTCTTTTTTAGGTATTACTGCTCCACCTTTACGATACTTATTATCCTCGAAAGAATACTTAATAGCTTTGCCATTTATGATTATTGTATTAGGACTAAAGGTTTTATCTTTAATTATGTACACAAACTTTACCGAAAGTCCCATGAAATTTAGGTGTGCCGAAAACCCACTTAGAGAATGAGGCATTACTGGGTCGATAATAATGTTGCCATATTCCACACGCAAACCAAGTAACCTCGAAATAATTAGGCCAATATAAATACCTGGGCCGCTAGAGTAAATTCGCCAACCACCACGGACAATTTTATTACCATTTATCACTTCGGTATAATTCTCATCGGCATCGTAGCGATTTTTAAATACCACATCGGAACTGCTGTAGTAGCAATTAGCCTGACGAATGTCGCCACAGGCAACAACCTCATTGTACGCAACAGGAATAGCCTGTCGAAGCGCTTTTAAAAAATCGTACGCCCTACCTGTAATTGCCAGCGACTCGGCATAGCGAATGTGCTCGTGTATATACATTAATCCTATTTCGCGACCAAAAAACGTGGCGCTTTCGGCTCGCTGAAAAATTGTTTGAATTCCCCCATTATACCTAAGGGGACAATCCATTAAGCGAACGCCATCGGGACCTTTTAAGTGTTTCTCAATAAGTTGCTGATGATGCACTGCCTGTTCGTTTGAAAATATTTCACTAACAATACCCCGTTCCATTGGTAAAAGGCTAAAGTGTATACCAGTTTTTGTATCGGCAGGATGAAGCATTACGCTGATGCTACCATCCTTCTCGACCAAACCATAGCCAGCCACAATGCCGTCTTTTATTAGATATTTGTTGAAGTCATTTTTTATGTTTTCGCAAACCTCTTTCAGTAAGTTTGCTTTCTCCACATTGCCAATAAGTTCGCATACCTTTTGGTACTGAGTAAACGCTTGGAAGTTCATTTCAACCGTCCAACTCGAAATCATGCGTTGAGCCAGTTCCTCGCTAACCGGTTGAAGGGAGTCGTTCCAATCGCCACCTCCAAAGGGAACTAGAGCAGTGCCAGGAATAAACGAATCGATAATCATTTTAATAACCCTATCGACATGTTCGCTAAGAGGCGTTTTTTCGACTTTGTCTTTGTCGTCTTCTTTATGATAGGGTAGAATTTCATCGAGAATTTTCAGGTCGCCAGTTACTTTAATATAGTTGCTTAGGGCAATTATACACCAGTAAACTACATCGCCGTGGGCATCGTCGGCACGAATATGCGAATAACTGTCGAACATCCACCACTGTGGCCACCCACCATTGGAATGCTGGTTAGAGAATATAATACGCAGCACTTGTTTGGCTTCATCGTACTTTTGCAAATTCAAAAGCATGTCAATTGGACCCTGCGAAATATCGCGTGTACCCCAGGCTGCCCCACTGAATTGCTCTAAACCATATGGGGTTAAGAAATGGGTAAGCGCATTATTGCCAAACCAAGGCAGAATTTCACCTATGGCAGTAATGTCTTTATTGTTGCCTTTTAGGGAAAGATTTAAACTTAGGTTATGCCAAGCTGTGAGAGCATCGCTACAATCGGAAAGCCATTGTTCATCAGCACTTTCAATTTTAACTGCTTTTGCAGCAGCACACACTTCGCCAATATAACTCAAACAAAAAGCTGAGGTTTTATTAACCCCAATAACAAATAACGAGTTCGATGTGCTTTTCCTACTAAGGTAAAGCACATCGTCGCTAAAAGCTCTGTATTTAGTGTGAATACTTTGTACAACAATTCGGTACTGAGAATTCGGAAAATGGGTTTTTATTTTGCTGTCGGCTTTTGGTATGGCTATAAATTCGCCGGTCGATTTGCCGGTAATAACATTCCAACCATTGACCTGATCGAGGTTATGGGTAATAAACAAATCAACATCTTCGCCGCTTAGCACCTTAAAGTCGACATTTACCTGTGGAGCAGTTTTCGAGGTCCACGTTCGAACCCGAAAGCAATGATTGCCCATTTTGTAAATCCATCTACAATGGTTTAAGCCCATTTCAAAAGCAGAAGGAACACCAAGCAAGTGAAACTGCCCATCAACCTTCACAAAAATTCGTTGCCCAGCTTCGAGTGAGGTACCAAACTGGCTTGAGCAAACAGACAGTAACGAGTTAAAATTGGTGTTGCCCTGCGTTAGGTGCGAATTGAAAACCCCATAGGCAAAAGCATTGGTGGACACAATGTTTTCGTTGGGCACAAGCCCTGCTTCGGCCTGCATAATATTTCCATGAGGGCGGTCGACCATAACCTCTTTTTCTCGCAAAACCACATGATTATTCTCCTTGCTAAAAAACGAAAGCAGCTTTTCACTAACCTTTTCTGCATGACGAATTTCTTTACCAAAAAACTGAATTAGTTCCTCTTTGGCTAAGTCGTCGACAGGTAAAAATGGTGAAGTATTAAAAAGATTTTTGATGGGTGAAGCCCACTTTTCGTTACCAGTCGTTGGCATTTGGTCGCCAAACTCGTTAAAAAGATTGGGCAACAACTTTAAGTCTTCATTTGAAGTAGCCAAAGGATGATTTGGCAAATAGGTTGCCACAAAAACGCTTTGGTGAACCTCGCCAGAAGCCAGTTTGAAGGGGTTTTGCTGTAGCGCAAGTACCGACGATTCCCCTGCGTATTCCCCACCAAGCCTTTCGGCAAGTAAAGCTTCGGGAATTCCTGTTTCCCGAAAAGTTGGACCATAAAACTGCATCCCATCAACGCTTGCCGACAGTGCTCCGTTTTTACAGGCCATCATTAACCAAGGAAAGCCATCGGATTCCTTAAGATTTTGCCGACAGCAAATTACAGAGCCAAAGTTCTCGTCGTTAAGAATTAGCCGCTCTAAATACTGGCTCAGGTAGTATTCGTTGATTAACCCGTCACTTATTGTTTTTAACCCAACATCGTGAACGCATATTATGTCGAGGTCAAAGTCTTCGTTGGTTGTATTCGTAATTTCAATGCTCCATTGCCAGCTCAAACTCTTTTTCGACAGCTGCAAAGAGCACAAATAATTAATCCCCGCCCAACTACCTTTTGACATAAATACATTTTCTTCAACGTAAAAAAGGCTATTGCTTTTAGAGCCAGTTAAGGGAATAAATTCGTATGGTTTTGCTCTTTTTCGAATATAAATATTTGCTCCCAATCCTGAAAAATAGGTGGTTGCATTAAGACTTATTCTGATTGGGTCGACCTCGATACTTTTTACTAAACCATTGCTCAGGAAATCAACCGAAAGTCCGAGAGCGTTTTGAATTGTCATCTAGCTAAAATTTACAGTTAGACAAATTTCCTTTTGGTGATTGTGGCTATACAATATAACAATTCGGCTATGGTTAAAGTTTATTTTGACTGGCGAACCGTCGATTTTAGCCGATTTTATTAAGCCCACATTCGAGCCTTCAAAGACTATCTCCCCTGCCAAATCGCGATTACCAAACAAGGTAATATTAAGTTGACCCTCGTTCGATTCAACTCCAAGAATATCGGAGGTAGAATGCAGAATTTTAATTCCCTCATGCACTTCGAGACAAATAGGTGTAAGTACTGAATAAAGGGCAGGCCATAGGATTTCGTAGTTTAAATATGGAATTGTTATGGCTTCGCCATTTTGAGGGTGCGTATAGGCTATTTTACCCGTATGCCCTTCGTTGTAGTAGTTTCCTACAAAAAGAATTGCTGAGCCATTATCGGTAAATCGTTGCCTTACAGAAATAAACTCGTTGCTGGTTGTTGCCTGCCTTAGCTTTGCACCCGACTTGCTCAGAATTGTTTCGTACACCGGCTTATGCCCTTCAGTGTCGAAGCCAATCCATGTTCCGATGTGAATTATAGAACCCTTTCCGAGGTTTTTTACAAAACCGCAGGCGTTTCCCAATATTGTTCGTGCAATTACCTCGGCACCAGAAAGAGATTGCTCGGAGTAAGTGATTTGGGGATTAGCGCATTTAATATCCTTAAGGTTGTAAATATCAACCAATGGCGAATCGACAGTATCCTTTCCAGTTGGTACAACCTTCAGGGCATTGCGAAGGATGGCACAAGGTTTCTGCGACATTTCGCGATTGGGCAGATATGGGAACAAGACAACATTCCCGCCAGCATTTGCATAGTCGACCACAACCTGCTGGTCGCGGGCATTCATTTCGTCGGTGGTAAAAGCCCAAACCTGCTTGTAGCATTTCAAGGGATCAACAGTGGCTTTAGTTAGGTCGATTATATCGAAGTCGATATTTAAAACCTGCAAAACCTTTAGCAGACCATCGAAGTATGCTGGTTTTCGTATAGATGAAGCATTAAACTCAAGTTCGCAAGCACCCGTTTCGGGTCGCTCCAGCTCAGTTGAGTAGTACGGAGGGTAAAAAAGAACACAAACCTCGGCTTTGCGTTTTGAATTTAGTATGATATTTTCGGATATTTGAATAATCCGACTCATCCTTTTAACCAATGGGAAAGCGTTGGTTTGCTCACCTTCGGGAGTTAGCGGATTAAACCAGTAGAAAGTATCGCCAGAGTAGCCCAAATGTCGTGGGTTTCGACCCTGCGAAAACATATAGTAGTTCCAACCAGTAAGGCCATTGGCAATGCTTGCTTTGTAAAAAAGCTCCATTTCTGTTGGGTTGGGAACCACATGATACTCGCGGGAGCCGCATTGGAACTCGGCAGCGAAAAGAGGTTTTCGCCCCTGCATCGCATAAGTTATGTCGTTAATAATGCGGTCGTCGTGCATATTTCGGTACGACTGAAACTCAGGAATATGGTCGATTCCAAAAATTATCTCGCTCCTGTTCTCGTACAATTCCTCATACATTGTAATGTTTACGGGAAACTCATACCCGCTCCCATAAATCCAACCCGGAAGGTTATGGTAAAAGGGTACCGTTACTCCCCTCTCGCGAGCCATTTTGGCTAACATTTTCAAATAGTCGCCATAGTAGGTTCGCCAAAAACGGTGCCATTCGTAGTCGCGACCACGATCGCCTGTTGAAGCGTATGGAATTTTCCCATCGGGAGGCAGTTCAACTTGATTAAATTGCGTATAATCTGTTCCCCAAAGTTCGTTAACTTCTGTAATACTTTTAAATTTTTTCGACAGGTAAGAAATGAATCGACTTTTAACTGCTTCGCAGTAGTCGGCTTGATGGGCTAACCAAGAAAACACGCCTATTTCGTTACAAATCTGCATTAAAATTACTGGACCACCTGCCGATATTTCGTTCTTGGCAATAATGGGCATAACATTATCGTACCATATAGCTACCTTTTCGAGGTATTTTGAGTTAAACAAGCTAACACCATCGCTTGGAAATATTTCACCTTTGCTGTTTCGCATCTTAACCTCCGAACCGTATTTACTCATAAACCAATCGGGCAAACCCGCCCCACGAAACTCGGCCAGAATAAATGGCCCAGGCTTTAAAATACACGTTAAACCGTAGGCTTGGCACTGATTTAGCCAACCATTTAGGTCGCGCTCCAAGCAGGAATTGCCATCGAAATCGAAAACACCCTCCGTCGACTCGTGCCAAGCCCAAGGCACATAAGTACTAACGGTGGTTAAGCCAGCATCCTTTGCCGCTTGCAAGTGTTTTCCCCACAGTTCACGCTTAATTCTGAAGTAGTGAATCTCGCCCGAATTGAGAAACACCTTTTTGTTGTTGAGATAAAAATACTCGTTGTTAATGCTAAATGTCATTCCTAAATGCTTTTTGTGTAAGTAACTTTTACAATAGTTTGGTAAATTTTTATTTCACGCAGATCCCGATAACTATCGGGAGCAAAGACGCATTTGCTTGATTATTAAAACAATAACAATACGCCCATTCGTTATACAAAACCGGACTATTGTTTTAAAAACAGGTTAAATTTTGTAAAACAGTTGCCACGCCTCGATTGTTATTTTAAGCCGTCAGGCTATTCAATGTTATCAATTGTTTTAACTTGCCCCAGCGGGGCTTTATGTTTATAGTAAATATTTATCAAAACGTTTAAAGCTCCAGAGGAGCGCTCTATTGAACCGCAAACACAATTTGATTGTACATTTGTGAATAGGTTTTTACCATATTTTACAGGGCGCTCCTATGGAGCTTTTAGTTAATAATAGTTTTTGTTACTATAAACAGTTAGCTACTCCGTAGCTAAAATACTTACTACTTTTATCAACAAATTGATGTTGATTATCAAATAAATGCCTCAGCCTGATGGCTATGAATAACTATCGGGGCGTGGCTAAAACAAATATCCCTTTTACGACCTTTCCAAATTTCTTATTCTAAGCAGTTCCTTTATTTCGTGCGACCGTTTTTCGGTTAGCGAGTAACGAAGAACAAAGAAAATTGAAAAAATGCTGAGGAATAGTGGCAACCCAATTTCAACAATACGCATCATTAAAAGGGTAAAAGGTGTTTGCTTTTTAAGCGGAACAATTTTACTTTCGATTGTACTGAGTTCCTTATCGAGAACGCCTAATGGGACCGAAACGTCCATATTGGCAAGCATACCATTAACTTCCGAAATGTTTTGCATAAGCTCAATGTAATGCTCTTTGCTTTTTTTAGTTTCGTCGGTTTTGACTTGCAAATGCAGCAAGAGTTCTACAGCATTTACCCTCGCTTTTTCGAGTTTAGTTCGAAGAGTTAGTACAACAACTTCGTTGGCAACAGATTGAACTTGGGAGGCTTCGGATTGAACCAAGATGCTTTTTATTGGGTCGTTTAGTTTGTCAAGTTCTCTAATTGTTGAATTAGTATTCACAATAGCATTAGCTAAAACATCGCTTTTCTGCTTTTGCAATTCAGAACCCAAACTCACCGACTGGTTCTTCCACTTATGGGATTCCTTCCCAAGATAAATCAAATAATCCTTGGATTCCTTTAGCGCTTCCGCATGCTGAACATTAATTTTTTTATACAGGTCGTTGTCGATGAAATTAAAAGCACTATCGCCTTCCCACGATTGAACCTTACTTCGCATTTCTCTGATACTTCCTTGTATATCGTCAACTTTTGTTACTTGGGTTTGGTCGAACATGGTGAACACAATTAGTGCACCTGCCACAAAGCTGGATAGCGCAGTTCCCATTTTAATAAACCACCAGAACACGGAGTAAAAACTTCCTTCGGTGCGAGTTCCAGTATTTAAATCATCCTCGTCGCAAATATCGCCTACCATTGAGGAGCCAAGTGTAAAGAAGAACAACATTCCAATAGATAGAAGTATTGTTGGGATTACGATTAAGTACGGATATGATGGATTGTAGCAAACAATTTTGGATAGCTGCGCAAGGCACATAAGAGCAATGGCAATAATAAGCGTGTTTCGCTTGCCAAATTTTGGGCTTATCCAGTTGAGTGGAAAAACCGCAAGCAATCCGGTGATGGCCCAAACGGTTCCATTAATGGCAAGAAGATATGCCCCTGCAACTTTATCGCCTCCAAAAACATAAAAAATGGGAATGTACGAACCCAAAAGAATAACAAAGTTGAAACCCATGGCAAGAGTGAAAATTGTTAGCGTCAGCATAATAAAGTTTCTGTTGCTGGCGGTGTGCTTCATGTCATTCCAGAATGGCGTTTTCTTTTGCTGCGAAACTCGTTTAAAACCTGGCTCGCGCAGGGAATAAAACCACCAGAAAGAGAGTGGAATTAGAACTGCTGCAATAAATATGGAAACATAGCGCATTCCATCGGCTTCGTTACCGCCAGTGCCCTTAAAAATTTCCATGCTGGCAAGAACAAAAAGCCAGGGAGTGCTCATTGCAAACAGATTGCCCACAAAACTCTTGGCGCTAAAAAGACGAGTGCGTTCGTGATAATCGGAGGTCATTTCCATACCCAATGCGCCGTGGGGTATTTCGAAAATGGTGCAGGCGGTGTAAAATAGAAGGAGGGTGAAGAGAATGTAGGAAAGTTGAAACCATTGATAACCCGCCTCGGAGGGGAACCAAACCCTTACCATGTCGCCTTTGGGAATCCACCACATTAGCACAAAGAAAACTGCAACCAGAATTCCTCCTACGAGTATAAAGGGACGTCTGCGACCCCAACGGGTTCGGGCATTGTCGGAGAGGTGACCTATTACTGGATCGGAAACAGCATCCCACAAACGAGGAATAATCAAAATAACGCCCAGCCAAAAGGCATTTAGCCCAAGGCTAATATTTCCCATTAAACCTACCAGTATTCCGGCAATGTTAAACAGGGCAATGGGTATAATTCCTCCTGAGCCATAGGCAGCTAGCTGCGAAAACTTAATGCGATCGTCGGGATTACTAATCGGAGCAGCTGTGGGTTCCTTTGGGTTCATATGTGGGGTTTTAAACGTTAGTAGTAAATCACGACGTCGGCAGGAAACTCTTTCACAACAATTTCCTTTTTGCTAAACAAATTACTATCAACTCCATTTATGGTTATCTTTTTTGGCAGCCTCGATCCGTTGAAGTTTTTTATTTTAATGCCATTGGCAGGAAGCCTTACATTGCCATAAATGGAAAACTTATACTTATCATTATCCTTTTTAATTGAATAGGAAATTTCGCCAAAGTAAGTTGGAAGGTTTTCAATTGACATACCACTGGGAGAGTCAATCCAATCTTGATAAAGCGCAGAAGCTAAAACAAGCGACTCGTCCCACTCATTTTCGTAAACAAACAACGAACGTATTGAGTTTACAAAGTCGCTACCAACCCACGTATGCGGCATGTCGCCAATAAAACGAGGAGTTCGGTAATCGTTCCACACCACTTCGGCCCAATGGTGCCAACCCTGTGGACGCTGGTCGTTAAGAAAAAATTCGATTAACTCGTGAGCCCTATCGGGTTGATCTAAAAGAACAAATGAGCCAATCAAGCGATTTTCGTATGGTGTGTAGTTTATCCAGTCGGCTTTGCCGTCTCTTCTATTTACAAAGAATTTGTAGTACTTGTCGAAAGTATTGTAAACCTGAGGCTTTGGCAAATTTACAAGCTCGTTGCAGGGAGTTAGTGCAATGGTGGTTGATGTTGCATCGAAATCGCCCAGTTCAACACAGCCTGGGATATAATCAATTCCTCTCGTTTTTATTGCGAGATTTAGCGAGCTGTAAAGATTTTCATTGAATGCATTTCGAATTTTAACAATTCTTTCGAAAGATGCGCTTTCGCCAAGAATTCGTTGTATTTCAGCTGCATCCTTTAAGCCTTTCATTATAAAAAAGTTATCCCAGTACGAGTGCATCGGCTTTTCGGAGTAGCCCTCGTGGCTAATTGACTCGGGAACCAATCCAAAGTAGGCACGAACGCTGTCGTTGCCATGTTTAAAATGATCGGTTGATCTTTCGGCAATAAGCGATTCGATATACTCAACGGCCATAAGTACATTATGATTTTTCGATTGGAGGAATGCCGTATCCTTAGTAAAGTTAAAGTATTCGCGTATTAAATAAATCAGCTGCCCGTGGCTGTCGTTTTCGGGAACTGGATCGGGACCTCTAAAATCGACCACGCAGGGAACTTTCCCATTTTCGTACTGATGGCTTGCGTACCAATCGATAAAATCCTTAACCTCCTCAATAATCCCCGATTTAAGTAGTGCCGAAGAAGTTAATGCTCCATCGCGAATCCAGCTTCGTTCGTACGATCGTGAGCCAGGCTGAATGCCTGCTTTATCCCTGTTAACAAGAATATAGGCAAGATTTGATTTGTAAGCACTTACAATTCTTTCGGCCGATTTAGGCAAGTTGAATTTAATGTGGCTCACCTTGGATTGCCAAAAGTCGTTGGCCAGTTTAAATTCGTTGGCAACAAACTCGTTATCTATTTCATTTCCAACGGAGTTTGCGTCGTAAAATGGCACTACAACAAAAAACCGAGTTTGTTCGCCTGGATTAAGACGTAATGAGTATTTCAAAATTCCATTTGCCAATCCGTTTGAATCGATGGTCGATTGTTTTGAAAACGATTTCCCCTCTCGCAGAAAATCAACAGCATTCCCTTCGTCGAATGTGCCAGCCGAAAACGAGCTATATTGCCTCAGCGAAAATATCGCATTGCTATCTACATTTATTTTTCTACCCAGCTCTTCCTCTTTTATCGATGTTATTTTGCCAGCGCCCCCAGCAAGATTCAGAAACTGGTAGTATGGGTTAACTTGGAATGGACGAATAAGTACGAAAAATTCAAAATCCTTAACTTTAGAAGTGGTATTTTTAAAGTAGTAGCCAATGTTTAGCCTTGCACTCTTATTGGCTTCTCCGCTTGCCGACACGCCGGTTACAAATTTTAAACCATCGCAATTCCATGTTACAGAGGGAGTAAAACTAAACTCATTACTACTATCGACGAAGCTTAACGACTGCGACGATTGCACATTTTCCCAGTTAAAAAGCGTGTTTCCAACTTTAATCATTGGTTCTAACGAAAACATGGCCTTATCGACCTCAACCATTCCGTCCTCGTTAATTAGCGCTTCCTTAGTGTCGTTATTTACACCAGTTACAGTCCAGTACGAAGCTTGTTTTAGAAAGTATCGTGGGTAGTTACCTGTAGTAGAATTTTTTGCAATATAAGCTAAGTAATCGTTTACAGTTAGCGAACTGTTAACATCGAGAATTGTTATGGAACCAATTCCAAACCCTTTGGGAGAGTTGCTTTCGAAAAGGTTAATTTTTAAGTATTTTGCATAAGCTTCGGGCAGCCTAATAAAACTTACATTACTTTGATTTGAGCGAGCAGAGTAAACCTTTTCCCAGTTTTCAGCATCGCTGGAGAGTAGAATATCGAAGCTTTTCGCATAAAAATCGTTTAGCCAGCTAATTTGCAACCCCCCAAACTCTCGCTTAGTGGTAAAGTCGAGTATAAAATACTGATTTGCAGCCCCAAAACTTTGCCAGTTAATTACATTCGACTGACTAACGGCAACCTCGGACGTGAATTTTTTTAACGAAGAAGATGCAGTTACTTTGGGCACTGGGTATAAATCGGTTTCGGATTCGAGTTGTTCAAACTTAAGATTGTCGAGCCATACGGTTCCTTTGCCTCCAACAAACGATGCTACGGTGAACTCAATTCGGTCGATTCGTTTCAGATTTTTATTTGTTGTTGGCCCCCAGGCAAAACTGATATGCCTTTTTTTTATGCGAATTTTTTTCCATTCCTTCGAAAAATCATAATTACGAAAGTTAACCCACCAAACATTTTCGCCAGAGCTGTCGATAAACTTTATTTCAAAATTATTGGCAGGCGACTCGGCCTTAATGTAAAAGGTAAATTCATAGTTATCGGGCAAATCGATGGGGAACCATTTTTGAATTCCGCCATAACCAGTACCTTTTGTGAAATTGTAATCGAAACGTAAGGCATTCCCTGCAAATCCTTCGTCTACCGACAAGTTTAGGTCAACTCCATCGGACTTAATAAACTCCCAGCCGGTTTTGCTTTCAAATTCGTCGAGCGAAATGTTTTGCGACGAGACGTTAGTGCACGAGAAAAGCAATATGGCCGATATTGTAATTACGTTTTTAAATAGAGTATTCATTATTTTAGAAATTGTTTAAACTTGCCCCAGCGGGGCTTTATGTTTATAGTAAATATTTATCAAAGCATCAAAACTCCAGAGGAGCGCTCTCTTGAACTGCAAAAACAATTTGTTCGTACATTTGCGAATAGGTATTTACCATATTTACAGGGCGCTCCTATGGAGTTTTTGGTTAATATTAGTTTTTGTTACTATAAACAGTTCGCTACTCCGTAGCTAAAATACTTCTACTTTTTATTGATGTTGATTATGACAGCCCTCACAATGTCAATCTATAGCTACTCTAAATACTCGTACTCTAGTTTGTTTAAGCCTTTTTGAATTATTGGGTCTTTCATAACATAGTTCCAAACTAAACCCGTACGAAAGTTTTCGATCATAATTAGCATTGGGCCCTGAGCAATTCCAATAAAATCGTCGTTAACCCATTTTGCCGTTGGATTAAAAGCATCGTAAAAGCCATATTTTCCCCAAAGCTTTTGGTCATTCTTTTGAAGCATCGATTTTATTGTTGGCAAAACAATTTCGGGAGCAAAGGGTAACGATGAAATCGATGCGTATGGCGCAATAGTTCCGTCGTCGAAGTAATTATAGTCGGGGCCGCTTGTGCCTCTTCCTGCATAACCCTCAAACACTTTATCGTCGAAGTTATACTTTTCCGTTGGACCATCGCTAGCTGTTACTCCCCAGCTAAGCGAATCGTAGCCAACCCAGCCCTTTGGATTCTCGATTGCGTACAAACGCTGAACGTAGGTTGCACGGCGAGAATTTTCGAAGTAATCAATGCCTTTTTCTTTCATATAGGGATCGACTAGTCCGCGAAAATCGATAAATGCCTGCGAGAACTGATGGCCAAATAAAGGAGGAAATGCAGCATGCGACAAACCCTCGTAGGGCGTATTCCACTTGTACGATTTTAGCCAAGCTTCGTAGCTTCTTTCAACATTTTCCATTCCCGACCCTGCGGCTAAAATGTAAAGGAAAAGGGCTTCGTTATAGCCTTTCCAACCCATATTATGTTGGCCTGTTTCGGGGTACCAGCCCATTGAAATTGTACGAGCAAAATGTCCCGAGTCGGGCATCTCCAAAAAATCCCAATCGACCCTGCCAAGTAAAACGCCGGCTAATGAACGAATCTGCTTTTCAACCTCATTGTCGGTGTTGTAGTAGTTTCGGGCAAAGAGAATCCCCATCATTAGCAAACCCGTGTCGACCGATGACAGTTCGCATTTCCACTCGCGAGCTCCAGTTTTCATTCTATGAAAGTGGTAGTAAAACCCTTTATAGCCAGCAGCTGTGGAATCGGTGCTCTGATTGGAATTCATGTAGAAATTAAGCATATTCAAAGTTATTTGGGCTGCTTGTTCCCTTGTAATCCAGTTACGCTCAACACCTATTGCAAAGCAAGGAATACCAAACCCTGTTGATGCAGTACTCGAGGGAGCCCAAGCTGCTGCGCGATCCTTTACAATTCCCCATTCGGGATGGTGCTCGTTTAAAAAGAAGAGAAAGGTTTTATGCTGAATGGAGTCGAGCATAGTTTCCTCATCAGCTGTAATAGGATAGTCAACTTTCCCATTCGACTTGTATACAATACTTTGTGGCTGATCGCAGGCTGAAAGAATCAGAACAAAAAGTAGTAAAAATCTATAGATTCTCATATATTCTGTTTTTAAGGTTGAAATGCTAGTTGTTTATGGGGTGTAAACCCGTTATCGTTTAGTTAAGGTCTTTTAACGTTTGCATGTCTTTCAGACGATGCCAAGTTAAAGACCTTCCTCCCGATAACTATCGGGAGTCCAGCGGACTTGGAAGCGTCAATAGGAATTGTTAACTTAACGACATTGGATTTTAACCCGTTTGTAACCATTTTTTGGCTCTAGTTATATAGCATGTTTAATTAATCAGGGCTCATTATTTATGAATTAAATTTCCCACGGGCTACCCCTACAACTACCGGGGCGTGGCTATTTATTCAGTCTCTAAGTAACTGAATTCAAGTTTATTTAAACCCAACTGAACATCGTTGTTGGCCATAAACAAATCCCATAGCAATCCCGTTCGGTGATTTTCGATCATACAAACAATTGGCCCCTGATCGATAGCAATATATGAATCGGCAAACCAGAGGGACGTTAAATTAAATGCATCGTAAAAGCCGTATTCGCCCCATATTTTATCGCCTAAAATGTAATAGAAGAATTTCATAGCCTTTAGGCTCTCGCTGGATGTGTATGGGTATGATGAAAGCGCTGCCGTTGGAGCAATAACGCCCAAATCGTTTGTTGGAGAACTAGCGCTATAGCCATTTTGAATGTCGCTTGCAGTAAGGCCCCAGCACTCGGCCGAGTAACCAACATACTTCTTAGGATTTGCAATGCAACGAGCTTGGTTTATTTGCGTATGGGCAACATTTTGGCTCCAATAGTTTGCATACTGGTCGGTTAAATTTCGCGGATCCAATCCTAAAAATGAGTAATGGGCAAAAAATAGTGGCCCTCCATAATCGGAACCAAGGGGGAGCTGAATACCATAAAACAATTTATTGTTTACCATGGGGTAAGTACCGTTTCGAGCCCAGCCGTTATCGTAAACTTGCTTCGAAATTGAGTGAGTAGGCGAACTCGCAGCCAAAACATAAGTCATAAGCGCTTCGTTCCATCCTCCAATTTGGTGGTTCATTTCCCAGCTATAGCTTGGCGACCAATGCCAGTACAAAACATTCTCCTCATTTTTTTGGTACCAGTCCCACTCAACGTTTTCCCAAATTTTTTGAATTGAGTCGCACATCGATACTTCGGGCAACGACCCATTTTTAAAGTACTCCTTAACGGTGAGTAAACCCTGTATTAGGAATGCGGTTTCAACAAGATCGCCGCCATTGTCCTTGGTGCTAAATGGCACAACCTTACCAGTACTCCCGTTAAGCCAGTGGGGAAATGCCCCATGGAATTTGTCGGTTTGTGGGTTAACCAAAAAGTTTACAATTTTATTTAGCCTTTCGAAACCCTCTTCTCGGGTAATAAAGTTACGCTCAATGCCAACTAAAATGGCCATTACACCAAAGCCACTGCCCCCCGATGTTATAATGTCGCCCGAACCTAAGCGATCTCGGGCTAAGCCCGAAACGGGATGACCATAATCCCAGAAATATTTAAAGGTTTGGTGCTGAACCAAGGTCAGCAGGGCCTCGTCGGAAATTGCAGGAAATTTTGGAGTGCTGTCAATCCTTGTTCTAAATACAAAAGAGTATAATGTTTTATTAATTCCTCCCAAATTCTCTCCCTGATCGAATACAAGCCTATAACTTGCAAGTGCATTAAGTGAATTGCTGGGGGAAATATAAAGCGCTTTTCTTGAAATATCGAATCGATGGTTATAGGCAGTATCGACACCACCACTAATAAACAGCTTGCTTTTTACAAACTTTGAAGTGTCGACCTCGTTGTTGAAAACTATTTTAATTCCAATATTTATAAAATCGACATTATTAACCGAAGAACTATTTGGCACATAAATATTATTGACTAAAACCGTATCGATTAAAATATCGTTAACAACAATTTTGTCCTCCTTTTTGCAGGACATAAAAAACAGAAATGGTAAAAGAAGTAGGGCAAATAGTTTCATTTAAAAATATGTTGAATTACAAGAAAAAAGGGTGGAAGAGGTGTAAATCTCCTCCACCCAAGGTTTTTAGTTAACTTAATTATTCAACCCAAGTTACTTCAGCATCATACAAAGCCTTAACTTCGGTTGCGCTTAGGGCTTTATCGTAAACACGAAGTTCATCAAGGTTGCCCATAAACCAACCCATCCATGCATCTGTTGCTGTACCTTCCGTTTTTGGGCGCCAAGCACCTATATTAATTTTATCAGCGTTAGCAAAAGCTAAGGCTCCAAGCGGTATTTCACCAGGACCCGAGTAACGATTCTCAACAGCATCATTGGTAACTACCTTAACGCCATCTTTATAGATCATATATTTAGAAGTAGTTTCATTATACTGCAAAACTAAATGCATCCATACATTGGTAGTAAATACCCTTTTCGAAAAACCTATGTGCTGTGGCTCCCAAATCGCACCCGATTTAAGGAAAAAGGCTTTTAGTTGCAAGGAGTCAGCTGTTGCGCTTAATCTATTTAAAGCCAACTTTAAATTACCCCAATTCAAATCATCCGATTTTCCAATTTCAAAAATAGTGGGCTCGGGATCGCCAGTAACCACAGGAGATTTAAACCACATAGCCACTGAAAATGAAGTTAATGTCTTCAGTTTGCTGTTTGCAGGTAGAGAGTAAAGCAAATGAGCTCCACTTGCACCTTGATAAGCTTTATCACGACGACCATTAATGTAGGTTACATTAGGCATCATAGTAGGATTTAACGATGCGATCTTTTCTACTCCATTCCCATCAAAAGGAAAGTAAGCAACCAAGTTTGCTGTGGCAATAGTACTTGGATCAGTTTTACCTGCATTAGGATCTGGTTCGTCATCCTTACAGGATGTCATTGTTAATGATGTCATAAGCATTGCTCCAAAGAGTATTGCTCCTAAAATTCTAAACTTGTTTTTCATAATTAAAAGAATTAGTGAAACATTAAAAAAAAATGGTTAGTTGTATCCATTATTTTGGGTTAATTGGGTATTCAGTTGCCGTTGGGCCGAAGGAATAGGGTAAAGCTCATGCTTTCCTGTAACAAAGCCCTTGGGTGCAAGAACAATGGGAGCTTGCCCTGTACGAATTAGGTCGAAAAACCGATCCTGTTCCATGGCGAGTTCGGCGCGGCGTTCGTCCCAAATATCCTGAAGTGTTACTCCTGCTATATCGGTTAAACCTGCCCTTCGCCGAACTATGTTAACCGCTTCGTCGGCTGTAATTCCGCTAATTAGTGTAACGGCAGCACCGTTAACAATTGCTTCGGCATGCATTAAAAGCACATCGGAGTACCTAAGTATTCGAATGTTATGATCGAAACCGTAACCGTTAAAGTTCCAGTTATTGTAACTCGAAGGGGTGTAAACCTTTCCGTTGTAAACGGGGTTGGAACAGCTATTTTTAATGCTGTCGCCTTCGGGTGTTTTGGTGCCCCTGTAAAGTAATGTTGTTGCAGGTCGAATTACTTCGCCTCTTGCAGTGTAAAAATCGATAAGACTTTGACTTGGCGTACAAAAACCCCACCCCTGCATGCTGCTTGGGGTATTTCCTCGAGGTCCCTGAACGTAAGCATACTCTAAAAATGTAGTTGGGCCAGTAGAGTTTCCCAATGTGGAACTTTGAATTTCGAAAAGCGATTCGCGGCTATTTTCGCCATCGACACTAAACACCTCTCTAAAGTTGCCTAAAAGGTTATACCGTCCCGATGCAATTATTCTATCGGTTAGCGACGCAACCGAATCCCATTCGGCTTGGTACATGTGAACCTTTGCTTTTATTGCCATTGCAGTGTACTTGTTAATACGTCCGCCCCATTCGTTCGAATACGAAGAGGGTAAAACCTGAATGGCTTCGCTTAAATCCTTTTCGATAAATGTATATAGCTGCTGGGTGGTGGACTGGCTTACCGCAGCAAGCTGATCCGATGATAGGGTTGTGTCGATAATTGGAACCCTACCAAACACACGGGTTAAGTTAAAATAGGCGTAAGCTCTAATAGCCTTAACTTCGCCTTGGCATTGCCTAGCATAAAGTTTGTCGCTGCTATTGAGTAATGCTTGCTCGAACAGGGGCATTTGATGTATGGCATAGTTAGCACCGCTTACAATATCGAAATAGCCTTTCCACAAGTCATTTATCAAAGCATTCGAGGATTCGTACGTTAAATCATCAATTTCTTTCATTGTCGGGTTGTCTTCGGGCGAACTGCCTTTGTCGGCATTGTCGGCAGCAATTTCGAAGGCTCCAATGTATGGGAAAACATGAGCGCCATACGATCTCAACTTCGCATACGACGCACTAATGGGAAGGAATACATTTTCTATTTTTGAATAGTCGATTCCAGTTGTGGGAATGGTTCCCTCGGGTCGAATATCTAAAAAATCTTCACAGTTTGTAAGTGTAAACAATGTGAAAACAACAAGTAGTATTTTAATTAGTCTCATATACCCAATACTTTAAAAGTTAGCCTTTAAACCCAAGCTGTAAATAGCTTGCATGGGGTAAACAGAATTATCGACACCAGCACTTATAGGGCTTCCGCCTATTTCGGGGGTAAACCCATTATATGTAAAAAACGAGTAGGGTCGCTGTGCCGAAACAAACACCCTAAGCATTTGAATTAGCTTGATTTTATTGGTGGTGTAGCCAATTTGAATATTCTGAATTCTCACAAACGATCCATCTTCGACAAAAAAGTCGTTTGCCTGCTGCGTGTACGAAAAGTTATAGGCTTGCGCCGAAGGGTACTCGTCCGATTTACTATCGGTTGTCCATCTATTCTCAACAAAATCCTGGTCGTAGTTTCCATCGGCAAAAACGTCGCGATTCATTCGCTTAGCGTTTAAAACTTTATTTCCTATTTGGCTATAAATTGAAATGCTAACATCGAACTTGTTATAGTTCATTCCAAAGTCGAGCCCTGTAATAAGCCAAGGTATTGGGCTACCTAAGTAAACCTTATCTAAATCGTTAATAACGTTATCATCATTTTGGTCTTTATACTTAAAGAATCCTTTGTCTTTTATAGTTTGGCTTACTGGATCGAGAAGAGCTTGCGATTCGGATGCGTAAACCCCGTCGATTTCGTAGCCATAAAATGAGCCTATGGGATGCCCAACTGCAGTGCGAGTTGTATAGTTTCCCCTAACATAAGCTCCCGGAATATAGTCACGGCCTTCGAGTTCGAGAACGCTATTGTAAACCGTTGATGCGTTAAACCCAATAGTGTAGTTTAGGTTATCGGTTATTTTGTCTTTCCAATTCAGGCTAAGCTCAATGCCAGCATTTAAAACTTTCCCGTTATTTGCAAGCAAATCGGCCACGCCACCACCAGTTGCTATAGGAGCATAAAATACAACGTTGCTTGTAACCCTATGATAAAAATCGATATCGCCCGACAGCTTAGTATTTCGTGCTATAAAGTCGAATCCAAGGTTGAATTCGCTTACCTGCTCCCATTTTAAAAAGTTTTGAAGAACGGTTTGAGCGCCAACGCCATCGACAAGGTTGTTGCCAAATATTCCCGAACTTTCGGGTCCTGCTTGTCCAAGTATAAATGCCGAATTAGAAGGAACATTGTCGTTGCCCATAAGCCCCCAGCTTACCCTTGCTTTAAGGTATGAAATCAATGTATTATCCACTAAAAAGTCTTCCTCAGAGAGATTCCAGCCCAAGCCTATTGAAGGGAAGTATGCCCATTTTTCTTGGTACTTCGAACTTCCGTCGGCCCTAAAAGTTAACGTGGCCAAGTACTTGCTGTTATAGCTATATGTACCTCTGGTAAAAAACGATACTCCATGAAAACGTGAAGCTCCATCCCAGGAATTTCGGCCTAAGTACGATCCGGTTACAATATAAATCGACTGATCGTCGATTCCGGGAACATCGAGAGCCGAGCCCGATAAAAACTCCGACTTCTCAATTCTTGTCGATTGGCCTAGCAAAACCGAGTAGGTATGTGGTCCCGTTCTATCATTGAAAGTAAGTAAATTGTCGATTATTTGCTTTGTTGAACTATTTGAAGTTTTTGTAAGGCTCGACTTGCGAATTCCTTGTGAACCACCAACGTTGTAAGCTGGTGTATAATTTAGCGGAGTATAGTTGATAAAGTTTTGATTGTATGCTGTTTTAAAGGTTAGCCTATCCTTTATTAAGTAAAATTCGGTGTATGCGCCAAAAACAAGGTTAGTTCCCTTTTCGTAATTATTGGGGTAGTATGCAGCTGCAACAGGGTTGCCGTACTGGTTTCCGAAACCATACTTTTGTGGCGATCCAAATTTTATGGGAAAGGCCTCTTCGTTAGCATCGTCGTAAACCGAGTAAACTGGAGGATTAACGTATGCGCTAAAAAATGCACTTTCGTTGGGGCTATACTTATTGTACTTTGAGAGAATATTATTAACTCCAATTTTTAAAAAATCGTTCACATTCTGATCGAGTCTTACGCGAAGGTTTATTCTATCGTACTGATTTTTCGAATCCATAACTCCTTGCTGATAAAGATAACTTCCACCAAAGGAGTAATTGGTCATTTCGTTTGCTCCCGAAATATCGATACTATGGTTGCTCATAGGGGCATTTCGTAAAAGCTCCTGATACCAGTCGATACTTGTTGGATAAGCCGCTGGATCCTTGGGGACATAGCCTGTTGTTGATTGGTTTGCCTCGTTAAGCACTTCGACATACTGATCCTTTGTAGCCAATTTCATAACATTTACGGGCGTTTGAAGACCAAAGTAGGCATCGTAGTTAATTAAGGGCTTTCCGGTTTTTCCTTTCTTTGTGGTAACCAGTATAACCCCGTTTGCTGCTCTAACACCATAAATTGCCGAGGCCGAGGCGTCTTTTAGTACATTTAGGTCTTCAATGTCGGAGGAACTTAAAAAGTCGATATTATCGACAAAAACCCCATCGACAATAAAAAGAGGATTAGCATAATCGCCAATGGAGCCAATTCCTCTAATTTTAACGGCAGGGCCTCTTCCTGGAACACCGCTATTAATAATTTGAACTCCAGCAGCCTTTCCCTGAAGCGCCTGCATTGCATTTGATGTTGATTGCTTTGCAAGATTATCGCCCGAAACCCTAACAATTGGAGCCGTTAAATCCTTGGCACGTTGAGTTCCGTAGCCAATTACAACTACTTCGCCAAGTTGGGTGGCTTCGGTTAAAAGCGTAATGTCAATAACTGTTCGGTTACCAACAATTACCGACTGCGAAACCATGCCTACCATGGAGAACTCCAGCTCTTCTTGCGCATCGACATTTATAAAGTATTTCCCATCGATGTCGGTAGAAATGCCTCGAGTTGTGCCTTTTACAATTACCGAAACACCCGGAAGGGGTTCCGTTTTGTCATCGGTAACAGTTCCTGTAATTTCTACCTGGCCAAGCAAGCTGGCGCTAGTAAGAAAAAATACAAATAGGAGAGATAATTTTTGCTTCATACTATTTATTTCTTTTAAAAAAATAATATTTCGACCTCCTAAAAAATTAACTAATAATTAAACTAAAATTAAACTTGTTATTAAACAACGGTCAATTTTAACCAACAAGTTAAGTTTCACAAATTGATTTTTGTTTACGTTAAAGCCTCAACTCTATTACAACATCGAAGTGCAATCGTTTGATATTTAATTCAAAGCAAATACTAAAAAGTACTTTCTGGTTTTTAAATTACGATCCGATTATTTACAATCGGAAGCAAACAAATTGCGTGACCTTTGAATTTCGAACTATAAAAAAGAAAATAGGATATTTTCCGATAGTTATCGGGAGAGGGAATATTCAAGTTAAAAAGAAGCACAAAAGCATGTCACTAGAGTTCTTGGTACAAAACCTGAATTAAGTTTATAACACTTAATACGATAAATAGTTTTTGTAAACCAAAAGAAAAATGGAGGGAAAAGATTGGAATTTGAGAATGTTGAGTTTTATGGGAAACTATATCGGCTCCGATGAGTTGTCGGCAAATGTTTCGCTCATTAGGAATTCTGTTAAATTCACATCGTGGTTAAGGTTCATTTTTTTACGCAAACGGTAGCGACTAATTTCAACAGCTCGGGTCGAATTATTTAAAAGTCGTGCAATTTCTTTAGTCGAAAAGTTCATTCGTAAGTAGGAGCATAACCTTAAATCGTTGGTGGTTAAGTGGGGAAATTGCTCCATTAACTTTTTAAAAAATCCCTGTTGCGACAGCTTCAAACTGCTCATTGCATTTTTCCAATCGTCGGTTTGAGTATCGAGCCCCTCCGATATAATGCGCTCCATGCTTTTCAGGTTTTTTATGGGGTATTTCGATGAGTGGTTCTTTATATCATTTATTTCATTTTGCAATTCGGTAAGAATTTCGTTTTTATGAATTAAATAACGTATTGTAAGCATTAACTCATAACTTTTATAGTCTAACTCTTGCTCCAGCGAAGTTTGCTTTAGCTCCATTGCAACAAGTTCCTTTTGCCTATTTATTTTATACCTAAAAAATTTAACAAGCGCCCAAGCAATTGCTGCAAGCATTAATAAATAGCAAAGTATGGCTAAATAGGAATAGTACCATGGTTTTCCTACATAAAATGGGACTTCAATCGTATTGTCGTCGGCACTTTTTAGTTCTAAAGTATAGGAGCCATACTTAAGCCCTAAGTAGGTAAAGAAGTTTAACGATGTGCTTTGCCAAGTTTTATCAATTTCTTTTATTCGAAACCGATAAACTTTCGAAGTTTGGTCGAAAAGCGATGGATCGGAAAAGTATACAACTAAGTTGTTCGCATCCCACGATGTACGTATGTTTTTAAAGGAATTGTAGTACACAAGATTTTTTTTATCACCATAAAAAACCATTTTCTCAATCGTTAATCTTGCCTTGTTTGTTTTGGTATCGCCAAGCGGAAGGTTGTAAATTTCAAAATTTTGTGGATTTGGAATCAGCACTGTGCTGTCGTCCATATTTATTAATTGAATTCTACGTTGGGGCAAGTTTATGTTATCAAGAAAAATCTCTCTTTTCTTTTTGGCTGAAAAATCGAGCCCAATTTCAAAAAGGGCAACTCTGTCTTCCTTAATGAACCAGAAATCATTTTTCCGAAAACTGCTTATTTGTTCGGTTGTTTTAAACTCGCCTAAATCGGAGGATAGAGGTGAAACAGGTACTATTTGGTTTCTTACATAATCGAAAGTATAAATATTTTCGGATGTTGTAAAAACAATCCTATTATTTAATTTAAAAACCTTAATGTTGTAACTTTCATTCTGAATGTTCGAAAAATGTTCAACATTAGTAACTCCCAAAAGGTCTTCGGATAGTTCAATTTTGTAAATCCCTTTTTGGTGGTGCGAGGCCCAAATGTAGCCAAGGTAGTCAACCTCAATATGCCTTGATGGTTCGACAAACTCTTCAATTTTATTTCGAAATGCCCACTCGCCAATGGAGCTTTTTTCGAAAACAACAATACCCGTATAGGTTCCTCCAAGTAAATAGTTGCCAAAGGGCGTAAAAGTCCATCCACCTGTTACAGACGAAATTCTTTTTAATTGCTCATCTTTTACTATAAATGTACCCTCGTTATGTCCACATAAAATTTGATTGTCGAACAAATCCAATTCCCACACCTGACCCTGGCTTTCGGGGATAATACGTAGGTTTCTGAATTCGTATATCGACCCTTTCTTAACAATATCGGCCAAAAAAAGTCCATGGTTTGTTCCAATGTAAAGCTGGTTATTTTGTCTTAAAAGCGCATAAATTGTACCCAATGAGCCGTTGCTGCTTACATAGTGAGTTAGAGGCGAAAACGGGTCGATAAAGTTTACCCCCTCGTCTAAGCCAATCCAAAGCCCCCTGTCGGTGTCGACAAAAAGCGAGAGAATTGTATTATTGTTAAGTCCATTATTAGCGTTGTAATGCCTTTGAATTGCTCCGTGCCTATTTGTAATAATAAATCCATTTTGAATGCTCCCAAAAACAAACATTGAGTCATCAATCTGTTTGGCTGCATTACAGCTAAATTGCTTTAGAAAATTTGATGCCTCACTTTGAAATGGGCTAAACTTGGCCCCATCGAACAGAAAAAGACCATCGTTAGCTGTACAAACAATCCATTGCTCAGAACCATAAGGAACTATTGCATGAACTTTAATGTTTGCAAATATTTCGCTGTTCTTTATAAATTCGAACTGTTGATTTTTAACCCTAAAAAGACCTCTGGTAAGAACTTGGGCCACAAATTCGTTATTTAAAAGGTGAAGAAAAAGCATAGTATAAGGAGCTTTTACCTTTTCAATGCTTTTAAAATCGTAAATGTATATTGTTGTGAACGACTGAAAATAAACCTTGTCGTCTAAAACATGGATTTTCCATATTTCGTCATTCTTCTCCAAATTGGTTAAATTCGACAGAGATGTGTAGACAAGCTGACCCGAACTATTGTAGTTCCAGCAACCAAACTCCTCGAACGATCCTGTAAAAATTGTACCATTAGCATGCACAACAACAGATCTTATGGGGAGATTATCCTTTAGTGAAAACTTTTTCCATTGTATTCCATTGTACTCCAGCAGGCCTTCAGAGTTGGCCAAATATATTAGGTGGTTATTTACATTTTGAGATATTGCCCAATTTTGATTGTGCACAGCAAAACTATTTACAAGGTAGTAAATTAGCTGCGAACCATTGGGATTGGCTAAAGGAGAATCTTTTCCGAGTGTAATCAATGAAATACTGGAAAGGAATACTAGAACGAAGAACTTACAAGCCAATCTTTTCATAGTTACCTTATCGAAAGTTACTAACCTATAATAATGGCAATTTAACTTGATTGAGGAGCTTAATTTAAGACAAAAATCATTACAACGTCTCAGGTAAAAGTAAGAATTTAAAACACATTAAAAAAACAACTCCGAACAACAGAATAGTAAGTTGTTCGGAGTTATTTAAGCAAAAGGCTCAATAGTTTACACCGTTAGTATTTCTTGTTCCTTTTTGGCCAGCAGGTCATCGACCCTTTTATTGAATGAATCGGTAATTTTTTGGACTTTTGCTTCGGCATCCTTCGCCAAATCTTCAGCAAGGCCATCCTTTTCGTACTTTTTAAACTCTTCGTTGGCATCGCGACGGGCATTGCGAATGCTTACTCGAGCATGCTCGCCCTCCTGCTTAACCTGTTTTACCAAAAGTTTACGGCGCTCCTCGGTAAGCGCAGGAACCATTATTCGAATGGTTTCACCATTATTTTGAGGATTGAAGCCCAGATTTGCAGCCATAATGGCTTTTTCAATAATTGGAATCATAGGCTTTTCCCAAGGTTGTATCGAAATGGTACGGGCATCGGGAGTTCCAACGCTGGCAATTTGCTGCAATGGAGTTGCTGTTCCGTAGTAGTCTACCATTATTGATGAAAGCATTGCAGGATTTGCTTTTCCTGCTCTAATTACGCGAAGTTCATCGTCGAGGTGACTAATGGCCTTCTCCATTCTTTCCTGTGCAACCTCAATTGCTAAATCGGCATCTTCTTTTTGCTTCATGGTTGTATTTTTTTAGAATGAAAGTGCTAAATTATTTAATTTTTAACCAATGTTCCAATATTTTCGCCCGAAATTAACCTTTCCAAATTTCCAATGGTATTCATATCGAAAACAATAATGGGCAACTTATTCTCTTCGCACATTGTGAATGCAGTTAAATCCATTACTTTAAGCTTCTTTTCGTAAGCCTCGGTAAATGTTAACGTGTGGTATTTTACGGCACTGAGATCCTTTTCGGGGTCGGCAGTGTAAACTCCATCGACACGGGTTCCCTTAAGTAAAGCCTCTGCTTCAATTTCAACACCACGAAGCGCCGATGCCGTATCGGTTGTAAAGAAAGGGTTTCCAGTTCCGCCAGCAATAATAACTACAAATCCCTGTTTAAAAAAATCGAGCGCTTTTGCCTTTGAGTACAGTTCGCCTACAGGTTCCATTTTTGTGGCGGTAAGCACCTTTGCTTTTCCGCCTACCCCTTCTATTGCGCTCTGCAGCGCAAGGGAGTTAATTACCGTTGCCAGCATTCCCATTTGGTCGCCCTTAACCCTGTCGAAACCCTTCGAAACACCACTTAATCCACGAAAAATATTGCCCCCGCCAATTACAATTCCAATTTCAACACCAAGTTGAGCAGTTTCCCAAATTTGGGAAGCATATGAATTTATAATTGAAGTATTTATACCATAGCTATCGTCGCCCATAAGAGCTTCGCCGCTAAGTTTTAGTAGAACGCGTTTAAATTTTGGCATTTTAGTATGGTTTGAAGGTTCAAAAATATAAAAAAAGTTTCAAGCTTTAATAAAAACGAACCATTTAAGGCAATTGGCGAAAGCGATTCCTTATTGCAGCTCATTGTTTCTCGCAGATTGCGCAGATAAACGCACTATACAACTCATTGTCTCTCGCAGATTGCGCAGATAAACGCTGAAAAGGTTCTTCTCTTTGGGTAACTTTGTGTAATAGCTGTGTCACAAAGCCCCGATAGTTATCGGGGCACAAAGAAGACACTGAGCACCACAAAGAAGACTTCATCACAATCGCTAATTTTTGGCACTGATTAGTTCCAAATTATTTTCTGCGCAATCTGAGTAATCAGCGAGAGATTCTTCCCATTAAGCCATCCATTTGCCGAAAGCGATTCAAGAAAAGTTAAAATAATTAAACAAAAATTAACATTCAAACTGAACCTTTGGAAACATTTTGTGTTATTTTTGTACCCAAAGTTTTTAAAGTTTCCTACATGAACGAAGAATTAAAAGTAATACTACTAAAGGTTCGCGAGCTTTACATGCGCTACGGCATTAAAAGCATTACGATGGACGATGTGGCATCGAACCTGGGGATTTCGAAAAAAACCCTTTACAAGTACGTTACCGACAAAGAGGATTTAGTTGCAAAAACCATTGACCTTGAGCTTGAAATGCAAAAGGATAACATGAACTGTAAACATGGCGAAAATTTAAACGCCATTGAGCAGCTCCTTTTTGTTAGCAAAATGATTAACCACAAGCTAAAGCAAATGAACCCCTCAACGGAGTACGATTTACGCAAGTACTACCCAGCGCATTACCATAAACTAATTACTGCTCGCCGCGAACAAATGTACAGTAACGTAGTTGCAAATATTGTTAGAGGAAAAGATGAAGGGCTTTACCGATTAGACCTAAACGAAGATATTATTGCTAAACTTCAGGTGTCGCGTGTTGAAAACATGATGGACAACGACGTGTTTAGCGTAACCGAGTTTACATCGAACAAATTCTTTCAAGAAATTTTCATATACCACATTCGTGGCATTGCCAACGAAAAGGGCATTGCCTTTTTAGAGAGTAAACTTAAAGATTTTAACATAGACGATTTAGATAATTTTTAAAATGATTTTAATCCCAATCAACATGAAACATTTAATTTGGGGCGCACAAACAGTAATGCTCCTCATATTTTTGCCGCTCGCCATTAGCGCGCAGCAGGTCGAAAAGCTCAACTTTAGCCTTAAGGAGGCTCAGGAGTTTGCCCTGCAAAACAATTTGCAACGAAAAAATGCAGCCCTCGATGTGGAAATTGCCAAAAAGAAGGTATGGGAAACAACGGCAATGGGGTTACCGCAAATTTCGGGAGGTGTAAGCTTACAAATGATTTTAAACGACCTTCCTTCGTTAACATTTCCTGGGCCAGGCGGCGAACCAATGAAAATTGAAGTTGGCGAAAAAGCAAATGCAACTTTTAGTGTTACTGCTTCGCAGCTAATTTTTAGTGGGCCTTATATTGTTGGACTACAAGCCTCGAAGGCTTACAAAGGCCTGTCGGAAAACCTTTTATTTAAAACCGACAGGGACATAAAGGCTAACGTAGCATCAACATATTATACAGTATTGCTGCTCGAGGAAACAAGTTCGGTACTCGACTCGAGTGTTATTAACCTTAAGCAAACACTAATCGACACCAAGGCACTTCAAAAGGCTGGTTTTGTTGAAGAAGTAGTAAGTGATCAGGTAAGCGTTTCGCTGTCGCTGGTCGAAAACTCGGCAAACGACATGACACGTATGCACAATTCGGCAAAAAACCTTCTTAAGTTGCAACTTGGCCTCGAAAACGAGAGCGAACTTGAGCTCACCGAAAACCTCGACGCCATGCTTACTGGCTTTGCTCCCGAAACTGGAATGGGCAGCAAACTTGATCCCGAAAAGAATATCGACCTAAAAATAATTGACAATCAGGTTACCCTAACAAATCTTCAGCTAAAACTCGAGAAATCGAACTTTTTACCAAATTTGGCAGCTTTTGCAACATACCAAAAATTAGCCAAAGAGCCCGAAATAAACTTCACCCCAACTGCAATTGCAGGAGCAAGCCTAACTGTTCCAATTTTTTCGAGTGGCATGAGGCGCTCTCGGGTTCAACAGGCTCGTTTTGAATTAGAAAAGAGCAAGAACTCATACAACCAAGTTAGGCAAAGCCTCGAAATGGAACTTGCCGATGCAACCGCCCAGCTAACCGTATCATGGGAAAAATACCAAAGTCAAAAAGCGAATAAGGAGCTTGCCAAACGTGTTTATAGCAACTACAGCATAAAATACTCAAAGGGCATGTCGTCGCAGCAAGACCTTATTCAGAGTAACGATAAATATTTACAAGCTGTTGGCAATTACACCGCTGCAGTAGTAGAGCTATTTAACGCCCGTTTACGGGTCGACAAAGTATTAGGAAACCTATAATTTATCTCGAAATCATATTAAAATGAAGAATTTTGTAATTGTTTTACTTGCAACACTAATGGCAAGTTGCGCGGGCACCGAGAGCCCCGAAGCTATTCGCTCAAAAATTTCGGCACTTAAGGACCAATCGCTCGAAATAAACCATCAAATTAAAGAGCTCGAGAAACAGCTGGTTACCCTCGAAAGCGATGAGCTTACCAGCAATAATGTACCTGTTCAGGTTAAACTTATTGCCGAAGAGCGCTTCGAGCACTTTTTTGTTGTAAACGCTAAGGTTGAACTGCTTGAGGAGGCACAAATAAGCCCCGAGGGAACAGGTGGTCAAATTAGGAAAATTCACGTATCGAAGGGACAGCGCGTTTCGAAGGGCGATCTTTTAATCTCGTTGAATTCGAGTATTTTAGAAAACGGCATTGCCGAGCTAAAACTTGGACTCGAGTTGGCAACTAAAATATACGAAAAGCAAAAAAGCCTTTGGGAACAAAACATTGGCTCGGAAATGCAGTACCTCGAGGCTAAGAATGGCAAGGAAGGGCTTGAGCACAAGCTAAAAACCCTACAATCGCAGCTCGACATGGCGCTTATTAAAGCCCCATTTTCGGGAATTGTTGACGAAATTTACCTAAAGGAAGGCGAAATGGCTTCACCTGGTCGAAGCATTCTTTACCTTGTTAATCTCGACAAGCTAAAAGTTTTAGCCGATGTTTCGGAAACGCTTTTGCCAAAAATTAAAGTTGGCGACATGGTAAACGTTAAATTCCCATCGTATGCCAACATGGAAATGAAAGCCCCCATAAACCGCATTAGCAACTCTATCGACCTTAAAACAAGAACTATAAAGGTTGAAGTAAGGCTCGACAATGTGAATAGCCAAATTAAACCGAACCAAATTGCAATGCTTAGCATAATGGACTTCGAGACGCCAAAGGCAATTGTTTTGCCAAGTCTTATAATTAAGCAGGACAGCCGTGGAGAATTTCTGTTTGTAGCCGAAAAAAACGAAGCAGGTGCAGTAGCTGCTAAAAAAATATACGTTCAATCGGGCCTTTCGCACAACGACCAAACTATGGTTTTAAAAGGGCTTACAATTGGCCAGCAGGTTATTACAGCAGGGTATAATCAGGTTGGAAACGGAAGTTTAGTTGAAGTGAGGGAATAGTTGACTAAGTTAATTGGTTAAATAAGTTAATTTGTTAACTAAGTTGATTCAGATTGAAGACTGGAAACTGAGGACTGAAGGAAGGTATCACTATCAGGAAAACATTCAATTTTGCAGACAATCGAGAGGTTCGCTTGAAGAGTCGTTAGATCATTTAATAACTGCTTTCGATGAAGAATACATCAACCTCGATCAACTTACCCAAATGAGAAGCCAATATGAACTTTGCCTTCGGTTACTTAATGGCTACATTTCGTACCTAATGAAACGCAAGCAAAATGGGTAATTGTATCAACTAATTAACTCGTTCACTAATTAACTAATTAACCAATTAACCAATTAACCAGTTAACCAATTAACCAAACAAACTACTAATCATATTCATAAAAATAAAATGGATAAAGACACTATAAATAAGCCAAGGGAATTCAGCTGGACTTCCCTCGCTTTAAAAAATAGAAACACCATATACCTCATTACGCTTATAATTACCATTTTTGGTTTTATATCGTACAAAGGCCTTCCAAAAGAGCTTTTCCCCGAGGTATACTTTCCAACCATTTTAGTGCAAACCGTTTACCCTGGAAACCCTCCTATTGACATTGAAAACCTTATAACCAGGCCTATAGAAAAGGAGGCAGAGAATGTTAAGGGTTTGAAAAAACTAACATCAACTTCGCTGCAAGATGCCTCGATGGTAATGGTTGAATTTAATACCAATGTTGACATAAAAGACGCGCTACAAGAGGTAAAGGACGCAGTTGACAGAGCAAAAAGCGAACTGCCAACCGACCTTTTGAGCGATCCTGTGGTTAACGATATCGACTTTTCGGAGTTCCCAATTATAAACATTAACCTGTCGGGCGACTTTTCGCTCGAGGAGCTTAAAAGGTACGGTGAGTACCTTGAAGATGAAATCGAGTCGATTCCCGAAGTATCGAAAGTAAACATTCAGGGTGTTGAAGACCGTGAAATAGTTATTGAAGTTGATATGGTTCGCCTTGAAGCATTGGGTTTAGGCTTTATGGATATTGAGAACGCCATAAAGTTCGAAAACATTTCTATGTCGGGAGGCGATATAAAGCTTGGCAAAATGCGCCGCTCCATTCGTATAGTTGGCGAGTTTAAAAATGTTAAGGAAATTGAGGGCATAGTTATTAAGCGCGAACAGGACCGAACCATTTACGTTCGCGACGTTGCAATGGTGCTCGATACGTACAAGGATGCAACCACAAAGGCGCGCCTTAATGGAGAACCAGTGGTTTCGGTTCAGGTTATAAAAAAAGGAGGCGAAAATCTACTTAATGCAACCGACCAAATTTTCGAAATAATCGACAATGCCAAAGCGAGTGGTGCACTTCCCGCTACAATGAATATTACCATTACCAACGACCAAAGCGATATGATTCGCAAGCAGCTTTCGAACCTCGAAAACAGCTTAATTTTGGGAGTACTACTTGTTGTGCTTGTACTTTTCTATTTCCTTGGAACTCGCAATGCAATGTTTGTGGGCATTTCCATTCCCCTTTCGATGCTTATGTCGTTTATGGTTCTTAGCCTTATAGGTTACCGAATAAACATGATAATTCTGTTTGCCCTTATTCTTGCTCTGGGTATGCTTGTTGACAATGCCATAGTTGTGGTCGAAAACATATACCGATACGTAACCAATGGCTACAAACCACTCGATGCTGCACGACTGGCAACAGGCGAAATTGCTGTTCCTATTATAGCCTCAACGGCTACAACACTTGCAGCATTTTTACCATTAGCATTTTGGGGAGGAATAACAGGAGAGTTTATGAAAAACTTGCCAATTACGCTAATAATTGTACTAACCTCGTCGCTTATTGTAGCACTTGTAATTGTTCCTGTAATTGCCGCTACATTTATTAAGCATGGCGACGACATGCACGACAATACGCCTAATAGAAAAAGAGCCAACCGAACCGCTGCAGCAATGTTTGTTGTTGCTCTGGTTTTTTACTTTGCACATTGGTTTGCTCTTGCAAATATTCTTACCATTTTATCAATTCTGGTATTTTTAAACACTATTTTCTTTTACAAAGTTGAAAGATGGTTTAGAAACGTATTTTTAGCAAAACTCGAAAGATTATACTCGAGAACGCTAACCTATTCGCTTAAAGGAAGGCGACCCTACTGGATTTTCATAGCCACTTTTGGGTTGCTAATTTTTTCAATAATTCTTTTTGCTATTCGAAAACCCGAAGTAAAATTCTTCCCAACCAGCGACCCCAACTATATTAATATTGTTGCCGAGCTACCAATTGGAACCGACATTGCAGCTACCGACTCGGTAATGCTTATGATAGAGTCGGATATTAATTTGCTTCTTGCACCCAATAAAGAAATTGTAAAATCGGTTTTAACAAATGTTGGGCAAGGCGATCCTAATCAGTGGTCGATGTTTGGCGATCAGGTAAACAAAGGGCTTGTAACTGTTACATTTGTCGACTTTAAGGACAGGGCTGGAGTAAACACCTCCGATATTCTAAAAATGCTCAGCAGTGAACTTCTGCGTAAATACCCTGGCGTTGAGCTATCGTTTTTACAAAACCAAATGGGGCCTCCCACCGGAAAACCAATTAACATTGAGATTAGTGGTCCCGACTTCGAAAAGTTGCTTGCTCTCTCCGACTCCATTGAGACCACTATTAATACCAGCGGCATTGAGGGAATTGAAGGTTTAAAACTCGATCTCGACATTGGGAAACCCGAACTTGTAATTGAAATTGACCGCGACAAGGCTAGGCGCTTTGGCTTAAGCACAATGCAAATTGCGTCGACCATTCGCACATCGCTTTACGGCAAAGAAATTTCGAGATACAAGGAGGGCGAGGATGATTTTCCAATTCAGCTAAGGTATGCCAATAAGTACCGCTACGATTTACCAACCCTACTTAACCAAAAAGTTGGATTTATGGAAGATGGTAAAATGATTCTAATCCCGGTTTCGTCGTTAGCCGAGTTTAAGTACTCAACAACCTATGCCTCGGTAAAACGCAAGGACAAAAATCGTGTAGTTACGCTATTCTCCAATGTTCAGCCTGGTTTTAATGCAACAAAGGTAAACAACCAAATAAAAATGGTTCTATCGGACTATAGCATACCCGAGGGCTACACTTACTCGTTTACTGGCGAACAGGAAGCCCAAGCCGAATCGATGGCTTTCCTTGTAAGGGCTATGATTATTGCAATGGCCTTAATACTTCTCATTCTTGTATCTCAGTTTAATTCCTTGGTACGCCCGCTAATTATTATGACCAGCGTAGTGTTTAGTACAATTGGAGTTATTGGAGGTTTAGCAACCTTTAAAATGGACTTTGTTGTAGTTATGACTGGTATTGGAATTGTTTCGCTGGCTGGAATTGTGGTTAATAATGCCATTGTACTAATTGACTACATTGGTTTGCTAAAAGAAAAACGAAGAATTCAACTTGGCCTACCCGAAGGCGCCTTTCTTCCTGTTAAGGATGCCACCGAATGCGTTGTTGAAGCCGGTAAAACAAGGCTTCGCCCTGTACTTCTTACGGCAATTACTACTATTCTTGGTCTTGTACCAATGGCAATAGGAATGAACTTCGACTTTGCGGGTGCGCTTAGCGACTTTAACCCCGATCTTTACTTTGGTGGCGATAACGTAATATTCTGGGGTCCCATTTCGTGGACAATTATATTTGGGTTAACCTTTTCGACATTCCTAACCCTTATTGTTGTTCCCGTAATGTATCGAATTACCGTTAACCTTCAAAAAAAGTTTATGGTTTGGACCGGTCAAAAAGATCGCTTACACGACAATGGCAAATAGGTTATTGATGCTTTAAAAAAAGAGGAACTAATTAGGCTAATTAGTTCCTCTTTTTTTGTGCAATTTAAACTCGACCAGCAGAATGGGAGTAGAATAACATATTGAGGATGTAATTATTTTGGGAAAATGTATATAAATTAGCGAAGTCTTTTCATCTGAATATTGATATTTTAAACCCAATGAAGAAAAATATTTTCGTGCTATTACCCATTTTATTTCTTTTTAGTGTAACCATAAAGGGTCAAAGCAACAAAATCGATTCGCTTCGAAACATTGGTCAAAGCAGCGACCAGCACGATTCAACGACTTGTGAATTACTCATTGAAATTGGTGCCCTTTTTAACAATCAAAACACCGACTCAGCGCTTTTTTACTACCATAAATCGCAACAATTGGCCGAAACTAAAGGTTTAAAAAGACAACTAGCGTTAGCTCATCGCATAATTGGGAATACCCACTTTTATAAAGGCTCGTACCAGGCTTCCATTGATCATTTTAACAAATCGCTTGAAGTTGAGAGGGAACTTGGCAATAAACGCGGCATTAGTCGTTGCTACAACAATTTAGGCATTGTTAACCGATACCAAGGGCAATATCCAAAGGCAATTGAGTACTACCAAATGTCGTTAAAACTACTAGAGGAACTCGACGATAAGTTAGGTATTCACACAAACTTCAACAACATTGGTATAATTCACAGGTTACAGGGTTCGTTCGAACTCGCTATCGAATTTCATAAAAAGGCACTTAAAATTCAAGAGGAAATTAACGACAAAAAGGGAATGAGTGCCAGTTACAACAGCATTGGCAATGCATATAAAGAGCAAGGAAAGCATGCAGCTGCAATCGAGTTTTATGTAAAATCGCTTGAAATTGACGAACAACTTGGCGATAAAAGGGGCATGGGCATAAGCTATAACAATATTGGGAATGCCTACGAATCGTTAAGTAAGTACAACCTTGCCCTCGAGTACCATAATAAGTCGCTAAAAATTAAGGAATTTTTAGGCGACAGAAATGGAATTTCGTACACACTTGCAAACATTGCCTCAATAAGCAATAGCATTGCCGATTCGTGCACAAACCCCGAAAAAAGACGACAAAACTACAAACAGGCTATTAAAAATGCCGAACAGGGTTTAAAAATTGCCCTCGAAATAAATGCTTTACCGCTCGTAAACACCCATTACAAAAAGCTTTACCATGCATGGGCAGAACTTGGAAACTTTAAAAAGGCATTTGAATACTCGAATTTATGCAACACTACCGAAACAACCCTGTATACCGAAGAAAAGACGAAGGCAATTACCGAAATGCAAACCAAATACGAAACCGAAAGCAAGCAGAAAGAAATTGACAACCAGAAACTCACCATTGAAAAGCAGGAAATTGAATACCAGCGGCAACGTTCTCTGCGTAATTATCTTATTGTAAGTTCATTTCTGCTTTTTCTTCTCGCCCTATTTATTTTTAGAGGATATCGGCATAAAAAGTTAAGCAATATCTATATTTTGGAAAAGAACGTTGCACTAGAGCAAGCTAACGAAGAAATAAGAACCCAAAAAGATGAAATTGAAAGCCAGCGCGACATGGTGTTTTTACAAAAGGAGCACATTGAGAAGCAGCAGGATAAAATAACCCAAAGCATTAAAAATGCCCTACTTCTTCAAAATGCCGTTTTGCCCTCGAAAAACCTTTTTAAGGATGCCTTTAGTGACCATTTTATTGTATTTAAACCTAAAGATATAGTTTCGGGCGATTTTTACTGGATAACCCGCATTCGTCAATGGCTTGTATTTGCCGTAGCCGACTGCACTGGGCATGGGGTTCCTGGCGCACTTATGACCATGCTTGGCCTTTCGTTTCTAAAAGAAATTGTTGCTAAAAAGGAAATAATCCAGCCTAGCCAAATTCTCGACCTGTTACGCGAATCAATAATCGATGCCCTACAACAAAAGGGTAACCTTGGCGATCAGAAGGATGGAATTGATATTGCCCTCTGCGCATTCGACACCGAAAACAACAATTTACATTTTTCGGGAGCCAACATGCCTTTACTAATTGTAACCGCGCAAAAGGAACTCATTAGGGTTTCGCCAACCCTTCAGCCTGTTGCCATACATTTCGACATGAAGCCATTTACCAGTCAGGAAATTCAGCTTTACCCCGGCGACTGCATTTACCTTGCCACCGATGGGTACACCGACCAGTTTGGCGGCGCTAAGCACAAGAAACTTATGGGTAAAAATTTACGCGAACTACTGGTAAGAATTTCGCAAAAACCCATGGCCGAGCAAAGGGAAATTCTTGAAACAACATTTACTAACTGGAAAGGCCAAAACGAGCAAATTGACGACGTAACCGTTTTGGGGGTAAAAATATAATCCATTCCTACCCTTTTGCATTTATAGCATTGAGCAATATCACTTCAATACTACAACTTCATATTTTGTAGTTCGCTATCTTTGAAATGGAATAATCGGTAAAAATTCCCAATGAAAAGAGCGTTACTATACTTGATATTTTTTCACGTAATAACTCCAATTACGCTTCCAGTACTTGGGCAAAATGCTAAAATTGACAGTTTACAGAAATTAATTAGCCACAACCCTTCCGACTCAACTCTTGTTCACCTAAATATTGAGCTAGGCAAAGCCTTCGAAGAGTTCTCGCCCGACTCTTCACTTGCCAGCTATAGCAAAGCGTTATTTTTACTTGAACCGCTGGCCTCCGACGATAATTTAGCAAAAGTAGAGGCATCCAATCCTGATGCTCCCTACTACATATTAAAATCTAAGGCACTCGAAGGGCTTGCCGACTTAAATGTTAGCGAAGGAAACTACCAACTGGCAATCGACCTTTTCTTAAAAGCGTTAGAAATTGAAACCCAACTCGGTAATACAATAAAAAAGGCAGCCATTCTCAGCCAAATGGGAATTGCAAATTTTTACCTAGGCAACTTCGACCAAGCTATTGAGTATTTCGAGAAAATGCTAGAAATAAATCAAAATATCGACAACAAGCTAGGCATTGCTCAAAGCCACAACAATATTGGCATAGTATATCGAAACCAAGGCCTTTACGACAAGGCGCTAGAGTGCTACATGAGCTCCCTTAAAATATACGAGACTCTGGATCAAAAGAGTGGAATGGCAAAATCGTACAACAACATTGGCATTATTCATTGGAGCCAAGAGAATTTTAGCGTAGCCATTGAATACTACCTAAAGGCTTTGGAAATAAATAAACAGCTTAACGACAAGCAAGGAATAGCCCAATGCCTAAACAACATTGGCATAATATACGACGATCAAAAAAATTTCGACAAAGCAATTGATTACTACCAGGAAGCACAAAAAACACACAAAGAGTTAGGCGACAAGCAGGGCATTTTAGCCACGTACAACAACATTGGTGTAATTTACAAAACCCAAGCCGATAAAACGACTAATGCAGTTGACCGAAAGGGAAGATGCGACATTGCCATTGAAAACTTTAATAAATCGCTAAAACTAGCACAAGAACTCAGCGACAAAAGTAGTATAACCATGATATATGGGAATTTGGCGTCGCTACACCTTTTGCTTAGTGAAATTAATAGCAAGCAGAAACATCTAAAAAAAGCACTTGAATATGGCCATCTGTCGTACAACTTGGCAATCGAAATAGGCTCAATCCCCTATCAAAACGATGCTGCTTCGCATCTTAATAATGCTTATTATGGCTTAGGCAATGTTGATAAAGCATATAAGTATTCCAATATCTACATTAAAACAAGGCAAAATCTTTTTAATGTCGAAAAAACAACCGCATTAGCTAACGCCGAAGCAAAATTTAATGCAGAAAAGAAACAACAAGAAATCGACAAGCAAAACATTCTTTTATCAAATCAAATACTTGAGACAAGTAAGCAGCGAACCATACGAAATGCTATAGTTATTGCGCTTTTTTTGGCTATGCTTCTTTTTGCTATTGCCTACAAGGGTTATGCTGAAAAAAAATCGAAGAACCTTGTTATTGAAGAAAAAAATGCCATTCTCGAGCAGGCCAACGCCGAAATACTGGCGCAGCGCGACGAACTTGAGGCGCAACGAGATATGCTAGTTGACCATAACCAAAAAATGGAGGAAGCACATAACCACATAACCGACAGTCTTCACTACGCTCAGAGCATTCAGGCAGCCATACTTCCATCCGAAAAGGTGCTCGAAGGCATTTCGCCCCACTACTTTGTGTTTATGAAACCCTTTCAGGTTGTGAGCGGCGACTTTTTTTGGGCTGTGAGTATCGAAGAATACAGAATTTTTTGCGTTGCCGATTGTACTGGGCATGGTGTCCCTGGCGCATTTATGAGCATTCTCGGCCTTAACGCTCTTAACGATGTAGTTGTTAGGCATCGCATGGTGCAACCTAACCAAATACTGGGTTACCTGCGCGAAAGCGTTATAAATGCCCTTGGGCAAAACGACCCCGACCAAACGCATAAGGATGGCATGGATATGGCGCTTTGCGTATTCAACACTAAAACCCGCGAGCTGCAGTATTCGGGGGCACGAATTCCATTATGGATTGTAACCGAAGAGTTTTCGAACTTTTTTGTTTTAAACGAAAAAAGCACAAAAACCACCATTACTCAAAACGGCCATAAACTTTACGAAATTAAAGCCAACATAATGCCCGTGGGCATTGCTCCTCGAATGAACCCATTTACGCTAAACTCATTCTCGCTTAAGGGTTGTAGCGCAAATATATACCTTGCAACCGACGGCTTTGCCGACCAGTTTGGCGGTAACGAAAACGGAAAGTTCGGCTCAGTAAAACTTAAAAAATTACTACTCGACAATATCCATAAACCCTTCCCAAAGCAAAAAGTTGCCATTCAAAAGGAGTTCGACAAATGGACTGGAACTGGCAACCAAGTTGACGACGTTACCATTTTAGGAATTAGACTTTAGTTAAATTCATTTTCGAAAATACTAATAATTAGCATGTTGGTTTTAAAATAAATTTTGTAAGTTTATATCGTTAACGAACATTTAATCATTAAAAAAACCAACATTATGAAAAAGCAAACAACAAAAAAGAGCCTAAACTTAGGCAGTTACTTCAAGTTAGAGAATAAGTGTTTGGCTAAAATAAAAGGTGGGATGTTACACGATACTGCCATGAGTGTTATTCGCAAACTTGGTTAAAAAAATTTGTTATACTTATTAAGAAAACAGGGTGCTTAAAACTAAATAAGCATCCTGTTTTTTTTATTTTCTAGGATAATGATATTAAAAGTACTGACTTCATTGGTTACAACTTATTAAAAAACATATTTATTTCTCCATTACCTCTACCTTTTTTGTAACTTGTTAAAAATTTAGTAGCCATTGCCTTTACGTTGTCTTTTTTAAAAACAACAAAGAGCCATGAAAAAAAAAGTTGTCCCCCACTGTATTTTGCTTGCACTAATGCTTGCTTACCTACCTTTAGTTGCACAGCAAAGCAAACCCGACAGCCTTTTCGCAATTACAAAATCGAACATTCACGATACAATTCGAGTTCAAACGCTACTCGACATTGGCGATTTATTTGAGCAATCGGCTCCAGATTCGGCCTTGTATTACTATACCCAAGCGCAAAGATTAGCCGAATCGAATTCCCGAAAGCATAAAAAATTTCAGTTGCTAAATGCAACAGCACTCCGTTACATTGGGGTTGTTTATCTTGCTAATAGCGATTATATTACCGCTAGAGACTTTTTTGTTAGGTCGGTTAACGTGGCGGAAAAAATTGAAAACACAAAATCAATTACCTCTGGATACATGAATATCGGGGTTACCCATGTTAAACAGAGCAATTACGATAGTGCATTGTTTTACTACCAAAAAGTTCTTGAGATGGCCGAATCAACGCAGGATTCATTTACAAGTGCGCGATGCTTCGGGAACATTGGTGAGGTTAACTGGTACATGGGCAACTTCGACAAATCAGTTGAGTACTACTTAAAGCAACTAAAATTTTCGGAACTAAAGAACGACCAAGTTGGCATGATGATGTGCTATAATAATTTAGGAGCATTGTTTTCGGCTCAACTCGACTACGATAAATCGATTTTCTATTTCGAAAAAGCCCTAAAAATTATTGAATTTTTAGGTGATAAGCGAAGTATTTTGGCGTGTACAAATAACATTGGGATTATATACTACGAAAAGGGTGATACCGAAACAGCATTAAAGTACTATAAAAAAGCATTGGCTATTTCCGAAGAAGTTGGCGACAAAGTGGGCGCTTCGTATAGTTTAAATAGCATTGGCATAGTTTACTCCGGCAAACACGATTTTACAAAAGCAATTGAGTACTTCTTAAAATTGCTTACCATTTCAAAAGAAATTGGTGATAAAAATGGAACTTCAATGGCATTGGGAAATCTTGCTGGTGCGCATATTGCCCTTGCCGATTCGTTTAAAAACGACCAAAACTTAAAAAGGGAGCACCTTAATAAAGCAATTGAGTATGGCTCTTTGGCATTTACTATTTCAAATGAAATTAATGCTCTTCCTGCTGTTTACAGTAACGCCAAGGAACTATTTAAGGCTCATAAAGCCTCTGGCAATATCTTAAAAGCCATTGAGTACGCCGAAATTATGATTTCCACAAAGGATAGTTTGTTTCGCTACGAGAAAACGAAAGCTATTGCTGACATGCAAACCAAGTACCAAACCGAAAAAAAACAGCAGGAAATCGAAAAGCAGCAGCTTCGTATCGACAAGCAGGATGTTGAAATGCGGCGCCAACGCTTACAGCGTAACTTTTCCATTACCGGGGCACTTTTACTCGCCCTTCTGGTTTTAGTTGTTTACCGAGGCTACAAGCAAAAAAAGGAGAGCAATTATATAATTACCGAAAAAAATGCCCTGCTCGAGCAGGCCAACGAGGAAATTGCCGCTCAGCGCGATTTGGTGGTTGAGCAAAAAGAACACATCGAAATTATTCACGAGGAGCTCACTTCGAGCATTCGCTACGCCCGACGCATTCAAGGTGCTGTACTGCCTTCGACCGAGCAAATGAACGAGCTGCTTGGCGACCACTTCGTGCTTTTTAAACCCAAGGACATTGTAAGTGGCGACTTTTACTGGGCTACAAGGGTAAAGCAGTGGCTCGTATTCTGCGTGGCCGACTGCACTGGGCACGGAGTTCCAGGTGCGTTTATGAGCATGCTAGGCGTTTCGTTCCTAAACGAAATTGTACACAAAGAACATGTGACCACCGCAAGTCAAGTGCTTAACTACCTTCGCGACAGCGTTATTGCTGCCCTTAAGCAGCATGGCGAGAGCAGCGAGCAGAAAGATGGAATGGACATGGGGCTTTGCGTTATCGACTCAAAAACGCTGCAAATGCAGTATTCGGGTGGCTATAACCCTTGCTGGGTTATTCCAAATAGCGAGCACACGGGCTCTCGAATTATTTCGCCCAAAACCGACGAAAATACCTCAACCGAAAATCCTGTAATTCAACTTAAGCCCGATAAAATGCCCATTGCCATCCATAAACACATGGAGCCTTACGCAAATCACGTTCTTCAGCTTTACCCTGGCGATAGGGTTTACCTCATGTCCGACGGGTTTCAGGACCAGTTTGGCGGCATTAGCGGCAAAAAGTTTATGGTTAAAAACCTTCGCGAGCTGGTTGTGGCCAATGCCAATTTACCAATGAGCGAACAGCAAAGTGCTTTGGATAATGCCCTTGAAAATTGGATGGGTTGCACCGAACAGGTTGACGATATTACAATTATGGGAGTAAAAGTATAATTTGAAAAAATTATGAAAAGAACACTACTATTATCAGCTTTAGCAATATCAATTGCCCTTAAGCCTTTTGCGCAAAACGATAAACTCGAAAAATTGTGGGTTGGAAAAGAAGTTCACGACACAGTGAAAATTAAAGATATTCTCGATTTCGGAACCAAGGTTCAAAACACATCAATGGACTCGGCCTTGCTTTACTACAACTGGGCCACTGAACTAGCCAATAAAGGAATTGCTTCGTCCTCGTCTTCGCCACAAACCATAAAAGTATTTTTAAAACACAAAGCTAATTCGCTGCGGTATATTGGAATTGTATACTTCTTCGAGGGCACGTACGATAAAGCAGTCGATTTCTTTATTAACTCGCTAAAAATATCGGAAGAACTTAACGATAAAATTGGCATATCGCTTTGCTACGGGAACATAGGCGCAATTCAAATAAACCTTGGAAACTTCGAAAAGGCAATTGTTTACTTCGAGAAACTACTTAAAACATTCGAAGAACTGGGCGAAAAATCCAGTTTGGCTGCTTGCTATAATAACATTGGAGCTATATACCAGTACCAAAATAAGCACACTGAAGCTATTGAAAATTACCACAAGTCGTTAACTATTTTTGAAGAACTGGGAGATAAAAACAGAATTTCTGATTGCTACAGCAATATTGGTTTAATAAAAGTTATTCAGAATAAGCATAGCGAAGCTATTGAGTACTATAAAAAAGCCCTAAATATTTATAAATTGCTTGGCAATACAAATGGCGAAGCAACTATTTACTGCAGCATTGCAAATTTGCATATAACCATTGCCGACTCGGTTGCTAAAACGCCAAGCGAAAGGAGTAAAAACCTAAAACTCGCTTCCGAGTTTGGAGCAAAATCAATCGATTTGGCCCGAAAAATAAAATCAACGCCCCTCGAGGGGCTTGCTGCAGTTGCTCTAATGAATGCATACAAAAAACTTGGTAATGCACCCGAAGCCTTAAAGTATGCCGAGGCTTATATTGCAGCAAGGGAAAACATGTTTTCCGAGGAAAAAACCAAAGCACTTGCCGAGGTAGAAGCAAAATACGAAGCCGACAAAAAGCAACAAGAAATTGAACGACAACAACTTATAATTCAAAACAAAGAAATTGAGAATAGCCAACAACGAACTAGGCTTAATTTATTTATTGGGGGCTCAGCATTACTAGTTCTACTCATATTGGTAATACTTTATTCTTACCAACAGAAACATAAAAGCAGTTCAATTATTTCCGAGAAAAACGCCCTGCTAGAACAGCTTAACGAGGAAATTAACGCAACATCGGAAGCACTAAAAAGTCAGAACGAACAGCTCACAAGACAAAATACCGAAATTGAAACCCAAAAAAACGACCTTGCCAACATTGCATGGGAGCTCCAGGATAAAAACCAAGAGGTAGAGGCACAACGCGCACTTGTCGATTCACAAAACAAGGAAATTACCGATTCTATTATTTACGCGCAGCGTATTCAAAGCGCACTTATTCCATCACAGGATGCCCTAACCGAAATTTTCCCAAACCACTTTGTGCTATTTAAACCCAAAAGCATTGTAAGCGGCGACTTTTACTGGGCTACAAAAGTTAAGCGGTGGACCGTTTTTTGCGTTGCCGACTGCACTGGGCATGGGGTTCCTGGTGCTTTTATGAGCATGCTTGGGGTTTCGTTTTTAAACGAAATTGTGCGAAAGGATGAGGTGGTTGATGCTGCCGATATTTTAAACCAAATTCGCTCTCAAATTATATCGTCGCTAAAGGAAGAGTGCTCCAACTACATTCAGGTCGATGGTATGGAAATGGCTCTTTGCGTTCTCGAAAACCACACCCTAAAACTTCAGTTTGCTGGCGCAAACCTGCCATGTTGGATTGTGCCTTCCAATAACAGTTCGAACATTGATTTAGGGGGGAAAAAATCTATTTCTGAAAAGGTTGAAATAAATGCTATGCCCAACTCAAAAACACTTATCGAACTATTACCCAACCGCATGCCGCTTTCGCTTTACCAGCGAATGGGTCCCTTCGAGACAATTAATTATCAGCTTAACGAAGGCGATACCATTTACCTTCTTTCCGATGGTTTTCAAGACCAATTTGGAGGTCCCGAAGGCAAAAAGTTTCAAACCATACAGCTAAAAGAGGCAATTTCAAACATAAACTCGTTGCCTTTAGAAACACAGCATCAGTTTTTAAATGCCATTTTTGAGGATTGGAAAAAGGATAAAATTCAAATCGACGATGTTACGATAATGGGGGTAAAAGTGTGAAATTGATTTTCTACTTTTTCTCCAACCCGTAAAGCAGCTTTATTTCCTCTGCCCAAATGCTTTCGTCGGGGGTTTCGAGAATTAGGGGAATACCATCGAAACGGTTATCGTTCATAATAAGTCTAAAGGGCTCAATCCCTAAAAATCCTTGTCCAAGGCTGTCGTGCCTGTCGACCCGAGTTCCAAGTTCCTTTTTCGAGTCGTTTAGGTGCATTCCCTTTAGGTAGCGGAAACCAACAATTCGCTCAAACTCGTCGAAAACATATTTAAAGCCCTCGGGGCTTTTTAGGTCGTAACCTGCGGTGTAGGTATGACAAGTATCGAGGCAAACGCCAACGCGTGTTTTGTCCTCAACTAGGTCGATAATAAATGCTAAATGTTCGAACCTATGCCCCAGGTTACTCCCCTGCCCCGACGTGTTTTCGATTACTGCAATTACACCCTTCGTTTTACCAAGTGCAATATTTATGCTTTCGGCAATTAGCTTTAGGCTTTGCTCGTCGGTAATTTTACCCAGCGAACTTCCAGGGTGAAAGTTCAACCTGTCGAGCCCAAGCTGCTCGCAGCGCTGTAGTTCGTCGATAAATGCACCACGCGACTTATCGAGTCCATCCTTTTCGGGATGACCAAGGTTTATAAGGTAGCTATCGTGAGGTAGAATTTGGTTTGGCTTGTAGCCAAATTTATCGCAGCTGCTTTTAAAAAGGTCGATACTTTTAGCCGTTAACGGTGCCGAAACCCATTGCCGTTGATTTTTGGTGAAAAGTCCAAAGGCTTTTGAACCAATGGCATTGGCATTAACAGGGGCATTTTCAACACCCCCCGATGCGCTAACGTGTGGCCCAACGAATTTCATAGTATGCGAATTTAGCGTGTATATTTAATCAGGGCTAAAGCCCTGTAACAATAGCAGTTCAACAACCCTAGGCTTAAGCCTAGGGTTATAAATGAAACGTATAAATGGGATTAAGTCCTATAATAAAGCAACCCATCAACCCTAGGCTTAAGCCTAGGGTTGTAACTGAGAGGTTTATATGGGCTTTAGCCCTGAATATTCTATTTATTACAACGCAACCCAAAACTACAGTTTCGTTTTTGTGTAAGCAACGATTATTCAATCCTAATATTTAGTAAACTTATTTGCTTAATTCTTCTTTCCTGTAAGCCAAAAACTCGGTTGCAATCCAGCCTAAAACAAGTAGAATTATTAGCAACGAAGAGGCCAACTCAACCTTCGAAAGTGCCGAAAACATTGTAGGTTTAAATTCAAATACCACTTCGTTTTCGCCTGCCGGAAGAACCATTCCTCTAAGAACGTAGTTAACCCTAAAATGCTCCGCCGTTTCGCCGTTAATGTATGCCACCCAACCTTTTTGGTAGTATATATCGGAAAACACTGTTAGCCTTGGGCTTTCGGTCTTGTACTTATAGGCAAGCCTATTGGGTGCGTATTCGGTAAGTGCAATGGTATCCGTTTCACCGCCAGTTGCGCTGAATTCCTTTACCTTTTCTTTAAAGCGAACATCGATTGTTGCAGCCATTGCTGGGTTAAATGTTGTAAGCGAATCGATTTCGGCATCGGCATCCTGCGCCCATATTACGCTGTTCACAAACCATGCGTTACCTAAAGCCTTATCGTTGAAAAGTGCAACTGGCTGTCCCTCCTTTGTAGATTGAATAATGTAGCGAACATTAAGCATGTTTATTACGCCAAAATTTTGCTTCGAAATGTGGTATTCGATTAACTCCTGGTAGCGTCGCATTTTTGCGCCATGATAGCCACCAATCGATTTGTGAAAGAATGAAGTACTTGCATCGTTAAAGGGGCTAACGGTTAGGTTGAAAACTCTAAAGTATGGGGTTTTATCGGCCATAATTTGCTTGTCGGCTGCTGTTGGGATAAACGGATTTTCGACACTTTTAATAGGTTTAAAATTCGATGCACCTAAATACCTGCGACTAACCACCCACAGGTCGGTTACAATTAGCAAACCAAGTACAGCAATAAAGTATGCAGGTTTTAGCTTTTTAAAGAAGAATGCAACCATTACACCGACAGCCAAAAGTATAAATACAAGCGAGCGTATGGTATCGGCACGCAGTAGCGATGCACGGTCGAGGCGAACAGCGTCGAACATTGCCTCGGGGTAACCAGCCGAAATGTACTGCTGGTCAACAGACGCTTCGAAAGTGAAAAGAGCCGAACCAAAAAGAATTAGCAGCAAGCAAAAGCCCCCAACTAAGCCAACCGACCATTTAACTGCACCCAAAAATCGTTCGCGGGTAATTTCGCCATCGTAAAGTTGCTTAACAGCAAGCATTCCGAGCAGCGGCATGGTAAACTCGGCAATAAAAAGAATCATCGAAACGGTTCGGAACTTATTGTATCCTGGGAAATAGTCGAGGAACAGATTTGTAAGCCAAGGTAAATTATGCCCCCAAGCCAAGGCTATACCAAGTACAGTAACAGCAAGCAAAGCCCATTTAAGTGCTCCCCTAACCATAAACAGTCCAAGCACAAACAGAAAGAAAACAATAGCCCCAACGTAAACCGGACCCGAAGTGATGGGCTGGTCGCCCCAATAGGCTGGCATTTGCTTAACAATATCCTTAGCCTGATTGCGTGGAACACCGTTAGTTATAAGAAAATTGTAGGTTTCCGAGTCGCTGCCAAGGCCGGCAGTCGACGATCCACCATAAAGATTGGGAATAAGAAGGTTAAAGGTTTCGCCAATACCGTAGCTCCAAGCGGTTGCATAGTCGCGATCGAGCCCCGAGGTTTGATTTTCGGCATGACGAGTCAACTCCGACGGGCCACGAATGGAGTCTTTCCCATAGTCGTAAGTATAGTAAAGCCTTGCTACGTTTGCGCCAACGGCTAAAGTAGCACCAATAAGCAGCACAGCCGTGGCTTTTCCGAAGGGAATAAAGTTTTTGTTTTTAAGCGCATCGACAAAGTAGGCTACTGCAATGGCAAACATTACAAATGCAGCATAGTAAGTAATTTGTGGATGCCCAGTGTTAATATTTAACCCAAAGAACAGCGCAAAAAGGGCTAACCCTCCCAAGTATTTTCCTTTGTAGGCTAAAACCAAGCCCGCAACCATTGGCGCCACATAGGCCATTGCGTGCATTTTTGCATTATGCCCCGCCGCAATTACAATAAAAAAGTACGACGATAGTCCGTAGGCAAAAGCGCCAACTATAGCCAGCCAAGGGTTTACGCCAAACACAAGCATTAATATGTAAAAGCCAAGCAATGCAAGAAACATAAAATGCCCAGGTCGCTGAACCAGCGAAAGTGCCTTATCGACGTACCTCAAAAGGTTGCCCTTGTAAGCAGTTGAAACAAGGTAGGCAGGCATTCCGCCAAACATGCTATTTGTCCAAAGAGCCTCTTCACCCGTGGCTTCGCGGTAGTCGATTAGTTCCTTTGCCGATCCTTTAAACTGCTCAATATCGTGCTGTGGCAAACCTTTTCCCTGCATTAAGGGTGCAAAGTACACGTAGCTGGCAATAATAAAAATGCCTACGGCAACAATGTGAGGAAGGGATTTTTTAAGAAGTGTATTCATGGAGGGTGTTTTTTGGTTTTCGGTTATCTGTTGTCTGTTATCTGTTGTCTGTTATCTGTTCTTTGTTCTCAGTTATCTGTTATCTGTTATCTGTTATCTGTTCTTTGTTCTCAGTTATCTGTTCTCAGTTATCTGTTATCTGTTATCTGTTATCTGTTGACTGAAGACTGCCGACTGAAGACTGCCAACTGTTGACTGAAGACTGCCGACTGAAGACTGCCAACTGCTGACTGAAGACTGCTGACTGAAGACTGCTGACTGAAGACTGCCGACTGAAGACTGCCAACTGCTGAATGAAGACTGTCGACTGAAGACTGCCAACTGCTGACTGAAGACTGCCGACTGAAGACTGCCAACTGCTGACTGAAGACTGATACCTGTTTCATTAAAATTCCGATCCTTTATTCTTTGGGTAATCGAGCGAGTAGTGCAAACCACGACTTTCGCGCATTAATTGCGACTGCTTTATGATAAGATAGCCCACATTTATAAGATTTCGCAATTCGCAAAGGTTTTGGGTTAAAATCGATTTTTTATATAGCTCCTCGGTTTCGTTATAAAGAATTTCGAGTCGCGCCAGCGCCCTTTCGAGTCGGAGGTTTGAGCGAACAATTCCAACGTAGCTGCTCATAATATGCTGAACTTCTTTATAGCTTTGGGTAATAAGCACCATTTCCTCGTTATGGGTTGTTCCCTCGTAGTCCCAATCGGGCACATTTTCGTCGAGTTTAATGCTACTAATACTTGCAGAAGCATGAACCGATGCCCTGTGGGCAAAAACAGCAGCCTCGGCGAGCGAGTTCGATGCTAAGCGATTTGCACCATGCAGTCCAGTGCTCGAGCACTCACCAATGGCGTATAGGTTTTCGATGGAGCTTAGCCCATCCTTGTCAACCTTAATTCCACCGCAAAGGTAGTGAGCAGCAGGCACAACGGGAATCATGTCTTTGGTTATATCAATTCCTATTGAAAGGCACTTTTGGTAAATATTCGGAAAATGCGACTTAATATCGTTGGCATCGAGGAAAGTAGCATCGAGGTAAACAAAGTCGTCGCCCCGCATTTTCATTTCGCTATCAATTGCCCGGGCAACAATATCGCGAGGTGCAAGCGACCCGCGCGAGTCGTACTTATGCATAAACTCCTTACGATCCTGAGTTTTAAGTATTGCTCCAAACCCTCGCATTGCTTCGGTAATTAAAAACGACGGACGCTCGCCGGGGTGATAAAGTGAAGTTGGGTGAAACTGAACAAACTCCATGTTTTCAATTGTTCCCTTTGCACGGTAAACCATTGCAATTCCATCGCCAGTAGCCACAACGGGGTTGGTTGTTGTAAGGTAAACATTTCCAACTCCCCCTGTTGCCATTAGGGTAACTTTCGACAGGAAGGTATGTACTTTTTGCGTTTTTAAATCGAGAACGTATGCCCCAAAGCAGGCTATTTCGGGAGTGCGACGAGTAACTTCAATGCCTTTGTGGTGTTGGGTTATTATTTCGACGGCAAAGTGGTTTTCGAAAATTTCGATGTTTTTATGCAGCCGAGCTCGTTGCACAAGTGCCCTTTCAATTTCGAATCCGGTATTGTCTTTATGGTGAAGAATTCGGTGCTCGGAATGCCCACCCTCTTTGGCCAGGTCGTATTGCCCAGTGGCAGTTCGGTCGAACTTAACGCCCCACTCAATAAGCTGCTTTATTTGGTTAGGGCCCTCGGTGGCAACAATGCGAACAACTTCCTCGTTGCAAAGTCCGTCGCCACAAATTAGGGTATCGTTAACGTGCTTCTCAACCGAATCGGGCTCGTAGGTAACCGCAGCAATGCCCCCTTGGGCATATACCGTATTGGTTTCCTCAAGGTTTGCTTTGCTAATAATAATAACTTTCCCGCTTTCGGCAGCCTTAAGGGCGAAGCTTATTCCTGCTATTCCCGACCCCACTACCAAATAGTCGCACCTGTATCGTGCCATGTGTTTTGCTGTTGGTAAAAATTCAATTTTCACCCCAAAACTACAAAAATTGTTTTTACCCTTCGAAATTAATGTATTTAAAGTAAGTTAATCTCATATATTCTCGTGGCTTTTATTGTTAAAGCATTACACAGAGCGACAAAAATAAGGCACAGAGATGCACTGAGAAATAAATTAATACAATACTTCGGTAAAGTCTTATTTCACGCAAAGACGCAAGGGCGCAAAGTGTAGATTGTCAAAACAATATCAACCAAGATGATTTTTGCCTTTTGCATTGACATTAAATTGCTTGCGATTTATTAACGAACTATTGTTTTATGATTCCTATTAAGGAAAAAACCATTTTCCAACGAACTATCTGTTATGTTTTTCATCTACATTGTTCTTTGTACTCACAGAATATTAGCGGCTTTGCGTGAAAATTTTAATTGTTGCTGAATAGTTACAAACAATCATTTTGCAAAATGCAAAACATAAAACCTCTGTGTTAAAATTACATCGAACTCACGTTAGTAAGTACTTGCATACGGTAATTCATTTTTCACCTTCTTAGGATAATTAATTTAGTAACGCTTGCAGCGTTTCTCCATTTCGATGCGTAATGGTATATGTAGTCGAATTAAACTTCAACCTTATCGAACTAAAATAATTGAGTATGAGAACGAACTACGAATACCATTCTATTTATTGGGAAAGTTGAAAACCCTTTAAACTAACTTAAACTTATTAGGCTATTACAAAATTCCGTAACTATGAAAACAAAAATCTCACTCTTAGCCCTTTTCCTTACAATTATTGTTTCGTGCTCAACAGAAAGTAATTCTGTTAATCGGGATTTATACTTTTCCGATTTTGAGAATACCCTAAAGTCAAATATGACTTACAATGACATTGTGGCAAAGTTTGGGAAACCACAAAGCGATATTGGCAGCGGTATACATATATACGTTTACAAACTTGTCGACTCTACTGAAATTTGGATTGGCTACACCGACAAGGCAGAGTACGCTAAGCACATGGATAGAAATGGGCAAGTTATTAATACTCTTTTCTCAAATTTTACGGAACTCACAATTGATTTTTTTAAAGCCAATTTAACTGTCAACATGAATTACGATGAAATTGTAACAAAATTTGGGGAACCACAAAACGACATTGGCAGCGGCATACATATATACGTTTACAAACTTGTCGACTCTACTGAAATTTGGATTGGCTACACCGACAAGATTTTTTACGCACGGCACATGGATACAAACCAGCAACTTATTGAGGATTTAATTTAATCTCAATTACCGAGTTAATAGTTTAAGCAACGTTTTAAAAAACCTAAATCTGATTAGAAATGAAAAAACTCATTAAAATATTCAGCGTCATAATGGCTTTTGCAGCAATAACTACAAGCTGCACCGACAATAGTTACGAGCGAGTAACATACACTGCTAATACTCCCGTATATATGCCATTTAGCGAGTTTCGTGCAAGTTTTCGAAAAACTGAAGCCCGCGACTCCATTACTCCCGGCAAAATATATTTTAAGGACAATTACCTTTTTGTAAACGATCCCGGAAAGGGAATTCATGTAATTGATAACGCTAACCCTTCGAGTCCACAAAAAATTGCTTTCTACGAAATTCTTGGTAATGTTGACATGGCTATTGACGGTAACATTCTGTTTGCCGACAGTTACATCGACTTAGTTGCTATTGACATTAGCGACGTTAACAATCCGCAGGAGGTTGGCCGACTTAAAAACGTTTTCCCAGAAATTTTACCCCAAGGCGATATTTGGTTTCCTTACGCCCGAGTCGACAGAACAAAGGGTGTAATTACTGGCTGGAAAGTTGAAACAGTAACCGAGGAGTACAGCGTTTCGGGATATAATGGTTGGATGTACCGAGGTGAAATGGACTTTATTACTACAAATGGCTTAGGAAATAGCGGTAACTGGTCGGGTGGTGCAGGCATAGCAGGATCGATGGCTCGTTTTATGCTAAACGAGCAAAACCTTTACGTGGTGTCGCTACCATTCCGTTTAAAAACGGTGAATGTTGCCTCCGAAACGCAAATGGTAGTAGTCGACAGCGTTGATGTTATGCGAAATATGGAGACTCTTTTTAAACTTCAGGACAAGCTGTTTATTGGAACAACAACCGGAATGCTAATTTTCGACCTAGCAAACCCTCAAATGCCAAGACAAATTGCTGAATATAATCACATAAACTCTTGCGACCCAGTAGTAGTCGACGGACAGTATGCCTACGTAACCCTTCGCACAGGAAATATTTGCGCAAACGGTCAAAACCTGCTTGAGGTTATCGACATTTCGTCAATTACAAATCCCTATTTGGTTAAGTCGTACCCAATGTTTAATCCGCACGGATTGGGTATTGATGGCGATTTGCTTTTTATTTGCGATGGCAATGCTGGACTTAAGGTTTACAACAAAACCGACCCAATGGCTATTCTTTCAAATCAGCTTGCCCACTTTGCCGATTTCAACACATACGACGTAATTCCTTATAATGGAGTGCTTATGCTAATTGGCTCAGGAGGCATTTACCAGTACGACTATTCTGACCCTACAAACCTGACACTTTTAAGTCAAATACCAATTTATACCAACTAACATAAAATGAAAAGCATTTTTTTAGTACTCCTCTTTTTTGTTCCGCTGGTTACTCAAGCGCAGCAAAAGCAAACCATTACGCTTAACGATGGCTCCAGAATTTCTGGAATCATCGTTTCCGATTCGAGCGATTCGATAAAGATTAAAGTTATTAAACCCGAAATAGTATCCATTAGCAAGAGCGATGTTAGCCATATTGATGGAAATAGAAATCCTTCTCAAATGCTTTCTAAGAGCAAGGGTTACTTTATGAACTTCTCATCTAGCATTTTAGCCGGGAAAAATGATGTGGAAAGCGTGTACACAATAAGTTTTCACCTAGGCAATGGCTATCAGTTGAGCAACGGTTTAAGCCTTGGTTTTGGTGTAGGTGTTGAGCAAATGGGTGCGCCACTTCTACCTATTTATGCCGAATTTACTTTTCACCCTTTGAATAAGCAACTTTCGCCTTTTGTTTATGTGAAAAGCGGTTACAGCTTTGCCTTTGGGCGCGAAGAGGAGCAAATGTACTACTACGACTTTGCGCCCTTCAGCGCAACCGAGTACAAAGGGGGGTTGCTTTTTAATGCTGGTGTAGGGCTTGCCAATTTTACATGGCTACGTTCGGCAGTAACAGTTGGCATTGGCTATCGGTACCAAAGGATTTCGGAAACTCGTCCCTACGGGTGGAACGGCGGAGTTAGAGAAACTGTTACTAACTTCAACAGAATTGAGTTGAAATTTGGATTTTTGTTCCGATAATGAGTACAAAGTTCTTTGAATTTGCAAATAGGTTAAATATGAAATCGAGTGAAATGGAGTTATATTTAAGCATTCGATCTATGGTTAAATAATGGCTTGGAAAAGAGAAAAAATCGAGGCTTACTCCGATGCCGACCCCATTGAGGGCTGCAAAAAGGGAAACCCTTACTTTCAGGAAGTGCTTTACAAGCGCTTCTTCTCCTTTGCCATGTCGGTTTGCATACGGTACACGCCCAAAACCGACGATGCCATTGAAGTTGTGAACGACAGTTTTCTTAAGGTTTTTGAGAACATTTCGAAGTACGATTCGCAGAAACCTTTCAAAAGCTGGTTTTCGAAAATATTGGTTAATACCGCCATCGACAGCTTTCGAAAAAACCTAAAGTTTCAGGTAGAAGTTTCACTTAACGGAATACCCGACACAGAAGAACCAGAGCCACTGTTAAATAGCGAACTTTCGGTTAACGAAATAACCAGTCTCTTTACCCAGCTACCCGAAATGCATAGGATAACCTTTAACCTTTACGAAATTGAAGGATACTCGCACGAAGAAATTGGAGAAATGCTAGGTGTAACAACATCGACCTCGAGGTCGAATTTAACTCGAGCAAAAAAAATGCTTCGAGAGCTCTACGAAAAGAATTTTAACGAAATAAAAAGTTACCATGAAAGGGTTTGACGAAAAACTTGTCGACCAGATTAAAGAAGCCTTTGGCAGCAGTTACAATGCCGACCATTTGGCCAACGAAGGATGGTCCGCTTTTCAGCAAAAGCAGTCCAAACACAAAAGGCTTGTTTTGCCGTTCCCATTTTGGGCAAAAGCGGCTAGTATTGTTTTGCTCATAGCCGCTGGGAGTATAGCTACATACACATTAAAAACAAAACTTACCAACGGCACAATTCTTGTCGAAAAATCAACCGAGACTAAACCTGCGGTAAAAGAGAGTAGAGTTAAAGAAATTCCAACATCACATTCAAACCTTACCCATAGCAAACAGTCTAATTGTAAATTACAAAAACAAAAAATAGTTTCATCAGAAGCCTCTGAGGTTCCACAAGTTTCAGTTTCAGTTTCACCATTAAAAACCAGCTCGGAGGCTTCTTTTTCGAACAACTACACCTCAACACAAGTAATCGACTCGTTAAAAACTTCCGCCACAAGCCAAGCCTCGGAACCCATTATTATAGACGAAAAGGCAAAAAACATTGCGCAACCAATGGCCTTAAACGTTATACCTATTGAACAAGAAACCAAGAAACAGCATAAAAACGAGTATAGCCTTGGGCTTTCGGGAATGATGGCAAAAGCCAGCGACACGTACTCTTCGTCGCCAGGCGTGTCGGTTGGTTTTTATGCCGAACGCTCGCTTGGGAGTAATATTGCGGTTCGCCCTGGACTGGCTTTAGCCCGACACGCCTACAGCATGGAAACTTTTTCTGGTAATTCGGCTCACTACGACAACCTTGCATCGGAAGGTGAAAACAGCTTAAATATTGTGTCACAGGAAAACCAAATGGAAATTGTGTCGCTCGAAGTTCCTATCAACTTTGTTTTTGAGTTAAGCAGTAAACGGAATCGAAAGCTATTCGTTTCGGCAGGTTCGTCATCGATGGTTTATATAAGCCAGCAGTTTGTTGGAAGCTACCAAAACCAAATAGTTCGCGAAGTTTTCAACGCCCAAACAGGGCAAAACGAATTAATTGCATCAAACACAACCATTAATGTCGATAAAAGCTACGATGCCTTTAGTCGTGTCGATCTTTTTGGCCTTGCCAATCTATCGGCTGGTTATTCATTTCCCTTCGGGAAAAGCAGCATGCTTATTGAGCCCTTTGTGCAAATTCCCATCCGAAAACTCACAAGTAACAACCTGAATGTTGGTTTTGGTGGAGTTTCGGTAAAGTATATTTTGCCGAGGTAAAAAAAATTTTGCATAACGGCTAGGGGTGTGTTTTGTGTTGGGCTTTTTAATGAAAATCTTTAAAAATCAAAATATATAAGCAAATCCTAAATCCATTTTCCCATAATTTAGGTAATCCGAATTCATAATCCCTTTTTCATAAGTCAAATACATATAAAAGTCTTCATGAATAAAAGTTCCACATCCCAGTAAGAATCTATTACTTGGTTTGCCAATAGAATTTAAATGAATATAATCATTATAGTTTTCGACAATTAATTCAAATTTTTTAGTCATGAGAATCTTAAGTTCTATTGCATATATTAACGAAATAGTATTTTTAGCTATAAATGCACCTCCAATATTAAATGTAACATTAATCTTTTGAAATAATTCTTTCAAAAACAAAATTTTCAATTCCGGATATAAGATAAAATGGTTATCTTCCTTAAAAAAAGACAATTGACCCCATAGTCCAACGATGTTTTTATAATTATTAGACCTAAAGAAAACATATTTTGTTCCCAATGAATACCTTGAATAAGGGTTTTCTCCGCCATACTCTTCTATTTCCTCTCCTGAATAAAGGATAAGCTCATTAAAAATTAGGTTAATGTCAAAATTATTAGCAAATGCATATTTTATTTTAAAGGTTGAATACACATTAAATGTCGTTGATTTACTTTTATTGAAATCTTCCCCTTTGTAAAATTCATCTCTTAAAGTTAGCGCTGCCTCTATTTGTACCCTTTTAAGCTTAGTAATCTTGGGGCTAAGCGTATGATGAAATCTATCACAAGTTAATGTATTATTCGAATTGAATGCCAGTATATCAAGATTTACTGGTTTTCTTGTTTTACATCCATCTTGTCCCTTAACAATCAATGGATATACAATTAGTAATGCTATTATGAATTTATCGATTTTCATTACTTATAAACTATTCACTAACCTAAATATTGTTTTGTTTGATAATTGAAATACTGCCTGATAATTACAAGATTTTCAAATACTAAATAGCTCAAATTTTTCAATTCTTTACTGCATGCTACCACTAGGACCAACTTAACAAAACATCGAAATATTTAAAAAACCAACAAAACCTTTTGTACCTTGGCAAGTCATAAACCTGAAATTCAACCTATAAACTACTAATCCTAAAACTAAAATTCAATGCAATTACGACTAACCATTTACGCTTTGCTCTCCCTGTGGGCAATTGGCTCTTCGGCTCAGCCAGTGGAGCTCCTCCGAAGGGCCGGAACGGCAAAGGAATACCCAAACTCGGGATACCTTTTGGTGTACGACAGCACACAGGTGCAGGTGCAGGAAACTGGCCTGAGTTACTTCGTTAACTCGCAGCTTTACAAAGTGCTAAGCACTTCGGGGGCAAAAGAGTTGGCAGTAATAAAGTTCGACTACGACCCGCTTACGGCGTTTGTTCGTATCGAAAAGGCTCGAATTATTCGAAAAAATGGGGATATCGAAAACCTCGGAGTCGAAAGAGTTTACGATTACCCCGCTCCTGCTCGCATGATTTACTGGGGCGCTCGTCAAAAAATGCTCGAAGTGGGTCGCCTCGAACCCGGCGATGGCATTGAGGTAACGTTCTTTAAAAAAGGGTTTTCGTACGCGCTTCTATATCAACAGGAACTAAGCGACGACTACTATATTCCCCCTATGCGTGGCCACTTTTACGACATTGTAAGCTTTTACAGTCCCGTTCCGGTAATGGAAAAAGTTTATCAGGTTACGGTTGCCAAGGAAAAAAACCTTCAGTACAAGTTTTATAACGGCGTAGCCGTCGAAAAGGTTAACGATGTAAACGGAATGGTTAACTACTTCTTCTCGGTAAAAAACATTATTCCACAAAAGCGCGAGCCACGAATGGTCGACTTTTCGGATGTTTCTCCAAAACTTCTACTTTCAACTAGCCCCGACTGGTTTGCCAAGTCGAAATGGTTTTACGGTGTTAATGAGGATTATGGAAGCTTCGAAACCACGCCCGAAATTACCAAAAAGGTAAAGTTGATTCTTAAAAATGCCAAAACCGAAATCGATTCTATTTCGCTGCTTAACCACTGGGTTGCCGACGAGGTGCGCTACAGCGGACTTTCGATGGGAAAAGGCGAGGGATTTACGCTGCATAAGGGCGAAATGAATTTTTACGACCGCTGCGGCGTTTGTAAGGACAAAGCCGGAATGCTTGTAACCATGCTTCGTGCAGCAGGTTTCGAATCGTATGCTGCCATGACCATGGCCGGTTCGCGAATCGACCGCATTCCTGCCGACCAGTTTAACCACTCGGTTACCGTTGTAAAACGGAAAAATGGCGAGTATATGCTCCTCGACCCAACGTGGGTTCCCTTTGTGCGCGAAGAGTGGAGCAGCCGCGAGCAGCAACAGAATTACCTTATGGGACTTCCCGAGGGTGCCGACCTTATGGAAACGCCAATTTCGCCTGCCGAAAATCACTACTTCCGCATTAAGGGAACCTCGCAAATTGATAAAGAGGGAACTCTTACCGGCGAATTTGCCCTAACTGCCGAAGGGCAATCGGATGCTGGCGTACGAGGACTTTTTACCCGAAGTTACAAAGCCGACTGGAGCGCAAATTTGGAGCGCGAGCTGGTGAAAATTTCGCCTCGAATTGAAATTATTGAGGTTACCAAAACTGACCCCTACGAATACCTAAAGCAACCCGTTTTAATTACCGTTAAGTACCGAATTCCCAATTTTGCCGTAGCAAACAGTAACGAGATAATTTTTACTCCTGTAATTGCTGCAAACCTCTTTGGAAGTCGACACAGCCACCTTTCGTTCGATACTTCAACCGAAACTCGAAACTTTCCGTTTACCGACGGCTGCTCAAAACTTATTGAACTTAACGAAACCATTACCCTTCCGGCAAATATGACCATTGTGTACAGCCCCGAAGCCAAGGAGTCGGCAGGTACTGGAGCCAACTTCGTTTCGTCGTACACCATAAATGGCAACACACTTTCGTTTACCCAAACGGTAACTCTAAAGAAAAGGGTTTACGAGCCAACCGACTGGCCATCGTTCCGCAATGTGGTTAAGTACCAAAACGAGTTTGCAAAACAACCGGTAATTCTTAAATACTAAAAGCAATGAAGATAAATTTGAAATACATAGCTGGCTTACTTTTAGTGGCTTTTACATCGTGTAGCACGCCGCTAACCGAAGAGCAAAAAAACTCCGACTCGGTTCTGCTTAAACAAACCCACGAGTACACGCTTAATGCCGATGGTTCTGTTGAATACAGCTACTATCACCGTCGCCAGTACAATTCGTACATGTCGTTTCATCGTCTGTATGGCGAAACGTTTGTGGTTTATAATCCCAATTTCCAAACCCTAACGCTTAACAAATCGGAAACCACCATGGCCGATGGCAAAAAGGTGCAGTCGCCCACAAACGCCTTTAACGAGGTTTTGCCCTTTCAGGCAGCCGATGCCCCCGCTTACAACCACCTTCGCGAAATGGTTATTACCCACGTTGGGTTAGAAATTGGCGCAGTGGTTGAACTCGACTATACACTTCACACAAATGCAGAATTTTCATCAATTTTTTCGGAGAAAATGCTGCTTCACGAATCGTCGCCCATAAAGGAACTGGAGGTAATTGTTCGCATTCCAAAGGGGCATACCCTAAACCACTTTGTGGTTAACGAAGCCGAAAATTTGAGATTTACAAAGCTAACCCAAGGCGAATTCGACGTTTACCGCTGGTCGGCCCAAAACGTACGGGCTCTGTCGAACGAACCCAATCAGGTTGAAGGCCTAGGCGATTACCAAACCTTGCTTTTCAGCAATAAAAACCTTGCCGAGGCTGTCGATTTTATAAAAACGGCTTTTGCAAAAGAATTCGTTGCCGACAAAACCTTCGAAAGTCTTTTAAAGAGTAACGATAAGGGCTGGGCATTGGCCGAGGCAATAAAAAACCATGTTGCCAAAAACATGGTTACGTACCGTGTAAGCCCAAAACATGTTGGCTACCGTTTTCGCACGCCAATGCAGGTTTGGCAAAGTAACGGAGGAAACGAGGGCGAAAAGGCAATTCTGCTAAACGCACTCCTGAAAGAGGCTGGCTTTAAAGCCGAATTAGTACTGGCTGGGTATCCCAATTTTATTAAAAGCGAAGCTGGTAGCCCATTGGCATTCGACAAGTGCGTAGTAAAAGTTGAATACGAAGGCGAAACTCGATACTTTAACTCCACGCACGACGAAACAGCCATTCCGGGTTCTCGGGCAATTGTTTACCTGTCGAACGAGTTTGCTGCACTTACGCTGGAGCCAATTCAAAAAAAGGCACTTAAAATGGACATGAGCGCCAAATTCGAACTTCGAAAAGACGGAAACATTTCAGGAACGGCAACAATTTTTGCAAATCAGTTCGAAAAGGATAAAGGTTTGATAAGTGGAATACCCGAAAGCGCATTCAAATTGGAGAAGCAATCGGAAAAGAGCGACTCGGTTGTTCATAAAATCACGCTTACCAAGGGCTTTACAGCCGAAAAAGCGGGCGATTACCTTTCGCTCTCCTTACCATTTTTTGCACAAGGTTTTTCCATGGCGCATATTGGCGAATTGCCAACCAGCAGGACTACTCGCCTCGAACTGCCCAACGCACTGGACGAAACCTACGAGTTTACAGTTAAACTTCCCAAAGGTTTTGTTGCCGTAATACCATCGCGCAGCGAAAAATTGGAGAACGCCATTGGCAGCATAGCCATTTTGTACGAAGTAAATGGGCAAGAGGTAAAGGTTACCCGTAAGTTGCAAGTTAACCAAGCAATTATTCCTGTTGAACTATACGGCGATTTTAGAGCCTTAGTGGGAATTTGGAGCGACAAAAACCTCAACAAAATTATTGTAAAGCCCGAATAGTAATTAAGAAACTGTTTAAGTTTTTAAATTGAAAAGATTAGTATGTCAATAGCCACGGGCTTAAGCCCGTGGTTTTAAAGTAGGTAAAGACATGGCTTTAGCCAAATATATTTAATGGTTTTTGGGCTAAAGCCCAATGTTTCTGACAATAATAACCCACGGGCTTAAGCCCGTGGCTATTGAAAAAATCAAACTTAAACAGCTTTTAAGTATACTGCAGCTGATTTTAACCCGCAAGCTTCCGATAGTCGTCGGTTTCTTGCGGGTTTTTAAATATTTGTTAACCCTGCTCGTTTTATATGTCTATGTTTTTTTAATGGTACAATTATTGATTAATGTCGAGCTGTTTTAAAAAGATACTTTTATATTCACTACTGTCCGATAAAATTATCAAATTCAGGGCTGAAGCCCAAATATTATGGGGCTTTAATTAACCCCAGCCTTTACTTCGACAGGCTCAGCAACCATGGCTGGGGTTACACAGCGCAAGTAATTGAAGGACTTTAGTCCTGATTCTTTAACGGACAACACTATTTTTTATTAACCAAAACAATAAAATTCAAAATAAAACAAATTTTTCTACTGCTTTCAGCAAGTTTTGTTTTTTCGGCAACAACAATGGCCGAAAGGGTTTCGTGAGTTATAATTTTCGAAAACGAAACCATTAATGCAACCTTCGAAATTCCTCTTTCGGTTATTCCAAATGGTATCGATTACCTGTCGCTGCAAAAAAGGGTAGTGTATTTCGACTCGAAAAATGGGCAACATGAAGTTTTTACCCAGTAACGCGAAAGAAGTTCATTTCTACCTCCCAAGCGACACTATTCGCCTTATTTCGGTTGAAGTAAACGTCGATTTAGTTTCGGAATTTAAGGATTGCAAGCAAATGTTTTAAAAGCTTATTGTCGAAAGTGAAACCCAGCTGTTTCGATATTTTACAATCGAATTTCGTCCTTATGTAGGCGTAAACTTTATTCAGGGTGGCCCAGACAAGGGTTCGGAGTATGTGCTTCGAAAAACAAACGAGAACTTTTTAAGGCCTAAGCGTTCACGCTTTAAAAAGAAAATGAGTTTATTCCTTGCCAGTCGGCCCGATATAATAACAAAAATAAACACAGGCGAATACCAAATGAAAGACCTACCCATTATAATTGAAGAGTTTAATAACTCGAGCAAAACCCTGTCTATTTAGAAAAACAAGTAAAATTAGTTCAAGCTGGAAATTTGGCAACACCAGTAGTTGTTACTTTTACCTTATGGAAAAAGGAATTGAAATTTCGAAATTGAAGGTTTGCCACATAGCTTTTGTTCAATTATATTTGATGTAAGAAAGAATGAAACTAACTATTACGCAGTTAGCAACAAGCAGACATAAAAAACCACAAAACCCTTATTATTGCTGCATTTATGAAGGTTTTAAAAATTCCCTAGAAAGCCCTGTTTGAATATCGAATTTGAAACTCATTATTTTAATTGTAAATTAGCGACAAGAAAAGCAACCATTTCGTCGTTAAAAAAAACATTATGAATAACTCTGAGATAATACTTTACACAACACAAGACGGAAATGTTAAGGTTGAAGTAATTCTCCAGGATGAATCCGTTTGGCTAACGCAAAAAGCAATGGGGGAACTCTTTGGAGTTGTAAAATCTACTATTAGCGAGCATTTATCAAATATTTTTGAAAGCGGAGAATTAGAAAAAAATGCAACTGTTCGGAAATTCCGAACAGTTCAAAATGAATCAGGAAGAGACGTTCAAAGAAATATTGATTTTTATAACCTTGATGCAATAATTTCAGTTGGGTACAGAGTAAATTCACAACAAGCCACACAATTTAGAATTTGGGCTACAAAAACTTTAAAGGAATTTATTATCAAAGGTTTTGTATTAGATGATGAACGGTTAAAACAGGGGGGAAAACTATTTGGGAAAGATTACTTCTATGAATTACTTGAACGGATTAGAGAAATTCGTGCGAGTGAAAGAAGATTCTACCAAAAAATTACTGATATTTATTCTGAATGTAGTATTGATTATGACCCTCAAGCAGGAATTACGCAGACTTTCTATAAAACAGTTCAGAATAAATTGCATTGGGCTATTACAGGACAAACAGCAGCAGAAATTATTTCATCTAGAGCAAATTCAGCGTTACCCAATATGGGGCTTACAAGGTGGAAAAAATCACCAAAAGGAAAAATCTTGAAGTCAGATGTTGCAATAGCAAAAAACTATCTTAACGAAAAAGAAGTTAGTGAATTAAATCGTGTTGTAACAATGTATCTTGATTATGCAGAGAATCAAGCTAAAAGACAAATCCCAATGAAGATGAACGATTGGGTATAAAAACTAGATGCATTTTTACAATTCAACGATTACTCGGTTTTAAAAAATGCAGGCTCAATATCAACCGAAATTGCGAGAAAACTAGTTTTAGAACGTTATGATAAGTTCAGAATAATTCAAGACCAAAACTATGAATCTGATTTTGATAAAGAGATAAAAAGGTTAAAAGGTGAAGAATAACATTTTGAGATTTACAATATTAATCTCACATTTGTATAAATTCTTATAAATTGACAGCAAAATGGTAAAACCAACTCTCATTATACTTGCGGCAGGAATGGGCAGTCGCTACGGCAGTTTAAAACAGGTCGATGCCGTTGGCCCAAATGGCGAAGCCATAATCGACTACTCAGTTTTCGACGCCCTTCGCGCTGGTTTTGGGAAAATTGTTTTCGTAATTCGACGCGACATTGAAAAGGATTTCCGCGAAGTTTTTGGCAACCGTTTCGACGGAAAAGTTCCCTACGAAATTGTTTTTCAGGAACTCGACATGCTCCCAGCGGGAGTTACTTGTCCGCCCGACAGGGTAAAACCATGGGGAACTGCTCACGCCATTTGGGTGTGCCGAAACGTGGTTAACGAACCCTTTGCCGTTATTAATGCCGACGATTTTTATGGCGCCGACGCCTTTAGGGTGCTCAGCAAAGCCCTATCGCAGCCCAGCTTAGAGGATGGCTCCTACTTTATGGTTGGCTATAAGCTCTCTAACACACTGAGCGAAGAGGGTTCAGTTTCGAGGGGCATTTGTACCGTCGACAAGCATTCGTACCTTATGGACGTGGTTGAACGCACAAGCATTGAACGGATTGATGGTAGCGTAAAGTTTAAAGACGAAACTGGCCAAATGGTTAGTGTTGACGAAAAGTCGCTTGTGTCGATGAACTGCTGGGGATTTACTCCCGACCTTTTTGGCTATATCGACTTAATGCTCAACGAGTTCTTGGGCGGGTCGCTGGTCAACCCCAAAGCCGAGTTTTACATTCCAACGGTAGTTAATAAGCTTATTAAAAGCAACGATGCCGCCTGTAAAGTACTTCCTTCGAACGCAAATTGGTTTGGGGTTACATACCCAGGCGACAAACCGCACGTAATGGAAAAATTACTTAAGCTCAAAGAGCATGGCGTTTACCCATCGCCGCTGTTCCGATAGTTAAGTAATGCTTACCGTTGTTATAGTAATGGCTCTCGGAATTGTAGCGGGCTACTTTCTGAGAAAGAAACCAAAAATTACCTCTTTAGCCGACAGGCTAACCATGTGGGCCATTTACCTGCTGCTCTTTTTACTGGGAGTAGCCATTGGCACCAACGAGATTATTGTAAAAAATCTTCCTGAGCTTGGGCTAAAGGCTCTTTACATTGCCATTGGGGGAGTTGCCGGCAGCGTTTTACTGGCGTGGCTTGTTTACCACTTTTGGTTTAAGCAAAAAAACAACGAAAATGAGGGGTAGCCTCACTATTCTTTCGTTTTTTGCCGCAGGTGTTGTCTTGGGGTTATTTCGATTTTTACCCGAAATCATAGTACAGTCGGACCATAGCCAGTGGGCGCTTTACGCACTTATGTTTTTGGTGGGCATTGGTATTGGAGCCGACCCAAAGTCGCTTTCGGCGCTCAAAGCATTCAACCTAAAAATTGCCGTAGTTCCGCTTATTACCATTGTTGGTACAACGCTTGGCGTTTTGGGGGTTTGGGCAATTACTTCGGATTTTAGCCTAACCGATACGCTTGCCGTTGGCTACGGTTTTGGGTACTACAGCCTTTCGAGCATTTTTATTACCGAACTTCGTGGCGAAACCCTTGGCGTTGTTGCCCTTTTGGCAAATATTATGCGCGAAATAATTACCCTTTTAGCCGCACCTCTTATGGCCATTTACTTTGGAAAACTTGCCCCCATAACAGCTGGAGGCGCCACCAGCATGGACACTACGCTGCCCATTATAAGCGCCGCTTCGGGAAAGGAGTACGCCATTGTGTCGCTTTTCCATGGAATTGTACTTACTGTTCTTGTTCCCTTTTTGGTTAGCTTGGTGCTGTCGATATAAAGTTGATTTTGATTTTGCCCATGCCATATAGTTTTCAAAATAAACAAACCGAAAGGCAAGTAAAACGTTCCAAGGCAAGCGCATTTAAAATGAATGTCCCGCTAGGGACGTAATATCGGTAGCTGATGCTACAAAACCTAATATTGCTGTGCCGTTAGGTACAGAATATTCCGTACCTAGCGGCACGGTGTTCACATTATGAATTTGAATTCTACCCATATTTTGTCCCTATCGGGACAACAAGTAAAATACGAAAAATAAAAAAAGGCTACAGATAGCGTGTTTTAAGTAATTGTAAAATGCGTTTGTCAAGCAAAAATTTCCATAAAATAGTTTAGTTACATAAAATGACTTAGCTACAATTATCTTTTTAGCCAAATATTTTGATAATGTTATCCTTTAAGATAACTTTGCGCTATGACAAGAATACTAATTTTTCATAAAGAATACTTCTTGGATTTTTATTGAACGCTTGACGATAAGATTAAAACTAAAATTCATTACGTATTCGACTTGATAAAACAGGTAGATAGAGTCCCTGAAAAATTTCTTGCTCCCATTACGGGATATGAAGGACTTTTTGAGATAAGAATTGAATATCAATCGAATATTTATAGGGTTTTTTGCTGCTTCGACGAGGGGAGAATAGTTGTTTTGTTTAATGGGTTTCAGAAAAAGACGCAGAAAGCGCCTAAGGAAGAGTTAGAAAGAGCAATGCGTCTTAAAAAAGAGTATTTTGAACTTAAAAAAAAGTAATTATGAATAAATACAATGGAGTTAAAACTTTTGACGAGCTGTTGGAAGTTGAGCATGGAAAAATTGGAACCGAGAGCCGAAACGAGTACGAAGAAAAAGCTCAAATGTTCATTGTGAGCGAAATGCTTAAAGAGGCAAGAAAAGCATCGAAAATGACCCAAGAACAATTGGCCGAAAAATCGGGAACAAAAAAAAGCTACATTTCAAAAATTGAAAATGGGAAAGGAAACATTCAACTCTCAACCTTGATTAGAATTTTTGAAAAGGGGCTTAATCGGAGAATTGGCTTGACTTTTTTGTAAAACATTTATTGGCTCAAATATAAATACTTTGGACTTGAAAGGTAATTTGCATTTAAATAAATTGACAAATTCTTTAAAAAAGGTAACGACTGAATTATAAAAACCACCATGGAAAACAACGATATACTTCGCCGCGTTCGGTTCGCATTTGACCTTAGCGATTCGCAAATGATTGAAATGTTTAAGCTAGCCGATTACAACGTTACCCGTGCCGAAATTAGCGACTGGCTTAAAAAGGACGAAGACCCTGCTTTTCAACAAATAAACGACAGCAAGTTGGCCCTTTTTCTGAATGGGTTTATTAACGCTAAGCGCGGTAAAAAGGAAGGCCCCCAACCTCCTGCCGAAACCCTTTTGAATAACAATATTGTTTTCCGTAAGCTTAAAATTGCCCTTGCCCTCGACGACAGCGGAGTTTTGGAAGTACTGGAGCTTGCCAATATGAAAATTAGCAAGCACGAACTTAGCGCCTTGTTCCGCAGTCCAACAACTACTCAATACCGAAGGTGCAACGACCAAATTCTTCGAAATTTTCTAACCGGGCTTCAGTATAAGTATCGCGATAGTTCAAAGTAATTGATTACAACTTTACTGTATTGCACCCAAAAGCCATAACAACCGTTTGCAAGGTAAAATTAAAATACTATTTTTGATACTGAATCGCACTAACGCGTTGCTCATTTATGTGACTGACGTGGCGAAGCGTCTCCTAACCCAGCGAACATGAGCTTACCAACAGTTATACTCGAGAAAGGATTTCACAAAAAGCGAGATGTAATTTTCGTATCCTCTCCAAAGGACAAGGTTCTAATTGATGCCATTAAAAGCGTAGATGGAAGATGGTGGAGCCAAACCAACAAAAAGTGGTACTTTTTTGCCGAAGAATTTGAAATTGGGAAACTGTTCGATGCCCTTAAAGGAAAGGCCTTTTTGGACTACTCGGTTCTTAAGCTGAATTCGAAATCAAAAGGTGAAGTTAAGGTTGAAACGGAAGTTGAACAAGCACCCGAAACAAACTTGGAGCGGGCAGCTTTAGCCAATGAACTTGATGCCGAAGCAATTGCCGACGAACAAGATGACATACTTGAAAAGTTTGAGGGGTTTAGCACCGAGGGGCTAAAAATTCCATCGCCCGAAAACATGATTAGCATTCGCGACTTTAGGCAATGGCTTAAGCACAAAAGGTACAGCGCCAGTTCCATTCGAACCTACACCGAAATGGTAACCGTTTTTGCCGTAAAAATGCAGCCTAAGCCGCTGCAGGAGCTCACCAACGACGACGTTGTTTGGTTCGTAAACAACCACGTACTGGGCAATGGGCTTAGCTTTTCGTACCAAAATCAGCTGGTTAGCGCCATAAAGCTATTTTTTCGTGAAGTTGTAAATTCAAAAATCGATATCGACAAGCTACAGCGGCCCAAGCGCGAGCATAAACTGCCAAACGTACTAAGCAAAAAGGAGGTAGCCACGCTTTTACGGGTTACAAAAAACACGAAGCACCGCACCATGCTAAGCCTAATTTACGCCTGCGGGCTAAGGCGAGGCGAAATACTTTCGCTTAAGCCCAACGACATTGACTCGAACCGCCACTTACTTATTATTCGAAACGCCAAGGGCCGAAAGGATAGGGTTGTTCCCATTTCGGAGCGCACCATTAATATGCTTCGCAGTTACTTTTTAACCTACAAACCCAAGGTTTGGCTTTTTGAGGGGCAATACTCAGGCGAGCAGTACTCGGCCGAGTCGCTGTCGAAAGTGCTGCGCAACTCGGTTACCGAGGCGCGCATAAACCGACAGGTAACGCTACACTGGCTAAGGCACAGTTACGCCACGCACCTACTCGAAAGCGGCACCGATTTGCGGTACATACAGGAGTTGTTGGGGCACAAGAGCAGCAAAACCACCGAGATTTACACCCATGTAACCGAGAAGTCGCTAGAAAAAATAAAATCGCCCTTTGACGACATCGAAATTTAGCTACTTTTGAAATGCATAAATTAACCAAAAGGTTGTGTTATCCACCCTCACCGGTCAATTACCCCAGCCTTTAGTTCTGATACAAGTAAGTTAGGTGCAATTTTAAGAAAGCGATGAGTTTATAAGGATTTCACAAGATAATTATAAAAATTAAACGTAGTTGAAAGAATTTAATATTTATTTATAGTCTTGACAGTAAATCAAATATAAAGACACAATACAGGATTGAACGAAATTAAACCTTATGAAAAAATGAAAACATATTTGACAATTATTTTAATCTTATTAACGAACCAATTAATTCAAAGCCAGAACCAAGACTTTACAAATTATTTACAATATACTACAAGTGTTGACAGTTTAATCAAACAAAATAAATTAAGCTATTTGAAAGTTGATAATTTGATTTATAATTCTAAAGGAAAGAAGATTGGCTATAATACTTGCCATTATTATTGGGATAACAATTTAATTTCAAAAATTATTATCGAGGAACATATTGGATTTAAAAACAGCACTTTGAATATATTATTCAAAAATAACAAGGGAATTTACTATTCAGAAAACCGCAAAGGTTTACTTAATAGACCGAAAAAAATTAATTTGATTGATAACAATGACAAGTTAATTTATCAGGTTTCACGTAGGAAAACAAGATTAATAAAAAACAAACACATTATTGAATTCATTGATAAAGAATATATATACTGGAGAGACAATTTGAAAGATTTTAAATTTAATAAAAACAGCACCTAACAAGGGGTGTATTTCACGCTGGGCTCCTTGCCGATTAGCCAGCTAATCGGGTTTGGCGATAC
>DDWL01000045.1 GCA_002345675.1 Bacteroidales bacterium UBA2287 | reverse complement strand
AGGCAAAAATGATGAAGTCAGGGGGTGTCGTATTTCGATACCCCTTTGTTTTTTTAGTTAAATTGCAAAAAAATGCTAATTTTTGAAAAACTGTTTAAATTTGTTTAAAAGAACTTTTTTTTTTCAGTATTGTCCTATAAAAGAATCAGGACTAAAGTCCTTCAATTATTTGCGCTGTGTAACCCCAGCCTTAAGGCTGGGGTTATTTAAAGCCCCATAATACTTGGGCTTTAGCCCTTAATTTGATAATTTTATCGGACGGTAGTGTTTTTTTTAACAATTAAATATAACGTTCAACCCCGTTGGGGCTGAAGGAATTTGTTTGTTTTACCGTGAGTTAGCTTCGGCAAGCTCAGCTACCGCTCACGGTTATTGAGATTTATCGCCTTCAGCGGATTTAGAATATGTTAAGCCTGAAGGGCTTAAATTTTAATAACCTCCGGTGAAACCGGAGGCTTGGAATATGAAAATTGCTGAGCCCCGAAGGGGTTCAATTATTTAAATTTAAACAGATTCATAATGCTATGAAAATTATATCATCACCCAACATACCTAAAAGTAATGGGCACTACTCGCAGTGCATTGAGCATAATGGCGTTTTATACCTGTCGGGTCAGTTGCCTTTCGAACCCGAAACAAGAGTTATGCCCGATGGCATTGAAAGTCAAACAAAACAAGTTCTTGCAAATGTTGAAAAAATTTTAACTGAAGCAGGTAGCAGCAAAGAAAAGGTAATTCAAGTTAGGATTTACATTTCAGATATTAGCAATTGGGAAAAGGTTAATGAAACTTACGCACTATTTTTTGGCCAACACAAACCAGTACGCTGCGTCATTCCAACTTGCGAATTACACTTTGGGGCACTTATTGAAGTTGAAGTAACGGCTGTTTTATAACATAGCGATTATTTAGAACAATTCTAAACTAAAATATTTTTCAACTGTTACTTATGTAACAAAACTAATAACAGCAATGGAAAATATAAAGAGTTTTCAAAGTCAAATTGAAGTCGGAGCGGGTCGGTGGATGAAACGAAACGCCTACACTTTTTTACGCATTAGCATTGGAGTTATATTCCTTTGGTTTGGTGTGCTAAAGTTCTTCCCAGGTTTTAGTCCAGCTCAAGACTTGGCCATTCGAACAATATCTCAACTAAGTTTTAATCTCATTTCTGCAAGCTCAGCCATTATAATTCTTGCTACTTGGGAGTGCTTAATTGGATTGGGTTTTATAGGAGGTAGGTTTCAGAAAGTAACCCTGTTATTGCTTTTCTTACAAATGCTTGGAACTTTTACACCAATTTTTCTATTTCCCAACGAGATTTTTACAGTCATACCCTATGCTCCAACATTAGAGGGACAATACATAATTAAAAATATTGTTATTGTTAGCGCTGGTTTTGTGCTTGGAGCTCGAATTTTAGCTGCAGCAGCGATAAGGAAGACATAGTTTATAGAGAAACAAAACTCAATTTCTTATCTTTGTCGCACTAAATTTAAAAAATGCAAAAGGTTGTTGTTGGTCTTTCGGGAGGAGTCGATTCGAGTGTAGCTGCATACTTGCTAAAGCAGCAAGGGTTTGAAGTTGTTGGCCTTTTTATGAAGAATTGGCACGACAAAACGGGTTTGCTTAAGGCCGATTGTCCTTTTGATGAGGACATTGACTTTGCAAAAATGGTTGCCCGTAGGCTCGAAATACCACTCGAAACTGTTGACTTAAGCGAACAGTACAGCAAGCGCGTGGTCGATTATATGTTTGCCGAGTACCAGCGTGGTCGTACTCCTAACCCCGACGTGCTTTGTAATCGCGAAATAAAATTCGACGAATTTTTAAAAGCTGCCCTAGCCTTGGGTGCCGACTTTGTGGCAACCGGCCACTACTGCCGTAAAGAGGTTATAGATGTGAACGGAAAGGAAACCTACCGACTTTTAGCCGGTTCCGATCCTAATAAGGACCAAAGCTACTTTCTTTGTCAGCTAAGCCAAAAGCAACTCGAAAAGGCACTATTCCCCGTTGGTAGTTTGCTAAAACCCGAAGTACGCGAAATTGCCACTAAACTTGGCTTGGCAACTGCCGAGCGAAAGGATTCGCAGGGTATTTGCTTTGTTGGAAAGGTCGATTTGCCAGTTTTTCTTCAGCAAAAACTTGCGGCTAAAAAGGGCAGCATAATTGAAATTCCAAATTCATTTTATAGTTCTATTGAAACTGTCGATAGTGCCGATTTAGTTGCTATTTCTACACCAATTAGCTATAAGCCAACCGATGGCAAAATGGTTGGTCAGCACAATGGCGCTCACTTTTTCACCATTGGTCAGCGTAAAGGATTAAACGTTGGCGGAACGCCTGAACCGCTTTTTGTTATTGCAACCGATGTGGAGCGCAACATTGTTTACGTTGGGCAAGGGCAGGAGCATCCTGGTCTTTTACGTAGCGGTTTACTTATTCCCACTTCCGATATTCATTGGGTTAGGCCCGATTTGGAACTGAAAGTTAATGAATCGAAACAGTTTTTAGTTCGAATTCGTTACCGCCAACCGCTTCAAACCGCCACGCTTCACCGAAAAGAAGAGGGGATTTATATTACATTCGATATACCTCAACGAGGTATAACTGCAGGTCAGTTTGCGGCATGGTATACAAACAATGAGCTTATTGGCTCTGGGGTAATTGCATAGTGAATTGTTAAATTTGCGTTTAGTTTTGAATTTATTTACTTTTATTCTACTAATACCATGTCAATTATGGAATCCAATAATCGTAAAAGTCCATTATTTATGTACCTGCGTGTACTGCAAAAGTTCATAATAGTTCTTTTGTTAGTAATTATGTCGATTATTCTTGTTGTTGCTACAGTCGACTTGGGCATCTATATTTTAAAGAACTTAATTCAACAAAATATTGATAAATTCTCACTTGATAATTTAGGAGAACTTTTTGGTATCTTTTTAGTTATTCTAATTGGGGTTGAGTTACTTCAAGCCGTTAAAGCTTTTCTTCAGGAGGAAATTGTGCATGTGGAAATTGTGGTTTTGGTTGCAATTATTGCCATTGCCCGAAAGGTTATAGTATGGGAATTCAAGGATTTGTCGGCTTTTGAAACTTTTGGTCTTTCGGCTATGATGTTGGCGCTTGCAATTACCTACTTTTTAATAAAACACACCGATTCTAAATGTAAAATGTATTCGAAAATTGACGGTGAAAAAGAAGTGGAAAAAGAGAAAGAGAAAGAGAAACAATAATTCAAAAGGTATAATAATTAGTTCGGAGCTAAAGTTTTCTGTCAAACAAAGTTTTTTTAAATTATTGGCTTGTTAATATGGGGAGGAGTTTTTTCATGGCTAACAGTTTAAGATATTCAACGCTAAAGATTTGTTCAATTCTCAATTCTACTTCACTACAAACTTGCTTTTAACTACATCGTTTCCAAAATTAACTTCCATTACATACATGCCACTTGGCATGTTTGCAACATCAATTTTAGTTGTTGTAGCATTAACTTGAATACTTTTAATGAAATGCCCCGAAATGGAGTAAACCGAAATGCTACTTATGCTAGCATCGGAAACAACATTAATGTTTTGGGTAGCAGGATTTGGATAGGTAATTACCCCAATTTTGGTTGTATTATCAATTCCAACACAGAATTCATAGGTAACAGGTATCTCTGTCCAATTTTGAGAGTAGTCATTACAACCAACAACAATTGTAGCATAGCATGTATAATAATTTAGTTCTTCTGGATTGAAGTTGAGTGTTAAAACCTGACTTTCATCACCTTCAACAATGCCTGCTTGTGGAGTAACGCTAAGCCAAGTAGGCCAGCCTGCACCGGCAACGTTAGCACGAATACTGAAATTACCAATTCCAGTTTGGCCTACACCATAAAATTCGCCCCATGCAATACCAGATTTCAAGTAGTTTGTTGCTGGAGTTACTGTCTCTCCATCGATGCCTAAAGTGTTTCCACCAGCTGGGGTTGTAAACTTATAGCCAACCCAAATTTCCTCTCCTATTATCTGAACAGGATTATTAAGTGTAATAGTGTTCCACGAATGAGCTACTGGAGTAAAAGTTTTTTCAGAAAGAATAGTAGTTGCTCCAGGATCAACGAAGCTGCCTTTGTTCCATACGTATACTGTAATATCGCCTATGGGTAAATCGTTAATAAAAATGTCAACCGATTCAATCTCTTGTCCTACATGCATTGAGGTTTGGTCGTTTTGAAATCGAACAGCAGCATACAATTCGTAACTTTCTTGCCAGCCAATGGCGCTAGCATTATCGCCATCATATTTCATTTTGCCTGCAACCAAAGTTGATGAAACTGAAGGGTCATCAAATTTTACGTATACAGAATATTCCATATCCATAGTTCCAACATTGCTGAAAGGCAGTTCAAGTGAAGGTGGCCAGTAATTCATACATTTAAAAATTGGAGTTGTTTCAATCACTATGGTAGGAATAATTACAAAGGGGACAGTATTTGCGAAAGAAAAATCATCAACAAAAAACTCGAACCCAGTACCAGCATAAAAATTAATTATATCCAATTTTGGTGTAGCCCAAGTACCACCACTTGCTAAATTGCTGTACGGCCAAGAGATTAACTCGACATCATTAAGGTTAAGGGTAGCTTCATCTGAATCAAGGTCAATATCTAGTAATATATTAATCCATGTGTCGGTAGGGTAGGAAAAAGTTGAAGTTTCGCCGTTTTTAAGTGTCAGAATGCCGTTTTCGAAATAGCATTCAAAAGCCCATTTCGAACCAAATACATGCTCAACATTAAAGTAACCCGTTTTGCCAGCTTCAATATACATCCAAAAAGAGATTCGCCAAAGACCAGTGGAAACCCCTCCGAAGTCGTAAACCATGTCGTTATTTTCAACAACTTTCATCGATTTAATACCACTATAAGTTTGCTCGGCGCTAACAAAAGAAGCTTCACTACCAGTAGTTCCACCCGACCAAGTTTGCCAGTTGGTGGTTTGGGAAGGAATTGATTCGGTAGTGTTGTAACTTTCAAAATCGTCGGTAAAAATTACTGTTTGTGCACTTATAAATGAGCTGGCAAGTAGAAGCGACAATAGGGTTAAGTGTTTTTTCATGGCAGATGGTTAGTGTATTAAAAGTTAAAGTGTAAAAAAGGCAAATATTTTCTCCTTAAAATTCTACTTAACTACAAACTTGCTTTTAACTACTCCGTTTCCAGTATTAATTTCCATTACGTACATACCACTTGGCATGCTTGAAACATCAATAGAAGTTGAAGTTGCATTAACCTGAAACCTATTTATAAATTGCCCTGTAACTGAGTAAACCGAAATGCTGCTGATGTTAGCATCGGAAACTACATTGATATTTTGGGTTGCAGGATTAGGATAGGTCATTACCCCAATTTTGT
>DDWL01000059.1 GCA_002345675.1 Bacteroidales bacterium UBA2287 | reverse complement strand
GGGTGTCCTATTGATGAAGTCAGGACAACTAGCATCAATTTTAAATTTCCGTATATCGCAGGCACAGAAGGCACTCAAGAAGGGGGGAGGCATCGTCCACTGGCAACGCAAAAATACCGATTGGGGGAGGGTAATGGGCTTCGAAGGTTTTATATTTTACATTTTGAGGTTTTACATTTTGCGGTTTCTTTAATGTAAAACTAAAAATGCTAAATGTAAAACGGAACCGCTCGTCACCCTCGTTCGGCAGGCAAAAAAGTATAGGAGTAGCAACAAAAAACGCGAACTAAATGCCCGCGTTTTTTTAAAAAATATCTTTATAATTCAATCCTTCAGTAATTCAGCACTTAGGTTAGAACCTATTCAGCCACCTGTACCTTCGAGCGCTATCGCCCAAACGCATGCCAAGCATTAACTCGTGCGAACCCATATTGTTAAATGCCGAAACATCGCCAAAGCCATAGTCGAAGGCATACCCGAAGTAAAACTGCTGGTAGTTCATGCCAAACATGGTAATAATTGCTCCAGTAGTACGGTACGAAAGTCCAGCCCAGTAGTCGTTTTTGTAGTACGTTTTAAAATTGAGGTCGAGGCTAAAGTTCATTCGCTCGGTAACTGTCATCATTGTCGATGGTTCAAATCCCCAGTCCGATCGTTTTTCTTGAAACTTATACCCCCCTAAAACATAGTAGTGACGAATTAGCCTGTATGCGGTTTCGCTATTACCTAACCCAAACTGAATTGAACTTTGGAAAAGGCTGGTTGCCGAAACCCCTGCGTAGTAGTTGTCGCCGCTAACAAGAAAACCTATATTGGCATCGGGCGAAAAATCGGCATTTGCCATGCTTGCCATTACCAAAGGGTCGTTATTAGGGTCGTAAAGGTCGGTTGGTGTAACATCGGCCTTAAACTGAAATGCCGACAGCGATACCCCAAAGCTAAACTGCGTTTCGCGAACGTAAATGTGGTACGAGTAAGTTCCCTGTAAGCCAGTACGACGAATACGGCCGTTCATGTCGTTAAAAATGTAACCGCCCATGCCAACCCTGCCGCTTGGCCTACGCCTACGAGCACGACTTTTAATAAGCCTACTTCTATTTCGAAAACTTGTTTTTAGTATACGGGTTTGCCCGCTAAGTGCGTATGTACTTGGCCCCTCGCCGTATCCGAGCCACTGCTCGCGTGCCGTTAGGTTTATATCGGTTAGCCCCTGGTACCCAGCAATTGCAGGGTTAAGCAGGTATGGGTTCATCATATACTGGCTATAAACGGGCTGCTGCTGAGCGGCAAGCCTTACTGCCAGAAATGTGAAAACCATTAATATGTAAATTCGTTTTTTCATTTTCCCATTTTTTTTCGTTTTCCCATTTTTAGTGGGGCGAAAAAATTACCTTATTATTGTTACCGATCCTTTGTAAACAAACGATTTATCGTCTACGTTAATTCGTATAATGTAGTGGTACGAGTCCATTGGCAACTGCCTGCCGCTTAAATCTTTTCCATCCCAAGGGTTAAAGGCTCCGGTCGACGACCAAACCATTTTTCCCCAACGGTTAAACACCTGTACATCAACATCGTTTAAGTACTCGTATAGGTTGTAGTCTTCAAAGTTATTATCTGCCTGCGGAGCAGGAAAAACCCAGTAATCGTTTCGTCCATCGCCGTTTGGTGTAAATGCTGCGGGTATGCGAAGGTTCGAGTAGTTAGCCGACGAAACCTTAATCGTGTCGGAGTTTGAACACGTTAAATCGTCAACCGTATGATAAACCGTAAGAATAATATTTTGAGTACCCATTGTTCCGTCAACTGTAAGGGTGCTAGCAATGCTACCGGTGTTCCATTCGAAACTATTAACCGTAGAACTAACAAATGCTGGAAGTTCTAATTGCTGAGTGCCAAATAGAACGGTGTCGTTACCTAACCTAACCTCTGGTCTTTCAACAACCGCTAAAGAAATATTATTATATGTACAGGTCCTATCGTTATCGCCAAATCTGTCTACCAGTTGTACTTGATATGTTCCTGCATTTCCGGTTAAGTATGTGCTAGTGGTTAATGGGCCATCCTCAACCGACCATAGGTACGATAAAAATTCGCCTGGGTAAAGTGCCTTGCGATCTCCACGGCACACAGCAAATAAGTCATCTACAAAATCGAAAGGTATGTTAATTGTGGGAGTGTTATAAATTACTACTGCTTCATGGTAGTTAGTACAACCATAAGGAGAATTCTCGGTTACCTTAAATGTGTAAGGACCCCCTAGCATTGTATCATCCCATTTAACCTTAATTTCATCATAGTTCACTACGTACTTGCTTGGGCTAACTGAATTACCATTTGGATCTAAAAATTCCCAAATAATTATGGTATTATCCAAAGTATGCTCAACCTTGTATACCTCATCGCCAATACATGCCATGGGTAATTCAGGTTGATATATTTGCGCCTTGGCCGTATTAGCTGCCAATGCAAAGTATATGAGAACGGATAGTATGAGTAGAAACTTTTTCAAAAGCCTGTTTTTAAATGAGATTTATTTTTTCGCTTGCCCAACAGCAATTGCTATAACAAGCGTAATAATTTCGTTAATATTAAGGGCGTTCAGTTATCAGTCGGCAGGCCACAGTCGGCAGTCAGCAGTCAGCAGTCTTCAGTCCACTGTCTTCAGTTAGCAGTTCACCTCGAACACTGAGCTACGATGCCCTGAGTTTATCGAAGTGTCGAAGTGTCAGCCTCCTGTTTTCCAACTTCGGTCTTCTGACTTCGGTCTTCCGTCTTAATAACTCAACACAAACAAAGAACGCTTTTCTTACTCTTAGTACGCCCGGGGAGCGCAAACCCACCCGGGCGCTATGGCTTAAATAACTATACTAAACTTATGCTATTACTAGTAAGCATAGTTGTTAGGAATGTGATAGATAGGACCAGTAACAGGAGTTGGGTTAACAACATAAGATGCAATAACAACACCAGTAAAAGGGTAAGTAGTTATACCTCCGTCAATAAAATCTGATTTATGAGAAATTGCAGAAACAACACCCTCAGCACCAGCAACGCCAGTTGCCTTAAAAAGAAGATATTCATACTTAGTTCTAGCAGAAGCAACAATTGGAAGAGTTGCTTGGTTGTAAGTCCAAGTACCACCATCAACAGCATTTGCATGATACTTCAAGCCAGCGCCAGTTTCGTAATCTGCTATGTCAGATTCTACAGCCGTTAGAGGAACCTCTAAACCTGCCTCGTCAATGTTAAATACTCTTCTTTGAACCCTAAACGAATACCTAGCATCAATTGCGCGAACACCTGTTTCAGTGAAAGTTACAGTAATGGTTTCGCCATCTGCATCGTCTCCGCATCTGAAATATTCTTTTGTGGCAACAACAGGAGTCCAACCTAAACCACCACTAACGGTAATTGCAGCAGCTGGAGCGGCAATTACGCGCAACGTGTGAGATAACCCCCCATCATTACATGTAAAAGTAAAGTTGCTTTCAACATAATTAATTGTATAATTGCCAACAGCGGGATTTGAAAACTCAACCCAGTTGTTTAGTGAAACAGCGCCTGTTAATGGAGCACCTGTTAAACCTGCATAAGTCCATGTCCAACGAGAGTTAGCATTTAAAACCCAACCTGGGCTATACACAGCATCAGGTTCAGCATAAAGACGAACAGTTTTACCAGTCGTGTGATAAGTGTCCTCAGTCGCCTGTACATAACTTGCAGGCTGAGCAAATGAATTTGCCACAAAAATCATAGCCACAAAAGTGAGGGCTACTTTTAAAAAGGTCGATTTTTTCATAGTCGTAAAATTTAGTTGTTAGTAATTGAGTTATTAATAATTAGTTTAAAAAAGTATTTTCGGTGGTAAAAAATGTTTCTCGCAAAGGCGCAAAGGCGCAATTTTAAGAAGGTTTAAATTTGTTTCTCGCAAAGGCGCAAAGGCGCAATTTTAAGAAGGGTTAAATTTGTTTCTCGCAAAGGCGCAAAGGCGCAATTTTAAGAAGGGTTAAAAATGTTTCAATAATTTGTATTTAAAAGAACTGCAACTTCTGGCTTTTTGGTGAGGTGTCGCCTGGCGGCACAACCCTGGGGAGCCTTGCGTTTATTTCCCCTGTAATTAGTTAACCTTGGCTCTTTGGTCGGTTTTTTGAGTTAGGATTTCGGTTTGCAATATTAGTAATTTTTTTGTTTTCAACACTTGTTATTACGTTAATACTCCGCTATTTGTTCAAAACCTTTACACCACTTGCAGCTTTTAGCTGACCAATCTGCCCCTCTTTTACACCAAAGTTTCGCGAAGTACTTTTTTATTGCTTTTTGCGTTGCCCACTTTTGGGCGTTGCTTTTGCTTGCCTCAGTACTAAACAATTAAAATGCCAGTAGTTGTTTGCTTCTCATTATGTGATTGTTGCGAGAGTTTTAAGAGAAATGAATGTACGATATCGGACGGGCTAACCACGGAGACACTAAAAGACAACACAAAGGCACAGAGTGACAGAGGAACACAGAGTAATAATAAATCCGTGAAAATCTGTTCAATCTGTGTCATCTGTGTTCTATGTGTCTACTGTGGTAAAAAATCTTCGAGGTTATAAACTCCTCTCCACATCCTTATCGCCTCGCCCCGAGAGGTTTACAATGGCAAGTTCGCCTTTACCTTTTAGCAGCTTTGCTGCAAGTGCCACCGCATGGCTCGATTCGATAGCAGGGGTTATACCCTCGAGCTGCGAAAGCATTTTATAGGCTTCAATTGCCTCGGTGTCGGTGACGGGAAGGTATGTTGCCCTATTGCTGTCCTTTAGGTAAGCATGCTGTGGACTAATGCCAGGATAGTCGAGCCCTGCTGCCACCGAGTGCGATTCAATTGGGTTTCCCTCATCGTTTACCAAGCAGTACGAATAGGTTCCCTGAAATACCGTTGGCTTGCCAAACGAAAGCGTGGCTGCTGTATTTTCGAGCGTTGCATTTCCTCCGCCCTCGGCGCCATAAATGCGAACCTCGCCATCGTCGAAAAAGCCCGAGAACAGGCCAATGGCATTGGAGCCTCCGCCCACACATGCAAAAATGGACTGGGGCAAACGCCCTTCGGCGTTAAGAATTTGAGCCCGAGCCTCTTGTCCTATTACACTTTGAAAATACCCAACCATTCGTGGGTACGGGTGTGGCCCAACGTGCGAGCCAAGCAGGTAGTACGATTCGGGGTGCTCAATGTAGTAGCCAAGGGCAGCATCCACGGCATCCTTTAGGGTTTTAGTTCCAAGGCTTGTCGAAATTACCTCGGCGCCCAAAAGTTTCATTCGCCTAACATTTAGCGCTTGGCGTTGCACATCGATTTCGCCCATAAACACCTTGCACTTAATTCCTAAAAGTGCTGCCGCCGTGGCCGTAGCAACACCGTGTTGCCCTGCGCCCGTTTCGGCAATTATTTCCTTGGCACCCATGCGCTTGGCAACAAGAATTTGCCCAATGGTGTTGTTAATTTTGTGCGACCCTGTGTGATTAAGGTCTTCGCGTTTTAGGTAAATAATCGACCCAACATGCTCGGTCAGCCTTTTTGCGTAGTATAATGGCGAAGGCCTTCCCACGTAGGTTTTTAAGTAGTGCACAAACTCCCGTTGAAACGAATCCTTTTGAACAGCGGTATCGAAAGTGTTAGCTAACCTTTGAAGCGGCTCGGCTAAAACGGGTGGAACAAAGGCTCCGCCGTATTCGCCGTAATGGCCATTATGAATTAGCATTTTGGCTAGGGGTTCTACATTAACGTGAGTTGTATTTGTAAGAATTGTTTCCATGATTTCTGATTTTAAAATTTGGACCTAAAAATCGGCAAAGAAAATTTTAACCTTTTGTCTCTCGCAGATTTAACCTTTTGTTTCTCGCAGATTGCGCAGATAACGCAGATTTAACCTTTTGTTTCTCGCAGATTGCGCAGATAACGCAGATTTAACCTTTTGTTTCTCGCAGATTATCTCTTTTAAAAAGTTGTTTTCTGCGAAAATCGGCGTTATCAGCGAGAAACTGAAAATCCCCAAGTTATTAATGGTTCATTTTCTCTCGCAGATTGCGCAGATATCGCAGATTATCTCTTTTAAAAAGTTGTTTTCTGCGAAAATCAGCGTTATCAGCGAGAAATTTAAAATCCCCAAGTTATTAATGGTTTATTTTCTCTCGCAGATTGCGCAGATATCGTAGATTATCTCTTTTAAAAGTTGTTTTCTGCGAAAATCAGCGTTATCAGCGAGAAATT
>DDWL01000049.1:1100-5402 GCA_002345675.1 Bacteroidales bacterium UBA2287 | reverse complement strand
ATAGTTATCGGGGTGCCGACTGAAAACTGAAAGCTGAAAACCTAAATTAAATAATCGAGGCCTCCTTTAAAAGAGCTTCCATTTCGGTTTGAAGTTTTAAGGCTGCAGTTTTTGCAGCACCAGCAAAGCGCATGCTATTGTCGGCATAAATTATACCACGAGCCGAGTTAACCAGTAATCCGCACTTACTGTTCATGCCATTACGAACCACATCGGCTAAATTGCCACCCTGCTCACCAACTCCTGGCACTAATAAGAAATGATCGGGAACAATTTCACGCACCTTTTTAATATGTTCGTGGCGAGTTGCCCCAACAACATACATCATGTTGGCATCGGAGCCCCAGTGCATCGACTTTTCAATAACTTCTTCGAACAGTTTCTTGCCCGAGTTTCCACAATCCAACATTTGAAAATCGGAGAATGAATTATTTGATGTTAAAGCAAGTACAATTGCCCATTTGCCCTCATATGCTAAAAAAGGCATAGTTGAATCGTGCCCCATATATGGCGATATGGTTGCTGCGTGAAAATCGAGAACACTAAAAAATGTTTTTGCATACATTGCCGAAGTATTTGCAATGTCGCCACGCTTTGCATCGGCAATGGTAAAAATATCGGGATACTTAGTTCGAATATACTTAACCGTTTTTTGTAGAGAGTTCCAGCCAGCAGCGCCATACCTTTCGTAAAATGCCAAATTAGGCTTGTAGGCAACAGCATACTCGGCTGTGGCATCAATAATTCCCTTATTGAACTCAAAAATAGGGTCATCCTTTGTTAGTAAAAATTCAGGGATTTTATTAATGTCCGTGTCGAGCCCTATGCAAAGAAAACTGCGTTTAAGCTTAATTTGTTCGAAAAGTTGGCTAGAAGTCATCTCGTTATATGTTTTACAATTCGCTCATTTTTAGCCTTTCCGAATTTTCGGCAAGTTGAAGTTTTTCAATAATCTCCTCCAAATCGCCGTCAATTACAGCCGAAAGGTTGTAGAGCGTAAGATTAATACGATGGTCGGTTACCCTACCCTGTGGGTAGTTATAGGTACGAATTTTAGCTGAGCGGTCGCCTGTTGAAACCATGGTTTTTCGCTTCGACGAAATTTCATCGAGGTACTTTTGGTACTCGAGGTTATACAACCGAGTTCTGAGTTCAGCAAAAGCCTTATCGAAGTTCTTAATTTGCGACTTTTGGTCCTGACATTGCACCACAATTCCTGATGGAATATGGGTTAAGCGAATTGCCGAGTAGGTTGTATTAACACTCTGTCCTCCAGGCCCCGACGAGCAAAAGGTATCCTTTCGAACATCCTCCATGCGCAAATCGATATCGAACTCTTCGGCCTCGGGCAAAACGGCAACAGTAGCAGCCGATGTATGAACACGGCCCTGAGTTTCGGTTTGTGGAACCCTTTGCACACGGTGAACACCCGATTCGTACTTAAGAATACCATAAACGCCGTTACCCTTAACATTAAGCACAACCTCTTTATAGCCACCAACAGTGCCCTCGGAGAAATGCGTTACATCGTACTTCCAACCTTTATTGTCTAAATACTTTGTGTACATTCGGTACAAATCGCCAGCAAAAATGCTTGCCTCATCGCCACCTGTACCGGCACGAATCTCGAGAACTGCATTTTTCCCATCCTGAGGATCGGCAGGAACAAGAAGTAGTTTAATTTCCTCTTCCAGAGTTTCTAGTTCCGATTCGAGGCTATCGAGTTCCATCTTAGCCATATCACGCATTTCTTCATCTTTTTCAACAGCAAGAATGCTTTTGGCCGATGTAATATTGCTAAGTATATTTTTATACTTATCGTAAGCCTCAACAAGTGGCTCAAGTTCGCGGTACTCCTTATTGAGACTCACATATCGTTTCATGTCACCAATTACAGCGGGATCGGTAATTTGCTGACCTACTTCTTCGAATTTACGTCTTAAACCTTCGAGTTTTGAAAGTATACTATTATCGCTCATACAAAAAATTAATTGCGCAAAGTTAAGAATTTTCGGTGTGTTTTATGCACCGAACCAAAAAGGAATTAGGATAATACACAAAAAAATGGGGTTCTCCTTTTAAGGAAAACCCCATTTGCTTTTTTTGTGGTGCCACCAGGAATCGANNCTACCAACTGAGCTATGGCACCAACGCATTTAGCGGTGCAAATATACTTCATCTTTTTTAATCTGCAAGCAGTTTGCAATGTTTAGTTAAATTAAAAAAGCAACCTATTTTGTAATAAATTGATTTATAAAACCGAACAAAAAATAAATATCAAATAATTTATAATTAGTCTAAACAATTTCGCTCAAATACGCATTCTATAAACGTAAAAAAGCAGTTTTGCTTTATTCAACTTTTAAAGTAGGTTTGCATAAGAATAAATTGGAATGGTTGCAGAGCATCACACCCTAAATAATGGCATTCGTATAGTTCATATTCGAACAAATTCGGCAGTTGGATACTGTGGAATGATGATAAATACTGGGACTCGCGACGAGTTTGAAGATGAACACGGTATTGCCCATTTTATTGAGCACATTATTTTTAAAGGAACAAAAAAGCGTAAAGCTTTTCATATAATGAGCCGGTTGGAGGATGTTGGCGGTGAACTGAACGCTTATACAACCAAGGAGGAGACGGTTATTCACGCTACCTTTTTAAAGGATGATTTTAACAGAGCGGCTGAACTTATAAGCGACATTGTATTCAACTCAACCTTTCCCGAAAAGGAACTTAAAAAGGAGAAAGAAGTAATTCTCGACGAGATTAATTCGTACAAGGACAGTCCCGCAGAACTTATTTTCGATGACTTTGAAGACCTTGTTTATAAAGACCACCCTTTTGGCCGAAATATTTTAGGCACAAAAAAGCACCTGAAAAAATTCAATAAAACCAGTGTAACAAACTTTATTAAAAGAACTTACAACACCGACCAAATGGTTTTCTGCTCGGTTGGCAATATTGGGTTTCACAGAGTAAAAAAAATAGCCGAGAAACTTTTTGGTGAAGTTCCCTCTAACCTGCGCACAAACGAACGGCTACCAATTGGACTATACATTCCACAAAGCAAAACCGTTAAAAAGGGAACGTACCAATACCACTGCATTATTGGCCGACCTTGTTACGACCTAAAGCATCCAAAGCGAATTGGAATGTACCTACTAAATAATATTCTTGGCGGTCCAGGTATGAATTCGCGCTTAAACCTTTCGCTTCGCGAACGAAATGGATACGCTTACAATATCGAATCGAACTTTTCGCCGTACACCGACACCGGCATTTTTTCGATATACTTTGGCACCGACAAGGAAAACTTATCAAAAGCCACCGAATTGGTGCTAAAAGAATTGGACAGAATTAGAAATCAGAAACTTGGAGTTCTCCAACTTCTTAAAGCAAAACGACAGCTAATAGGGCAACTTGCCATTGCATCGGATAATAGCGAAATACTAATGCTTAACGCTGCGCGAAGCGTGCTGATTTACGACACAATCGACGCCATTGAAACAGTTTACAACCAAATCGATGCCATTTCGGCTCATGATATTATCGAAATTGCTAACGAAACGCTTGACCCAAGTAGCCTTTCATTTTTAATTTACAAATAAACTGCAATGCTCGACCCAAACCTAAGTCCCGAACTCGAAGAGTACATAATTGAACACTCATCGGAAGAGGATGAAGTGCTTTACCAATTGAGAAGACACAGCCATTTAAAGGTATGCAACCCTCAAATGATAAGCGGCCCAGTTCAGGGAAAATTTCTCGAACTTCTTGTTAAACTTTTAAACCCCAAAAGGGTTTTAGAAATTGGCACTTTTACAGGCTATTCGACCATTTGTATGGCCAAAGGGCTTAACGAAAGTGCGCATTTGCATACCATTGAAGTAAACGATGAAATAATAAACATTTCGAAGGACTACTTCGAGAAAGCTAAATTGGCCCATTTAATTACCTCCCATCTTGGCGATGCGCTGGATATTATTCCAACCATACACGAAATGTTCGACTTTGTTCTTGTTGACGGGGACAAACGCGAGTATACTGCATACTTAAAGTGCGTACTACCAAAAGTGAATATTGGCGGACTTATTATTGCCGATAATGTTTTGTGGAGCGGCAAAGTTGTGGATCCAAAGGCAACCGACATGCATACCAAAGCCATAATTGATTTTAACAAATACGTTAAAAACAACCAATCTCTTGAAAAAGTAATGCTCCCAATTAGAGACGGTATTACGCTTATTCGAAAAAATGCCTAGCCATTTAGAAACTGTTTAAGTTTTAATTAATATT
>DDWL01000049.1:0-1007 GCA_002345675.1 Bacteroidales bacterium UBA2287 | reverse complement strand
ACGGGCTAAAGCCCGTGGCAATTGTAATATTTACTATTAAAATTTAAACAGTATCTTAAAATTTACAATCACATTACACTTTTTCACTTTTTCACTTTTGTTTAATAAACTTATTAGCACTTAGTTTGAACTAAATTGACTAACGTATGTTAATTTAGTGTTAAACAGAACATACCATGGCGTTATATACCATAAAACAGCTATCGATACTTTCGGGGGTTAAGGCACATACCATCCGTATTTGGGAAAAGCGTTACAACCTCTTTTCGCCAAACCGAACTGCAACCAACATACGTAGGTACTCCGACGGCGACCTTAAGTTAGCCCTTAGCGTAACCCAGTTACAAGCAATGGGTTATAAAATAAGCCAAATTGCAAGGCTAACCCTTCAGCAAATTTCAAATATTGTTAGTAATGGCAACGAACATGTTGCACCACCAGCCATTCCCGAATCGTTACTCGACTCGGCTATTCACCTTAATAAGGAGGCATTCCTTTTAAAAATAGAAGAATCGATTGACAGTAAAGGATTTGAATGGACATACTCAAACCTACTAATTCCATTTCAACGAAAAATGGGAGAACTTTGGCAAACCAGTGCCATTATTCCTGCACAAGAGCACTTTGCTTCGAATATTCTTCGCGAAAAAATTATTACTCTAACCTCGGCACTCCCTAAACCAAAAAAGGAAGCTAAAAAAATTCTATTTTTTTTACCCGAAAACGAGTATCACGAACTTAGCATACTTTACTCAACTTACGTAGCTCGCAGTTTAGGCTTTAATACTATTTACCTTGGCCAATCGGTGCCAATAAACGATGTATTAGCAATTGGGGCTCTTCATAAAGTTGATTTTCTCTTAACTTCCATTACAAAATCTATAGTCGAATTAGAATTTAAAGGCATTTTTAGCAAACTTACCGAGAAGTTCCCAACCTCAATAATTATTGCAACAGGGCAACAAGTTGAACAAAACTCGAAATGGGTCCCAAAAAGCATTTACTCC
>DDWL01000048.1 GCA_002345675.1 Bacteroidales bacterium UBA2287 | reverse complement strand
TAAGCGAAAAAATTTCAATTGAAAGCTTACTGGTAAACTCAAAGGAGCAAAACCCTGCCGTTAACTATAGCCAAGAAGTTGCCGAAACATGGAAAGGTTGGGAGCTGAAGTAGATTATTTAAAAAAACACAAAGGCTGGGAGTGAATTATATGTAGCCGATATTCGGTTCAGCATGCTCCAAACAAACAGAAAAACACGCACTTTATTAACGTGAAATGCAATATGTGCAGAGCCTCTAGGAGCACAATGAATTAGCTTTCGAACGAACCCTACTTTAGATGAAACGTAATTTGCACAATCGAAAAAAAAATATACTTTTGTTAAGAATCCACAAAAATCGAAAAAATTTCGTGGAGTTTTTATCTGTCAATTAATAAACCTAAATTTTAAAAGCAGCTTAGCATGAATTTTTTTGTTAGCAACTTCATTAGCATTGTATTAGCTGGCACAGCGGCAGCTCTACTGCTTAATCGGTTTTTTAAAAACTCTGTTTTTGTTCGTATTGGTGTAATTTGGCTAATTAACTTGCTTTTTTTAATGTTTACCATTGGCCTTAAGTACAAGTTTTTCGATGGAAACACTTCAATAAATCTTTTAATAACCTTTATAAATATTGGCGTTAGCGTAATTTGCTTTTACTACGGTTCAATTGCTGTTGTAAAACCCCTTGCCGATGCTGTGAATAAGCTAAACGAACTTGCCGAGGGTAACCTCGACATAAAAATTGACAAAAACCTTATAAACAGTAAAACCGATTTGGGCAGACTAGTTCAATCGACCGAAAAGTTAAAGGATAACTTAACACGCATTGTTTCCGAAATAAATGCCAACGTAAACCACTTATCGAGTTCGGGATTGGAGCTTAACGAGGTTTCGCAGCAAATGTCGCAGGGTGCTGCCGATCAAGCATCGTCGGTTGAGGAGGTTTCCTCGTCGATGGAGCAAATGGCTGCTAACATTCAGCAAAATACCGAAAATGCTCAGGAAACCGAAAAAATATCGTTTAACGTTTCGGAAGGGGTAAAAAAAGTGGGTTCTTCATCGAGGGAGAGTTTGGAATCGATTCGCAACATAGCCGATAAAATAAACATTATTAACGACATCGCCTTTCAAACCAATATTCTTGCGCTAAATGCAGCTGTTGAAGCTGCACGTGCGGGTGAGCACGGAAAAGGTTTTGCGGTAGTTGCCGCCGAAGTTCGAAAACTTGCCGAGCGCAGTAAAATTGCTGCCGACGAAATTGTTTCGCTTGCATCAAAAAGCGTTAGCGTTACCGAAAACGCATCGAAACTAATGGAAACCCTTATTCCCGAAATTGAAAAAACGGCCAAGTTGGTTCAGGAAATTGCTGCTGCCAGCACCGAGCAATCGTCGGGGGCAAACCAAATAAACAACGCCATTCAGCAGCTTAACCAGGTTACCCAGCAAAACGCCATGGCAAGCGATAAAATGGCCAACGGCTCCGAGGAGCTTAACACATTAGCCGAACAGCTACAGGAAATAATTGGCTACTTCAGAATTGAAAAGAAGAGGGTTCGCTAGCAACAGCAATTTTATTATAACTTCTTATACGAATTAAAGTTTGAAAAAGTGCTTCGCTATGCGCTTTAGTTAATTCGTTCAATTACTAGTAAAACGTATACTTCATAGCCGCCCTTGCGCTGAATATAAACCTTCTCCACAATTTCAATGTTTTTGAGGGTTGTTAGCGTTTGCTCTGTGGTTTGGGTGGTTTCTTGGGTTATCGGCTCATTTTTTCTCCAAAAAAATATTTTGTAGTGTTTCTTTACCTTTTTAGGCGGATTTATTTGGAATGCAATATTTTCCTTTGCGCTTAGCATTGCCTTTTGGTCGGCAAAACTCATTTTTGTTGAAAGACCTTTTCCAACTCCGTAAACCTTTTCAACCTCCATTTTAGGTGGGTTTTTATACCAATCGGGCACCGAAGTAACCTGTTTTTGAGCAACCGCAGAAAACGAAAGTGCGCTAATTAGAACGAATGCTAAAATTCTCATAATTGTAGGTTTTAGTTTTTAAAACTGCTTCAATTCAACATTTATTGTGCCAAGCGGTTATACAAATATTGTGCGCATAAAAAACCATTGAAATTTATGAAGCAAATACTATTTTGAGTAAAATAGTGTTTTATACAAATACTTGTAAATTTATTTGTTGTAAAAACAAGTTAACTTTGTTCGTAAATTTACTAAACCCTATTTACAATTGAAAAGGCTCATAACTCTTTCCTTAACGCTGTTAACTAGCATTTACGTTTTTGCCCAAATTGCTCCCGGAAAATGGCGCGATCATTTTTCGTATAATAATTGCATTTCGGTAACTTCGGGCAATGGTAAAATATATGCTGCATCGGAAAATGGAATATTTTCCTTTAACCCACTAACACAAGAAATTGAAAAGATTAACAAAGTTAACAGGTTGTCGTCTATAGGCATAAAAACTATTGCATACTCCCCTTTCGAAAACCTGCTTTTGGTTGGCTATAAGGATGGAAATATTGACATGGTTTACTCAAATAGAGTTGTTAATATCCCATTTATCAAGGATAAGCCAATGTCTGGAATGAAAGATATTAATCACTTCAACTTTATTAGCAACGAGAAGGTTCTGGTTTCTACAGGATTTGGTATTGTAGAATTAAATCCTACTCGAAGCGAAATTAGCGACACATACTACATAGGTGAAAATGGTGCCGAACGCTGGGTAAACCAAACCCACATACACGATGGATCAATTTATGCCGCTACTGCTTACGGTTTATTTTACGCTAACGCAACAGCCTCAAACCTTTTCCACTTCGCTGCATGGACTCAAGACCAATCTTTACCTTCTTACAATAACAATATTAAATCAATTACAACATTTAAAGGGCAACTTATTATAAATCAGTCGATGGGTAGTATAAATGCCGACAGGCTTTGGGCTTACAACATCTCTTTATGGGAGCAAGTTTCCCACCCTCTTTTTAAAATTAACGACATTGTTTCAACAAACCAAAACCTTTACCTTTCGTCAATTGAGGGTGTTTTGTCGTTTAGCAATTTAAGCTACACTCACATTCAAGTATATCCTTCGAGCGGAGTAAGCAATAATGGGCCAAATTTTATTCACATTACTCAACAAGGAGAGATAGCCATAGGGCACACTCACAAAGGATTAGTATATAAAAACACTAACGATTGGATTGAAATTATTCCCATTGGGCCAATTAATAACCATGCTTTTCATGTGGCTACAAACGGAACCGACGTTCATGTTGCGGCTGGTGGTCGCACCGATGTATGGGGAAATTTTGGATTGCCCTATACCATTCACTCCTTTTCACAAAATAGCTGGACTACAATTGAAGATTATACTAAACTCGATGCTGTTCGTGTATGGTATAATCCTTATAAACCTAATGAGCATTATATTTCAACCTGGGGTTGGGGCCTGGCGCGCTATGAAAACAACGAACCAAAAGAAATTTTCAACCCCGAAAACAGCACTTTACAAAACATTATTCCAGGTACTTATTGTAGGATTAGCGGAATAGCATTCGATCCCGCAGGAAACCTTTGGGTTTCAAATGCGACTGTCGAAAGGCCTATTTCGGTAAAAACGCCAAATGGAAGTTGGTATAGTTTTCCGTACCAAAGCCAAATATCGGCATCTCGCCTTTCCGATTTAACCATTTCGCCATCGGGTCACCTTTGGCTTGTTTTGGCTGCTGGTAATGGGGTTTTTGTGCTCGACCCAGGAACCGATCCTACTTCGATGGGCGACGATTCGTATCGTAAACCAACATTTATGGATCCTCAGGGTAATGCCCTTTCAAACGATGTTTACTGCCTCTCCTTCGACCGCGATGGGTACCTTTGGATGGGTACTGCCGATGGTTTACTTGTTTCGTATAACCCCGACAAGGTTTTTTCGCCAAACTTTAGCATACAACGGGTTAAAATTCCTGATGTTGTTTCGGGTTTAGCAGTATATCTTCTCGAGGGCGAAGTAGTTACTTCAATTGCCGTTGATGGGGGTAACCGAAAGTGGATTGGAACTCTCCGGTCGGGGCTAATTCTGCAATCGGCCGATGGTACAAAGCAACTTAGGCACTTTACTGCCGAAAACAGCCCACTACCCTCAAACAATATTCAGCATATTGCCATAAATCCCGCTTCGGGCGAAGTATTTATTGCAACCGACAAGGGATTGGTTTCGTTTCGTGGCGATGCCACCGAACCCAGCGAAGCTTTTGGTAAGGTTTACGCATTCCCAAACCCTGTTCGCCCTAGTTTTTCTAGCGACATAATCATAACCGGGCTTATTGCAAAAACCAATGTAAAAATAACCGACGTAAGCGGAAACCTTGTTTACGAAACCACAAGCGAGGGCGGACAGGCAACTTGGAATGGCAAAAACAAACAGGGAAACAGGGTTGCAACTGGTGTTTACCTTTTCTTTTGTGTCGATAGTACTGGTGAACAAACTGCCGTTGGAAAAATTCTATTCGTAAACTAAGCTATATGTTTTAGTGGCTTACATTTGGTATGATTCAAAAAACAAACGCCATTGCCCTACACGGTGTTAAGTATGGCGAAACCAGCCTAATTACCTACCTATACTCACTCGAGCATGGCCGCATTACCATAATGGTTAATGGCGCTTTTAGTCGTGGTAAAGGTGGTGGTAAAGCGGCGTTTTTTCAACCGCTTAGTCTCCTCAATATAGTTTACTACCCAGCAAAAAATAATGGAATTGGAAAACTTAAAGAGGTTTCGACTTACGAACCCCTAAGCACATTGCCCTACAACCATACCAAGCGTACAATTGCACTATTTATTGGCGAAGTTATTTACCGTACCATTCGCGAAGAGGAAGCAAACCCCGCTTTATACCAGTTTCTCGAAAGTTCAATTCTTTTTCTCGACCACATGGAGCGTGGAGTTGCAAATCTTCACCTCATTTTTCTCACTCACCTTTCGCGGCACTTAGGCTTTTATCCTCAAGGAAATTGCTCCAACGCAACTCCATACTTCGATTTTAAGAGCGGCCATTTTGTGCATAACGAGCCACTGCATCCACAGTACATGAATAGAGATGATAGCGCCATTCTTTCCTCTTTACTCTCATTGCGATTCGACGATTCGGCCGCTGTTGAACTGAGCAGAAGTAAGCGTAAAAGTTTTTTAAATGGACTTATAAACTACTATTCGTATCATTTAGGTAACTTTAATTCCTTTAACTCCCTTCAAGTTTTGGTCGATGTGTTTGAAACATAGTATATTTAGCTAAACTTATAGCGCAATAACAACACCTATATGTCAATATTAAAATCAATAATTACCTGGGGAAACACAAAGCGTCTTCACGAAATTGATCTTTTTAGACGATTTCCCATGGAAGTTCAGGAGGAAACTCTTTTAAAGCTTATCGACAGAGCCAAAGATACTACCATTGGCAAGTTATTTGCTTTTGGTAACATTCAAACTGCAGCCGATTTTCAACGTAACGTGCCCCTCTCCGACTACGAATCGGTTAAAGGGAATGTTGAAAAACTTCGTAAGGGTGAGCAAAACATACTATGGCCAGGCGATGTGAAGTGGTTCGCCAAATCGTCGGGTACCACAAGCGATAAAAGCAAGTTTATACCTGTTAGCAAGGATGCACTTGAGGAGTGTCACTTCCGTGGCGGAAAAGATGTGCTGGCAATTTATACCGACCAAAATCCCGACACCGAGATATTCTCGGGCAAGGGTTTAACGCTTGGCGGAAGCCACCAAATAGACAATTTCAGCAACGATTCGTACTACGGTGACCTCTCGGCCATATTAATCGAAAACCTGCCCTGGTGGGTCGATTTTATCCGGACTCCTAGTCAAAAAGTTGCCCTTATTTCGGAATGGGAAGAAAAACTCGATAAGCTAACCCACGAAACCTTAAAGGAGAATGTTACCAACATTGCTGGTGTTCCCTCGTGGAATCTTGTAATGATTAAGCACATTCTAAACTTTACGGGAAAAAGTAACCTGCTCGAGGTATGGCCAAACATCGAACTTTTCACCCATGGTGGCGTAAGCTTTGCACCCTATCGCGAACAGTTTCGGCGTTTAATTCCTTCGGAAAAAATGAACTACCTCGAAACGTATAACGCCAGCGAGGGTTTCTTTGCCATTCAGGACAGTCCAAGTACCGACGATATGCTTTTGATGCTCGACTACGGAATATTTTACGAGTTCATTCCCCTCGAAGAAATAAACAATTCAACCCCAAAAGTTCTTACCATTGCCGACGTGGAGCTAAACAAGAATTACGCAATAGTAATTAGCACAAACTCGGGCCTGTGGCGCTATGTTATTGGCGACACTGTTAAGTTTACGTCGCGCTTTCCACATAAAATTAAAATTACAGGTAGAACCAAGCATTTTATTAATGCTTTTGGCGAGGAACTAATTATCGACAATGCCGAAAAGGCGCTTAATACTGCATGCGAAAAAACTGGTGCTCAAATTAAGGAGTACACCGCTGCGCCAATTTATATGGCCGAAAACTCTCAGGGTGCCCACGAATGGCTTATCGAATTCGAAACCGACCCAAACGACATTGAGTTTTTTGCAACCATACTCGACAATGCGCTATGCGCAGCAAACTCCGACTACGAAGCGAAGCGCTATAAAAACATTACCCTTGCTCCCCCTGTTGTTCAACGAATGGAACCTGGAACTTTTTTTAGGTGGATGAAGGAACGCGGAAAACTTGGAGGGCAAAATAAAGTACCTCGTCTCAGTAACACTCGCGAATACATCGATGCGCTCCTTTCGCTCCCCAAAAACTAATTTGCTTGCAGCAAAATAAAAAATACTATATTTAGCCTTCAAAGCTATACATAGTGAGCTACAGCAATACAGTAATCGACAAGGAAATAGTTCTTAAACTAAAAGCAGGAAATAGCGATGCTTTCGAAAAGGTTTTTTTTAGCTTTTCGGAACGGCTGTACTACTTTGCCATGAAGTACTTGCGAAACCAGCACGATGCCGAGGAACTGGTTCAGGAAGTTTTTGTTAAACTTTGGGAAAACCGAAATAACCTTAACGAAGACCTCTCGTTTAGTGGTTACCTATACACCATTGCCCGCAACACCATTTTTAATCAGAACCGAAAAAAAGTTAACGAACAGGCCTACCACGATTATGTAAAAAATATAATTCAGAATTCGTCGACCAAAACCGAAGATGACCTTATTTACGCCGACATTAAAGCCCTTGTCGATAAATTAGTTGATGAACTTCCTCCCCAGCGTAAATTGGTTTACAAAATGAGCCGCGACAATGGCATGTCGTATCGCGAAATTGCCGAAAAGCTTTCGCTCTCGGAGCGAACAGTCGAATCACACATTCGATTGGCACTTAAAACCATTACCGAAGTAATTAATAAGAATTTCATGCTTCCCATTCTAATACTGTTTCTAGCCGAAATGCTATAAAAACTCCAATGTACACCATAATCGATATTGAAACCACAGGCGGTAGTGCCGATCGTGATAGAATTACCGAAATTGCAATTTATAAGCATAACGGAATCGAGGTTGTCGACGAGTTTACAACTCTAGTAAACCCCGAAACCCATATACCATACTACATAACCCAAATGACGGGCATTTCGAACGAAATGGTTGAAAATGCACCACGTTTTTTCGAAGTGGCTAAACGTATAGTCGAAATTACCGAAGGAACTTTCTTTGTTGCACATAATGCTCAGTTCGACTACCGCTTTGTTGAAGCTGAATTTAAACGACTTGGCTACAGCTATAGCCGCAAAACCCTATGTACTGTTAAACTTTCGCGTAAGTTAATTCCTGGTTACCCGTCGTACAGCTTAGGAAATATTTGTAGCGACTTGGGCATTAAAATCGACTCTAGGCACCGCGCTTCTGGCGACGCCAAGGCAACAGTGAAGCTATTCGAACTTCTTTTAAAGGAAAACCCCGACTTGGCCATTACGGCTGGAGTGTCGAAAAAGAGTTTGGCCGATTTACACCCGCAGCTAACCCCCGACAAAATTGAGCGGATTCCCGAAAATACAGGTATTTACTACTTTTTCGATGAAAAGGATAGCCTTCTTTACGTTGGTAAAAGTGTAAATATTCGTAGTCGAGTTCTTCAGCATCTTGCTGAAACCAAAACTAAGCGAGCAGTCGAAATGCGCTCGCGCATAGCCGCAATCGACTTTGAGTTAACCGGCAGCGAGCTAATTGCGCTACTTCTCGAGCTTGAGCAAATTAAATCGCAAATTCCTATTTTCAACAGGCTAAGCCGAAGGGCAACCAATAGTTATGGCCTTTTTGTCGAAACCGATAGCGCTGGATACTTAAATATTACCATTGAAAAAATTAATAGCAAGAATTGTGAACCTCTTGCATCGTTCCCTTTGCTCGATGATGCCCGCTCAACCCTTAACCGATTAGTCGATCAGTTTACGCTATGCCAAAAACTTTGCGGTTTATACAAGTCCGATGGTTCATGCTTTCACCACCAAATACGAAAATGCCGTGGAGCCTGTGTTGGCGCTGAAAGTGCCTATAGCTATAACATTAGAGCCGAAAGGGCTTGCAAAAGTTTACTACACATTTCGGGTAGTTTTATACTGCTCGACAGGGGTAGGCAGGCCGACGAAAAATCGTTTATAAAGGTTAGTAACGGCAAGGTTATTGGCTATGGCTACTTCGATCCAACCTTCGATGTTAGCAATGCTGAATTGCTTACCGATTCGATGATTCCATTAAAGAACTACAAGGAAACAGCAGCCCTTGTTGGTAGCTTTTTAGTTAAGGCTAAGGCGGGGCAGGTTATCTTTTTAAACAGCGATTAGGAAAATCTTCGAGCATCCTTTTAGCAGTGTTTTTAAGTATTTATATCGTTTATTTTTTACTGTTTACATTTCCTAATTAAGCCTACGCTCACCTATTTATCCCCGGAATCGAAATACCCTGCACCGTACGGTACATTTCGAGTGCGTAAACATCGGTCATCCCCGAAACAAAATCGACAACACCCATAACCCTTGGGTAAAGGTTATTTGATTGGGCTTGAAATTGCAGAGGAATTAGCTGCTTAACCTTTTTATTATAGGGTGTCGATGGGTTTACAACGGTGTTGCAAAGCTCGTTAAGAAGGGTTTGTAAAATTTTGTATCCTGCCAATTCAATTTCAACAACTGTTCGGTGGTTATAAACCTTTTGAAACGACACCTCTTTTATGGTTTTAAGCGCTTCGCTTCCGTGGCCATCAATCTGTTCAATAAGTGGTTGTACTTTCTCCCCGCTCATTATTTTGGCGTAACTTTTTTCAAAGGCATTCGAACATTTTGTAATAAGCTGGCCAATGGTAACAGCACGTAAAAACGTTATTTGCTCGTTTGGGTCTGTAACTTCGGCAAGGGCGTTATCAATCTTTTTTAGCTGTTTTACATCAGTTTTCGAATCGAAAAAGTTTAAGTAAAGTTCCTTTACATCCTTCCCGCTTAAAATACCCAACTTATGGGCATCCTCAACGTCCATTATTTGGTAGCAAATATCGTCGGCAGCCTCAACCATGTATACTAAAGGATGCCTAACAAACTGAACAGGATTGGTTGATAAAGATGGAATTCCTAACGAATTGGCAATGCTAACATACAAGTCCTTTTCCGACTGAAAAAAACCGAACTTTTTCTTCATTGCATTCGACTCCCATGGGTACTTTACAATCGATGCCAAAACGGGGTAGCTAAGCCTAAACCCACCTTCACGCCTGCCATTAAGCTGCTGGGTTAGTAGGCGAAGGGCATTTGCATTACCCTCAAAACAAGTTAAATCGGTCCATTCTTGTGCCGAAAAGTCGCCTTTGGTAACGCTTGTCGAACTCTCGAAAAACGCTTTAATTGCATCCTCTCCGCTATGCCCAAAGGGAGGGTTTCCCATGTCGTGAGCGAGGCAAGCCGTTGCTACAATTGTTGGAATTTGGTCGACTAAATGAGCTGGAAAATTACTGTCGCACCTATGAATTATGTCGATTAAATTATTGCCTAAACTTCGGCCAACGCTAGCAACTTCGAGGCTGTGGGTTAACCTATTATGAACAAAAACGCTGCCAGGCAGCGGGAAAACTTGCGTTTTATTCTGAAGCCTTCGGAATGCCGAGCTAAAAATAATACGGTCGTAGTCGCGCTGAAAGTGAGTTCGGGTTTCCGATGTTTGTGTAGTACCCTGCTCCGAGCCAAAACGCAGTGGTGTAAGAAGGTTATTCCAGTTCATTTGTTGAACCTAAAGCAAATTTTATTTTACCTAAAAAAGTCTAATGAACCATTAGGTTGGTAATGTTATTTGATATTTTGAGAATTTTGTATACTTCACCCTGATCATTCTTAATGGGAGTATAGGTTTCTTGAAAAACAAAGGTTTTTCCGTTAACAACAAACTTACTTGTTTGCCTGCGAGGAACCCCTAAACGTAAATCGTTCCAAAACTGGTCGTACTCCCTTCGGGTGCTAGCATCCATTTCCATTTTGTCGGAGTGGTGAAGGCCTACTACCTCATCGCGAGTAAGGCCAAGCAATTCGAGGTAAGCATTATTTATTGCGGTTATGTATCCAAGTGGGTCGTACTCAATAACAAAACTCGAGTTATTTAGGGCATCGATAAAGCTTTGCATTTCGCCCGACTTTCTGAACGATTCCTCTTGGGTAGCCTGAAGTTCCTCCATGTTTTGGCGCATTTCTTCCTCTTGTGCCTGCATTTCTTCGGCCTGCTGTTGCGTTTTAGCCAAAAGTTGCGTAGTTCGTATGTTAATTCGTACCGATGTAATGGTAAGTGCAATACTTTGCGCAACGCGCTCAACAAATTCTATTTCGTAATCCTCAAATGCATTTAGCGAGGCAAGTTCAATTGCGCCAAGTACCTTTTCTTCAATAATTAAGGGTACAATAAGCAAAGCCGTGGGTTTAGCGGCTCCTAAGCCCGAAGTAATTTCGATATAACCATCGGGAATTTCGGTTAGGTGAATTATTTTTCGTTCAAGGGCCGATGCTCCAATTAAGCCCTCGCCTAAAAGAATTGATTTTTTGTTATACTTATGCCTATTGTAAGCAAAAGCTGCTACCAATTCGAAGTGAGGATTGGCCGAGTCATCGTCGTTAAACAAAAACAGTCCACCCTGATTTGCCTTTAGGCAACCAATAAGTTCTCTAATTATTGCCTTCGAGAGCAGTTCAAGGTTATCGTTATTTTGGCGAAGTAACTCGGCAAACTTTGCTAATCCCTCGTTGGTCCACTGGCGCTTTTCGTCCTCCTTTTTACGTTTTTCTTCTTCGTCGCGAGCATGCTTTAGGCTTGCCCTCATGTCGATAAGCGCCTTTCCAAGAAGGTCGTCGCCACTTAAAAGGTTAAACTCCGACTCAAGATTTCCTTTTCCAATGTTAATTGCAAAATTTACCTTTTCGGTCAAACCGTCAATTGAGGTATTAAGAGCAACAGCCATTTCGCCAACTTCGTCGTTGCTACTCTCGTTAAGCTTCATATCGTTGGCAACATGCCCTAATGCTAAACGACGAAGGGTTGATGTTAACGAATAAATTGGTTTAAAAACCCTTACCGTTGCATAGTATGCAACTAGGGTTAAGGCAATTAGCCCCAGCAAACCTACAAACAGCGAAATGAGTAGGGTTTTATTTGCTTGCTTAACAAGGGTCGACTTTGGTACAACAACGGAGAGAGTCCAAGGGGTTTGGGTGTTTCCAACAAGTATTGGCGAAAAAGTAAAATATGCCGATTCGTTACTGCTATTTCGGCCTAGCACAATAGCACTTTCGCCATTTGCAAGTTTTTCGGACAGCTCGTTATTGTCGAAAATTCCATTATAGTCATCGAGTACGCTTACGGCTAATCGCTCCTTATCGGGGTGAGCCACATAAATTAGTCCATGCGAAACGAGCATTGCGTAACTTCCCTCAAAGGGCTTAATTTGGCTAACAATTAAATGGAATCGCTCAAGCGAAATGTCGACTCCAACAACTCCCCAAAACGAACTATTAATCATTAACGGCACAATAATACTGGTCATTAGTTGCCTATCTGAATCGCTCCCAGTATAGCTATAGAAATATGGCTCCTCAATGCTTTCAAGTTTTCGCTGTTTTAAGAGACCGTATTGAATGGGGTCGCCAGTTTTGCTCTTTTCAGAAAATTGGTACTCAATTTTCTGACCAACGCGCCAAAACTCGTTTACGTATCGGCCATATGGCAAATTGTAAGACGAATCGACGTAACTCCTTTCCCAGCTATCCCAAATAGCTAAAAACTGAGATGAGTTTATAATCGACTCGTAGTATATTTTTTTAAGATTTTCCTGCCGTTTTTCCTTAGGAATTGTAGCAAAGGTTCGTGCAGTATTTGCAAGTCCTCGAACGTAAACCAGGTCTTCTTCGAGAAGAATTTTAATGTCGGCTGCGTACTTATCGGCAGTTGTTGTAATTAGCGCTTTTGCGCTAGCAAGGGCAGCATTTCGGGCACTTATACTAATGTAACCAATGGCAATTGAGTAAACAATTAGCGAAAACCCGATAACAATTGTAATTATTTTTTGCTGTAGCGTTAACTTATACCTCATCAATAGCCGTAGTTAATAAAAATAAATTTGATGATAGCAGAGTAAAAGCCAACAGAATAATACTAGTTAAACCCTTGCAGTTTGCGGGAACGCGGAGTAATGCAAAGGAGGGGTATTTTATTCTGAACTTTACCTTTAGGGTCTGCAACATAGTCGTAATACTTATCGGCCATAATAAGAATAAGATCTGCATCGATATTGCTGGCGAACTTAAATACCTCGTCGCGAAATGAACTAGTTCGCTTTGCGGTTTTAATGCCATATACAATTTTATTGCCATCGAGCATTTTCTTGGTAAAGTAAATATTGCTGGCCATGTCTTTCTTTTTTCCCTCGTCGTTTAAAAAGGGCTTAATGAGGTTAATATTACACTTGTAATATTTCGAAAGGTAAATAATCCAGTGAAGCGTTTCCTTATACTTTTTGTCGGGGTCAATTGGAACAACTATTTCAATGTAGTGCGAATGCGAAGGCGCTGAGTCGACGATAATAAAAGGAATGCTAATATTTTTAAGCGACAAATCTCTTAAAAACGTTGCGGCTTCGAGTTGCTTTTGTTTATGCGTATAAACCTTATGAGAAACGATAAGGTTTATGTTGGCTGTTGAAATAATGTCTTTAAGTAACGTTGTAGGAGCCCCCTCAATAACCATAGGTATGGGGGATATATTATGCTCAAAGCCAATTTTACTAGCAACCTCTTCGAGGCGTCGCTTAACCTTAGCAAGCTCCGCTATTTTTTCTTCATTGGGCTTACTAAATAGCCTAGTCCACCACGGAGTGGGTATAATGTGCAACAGCATTATTTCATTGTTTGCAACTTGTGCAAGCTGAATAGCATGAAGCAATGCGGTTTCGCAACCTTCGGAAAAGTCCCAGGGAACTAATACAACCTTTTTTGCTGTCTCCATATATGGATGTTTATTTGAAAACTTGCAACTTAATCAACGTTAAATGTATGAAAATTTGTTTACACATAACAAACCTTGTTCCGAAAAATGAATTTAATTTTTTTCGAGCCATGCCTTTAGTTTTGCTAACTGTGTGTTTTTGTTTACGTTACGCAACCTTCTTGCTGTATTGGAAAAATAGTGATGACCCTCAATAAATTTAATTTGAAGCTCGTTCCACTCCCTTAAAGTGCCAATTTTGCCATGTTCGTGGAGTTCTTGGTACAGTTTATTCGACACTGGAATAAAGTCGGGACGACCTAAATAGTCTAAATCGGCATCGCAAATTATTTGTTCTAGAATACTAGTAGGCTTTGGGGGCATTTTGGTTACCATAATAAGCTGGGTAATGGTGTTTATTTGCTCCTTTGTGTAGTGGTACTCGGGTAAAATTTCGCGAGCCAGTTTAACCGACATCTCTTCGTGAGTAGCATAGTCAATCATATGGCCTGCATCGTGAAACAGAGCTGCTGTTCGAAGTATTAGAATTTCCTCTTTTGTTAAATTCTCCGATCGTCCAATAAGTTCAACCTGTGTGTAAACATCGACGGTGTGCTTAAGGTTATGGTAATAAAGATCCTTTGGTAGCCCTTTCTCGAGTTTTTCGAGTACAAACTCCTCAAGGTCGCCAAGTCTAATAAGTTGAAGCAAGATATTAAATTCGTGGTTGGGCTGAATTCCCTCTAAGTTATTCGAAAGATCGGCCTTTATTCCCTTTACAAAGTACATTTGAATATCGCCTTTATTTTTAACAGGCATTTTTCCACGGAAGGTGCAGTCGAAGTAATCCTTAACGAACATAAAGGTGTTTCCCGAAATATTAATTTGTCCTACCTCGCCCGACGACTCCATGCGGCTTGCCGTATTTACAGTACTCCCCCAAATGTCGTAGGTTAGCTTGCTTCGCCCAACTACACCCGCAATAACTGGCCCCGTATCGACTCCAATTCGTAGCTCCCATACGTTTTTTTTCCCCTTAGATGCGGTTATGTGCTTCATAAACTGCATCATTTCAATTGCAGCAAGAATAACTTCGATGGGGTTTGTACGGTTCTTTTGAGGAATTCCACCAGCGCACATATAGGCATCGCCTATGGTTTTAATCTTTTCAATTCTAAATCGCTCAACAACGCTATCAAAATAAAGAAAAAACTTATCGAGTTGGTCGATTAAATTTTCGGGATTCGTTTCGTCGGTAATTCTTGTGAACCCTTCAATGTCGGAAAAAAGTACGGTAACCATTTGAAAGCGCTTAGTGGTAACCTTTCCCTTTTCCATTAGCTCCGAAGCAGCATCCTTTGGTAGCACCCTTGCGAGTAAATTGTCGGTTTTTTCCTTTTCCCGAACAAGTTCCTCGGTACGCTGATTTATAATTGTTTCGAGTTCAAACCTTTCCTTGGCGTGAGAGTAAGATCGCCATCTATAGAGAGTTAGTAAGCTAATTATACCAAAAATGAAAATTGCTAGTAAAAATATCCAACTATCGAAAAGAAAAGATGGCGAAACAAATGAAATTTTCAATATATTGTGCGCAACTAAACTGGATGAAGTAACACTCGTACCTTCTAAAAAAAATCCTGATAACGATAAAAAGGGGCAAATGATTGGCTTAAGGCAAAAGGCCGATTGGAAAAAAAACAAATATAATATGTAGTGTAAACGTATAAAATTCATACCTTAGACCTTTGAAAACTTACGCAATCTAATGCTTTTAATTCGAACATAATTATATGAATGTTTAAGTAATAAAACAAGTATTGCCCGTTTTCTTTTACCAGCATATATTCGACCTAATTAAACGTACTGTAAATGAATAAAATAGAAAAAACAATTCTTGTCCCTACCGACTTTAAAGAAGTAGCTGGCTACGCTTTACAGCACGCAATTCGCGTTTCGGGAGTGGTTGGCGAGCAAATTACGCTACTACATGTTGTACCCTCGAAGGACAAGGAGCCAGAAGCACTGGAAAAATTAAACACAGTTGCCGAGGAAGCCTTTTTAAAGTACGGTGTTAGGCCAAAGTATATTGTTGCAGTTGGCGATATTGTTAGCGAAATTGCAAGGGTTTCGGGCGAACTTAACACAAGTATTGTTATAATGGGCTCGGAAAGCATTATAGGAAAAGAACAGCTAAACACAGTTTGGACCCTAAAGGTGATTACTGCCTCAAAAGCTCCATTTGTTACAATTCAAGAGCCCCCTATTAATAAACGTTACGACGACATTGTTTTTCCTGTTGACTTTACAGCTGAAAACAAAGAGAAACATGCATGGATTTCGTACTTCTGCGACTACTACGTATCGCGTTTTCACCTAATAAAACCGAACATTTCGGATCCCGAACTAATTGCTAAAGTCGACATGAACATGGCTTCGGCCGTTAATTTTCTTGACGAAAAAGGGGCTAAGTATAAAGTGTACACTGTTCCTGGCGAAAAACCATACGCTCAAGAAGTACTCGATATGGCCGTAAATATTAGGGCCGATTTAATTGTAATTATGACGAGCAAGGCTTGTGGCGACAACATTGTAATGGATCCCCACGAACAGTATATTATTGGAAATGCTGGTCACATACCCGTTATGAGCATAAACCCTTTATAATAATGCTTAATATTCGGAAATTGGTTTTTGCAACCAATAACCCTCATAAAATTGAAGAGGTAAAGCAAATACTAGGGAACAGCATCGAAGTTATTTCTGTTTCGGAGATAGGTTTTACCGACGATATACCCGAAGATTACGAAACCCTTGAGGAAAACGCTTCGCAAAAGGCTTGGTACATTTTCAATCGCTTCGGATTACCTTGTATTGCCGACGATACAGGGCTTGAGGTTGAAGCCCTTAACGGCGAGCCAGGAGTTCGATCGGCTAGGTATGCTGGCAATGGCCGCACTGCAGCCGATAACATTACAAAACTTCTTGAAAAGCTAAAGCGCGAAGCTAATCGCAAGGCTCGGTTCAGAACAGTTGTGTCGTTAGTTGATAAAGGGCAGGAGTTCCGATTTGAGGGAATTGTTAACGGTACCATAGTTGACGAGCTAATGGGAAGTTCGGGCTTTGGCTACGATCCTATTTTTATTCCCGAAGGCTACAAGCAAACTTTTGCACAAATGCCATTGGACCTTAAAAACTCCATAAGCCATAGAGGTAGGGCAATTGAAAAACTTCGAAAGTTCCTTTTCGAAGAAAAAGTCTAAGTAATTCCTCAGCAGCTAAATTTTTAAGTACTCCCTATTACGTTTCGTAAATGTAACTATTTCCTTGTAGCCAAGGGCTTTTAGCTCCGTAATGGCATCGTCGAAAAATTGACCCACATTTTGCTCAACATGAGCATCGGAGCCAAGGGTTATGGGCACCTTAAAGCGCGCTAAGTGCTGCAAAAAGGCAGCCGCTGGGTAAAACTCGTTGCAGGGTTTAATTCGCCCACTGGTATTTAACTCAACAACCACGTTGCTATCTTTAAAGATTTGTGCTGTTTTTTTGTATAGTTCGTCGAGTGAAAACGAAGGGTAGTATCGAAATTTTTTTGCCAAATCGCAGTGCCCAATAATGTCGAATAAACCCGATTGTGCCGATTGCTGAAGCACTTTAAAATACTGTTTGTAGAAACGATCGATATTAATTTCATCGTACGGCGAAATATCTGTATCGAAGTTCCAGTCGTCTAAAAAGTGAACCGACCCAATAACGTAGTCGAGGGGTAACGAGTTAATAATCTCTTTTATGGGTTGTTCGTGCCCAACAAAGTAGTCGACCTCGGCACCCAGTTTAATTTTTATGGTTTGAGAATTTGTCGATTTTCGAACCGCCTCAACACGTTTCACCATATCGTTAACCCTTTCTATGGGCATAGCCCAATCGACGGGTTTAATGCTAACATGGTCGGTGAAACCAATTTCGTTAATTCCCCTAAAAATTGCTGCGGCAACCATTTCCTCGTGGCTATCCTTTCCGTCGGAAAGATAGGTATGGGTATGTAAATCGACTAGCATTTAATATATGTTTGAAATGGTAACCTAAGTCTTGCAAATTTGTTCAAAGTAAAATTACATGGTTTTAAAAGTACGAAAAACGGGAATAGCAAAGAGCATTTTAAAAATATTTTCGAATAAGTAACTGCTCATATGTCTTTTATAGTAGATGTTTTCTTAAGAGGGAAAATATAAACGCAAGGAATAAAACACCGTTGCTCGACTTTTTTAACTTCGTTGAGCCCTGCAGGGTTCTCGCAAATCCCGTTAACTATCGGGAACTTAAACCGCTAATTATCTGATGTGTTTTCATTTACATTTTTCTTTGGCTGTAGTTAAGAATAGCGTTGCAAACTGTAACAGGTTATGGACTAAAGTCCATTTAAACTTCACACTTATAACCCCAGGCTTAAGCCTGGGGTTACTGAACTGCTATTAGTACAGGGCTTTAGCCCTGATTAATTACAAACGCAATTTTAAACTACAGCCTTTTCTTTGTATTTACAGATTAAATTTGCGGCTTTGCGGCTTTGCGTGAGATTTAAATAAAACGATTAACTTGCACATAGATTTAATTTGAAAAATTGCCATTGAATAAAGCAATGAGAAAAATAGTATTATCAACTACGCTTGCTGCCCTGTTAATTTATGCAGCCTTGCCACTCGTTTGTTTTTCACAAGTTTTGGTTTCGACCGATGGCATGGGAAGCATTTGGACTATTTCGGGTAGCAAGGTGCAAAAACTAAATAGCCAAGGCATTTCGATATGCGAGTACTCGAACCGAATTTTTGGAGAACCAAGTCACATTGATGCATCGGATCCCTTTCGAATTCTAATTTTTTATAGTTTACCGCAGGTTGTTGTTGTTGTAAATAGTAATGCCGAAGAATTGGGAGTGCCATTTCAACTTAACATGCTTAGCATTGGAAGCATAGGGTTAGTTTGTCGGAGCAACCAAGGAGGCTTTTGGGCATTTTCGGCATTTAAAAACCGCTTAGTTCATGTCGATAATTCCTTTTCCCCTTCGGGACAGCATATTAATTTAGGGAAGCTACAACGACAAACAAACCCTTCACAAATAATAGAAAGTAACGGAGTAATATACCTTGGCTACGAAAATAGATACATATCGCGAATCGACCTATACGGAGACAATTCGCCAACCATTGAAATTCCTCATTCGGGGCCATTTTCCATAAATAGAAACGAGCTATGGGTAACAGTAAGTGGGAAAATATTTTCTTATTCGCTTTCGAGAACAAATAGTAAACTTTACGAGTTAAGCTGTAACTGCAGCAGTTTGCCAGTTATTAACCAAACTGATACAGTATGCATTAGCAATAAAAAAGTAATTAGCTGCCAAAAAAAGGAGTTATAACCCTTGGGCTATTTCTTTCTTTTGTATTTTTATGAGCCTTATGGGCAAAATTAAAGCAAAAGTTTAGGTTAAACATAATTGAATAATTGCCACGGGCTTTAGCCCGTGGAAGAGATAAGGTACTAAAAATGGCTTTAGCCAAATAATATTAGATACTTATTGGGCTGAAGCCCAGTATTCATATTTCAAATTGAACCACGGGTTAACCCCGATAACTATCGGGGCCGTGGCAATTAACAGAGTGTTTCTCATGTATAAATTTTAAACAGTTTCTAAATAAATATTGAAAACTATGCATATAGCAGTTGCAGGAAACATTGGCTCGGGAAAAACCACCCTAACACGATTACTGGCAAAACACTATAAATGGAAGCCAAATTTTGAAGACGTTGACGACAACCCTTACCTCAACGATTTTTACGACGACATGCAGCGTTGGAGCTTTAATCTTCAAATTTACTTTTTAAACAGTAGGTTTAACCAAGTGGTTAGCATTCGTCGATCGGGCGATAACGTTATTCAGGACCGAACCATTTATGAGGATGCACATATTTTTGCGCCAAACCTGCACTCCATGGGGCTAATGTCGACTCGCGACTTTACCAACTACGAAAGTTTATTTACGCTTATGAGTTCGCTTATTGAGCCACCCGATTTGCTTATTTACTTAAGAGCATCGGTGCCAACGCTGGTAAGCCAAATTCAAAAAAGGGGTCGCGATTACGAAAAGAGCATTCGAATTGACTACCTACAAAGGCTTAACGAGCGCTACGAGGCATGGATTGATTCGTACAAATTTGGCAATCTTTTGATTGTTGAAGTTGACAATTTAAATTTCTCCGAGAAACCTTCGGATTTGCGTTATGTTGTAGAAAAAATTGACGCCCAAATTCACGGTTTATTTTAATGTTTTGAAAACATAATCATAAAAAAATCCGGTTCAAAATTGAACCGGATTTTTTAGTTTATTAAGCAATATTATAAACTTAAGTTGAATAAAAGTAATAACATTGAATAGAGAAAATAATATTCCGTAATTTTTTGATGATTTTTCATTTATACAAAATCATAAAACCTCTGTAATCTCAGCCTATTTCATCGATACAAGTTATGCTTCTAAATAACAATTAACGTCATTATGATAATTTCGAATCGTAATAAAACAATCATTTTGTAAAATGCAAAACACAAAACCTCTGTGTTAAACTTACGTCGAACTCACGTTATTACTTCACAACACCTAACTGTTTACCAACTTTAGTGAATGCAGCAATGCACTTATCCAAATCTTCGAGCGAGTGCCCCGCTGATACTTGTACGCGAATGCGTGCTTGGTCCTTTGGAACTACTGGATAGTAAAAACCAATAACGTAAATACCCTCGTTAAGTAATGTTGCGGCCATTTCTTGCGACAATTTAGCGTCGTAAAGCATTACGGCAACAATTGCGCTTTGTGTTGGCTTAATATCGAAGCCAGCTTCCTTCATTTTTTTAGTGAAGTAGCTTGTGTTCTCCATTAGTTTTGTGTGAAGGTCGTTGCTTTCGGCAAGCATATTAAAGGCTTCGATACCTGCACCAACAATTGCAGGAGGCATTGAGTTAGAGAAAAGGTAAGGACGTGAACGCTGGCGAAGCATATCGATAATCTCCTTTTTTCCAGTGGTAAATCCACCACAACCACCACCAAAAGCCTTACCTAGAGTGCCAGTTATAATATCGACCTTACCGCGACAGTTAAACTGCTCGGTAACGCCGCGACCAGTAGCGCCAGCAACACCTGCCGAGTGGCTCTCGTCGACCATAATAAGTGCATCGTACTTTTCGGCGAGTTCAACAATTTTGTCCATTGGAGGCACATTGCCATCCATTGAAAAAACACCGTCGGTAACAATAATGCGGAAACGTTGAGCCTGAGCAAGTTTAAGCTTTTCCTCAAGGTCGACCATATCGGCGTTGTTGTAGCGGTAGCGCTGCGCTTTACAAAGTCGAACGCCATCAATAATTGAAGCATGGTTTAGTGCGTCGGAAATTATTGCATCCTCCTCGCCAAAAATTGGCTCAAAAATCCCACCGTTAGCGTCGAAGGCTGCAATGTAAAGAATAGTATCCTCCATGCCAAAGTAGTCCGAAATTTTCTTCTCGAGTTCCTTGTGAATATCTTGCGTTCCGCAAATAAAGCGAACCGACGACATTCCAAATCCATGAGAGTCGAGGGTATTTTTAGCGGCCTTAACCAAACGAGGGTGATTAGAAAGACCAAGGTAGTTATTGGCACAAAAGTTAAGCACTTCCTGGCCTGTACTTACCTTAATTTTTGCTTGTTGTGCTGTAGTAATTATGCGCTCCTTTTTAAAAAGACCAGCGCTATCGATTGCCTTTAGCTCGGAGGCTAAAAAATCTTTTAGTTTACCGTACATAAATTGAAGTTGTTAAGCGATTTTATGCTTCAAAGGTAAAAATTTTTACCCATTTTATTTTTAGTTGCCATAAAAGGAATGTGAGAAGTATTAAGGACTACAACCGCAACAACCCTATTCGCAAGATAACTTCTTTTAAGTCAATTTGTAATAATTAGTAAAAAATATTGCGAATACTCTTGTTTTTTGTATTATTGTTTTTATATTCGCATGTTGTTAACAACTTATTAACCGCCGCCATTATGCCTTACCGTCGACTCCCAAACACCGATAGCGCCCGCCTAAGGGCACTAAAAACTGCTCTAAAAAAGGGAAAAGAGCTCCCTCCGTTTAAAATGGCATTTTCGCAGAGCACTTTTAGCAAGGTTGAACTCTTCATTAACAACTTTGAAAAGTCGATGTCGCACTATAAGACAACCTACAATATTCAAATTGAAAAAAACAAGGATTACCAGGCTGTTCACAAAAAGGCTCGACTGTACCTTTCGCACTTTATTCAGGTTATAAATATGGCCATATCGAGAGGCGAAATGTCTGAACAAATAAGGCTTGCCTACGGAATGGACATTGACGAGAGAAAACTGCCAACCCTAAATACCGACAAGGAGCTAATTGACTGGGGTAAAAAAATAATTGATGGGGAAACCATACGTTTAGGAAAAGGGCAGCCTCCTGTAACCAATCCAACCATTGCAGTGGTTAAGGTTAGGTATCATAACTTTGTAGATGCATTTAACCATCAAAAAATACTTCAGCAAAACACACAAAGAGCACAGCTAGAACTTGATTCTTTACGTAAACGAGCCGACGAAATAATTCTTAATATTTGGAACGAAGTTGAGGAAACATATAGCCATCACCCCGACGATGAACGCCGCGACTTGGCAACACAGTATGGAGTTGTATACGTTTACCGTAAAAATGAGCTGAAAGGATTACAACTATTCGTTAGCGGGTTGGCCGACTACAGCGTTTAACTTTTTCGACTTTTCTGTCCAAAGTAAATACCCCAAAACGCCTGCAAAAATAATACTTGTAAGTCCAACAGCCCATAGTTGGTTAAGTTCGCCTATGTTTTCGGTGTGCGCTGGCAGTTTCCCATTTCCAATTAAGTAAAAAACTATGGTTGCGCTTGCATTGTTCACAAAGTGAACCGCAATTGGCACCCAAAGCGATCCGCTCCATAGGTATAAGTAGCCAAACATCATTCCTAAAGCTAAACGAGGAATAAAACCCTGAAACTGGAAATGAATTGCGCTAAAAACAAAAGCAGTAATAAAAATTCCCAAAAAGGGATTCTGTAATAATTTGGAAGAAAAAGAATGATAAACTGTCCAAAAGGAGTTCTGTAGTAATTTTGTAATAAGAGGTTTTAAAATTCCCCAAAAGGATTTATTTAATAGTTTTGTAAAAAAAGATTGTAAAAATCCAACCGAGTTCCTTAATAATTTTATAACGAATGGTTGCATAACCCCCCTAAAGAAAAGTTCTTCGCCCAATGCTGGCAGCACAGCAACAACAAATATGTTCGACAAGAAAATAGTAAAACTTTTTGTAGTTAAAAGAGCTTCTGTTATTTCCAGTGCTTTTAGTTCTAAATCGATTGCCCACTGGGGCATTGGTATAAGTGCATTAAGCGAAGCTAAAAAGTTAATGCCTGGTAGTGCTATAAACATAAAGGCAACGGAAAGTAATAGAAAGCGCAGGCTAACCCGATTAAATCCTAAAAATGTAAAAGGTTGCTTTGTGTGTATAAATGCAAAGAGAACCGCTGGAAATATAAAAAGCCCTAAAGTTTGAAACGACTGAAGAATTCGAATTGAGTTTAAGCCATCGAGGTTTGTATAATCGGCCGAAAGCGCTTCGGAGATTGATGAACTTTCGGTTAAAAGCATGCTAACAAGTCCACCTATAACCATAAAAAAAACCGACCCAATAAGCGCTAAAAGAACTAACAAAACAAGCCCAACACCAGGGGTTACATTACTTTGCTGCGAATTCATCTTGAGTAATTTTTTTTCAAACCTAAGGGTTTTTTTTAAATTTTCCTTGCAATTAGCGCTTTTAATAAAATGAATTGCACAAAACCCGACACTAATAAATAATCGCAATTTGACAACCTAACAGCATTTGTAATATACTATTTTAGTTTTTTGCAGTAGTTTGTTTGAGTTAATCGCCTTTTTTACTAAGTTTAAAGCCTTAAAAACCATTACTGCCATGAGGGTGAAACTAAACATTAGGCAAAAAATTACCATTTTTATACTTGGTGCTTCAACTCTACTTTTTGCCATTACCATAGGTTACTTTAGCATAACAACCAAGCAAATTGCTTACAAAAACACAACGGAACTAACCGACACCCATACCGACCATTACGCTGCAATAATTGAGAGTTCGCTGAATAGCGACCTAGCTATTGTGCGGTCGCTCTCGAACGCTTTTTTAGAGCACCAACAGATTCCATTTCCTCAGTGGCAAGAGCTTTTAATTGGAATGTACAATCAAGTAATGGCAAATAACACGCACCTCGATGCCATTTGGGATAGCTGGGAATTTAGCTACTTGGACCCAACCTGGGACAAAACGCATGGTCGTTGGCTACACATTTGCTACCGTGTAAATGGTAAGCTACTATCGAAATACGAAAAGCGAAGCTTAGATAAAGACCCTCCAGTTTACGCTTCGCTTAAGCTTGCAGGAAAAGAGTGCATTGTTGAGCCCTACCTTTCGACCCTTCAGGTTGGTGGGTTAATGACCTCGTTAACAAGCCCCATGTTCAAAAGCGGCAAATATGTTGGTCTTGTAGGTATCGACCTTTTTCTTGGACGGTTTCAAGACTTGATTTCGGGAATTAAGCCTTACCCCGAAAGCAGGGCATTTTTAATGTCGAATAAGGGCGTTTTTGTTGCCAACCCCGACACGTCACTTTTCAGAAAAAACATTGCCGATGTTCTCCCAGAACTCAATAATAAGGAGCAAATTATTGAGAAGGTTAAAAGAGGCGAAAAGTTCAGCTTTACATTTACAAACGACGAAGGCGACAAGTTTTACTACAGCTTTAGCCCCATTGAAATTGGACAAACAAATACGCCCTGGTCGTTTGGAATTGTTGTTCCCGAAAGAATTATTTTAGCAGAGGCCAATAAGAACTTTAACATTAGTCTTATAGTTGGAATTATTAGCGTGCTTATTTTAGTTCTCATAATTTTTGTACTTGCAAATAATATTACCCGCCCAATTAAAAGGATTACTGCTCTTCTCGAAAAGCTTTCGAAGGGTCATGTTGACAAGTCCATGCACGTTGAATTTAATACTGGCGATGAAATTTCACAAATGTCGTTGGCTCTATCAAAATCGATTGATGGATTAATTACTAAAACCAATTTTGCAGCTAGTATTGGCCATGGAAAACTCGAAGCCGACCTTAACCTTCTTAGCGAAGATGATGTTTTGGGTCGTTCGCTAATTGATATGCGCAATAGTCTTCGTAAAGCAAAAGAAGAGGATGCAGAAAGAAAGCAGCACGAAGCTATTAGGCAGTGGATTAACGAGGGGCTTGCAAAATTTGGCGATATACTAAGGCAAAATAACGACAACCTAAGTCTTCTGGGCGACGAGGTAATTAAAAACCTTGTTTGGTACCTAAACGCAAGTTTGGGGGGCATATTTGTTCGCAACGAGGACCTTAAACAGGATAAAGTAACATTCGATTTGGTATCGGCATTTGCTTACGATCGCAAACGATTTATTGAAAAAAGCTACGAGCTAGGTTCGGGGTTAATTGGTGCATGTGCAGCCGAAAAAGAGACCATTTACATTTCCGAAGTTCCACAAGAATACATTGAGGTAACCTCGGGACTTGGGGGTACAAATCCAAATACTCTTTTGCTTATTCCGCTCCGAATTGAGGACGACGTCCTAGGGGTAATTGAATTAGCTTCGCTAAAAAAGTTTGAGAAACACGAAATTGAACTGGCCGAAAAGCTTGCCGAGAGCATTGCAGCAACGCTTCGAACAGTTCGAATAAACCATAAAACCAACGAATTGCTTCGCAAATCGCAAGAGCAAGCCGAAATGATGGCCGCACAGGAAGAGGAAATGCGACAAAACCTTGAGGAACTTCAGGCCACTCAAGAGGAAGCAGCACGTAAAACTTTCGAAATGGAGGGATTAATAAATGCCCTAAACGCTTCGAACTACGTAATGGAGTACGACAGTAAAGGGGTTATTATTACTATAAACGATGCCTATCTCGAGTTACTTGGAATTTCGCGCGATGAAGCCATTGGCCATCATCATTCCGAGAACCTTGTAATGACCGATGAGCAAAAGATGACCTACGAGCAGTTTTGGTCGAATATTCGTAAGGGGCAAATACAGAAACAAACTACAAAGGTGAAAATGAAAGGGAAGGACTTTATATTCCTAGAAACCTACACTCCTATTCAAAACTCACTTGGCGAAGTTTACAAGGTGCTAAAAGTGGCTACCGATATTACGAATGCAAGGTAAGTAAATTTTTAACTGGTGTAGCATGTTATGATTTTGGTATTTTATGCATGTTTTAACATCTGCAAAAATTGCCGATAATAAAATAATCCATTTAAGGGTAGGGCTACATATTAAGTGTATTAAGTAAAGCAAACAAAGAATAAAAATGATTACAGACGATAAAAACAATATAAATCGGGAAAAAATAGACCCTATGGATTTTAAAATTCCCGACGATAGCGAAATGCAACACGCCTGGGATAATGTGGATAGCTATAAAGACCAATTCCCCAAGCCCAACATGGATAAAATGTGGAAAGGCACTAAACAAAAACTAGGATGGGAGGTTGAGCCTAAAGTTGTTCCGTTCCGAAAAAAACTGCTGTGGTATGCTGCTGCTGTAGCTATTCCACTTATGATTTTTAGTTCAATTTTTTATTTTTCGATAGAAAAAATCAGTTCAAATAAAGGTCTAATTTCATATAAATCGCCCGAAGGTAAGCGCACAATGTTTAACCTTCCCGATGGCTCAACAATTTGGCTACAGCCTAATTCGGAAATAAAATACCCCAAAGAGTTTGACTCGAAAAAAAGAGAGATTTACTTTAACGGACAGGCATATTTTGACGTGAAGCACGACCCCATTTGCCCTTTTGTTATAAATATGGAAACCACAACCATTACCGTTTTAGGAACTCAATTTTATGTTAAGGCTTCACAAAACGAAAACAATATTGAAACGGGTTTAATATCGGGAAAAGTTAAAATTGCTGGCAGTAAGTTTGAAAAAACCCTTAGCCCAAACGATGTTGTTATTATTTCGAAAGAACTGAATAGCATAGTCGATTACCGAAAACTAAGCAGCAATGCCTATACATGGGAGAATAGCAGCATGGTATTCAGTAACTGCTCGTTTGGCACCATAGTAAAGAACATATCGGAGTGGTACGGTGTTAAGTACTACATAGATCCTAAGATTGATGCCGATAAAAAAATTACGCTAACAATTAGAGATGAATCGATTGAAGAAATAGCTGAAATTCTTAAAATTGTTATACCTTTTGAATATAAAATTTCTGACAACAGAATGGTGTATACACTGGGCAAGTAGCAATTTTAAGTTAATGCTATGGAATATTGGTTTAGTAACAAAAACTTAGTAAAAGTATTTATATTTTCTTTGCTATTCCATTCCTTCTGTGGATTTTCCCAGTCCACAAACAACATTACTATTAACGTTAGTAATCAGCCGCTAAAAGAGGTTCTTAAGCAAATTGAACTTCAAACTGTGTATAGGTTTGTTTATAGCAACACCGAAATTGATGTTGAACGAAAAGTAAGCTACAAAGCCAATAATAAAGAGTTAAATGAAGTTTTAGCACAGTTTCTTTCGACCGAAAAACTTGATTTTCAAATAAAAAGAAACCACATAATAATTACTCCAGCTAAAACAGAGGAGCCAACGAAAGAGCCAAGAAAGTTTACGGGAACAGTTTACGACTCGAAGGAGAACTTCCCAATTCCGGGGGTTAATGTTTTAGTAGCAGGGTTAAACATAGGCACAACTACCGATTCCATTGGAAATTTCAGCATTTCAATTCCCGAGGGCAAACATGCTTTAATTTTTTCATTTATAGGTTACTCGTCAAAAGAAGTATTGCTCGATAGGGCTTTAAGTTCCAGTTTAAGTATTTTTCTACATGAAAGCACGCTACTGCTCGACGAAGTAATTTTTTATGCCTACGGCAAGGACAGCAAACGGCTTATTTCAAGTGCCATAAGCAACGTAAAAGCCAATCAGTTAACCGAGTTTCCATCGCCAGGTATTATCGAATCGTTAAAGGGTAATTCAACTGGTTTGAACATTAATAAAAACTCGGGCACTCCTGGTGGCGCAATGACACTTCGAATTCGAGGTATAAGCTCAATTGCAGCAGGAGCCGATCCGCTTTACGTAATCGATGGAGTTCCGCTAATTACGCAGGATTTAAGTCTTATTGTTTTTGGAGGACAGGGCGTTAATACAATTTCTAATATTAATCCTGCTGATGTTGAGTCTGTTTCGATTTTAAAAGATGCATCGGCAACAGCCATTTATGGTGCTCGTGGGTCGAATGGCGTTGTACTAATTACAACCAAGAGAGGACGAAGCCAAGATCCAAAAATTCGCTTTAATTTAAGCCTTGGGTTACAAGAAGTATCAAGAACTTACCAAATGCTCAACGCCGAACAGTTTATGCGTTATAAAAACAGTGCTTCGATAAACGATGGTGGTACTGTCATTTATACCGAAGATATAATCGCTTCGAACAGCAATAATACCGACTGGCAAAAGGAACTATACAAAGTTGCACCCATTAAAAATTACGATCTTTCAATATCGGGGGGAAGCGAAAGTTCGCACTACTACATTTCGGGAAACCATTTTAATCAAGATGGAATTGCTATGGGAACCAACTTTGTAAAGTATGGTGCCCGTTTTAATTTCGACCAAAAAGTTAGCAAAAGGCTTTGTATTGGAACAAGTATTAGCTTAAGTAAAACGGTTAACAACAGGAAGGAGGGCGACCAGTCGTTAAACTCGCCAGTAGCCATGGCCTTATCGCGATACCCAATTTACCCCATTTATAACACCAATGGAACCTTTAACGAGGATGGCCCAAATGCTAATCCAATATCAATTGCAAAGCAGCATATTAACGTAACCTATAACTGGCATACCATTGGGAACGTGTTTTTAAATTACAAAATATACGAAGGCCTAACCTACAAGGCAAAGTATGGTATTGACTACATTAACTTTAGGGAGCACACATTCGACCCACCAACAACAAGGCAGGGTGCAAAATACCAGGGACTAGGCATTGAATCGACTTCGGAGGTTGAAAAGAAGGTTTTTAGCAATATTTTGTCGTATACTAAATCGGTAACCGACAAACAATCGGTCGATATAATTGTAGGAAATGAAATAGAACAGGGGCAGCGAAGCTCAACCTACCTCCGAGGCGAAGTATTTCCAAGCAATCAGCTTGAGTATTTAATAAGTTCGGCCGAGAAAATATCGGCCGATGCCTTTCTGCTTGAGTCAGCAATAATATCGTATTTTGGCAGAGCAAAGTACAACTTTAACAATAAGTACATAGTAACGTTTAACTCTCGATTCGACGGTTCATCGCGATTCAGCAATAAAAACAAGTACGGGCTATTCCCTTCGGGCGATTTTTTATGGCGTATTTCCGACGAAAAATTCTTCTCGATAAAAGCCATTAACGACTTTAAGCTTAGGGTAAGCTACGGGGTAACGGGCAACGATAAAATACCCGATTTTTTATACATAACCCGATTCTCAGCGTCGGAGTACGACAATTTATCGGCACTTTATCCGGTAAACATTTCGAATCCCGATTTAAGGTGGGAGTCGACAAACCAGTTCAACCTAGGTGTTGATGCGTCGTTTTTTAAAAGTCGAATTAGCATTAGTGCCGACTACTACTACAAAAAAACGAAAGACCTTCTCTTTAACAAGCCCACTCCACCCTCGTCGGGGTTTAGCAGCGTAGTTACCAACATTGGCAAGCTCGAAAACAAAGGCTTCGAATTTGCGGTTAACACAATAAATACAAATAAGGCACTACGTTGGGAAAGCGCTTTTAACATTTCGTTTAACCAAAACAAAGTAACCGAACTTTATAAAAACCAACCTATCGACAATATTGGCAGGGGTTCGCAGCGCATTGAAGTTGGGGAGCCAATTGGTATTTTTTATGGCTATAAGTCGTTGGGAGTTGACCCTGCAACTGGCGATATAATTTTTGAAGATTTTTATAAGGATGGGATTATCGATGTAAGGGATAGGCAGAAAATTGGTAGCCCTCACCCACTCTTTGAGGGAGGTTTGTCGAATAGCCTTTCGTACGCAAATTTCGATTTGAACATATTCGTTCAGTTCTGCTATGGAAATAAAATTTTCAATGGAACTCGCCGATATATCGAAATTTCGAAATCGAACAACCAGTCTTCCGCCGTTTTAAATCGATGGGAAAACCCTGGCGACATTTCGGATATTCCACGGGCAACAAACCTCGATCCTAACGAGAACAACAGGGTTTCGTCGAGGTTTATCGAGGATGGCTCGTTCGTAAAACTTAAGTCGCTAAAGTTAGCCTACAACTTAAATTTTGGATTTACTCAAAAGCTTAACGTTTCGCAGTTTAACGTTTTTATTCAAGCTCAAAACCTTTACACTTTAACAAAGTTCAGTGGCATGGATCCAGAGGTTAACTACGCTGGCCCCGATGTAATTCGTTCGGGGGTTGAATTTTTTACCTATCCAACGGCAAAAGTTTACTCATTTGGTCTTTCAATAGAATTTTAACTGGATTAAAATGAAAAGTTTAAATTACTTAGTGGTTGCATTGCTACTTCTTTTTACATCGTGTAACGACATGCTTGAACTTAATCCAAACGATTCAATATCGGAGGATTTAGCAATTCAAAATGAAGACGACATTAAAAAAGCAATACTTAGCTGTTACGATGCATTACAGCTTGATAATTACTACGGAAGAGGGCTTTTAATTTTTAACGAAATTGGAACCGATAATGCGTATAACGGGGGAACTATAATCGATTTTGGCCAAATTAACAACAATAATGTTTTAGCCGATAATATTTTTCTCGATGGCATTTGGTCGGCTCCATACATCTCCATTAATCGATGCAATACGGTTATTTATCACCTAAATAGACTTAGCGAAATACCTTTGGAAAGAAAAGAAAACTATTTGGCCGAAGTGCTATTTATTCGAGCATTAAATTATTATAATCTTACGCGACTATTTAAGGATATACCTCTTAAGTTAACTCCAACATTAAATACCGAAAACTTAAACGTTCCACTGTCGAGCCAAGCAACTATTTACGCTCAAATACAAGCCGATTTGGCGCTAGCTAATAATAGAATTATAAATACAAATCCCTTTTATGCTACCAATTTGGCTGTAAAAATGCTACTTGCAAAAGTTAACCTTGAGCTAGGTTACTACGAAAACGCAGTAAGCTACGCCGACACAATAATTTGGGGAAACAGGCAGCTGCTCGATAACTATTCGAGTTTATATACAACCGAAGGGAACTCCGAATCGATTTTCGAATTGCAGTATACAATTATTTCAACCGACAAAAACAGGCTTGCCGAGTACTGCTACCCTACAAACCTAAACGGACGATACGAAATAGCACCCACCGCGGAACTTTTAAATTCGTTTGAAACAGGAGATAAGCGTCGAAACCTTTTTTTAGGAAATACGCCCTATTGTAATAAGTACGAAAGCATTGGGGGCGGCGACGATAACGTAATTATTTTTCGGTTGGCCGAAACTTACTTGCTCCGCGCCGAAGCCAGAGCCCTTGCCAACGGAGATGTACAGCTAATTTGCAACGATATAAATACCATACGAAATAGAGCTGGAGTTGATAGCGTATTTACCAATTCGTACCCACAGTTACTTAGCATTATTGAAGCCGAACGAAGGCACGAATTTGCATTCGAGGGTCATCGCTGGTTCGACTTAGTACGAACTGCCAGAGCCGCCGAACTACTTGGAATTAGCGAGGATAAATACTACTTTCCTATACCACTTACAGAGGTAAATGCGAACGATTCGATTAATTAGATTGGTTTCTCACTCATCCATAAAAAGGGGCTGTCTTATTAGTTACAAAAGCATAACCACAAAGCGCACTAAGGTTTTACACAAAGTTCACAAAGAACAGTATGTGTGTGTTTCTTTGTGCTCCCCGCCTGAATGACGCAGTCGGGCAGGTTTATGGTTAATTTTTCTTTTGAGACAGCCTCTTTTATGATTGTTATAGAGTAAGCGTTAATCCTGATCCCACCAGAACCTGTCCTGAAGGGTTGGCAGTGGAGTTGGAGTGTTGGGGTTGTATAGCCTTTCGGTTTGTGGATAAGGTAACCTACGAGGAATTCCCCCTCCAGGATTTTGATTATGATCGCCACCTTCGTTGGGCGCTAAAACTGGGTATCCAGTTCTGCGGTAATCGGTCCACGATTCAATGCTAGAGAATAGGGCAATGTACTTTTGCTTCATAATTTTTTGAAGGTCAGCATCAAAATTACCTGTTAAAACTGCGTTATTCGTAATATACAAGTTAGTTACTGCCTCTGTGACTATGCCTCCCGAAATTTTTGCAATGCTTGCTCTAACACCAGTTTGAAGTGCTGTTTGTGCTAATGGGTCAACATTATTAAGCCTTAACCTAGCTTCGGCCTCAATAAGCTTAAGCTCATGAAAAGTAATTAAATGAACCGGCGAATTAGGTGAGGTAAAGTAAACATTACTTAAATTACTAACTCCATAAACCCGCTTATAAAAGTATGTTCTTCGTGGATCGCCAGTTGAGGTTAAAAGGGTAACAAAGTTCTCGTTTGGTAAAATGTAGTCGAGACGGCAATACGAATAGAAAGGGTTTTGTTCGGCAGCTGAGTATCCATAATTATATACCAAATCGTTTGCGCTCATTGAGATTGCATTAGCAACAGCATTAAGAGCCTCTTGAGCCGGATTAAAGCTCAAACTGCCTGTGCGCTTTGTTAGGTGCATATAGTACCTTGCCTTTAATGCGTATGCAGTTTGCTTCCATTTGGTTATATTGCCATTAAACATAAGGTCATCGGCGCCAGGTTTAAGTCCTGAATTTATTTCCTGAAACTCAGCAATGGCCTCGTCTAAAAGTAGTTGAATGTTTTCATAAATTGCCTGCTGGGAATCGTATGCTGGATAAACATTCTCTGAGCCATTAAGAGCTTTAGAAAATGGCACATCGCCCCAAAGCGAGGTAACATTACCTAAACTAAGTGCCAATAAGGTCTTCCCAATACCAACGTAATGAGGCATACTTCCATTTTCCTCGGCAATTCGAATCATGTGCTTAAGGTTAACCATTGGACCCGTATAGTAGTCCTGAAAATTCCATTCGGTATAAAGGGCTTCGTCAACTCGGTAAGTTTGCACTGGAAGCGGGTGATTTTCGACACCGCTATAGTACTGAACAAATATACCAGCCATAACTTGAGTAGTGCCAGCCATTAAACGAGCTAAACGTTCCTGGTTATAGGGAAGCAAAACATTTACAGGCACGTTGGTAACATCGTTGGGGTTAACGTTTACCTCTTCTAACTCGCACGAACTTACAAAAACCATTGCCATGAGTAGAAGTACAAAAACTGATTTACTTAGTATGCTTTTCATTTTTTTAGCTTTTTAAATTAAAATGTAACCTGAAGGCTAAACTCATAGCTCTTTGTATTGGGCATATTAAAATAGTCGCGCCCTAAGCTGTTCGAAGCACCCGAAAGATTTGTTTCGGGGTCGATACCAGAATACTTGGTATTTAAAAACAGATTCCGCCCACTTACACCTATATTTAGGCTCGATACAGATAAAACACTAATCCATTTTTTAGGAATTGAGTAACTAACTGACACTTCTCTCAACCTAAAATATGTACCATCCTCAATGTAGGCCTCCGAGAGTCCTGCTAAACCGCCTTGGCGGCTATAGTAATCTCTGTTTCGTTTTACAACAACCGTATTTGGCAGGCCATTATTTGCGTTAACTCCATTGAATACAAAGTCATCCTCGCGATTTTCGGTATCCTTGTGAGTACCAAGTGAGGTCATAACACCCCTAGTTCCATTGTAAATATCGCCACCATGCTTATAGTCAATTAAAGCAGATAAATTAATTCCCTTATAAGTAAATGTATTGCGAAGCCCAAGGGTAAAGTCGGGGTTAGGGTTACCCACAATTCCTGCTTCGGGGTTTAGTAAAGGATACCCATCGTCGCCAACCAGAATATCGCCATTATCGTTTCGAAGAAACCTTCCGCCGTAAAGTACACCAAAGGGTTGCCCTTCGATACCCACCGAACGGGTGCTGCTTAAGCCTGTAGTACTAAATTCAATTAAAGGAATGCCCTCGGGAAGATCCTCAATAATATTGTTGTTTTTTGCAAAATTAAGGTTAAGATCCCATGTAAAATCACTAACCTGAATAGGTGTTGCAAATAGCTGTATTTCAATTCCTTTATTGCTAACTACCCCAGAATTTAGGGTCATGTAATTGAATCCAGTTGAGTAAGGCACTGGAACAGAAATAATTTGTCCATCGCTATTTGATTCGTAGTATGCAAAATCGACTCCTAATCTATTTTTAAAAAACCTTAGGTCAACTCCAATTTCAATTGAAGAGGTTTTTTCGGGTCGAATTTTTTTGTTGCCAATTGTTGTTCGAGTTGCATATGCAACCTGACCTTGAATTCCACCCTCAATAACGCTATAGTAGTCTTCGAGAGCATACACACTAGCATCGTTTCCAACTTGTGCCCACGAAGCTCTAACCTTTCCATAGTCGAAAAACGAAATTTTATCTTTCAATTTAAATGCATCCGTAAAAACAAAGCTCATGTTAACCGAGGGGTAAAAGAACGAGTTTTTGTCGGCAGGTAGTGTCGACGACCAGTCGTTTCGACCAGTAGTATTCAAAAATAAATAGTTTTTAAACGACAACTTAAGGTCGTAAAAAGCACCAACAATCATATACCTCGACTTTGAGTCGTCGCCCGATGTTTCGGAAGTATTGGAAATGTCGTAAAAGTTTGGAAGAATAAATAAATCGCCTCGTTGAGAAATATTATAGCTGTCGTAAGTGTAAAGATTATGACCAGCATTTATATTCAACTTAAGGTTTTCGGATAAATCCTTTTCGGCAGATAAAAGTAAATCGGAGTTAATGCTCTTAAAATCGTAACTGCTTATCGAAATATATCCATTGTCGGTATCACTTGAGTTATTGTCTAGGTACGAATTCCGTTTGTCGGTGTAGTAATCAATACCTACGCGGTACATAGCCGAAAGCCACGATAGAAAATTATAATTAACCTGGGTATTTCCAATTAACCTATTTACTTCCGATGTAGCCTTGTTTTTATTTATCGACCAGTATGGGTTGTCATAATTGTTGAAGTAGTTGCGTTGAGTTCCATCGGGAAGCATATATGCGCTTTCGTAGTTAACTGGATCGTTTGAGCCGTTGGTTATATCGAATGTTGGAGTTACCCTCATAAGACCAACCATTACTGCCGACAAGTTGCTCCCCTTCTGTAAAAAGGTTCCAGCAGAATTTGCATACGAAGCAGAACCTGATATTTTTAGCTTTTCGGATAAGCTATAGTCGCCCGTAATTTTAAATGTTGTGCGTATAAATTCGCTATTGGGCACAATGCCCGATTGGTTTAAGTGACCAACCGAAGCAAATAAATTTCCACTTGCGTTTCCTCCGCTCAAACTTAAATACGAATCGCTTTTTATGGCAGTTTGAAAAAAGTCGTTAACGTTGTCGTATGGAAATACCCTTGAATTGGTAGCCGTTGCGTCGCTCATATTTACAATACGTCCATTCCTATCTAATAGATAATTGGTTGCTCCATCGTAGCGCAAAGTATCGATGGCTGGACCCCAGCTTGTATTTGCCGAACTTGAGTAAAGCCCATCGCTTCCTTGAGCGTATTTTAACTGCCTTTCTGGAAGCTTATTTACCTGATCGAAACCAAGAGTAGACCTGAAAGTGATATTTTTTCGTAGGTCGCCTTTTCCTTTACCCGATTTTGTAGTAATTATAACTGCTCCACTTGACGCTCTTATACCGTATAGCGCAGTTGCAGCAGCTCCCTTTAAAACGGTAAGCGACTCAATGTCGTTCGAGTTAACATCAATTGCCCTGTTCGAATGGTCCACATAGTATGAGCCCGAATAGTCGTTGCTCATTGGTACGCCATCGATTACAAAAAGCGGTGAATTATTGCTCGACAGCGACGTTCGGCCACGAATTACAATGCTCGACGAAGCGCCGGGAGTTCCAGAAGAGCTTACAACTTCAACACCCGCAACCTTTCCACTTATTGCATTAACCATATTCGATTGCTGAGTGCTAGTTAAATCGCCGCCTTTTACCTCTTGTGCAGCATACCCAAGCGATTTTTTCTCGGCTTTAATGCCAATGGCAGTTACAACAATCTCTTCTAGGGCAAGAGCGTCCATTTGCAAAACCACATCAATAACTTTGCGCCCAGCAATTGCAACATCTTGGGTTTTGTAGCCCAAAAAACTAAAAGTTATGGTTTGGACGTTTGATGACACATTTATGGAGTAATTACCTACCCCATCGGTTGTTGTTCCAACAGTAGTTCCCTTTACAAAGATTGAAACACCAGGTAAAAGACCTTCCTCGGTGCTGCTAACCGTACCAGTAATTTGCACAGTTTGAGCCTGAAGGAGTGTTACTCCAGCAAACATAAAACATGCAAGTAATGCAAGTAGTTTTCTCATAGGTTATTGTTTTGAGTTTAGGATTATTTCTTACTAACTAATACTGCCTATGGGTTAACTACCCTTAATTGAAAATTAATTTTTATATTTTTTTTAGGTTAAGGTTAAGGGTTAAGGGTATGTGCTTGGTATTATCTATTGTATAGATAAATAATACTAACTTAAAACAACCCTATTATGAAATCGAAAATTCTACTTTTTGCACTTTTTGCAGCATTAAGCTTTGGCCTAAGTGCGCAACCTCTAAACTGGTACGAAGATTCCCCTGCGAATTTTGATCCTATGACGGTAATTGAAGATCTTGTAAACTTCTCGGAGGGCACTAAATCGGCTAAGCTAACCTTTACCGAAACCGGAACCCCTTGGTTTGTTAGCGACGAGTTTAACATTACAAGCGGAACGCCTTACAGTTTTTCTATTGACTTTTTAGATAATGATGCTGGTGGCGAGTATAACGTTCGACTGTACTTTGTAACTGGCGCTGGCACAACAACTAACGTGTCGAGTGCGTTTACAGTTGACAACACAAATTGGCAAACGTTAAGCCTTTCGGGAACTTCGCCTGCCGACGCAGTTAAAGTATATATTGTAATTAGAATTCTTGATGTTGCTGCCAGTTGGACTGGTTCGGCAACATTTAATATCGACAATGCTTCGTACACCGAAAATGGAGGGGCAAATTTGGTGCAGAATCCTGGCTTCGAAGAGTGGGTAACTGCTCCCCAAATATTAACCTACTCGTTCCAAGAACTTACCCCTGCAGTTACAGGCACTATAAATAACACAGCTTTTACAGTTGGTTTAACGGTTCCCTTTGCCACTAATGTAACCAACTTGGTAGCCAGTTTCACTTTATCCGAAGGTGCAAGTGCAAAAGTTGGTGAAGTTGATCAAGTAAGCGGAACTACTTCAAATGATTTTACTAGTGCAGTAACCTACACATTAACTGGAGCCGACTTAACTATTCAGAACTGGGTGGTAACCGTTTCAAAGGCCCCTGCAAGTTCAAGTAACTTTATTACTTCGTTTGCTTTTGAGGCAATTGATCCAATTGTTTATGGAGTTATTGATAATAACGAGGGTACAATTACGCTCGAGGTTCCAACAGGAACAAATGTTGCAGCGCTGGTTCCAACAATAGCTGTTTCGGCATTTGCCACAGTAAGCCCCGAAAGCGGTATTGCCCAAAACTTTGCAGCCCCAGTAGAGTATACAGTAACTGCTCAAGACGAATCGACAAAAGTATATACGGTTACTGTTCAGCAATCGAGCAATGCAATTCTTTTTCAAGAGTACTTCGAAAATGTTCCACGCGTAATTCCTGCTGGGTACACCCTAATTAACAACGATGGGTATACTCCAAACGCAGGCGATATGAGGTGGGCCGATAGCGCTTGGGTTGTTACAAACACAAATCGCCCCGAGTGGGCAGGCAACCACATGGCTGTTGCTTTATCGTACTATACCGATATGCCAGCTGAAGGCAGAACCGATGACTGGTTGGTCCTTCCATCAATTACCGTTGGTGCAAACTCGGTTCTTTCGTGGAAAGCAATGTCGTTAACTTCATCGGGTAATTACCCCGACGACTATAGGGTAATTGCGGCTCCTTCGAGCACAGTTGAGTCGCCAACGGTAACCTATTTCGAAGAAAATGGCTTTATTCTTCAAACTATTAATAACGAAAGTTGGTCGGCAGCTGTAGGCAACCCCGGTAATGGAGTTTCTGAGCGGTCGCTTAACCTAAACCAGTGGTTTACAAACCAGCCTATTTGGATAGCCTATGTTCTTATAACTGGCGACGGTGGCGGGTCGTACCTTGCAATCGACGAAATTAAGGTAATTGAAGCGGGAACAGGATTAGACAACAACAACCTAGGGCTTTTAAAAGTTGATTTATACCCTAACCCTGCTAGTGGGCTAGTAAACCTTGTGTTAAATTCCAATGTTAATGCTAATGCTAATGTTGAAATTGTCGATTTAGTTGGCCGTCAAGTATACTCAAGCAACTCCAATGTTAACATTGGTGAAAACAGAATTGAGCTAAATGCTTCGGATTTAAACAGTGGTATTTATCTTGTTCGAACAAGCGTTAACGGAAAGGTTAATGTTACAAAACTTGTAGTTAAATAACTTGTAATAAATGCATTTAAAAAAGGGCTTCCAATGCGGAAGCCCTTTTTTAGTGTTTAGTTGCAAAAAATTAAGACTAATAAGCCTTGGCTAGATATTTAATGCGAATTTAGAGTTGAAAATTACTACATAATAGTCGTCTGTAAGTCACCTTCATTCGGCATTACGAGGGTCTTATGCGAAACCCAAGTTTGGCGAAGCCAACCAATCTCTTCGAATTAAGCAGATTCCTTCGTTTGGAAAAGAACGCCTAACATAGGATGACATTAGTAGTAAAAACGGACACTCTTTAAGTTATAAAGGGTTAAATGAGCATGGGACGATATGCCTTAGCCCTAAAAACATTATATTAGCTGCTTATTTAATAATGAATTTAATAGATAGTTACCAGATGAAAAGGTTTAATGCATTTAACAACCTAACTGGTTGGGTTATATTTCTTGTTTCGGCAGTAGTTTACTTGCTAACCATTGAGCCAACCTCAAGTTTTTGGGACTGTGGTGAGTTTATTGCAGCTGCTTACAAACTCGAAGTTGGGCATCCTCCTGGAGCGCCATTTTTTTTACTAATTGGTCGATTCTTTGCACTTTTCGCTTCGGGTCCCGAGAGCGTTGCCATGATGATAAATGCCTCGTCGGCCTTGGCAAGTGCGTTTACAATTCTATTCCTCTTTTGGTCAATTACCCACTTGGCTCGAAGGCTAATGCTGAAAAATGGAGACGAGCCCGATTTTCATCAAACCCTTGTTATTGTTGCAAGCGGAGTTGTAGGTGCCTTGGCCTACGCATTTTCCGACACATTCTGGTTTTCGGCCGTTGAGGCCGAAGTGTACGCCTTTTCGTCGTTTTTCACGGCTATTGTTTTTTGGGCAATTCTTAAGTGGGAAAATGTTGCCGACGAACCCCATGCAAACCGCTGGCTGATTCTTATTGCATACATGATGGGACTTTCAATTGGCGTTCATCTTTTAAACTTACTAACCATTCCTGCCCTTGTTTTGGTATACTATTTCCGCAAGTATACTATTACCCGAAACGGCGTGCTTTTAGCACTTTTAATTTCGGTGGTAATGCTTGGAGGAATTCTTTACATTATTATTCCCGGTGTTGTTTCGTTAGCGGCAAAGTTCGAACTGGTTTTTGTAAACACTTTCGGACTGCCCTATAAAAGCGGGGTTATATTTTATGCTGCTCTTTTAATTAGCCTTATAATTATTGGATTAAGGTATACTCTAAATAAACGAATGGCCATTGCACATTCGGTAATTCTTGGCATCACCGTTATTCTCATTGGCTATTCGTCGTATGCAATTATTGTAATTAGGTCGAACGCAAATCCGCCAATGAACGAAAACGATCCATCAACAATTTTTTCGCTTTTAAGTTACCTAAACCGTGAGCAGTATGGCGACAGGCCTCTTGTTTACGGTCAGCACTACAACGCACCCGTTGACGATAGTTACGACTTGGATACCTACATTCAAAAGGATGGCAAATACGTTAAGTCGTACCTGAAAACCGTTTACAAATTCGACGACCGCTTTCAAACTCCATTTCCAAGGCTTCATAGCTCGCGACAGGATCATATAAACGAGTATAAAAAATGGGCAAGCATTAAGGGGCGACCAATAAGGGTAACAAATTCATCGGGTGAAACAGAAGTACGGTATGTACCAACATTTGGCGAAAACCTTAAATTCTTCTTTTCGTACCAAATGGGATTTATGTACTGGCGCTACTTTATGTGGAATTTTGCTGGTCGCCAAAACGATGAGCAGAGCCACGGTGAACTGCAAAATGGGAACTGGATTACTGGCATTAAGTTTCTCGATTCAATTCGACTTGGTAATCAGGACAAGCTTACCACCGATATGCTTAATCAGCCTGCTCGAAATACATACTTTTTGCTTCCGCTACTCCTTGGAATTTTAGGGCTTGTATTTCAGTTTATGCGAAATAAAACCAATTTTTGGGTAGTAATGTCCCTTTTCATTCTAACAGGATTGGCAATTGTGGTTTACCTAAACCAAACGCCAATTCAACCTCGCGAACGCGACTATGCCTATGCTGGCTCCTTTTATGCTTTCAGCATTTGGATTGGCCTTGGAGCTTTAGCCATTTACGAGGGCCTTGCTAAAAGAATTGGAAAAACATCGGCAGTTGCCGCTGCGTTTGTTGTAAGCATGATAGTTCCAGCTATTCTAATTGCCGAAAACTGGAACGACCACGATCGCTCGGGTCGCTACGTGGCTCGCGATTTTGCTCATAATTACCTCAACTCTTGCGAGCCCAATGCCATTATTTTTACCAATGGCGACAACGATACATTCCCGCTTTGGTACGCACAAGAAGTTGAGGGCATTAGAACCGACGTTAGGGTTGTTAACCTTTCGCTTCTTGGTACAGATTGGTATATTGAGCAAATGAAAAGTCAAGCGTACGAGTCGGCGCCGCTGCCAATTAGCATGACCTTCGACAAGTATGTTCAAGGCAAACGCGACATTATTTACCTTCTCGAAAAGGTTACGCGCCCAGTCGACTTAAGGCAGGTTATGGATTTTATTGCCAGCGATAAACCCGAAACAAAGTACCGTACCCCAAGTGGCGAACTAATCGACATTATTCCAACACGAAACCTTCGAATGAACGTTAATCGCGACATTGTTCTAAAAAACAAAGTTGTAAACGTAAACGAAATTGATTTAGTAGACTCGGTTATGGAGTGGGCCCTTAATAAGGACTACATTCAGAAAAGTGAAATGATGGTCCTCGAAATTATTGCCAACAATAACTGGGAACGGCCAATATACTTTGTTTCAACTGGTGGCGATGGCGATGTTGGCCTATCGAACTACCTTCAGCATGTAGGATTCGCCTATAAACTGGTGCCAATTAAAACCGTACCAACCGACTTTTTAAGTACAGGTAGAATTAACCCCGAAATATTGTACACAAACGTTATGGATACGTTTAAGTGGGGGCGAATGAACGAACCCGATGTTTTTATCGACCATAACATTCAGCGAACCACAATGGTGCTTAAGTTGCGCAACACCTTTAACCGCTTAGCCGAAAATCTACTCGATAACAACAAACGCGACTCGGCAGTTAAGGTTTTAGATAGAATTGTAGAACTAATGCCCCACCAAAAGTTTCCATACGACTTCTTTGTAATTGGGCACATTGAGAATTACTATAAAGCAAACGAAATAGAAAAGGCTAACGCCCTTTTAAAAAGTTATGCATATGTGTCGATTGAAAACCTCGACTACTACTTTAGCCTTAGCGGATCGTTTGCCCGAGTTACCAGCAGCGAAAGGGAGTATAACCTCGAAATTCTTCGTGAGTTAATTTCGTTGGCAACTCGAAACGGACAAACAGAGCTACGAACCGAACTTGAAATTAGGTTCAACGGGTTTTTGGAGCAGCATTACAAGTAGCCTATAAAACATATATTGAGAGGAGGGTTTTGTGCCCTCCTTTTTTGTTTTTCTATCTTCCCATTCAGGTTTTCATAACCATAAAGATTTAAGTAATTAAAATCACCATTAAAAACTTACCGAAAAAGAACATCGTTACAGCATTAAGTTTATTTTTGTAGATGTATCTTTCAAAAAACACGCCCATGAAAGTAGTAGGTGAAATAGTTCAAATTATTGGCCCCGTAATCGACGTAGCATTTGTTGGTGCTGGCGAAAACATGCCCACCATTCACGATGCCTTACACGTAATTCGCGACGACGGTTCGGTTTTGGTAACCGAGTGCCAGCAGCACATTGGCGAAAGCACGGTTCGCACCATTGCAATGGACACAACCGATGGCTTGTACCGCGGAATGAAAGTTGAGTCGACAGGGCAAACCATTACCATGCCAGTAGGCGAGCAAATAAAGGGTCGACTTTTGAATGTTATTGGTAACCCAATTGATGGGCTTGCCGAAGTTAGCCGCGAAAACGCATACCAAATACACAATAAGCCCCCACGATACGAAGACCTTAGTACCGAAAAAGAGGTACTTTTCACTGGCATAAAAGTTATCGACCTACTTGAGCCCTACGCAAAGGGAGGAAAAATTGGACTTTTTGGTGGAGCAGGGGTTGGTAAAACAGTTCTTATTCAGGAGTTAATTAATAATATTGCCATTGGTTACGCAGGTATTTCGGTTTTTGCAGGAGTAGGAGAGCGCACCCGTGAAGGAAACGACCTGCTTCGAGAAATGATTGAAGCTGGAATTGTTGACTATGGCCCCGAGTTTTTAAAAAGCATGGAGGAAGGAGGCTGGGACTTAAGCAAGGTTGACAGTAACGCCCTTAAAAATTCGAAGCTAACAATGGTTTTCGGTCAAATGAATGAGCCTCCTGGAGCACGCGCCACGGTTGCACTTTCGGGTCTTTCGGTAGCCGAATCGTACCGTGATGGCGGCGAAGAGGGTGCTGGAAAGGATATTCTCTTTTTTATCGACAATATTTTCCGCTTTACGCAGGCAGGTAGCGAAGTGTCGGCCCTTTTAGGCCGTATGCCATCGGCAGTAGGTTACCAACCTACGCTCGCAACCGAAATGGGACTAATGCAGGAGCGAATTACTTCTACTAAAAACGGTTCAATTACTTCGGTGCAAGCAGTTTATGTTCCCGCCGACGACCTTACCGACCCCGCACCAGCAACAACATTCTCGCACTTGGATGCAACCACCGTTTTAAGCCGAAAAATTTCGGAGCTTGGAATTTACCCTGCTGTCGACCCACTCGAGTCAACCTCACGAATCCTTTCGGCCGATGTGGTTGGTCAGGAGCACTACGATACTGCGCAAAAAGTAAAGCAAATACTTCAACGATATAAAGAGCTTCAGGATATTATTGCCATTCTTGGAATGGACGAGCTAAGCGAAGACGATAAAATGCTGGTTCACCGTGCCCGACGAATTCAACGTTTCCTTTCGCAGCCTTTCCATGTTGCCGAAGCATTTACCGGACTAAAGGGTGCTTTTGTCGACATTAAGGATACCATTCGTGGGTTCAACATGATTATTGATGGTAAAGTTGACAAGTACCCCGAGTCGGCATTTAACCTTGTGGGAACCATTGAGCAGGCAATTGAAAAGGGCGAAAAACTTTTGGCCGAAGCTAAAAACTAGAAACCATGATTTTGGAAATTGTAACTCCCGAGAAAATTCTTTTTAAAGGCGAAGTTAAAATGGTAAAAGTTCCTGGATCGAACGGATCTTTTGCTATGCTTAGGAGTCATGCCCCAATAATTTCGACCCTTGAAAAGGGGATTATTAAAGTTCTTTTCGAAAATAAGGAGAAATACTTTGAACTTCTCGACACTGCAATAGTCGAAAATCACGACAATACGGTTAGTATTTTAGCCGAGAATATAAGGGAAACAGGGCCTGTAAATATTTAAATTTATGAGAAAGCAGCTCTTAGTTATTGCGTTTATACTAAGCATACTTGGAAACTTAAACGCCCAGCAAACGGTAACTTTTACAGCTGCCGACGGGGTTAAGGTAACAGCCGATTTATACGTTTCGTCAACAAAAAAACCGTACATTATTCTACTTCATCAAGCTGGTTACAGCCGTGGCGAGTACCGCGAAATTGCACCACGACTTGTTAACCTTGGTTACAACTGCATAGCAGTCGACTTACGCTCGGGCAACGAGGTTAACTTTGTGAAAAACCAAACGGCAATTGAAGCACAAAAACGAAACTTGCCAACGGATTATATTAACTCCCAACCCGACATAAAAGCGGCCATTGACTATGTGGCAAGCAAAACCAGCAAGCCAATAATTCTGTTTGGCAGCTCCTATTCGGCATCGCTTGCGTTAATCGAAGCCACCAACAATTTTAAGGTTAAGGCAGTTGTGGTTTTTTCGCCTGGCGAATACTTTAGCGATAAGGAATTTGTTAAGAGTAGCACACAAAAACTTTTCGTTCCAACACTTGCTCTTTGCAGCAAGGCCGAGTTTGCTGAAATGGAGAAACTGCTAAACCATCTACCAAAAAAGCATTTGAACCTATTTCGCCCATCCTTGGGGCAAGGTGTTCACGGAGCAAAAGCACTATGGGAGAGCAATAGTTCAAGTAGCGAATACTGGATGGCACTAAGCCAATTTTTTGGAACGTTGAAAATAAAGTAATTTTACTACCAGTAATTTTGAATATTTCCTGCATTTTACATTTTGTATCGCTTTAATGGAACGATTATCGATACTTTTTTCTTGTAGTCGAGGTAGTCTGAGCCAAAATCCTTTATCAATCGTTTCTCTTCCGAAAACTTTAGGTAAGTAACCGCTAAAAATATAAAAACAATTAGGCACAGCAGCGCAACAAGTGAGTTTGAGTAAACTACAATTGAGGTATAAATCGAGAGCGCTCCAAATACCATGGGGTTTCGGCTGTATCGGTAAGGGCCTGTTGTTACCAGCTTTTTGGTTTGTGGGCTAATGGCAACGCCAAATCCTTCGGTTGGGCCACCTTTACCAAACGAAAGCAGGAAAAAGTTCGACCATAAAGCAAAAATTATCCCAATAATAAAAATTATTGATGAGAGTAAGTAGCGAACTATATTGGAGCTAATTAACGGCGTGTTGTTTAGCAAATAGTCGAATTTTGCTAGTTTAAAAAAACCAAGCGGGATTAAAATAAAAAAAAGGGTGCCCCCAATGGTGTACCCAATAATATGCCTTACAATGCTATTCATATCAAATTAATTACTAAAAGGTTAGAGGACACATTTTTAATAATTAAGGAACTTTAAAGCCAAGCACAAGAATATCGTCGACCTGATGGCATTCGCCCTGCCATTCAATCAAATTTTGTTCGAGGAGTTTATGCTGAGTTTTTAAATTCTTATCGGAAATTTTAGCAAGAAAGTGCTTAAGGTTCTTTGTCATGTATTTTTGGTCACTTGGGCCACCAAATTGGCTGGGGTAGCCATCGCTAAACATGTAAATCATATCGCCTGGTTGCACATCCATTTCCTGGTTCGAAAACATGTTGAGTTCATGGGTATGCACGCCTACGGGCATTCTGTCGGCTTTAAGTTCAATTAATTCGCCATTGCGAAACAGGCAAAGAGGATTATACGCTCCGGCAAACTGCAGCATATGCTTATCTAAATCTATTGAGCAAAGGGCAATGTCCATTCCGTCCTTTGTTTCGGAGCGCTTAACGTTTTGCGAAAGCATAGCCATTATCGACTCCCTAAGCCGATTTAGAATTTCGTTAGGAGTAAGATTTTTGGTTTCTTTTACAATTATGTTGAGCAACGAAATGCCCAGCATGCTCATAAATGCTCCTGGCACTCCATGCCCTGTGCAATCGGCTACGGCAACATAAATTGTGTTGTTGATTCTATCCATCCAGTAAAAATCGCCGCTAACAATATCGAGAGGTTTATACAGAATGAAATAGTCTTTTAGCACCAAATCAATTTCTTCGCTATCGGGCATTATAGCATCCTGAATTCTTTTAGCGTACTTAATGCTCGATGTTATATCTTCGTTCAACTTTTCGATATTTTTTTGCTGGGCATCAATAACATTGAGGTGAACCAGAATTGACTCAACCAAAAGGTCGTACCATGTTGGGTCGTTTTTCGATTCTCGGGTTGCGCTGTTTAAGTCGAGCAGAAAATCGACCTCATCACGATCGATAACGCCATCGGCAAAAAGCAGGTTGCGAATTATTTTAACTTCTCTAGCATCGATTACTCCATCGGCAAGAATTTGGGCTTTCCAATTTTCAATGTTTTCCATAGCAAATATTTCTTAAATTATATTTGGCTGCTCGGGTTAACTCAATGTTAAACTGGGCTTTACGAGAGGAGCAGTTTTAATAATCGACTTTAAAAATCCAACTAAATGTTTACTGCTAAATAGTTTAGCCAATATCTTTTTGCAAGGAAAAAGAGAATGCCTTTTATGGTTTGTTCAATAAAAATACGAATTAATTAAAACACAAAGCGTTTTTTTAGCGATAAATGCATTTTAAAGTGTTTACCGAAAACGGCTGGGTGTCTCCCCGATTAGTTCGCTAATCGGGGAGACACCCAGCGTGAAATACACACCTTGTTACCAGCAGTTTTTTATTATCAAAGCAGATTAATTATAAATTTAAATTTCTCCTGACTTCATCAATAGGACACC
>DDWL01000067.1 GCA_002345675.1 Bacteroidales bacterium UBA2287 | reverse complement strand
AAACGATTGATAATAGTGCTTTTTTATATTAACCTGATGGCTATGGATTGCTATCGGGAGGAGAGCAAGCGAAGGAGTGAATGGCCAATTGTGTAGTTTCCATGCAAAAGGGCTTTGCCCACTTTCTTTTATCAAGGAAAGAAAGTGGGTGGGGTTTGGGGCAATGCCTCAATTGAATTAAGGAGTTAATTCAATTATATTTTACAAAACCTACTATCTTTGTTTAAACCCAACTATTTACAACCATGAAAAAACAATGGTACGTCGAACTTTTCGAAAACTACGGGCAGCAGTACGACAAGGAAAATTTTACGCAGGGCACATTGGGCGAGTGTGATTTTATTGAGCAGGAAGTTGACTTTAACAAAAACCTGAAAATTCTCGATGTGGGCTGCGGAACCGGTCGCCATGCCATTGAGCTAACAAAACGAGGCTATAGTGTTACAGGTGTCGACCTGTCGGAATCGCAACTGGAACGGGCTAAGCAAAAGGCAGCTGAACAGAAATTAGCCATTAAGTTCATAAAAGCAGATGCCCGAAATTTGCCCTTCGAAAACGAGTTCGACCTAGCCATAATGCTTTGCGAGGGTGGTTTTCCGCTTATGGAAACCGACGAAATGAACTTTCAAATTCTTCAAAGTGTTGCCAAATCGTTAAAACCTAAGTCGAAAATTATTTTTACAACGCTAAACGGGCTATTTCCTCTTTTTCATTCGGTTAAAGATTTCTTGTCGCAGTCGACCCAAGAGGGAAACGCAACCTACAGCGAAAACACCTTCGACCTAATGACTTTTAGAGATTTTAATGTTACTACCATAGCCGACGACAATGGCAAGGAAATGCACTTGGATTGTAACGAGCGCTACTATGTTCCCTCGGAAATTACGTGGCTATTAAAATCGCTTGGATTTACTAAAGTCGATATTTTTGGTGCAAAACTAGGAGCCTATAGCCGAAACGATAAGCTTACAACTGACGATTTTGAGATGTTGGTAATAGGGGAGAAGGGGTGATTTTGGGGCTTGATGATTGATTGAAGACCGAAGACCGAAGAGCAAGGGGCGAAGTGCTGCCAACTGCCAACTGTGGACTGCCAACTGNNTGCCAACTGAAGACTGTGGACTGCCGATTGCGAACTAAACTGTTGGTATTTGCGATTTTACTTCTCCTTGGCAATAAACTCTTCAGCTTTGTCGACCATGTTCTTTGAGCCAACCATAAATGGAACTCGTTGGTGAAGGCTTGTGGGTTTTATGTCGAGAATGCGCTGGGTTCCAGTTGTTGCTTTCCCTCCTGCATGCTCGGCTAAAAAGGCAATAGGATTGCATTCGTAAATTAAGCGAAGCTTTCCATTGGGCGCCGATTTGCTTTCGGGGTACATAAATATTCCACCTTTTAAAAGGTTACGGTGGAAATCCGACACCAGCGATCCAATGTAGCGACCCGAGTATGGTCTATTTGTAGCTTTGTCGTCCTCTTGGCAATACTTTACGTATTTACGTATCCCTTCGGGCATTTTGCTTAGGTTGCCTTCGTTAGCTGAATAAATATAACCGTCTTCGGGGGTTTTTATGTTGAAATGCGATAGGCAAAATTCGCCAATCGAAGTGTCGAGCGTAAACCCATAAACGCCACGTCCTGTTGAGTAAACTAAAACCGTTGACGAACCATAAAGAATATAGCCTGCGGCTACTTGTTTCGAACCTTCCTGTAAAAAATCTTCCTCAATGGCAGGTGTGCCACGGGGAGTAACTCTTCGAAAAACGCTGAAAATTGTTCCAATCGACACGTTCACATCAATATTCGACGAGCCATCGAGCGGATCCATACAAACAATATAGTTACCATCGACCGATGGTTTTTCGGTTAGCGAAATAATGCCTTCATCCTCCTCGGAACCAATGCCGCAGCACTCTCTCGACGCCATAAGCGATTGCTTAAATCGCCAGTTGGCGAAAACATCGAGTTTTTGCTGCTCCTCGCCCTGAATATTTATGTCGCCTGCACGACCAATAATGTCGATTAGCCCAGCCTTGTTAACCTTTTTATTTACAACCTTGGCGGCTACCCCAATGTGATAAAGTAAACGGGTAAATTCTCCAGTTGCATACGGAAAGTCGGCCTGCTCTTCAATTATAAATTGTGTAAGGGTTTTAATGGTGTAACCCTGTAGACGTGATACAATATCGTGATCTTGCGACATAAACTTTAAATTTTGCGAACAATTGCAGTTAACTAGTTGGCTTAATTTATTTTCTTAAATATTTTAGAAAAAGCTAATGAATCATTGTGAACAATTATACGAAAAATATTCGTTGCTTGGTATTTTTTTCCAGTATTAAAACGTTTGCAAACATAGCTCTTTGTGTAAAAAGACGAAAGGATTTTTAAAATATTCATATTGTGTTGCCATATTCGAAACTGTGTTTTAAGTTTGTTGCGTGGTTCAATAGTTCGTTAATTAATCGCAAGCAATTGAATGTCAAAGCAAATTGCAACAATCATCATATTTGATATTGTTTTGACAATTAATTCGTTACGCCTTTGCTCCCGATAGTTATCTGGGTTTGGTGGAATAAAAATTTACCGTAATATTGTGTTTACAAGTTATTAAATTGAAAATTAATGTCGTCTCGAAACCTGCATATTTATAAGTTTGGAGGAGCCTCGGTTAAAACTGCCGATGGAGTGCGAAATCTTTCAAACATAGTTAAACCTCAAAGCGATAACCTAATAGTGGTTGTGTCGGCTATGGGGAAAACAACCAATGCCTTAGAGGTAATACTAGCCGATTTTTTAGCAGGAAATTCAAAGGTTTGGGATGGGTATAAAGCGCTAAAGGCTTACCATTTTGAAGTACTAAATGGCCTTTTTGGAAATTTAGTCGATAGTTTTAGCGATTCAATTAGTGTGACATTTAATGAAATAGAAGTTTTTTTAAAAGAAGAGCCAAGTCGCGATTATAACTATTGCTACGACCAGCTGGTGTCGTTTGGCGAAATGCTGTCGACCCAAATTGTTTCGCTTTACCTTAATAGTATTGGGGTTAGTAATATTTTGGTCGATGCTCGAAAGGCACTCATTTCCGATTGTACTTACCGCGAGGGGAATGTCGATTTGGAGCAATCGCAAAAATTGAGTCAGCAGGTTTTCGACTTTACTAAGTCGAATATTTATATAACACAGGGTTTTATTGCCGGAACGGCAAAGGGAACAACCACTACGCTTGGTCGCGAGGGTTCCGATTATACAGCAGCACTACTGGCAAACCTTCTCGATGCAATTGATGTTACAATTTGGAAGGATGTTGAAGGTGTGCTGAATGCCGATCCCCGAATTTTTCCGAATACAGTTAAACTCAGCGAGGTTTCGTTTAAAGAGGCAATTGAGTTGGCTTACTGCGGGGCGCAAATAATTCACCCTAAAACCATTAAGCCTCTTCAAAATAAAGGGATTCCGCTTTACGTAAAGTCGTTTTTAAATCCAAGCGCCGAGGGTACTCGAATAACCCCAAACGCCCAGCGCAACGAGTTGCCTCCCATTTTGGTTCTTAAAACCAATCAGGCTCTAATTTCTCTTTCGCCAAACGACTACTCGTTTGTTATTGAGGATTGCCTTAGCCGTATTTTTGCAATTTTCTATAAGCATAGGGTAAAGGTTAACCTTGTGCAAAGTTCGGCCATTAGCTTTTCGGTTTGTGTCGACAATGAGAAGCATTTTCTACCGGGAGCCATGAAGGAGCTGTCGACCGATTTTGCCGTTCGCTACAACGAAAATTTGAACTTGCTAACCGTTAGGCACTATACAAAAGAAGTTATTGACGAGTTAACGCATGGGCGAACCCTTTATCTTCAACAGCTAACACGCAGCACTGCTAGGTTTGTAATGGCGCCCTCAATAGAACACAGATAAAGCTGATTTAACGGATAACCACAGATTTTTGACAAGCCGATAACTGATAACAGACAACCGACAACCTCTAACTGACAACCGTTAGTCCTTTTCCACCTTTACTTCAAAAAGCGCCTTGTGGCCTAAAAAGGTATTCTGATTGCTGTATGCTTCAATCCCTAATGTATAGCTGTAAATATGCTTTTGTAGCATGCCAAGCGAGTCGACAAACCAAAGTTCCTTAAACTGTACTTTGCTAATTTTATCGCGCGAGTAGCCTTCGGCTTTTTCAATGGACTCTATTTCGCTTTTGTTAAACTGCTTGGTGCTCATAAACTCGTAAGCCAAAAATTTGCCTGAGTAAAGCCCATTGAAAACGTAGTTTAAAAATTCTTTCTGGTTAAGGTACTTAAGGTGTTCTGCCTCCCAAATATCGGTCGAATCGAGTGGTCGTAAAAGTACATCGTAAGTTATGGTGTCGGCAATGGTAATTGCTTTTGCCCCAATGTTTATGGTTGGTTTGTTGCTATTTTCCTTATTATAGTTGCATCCATAAAGTCCTAAAAATGAAACAACTAAAAGGGCTGCAAAATTGCTTGTGCTTAAATTTTTCATAGCTATAATTTTAGTTTGCGAGTATACTGGTGAAGTTTCTACACCAAAATTGGTACTGTAAAATATAGCGCTAATATAAACCTAAGCGGGTTTAAGGCAATGGCTAAACCAGTTTTTTTTAAATGAAAGGATGTTGTAATACGAGATGCCTAAATTGGATCCTATTTACTCAGCAGTTCGGATAGGGACTGGTACGATTTCTCGGAAGGTGAAGTTTGAATGGTAAAATCGAAATTTATAACAATGTCGTTGTTAACCTTAATAAGCCCAAATGCAGCCGATGGTGCAGCAATGTCGAAATCGGACATAAGCAGCTGCTTCGATCCAACAAATCGGTACTCGGTGGCGCTAATCATTTGCCATTCCACTACGAGGTCAATAATTCGACATTTCCCACTAATGGTAATGGCTACACTTGTTTTAATTTTTCCTCGTGAGGCATTTGGCTTCGAATTTACCAGAAAGGGTGTTGCTGTAATAAGTTCGGCTTCAATTAATGGATATTTATCGGCACGAAGCGTTTTTTGAAGGTCGCGACTCATTATGGGGTTCTTACAGTCGAACGAGCTTACATTAATTTTTAGTAAAGCATTATGAAAATTTACTGCGCCGTTTTCCTTATCGGCATTAACCGATAGGTAACCGTTTGTTAGGTTACTGTTTATGGTGCACTCGAAGCTGTTTACATTACTCGAACCCGAAAGGGTAATTGTGCTGTTGTCTTTAATCGAATAGGAAAGCAACCTGCCTGTTGGTGCAGACTCGAAGCCGAAAAGAATAAAGAGTAACAGCCCGTTTAGCATTTTAGTGCATTTTTTTGTTTGTGCAGTTTTTGAATTTTAAAATGAGTGCCCAAGCATTTTGCAATGGGCACTCATTAGTTATACTTTTTTAGAAACCAATGGCTGCCTCGAGCATAATTCCGCTGAATTTGGCACCATTACGAATGTCGGTTGCAGCAAAATCTTTGTAGTTTTGGGTTACATACTCAAGTTTTAAAAGCATGTTTTTGGTTGCAAACCATCCTGCCGCAATTTGAATCCGATCAATTGAAATATCGTAAGGAGTTGCTGCATCAAGCGTTCCGCTAACCTTATTGTATCGGGCTCCCACAAAAACTTGTTCTCTTGGGAAGAAGCGATACACAACTTCGCCAGCAAGCTGGTTAAAGCTTCGCGAATCGGGGGTAGGGCCTGCAGGTAGTTGTTTTATACCGCTTGCCATTTCGTAGGTTCCAAAAACTTCGAGCCCCTGAAACTTAACAAATGGGTTAATAGAAATGGCAGTTACCTTATGCTGAAAAGCAGGGTTAATTTGTCCCGATGTGAAGTTTGCCGCAGTTGTAGCGTTTTCGGCTTCAACAACCATGTAGTAACGCGAACCAGTTCTATCGCCAGCGTAAAGTGTATTGCGTGTTGTTCCTGCATTTGTGTAAATACTTCCAGTTAGGCGTACCCTTAAGTCGTCGCTTATTTGTGAGTCGTAACCAGCTTTGGCGTAAATTGAAGGACTTTTCTTTAAAACTTCTCCGGCTTGTGGATTACCTGTTGGGTAGTATGCTTCTTTAACATCGCCGTTAATTATACCAGCATTCATACCAAGCATTACAAAAACATTGTTTATTGGACGGACATAAACCTCACCCCCAATTTCGGTAGTAAATGCATCCATAATGTAGTTGCCTACAAATGCGTTCATTATGGTGTTGCCGTTATCGCTTCTACGGAAGTGCTGGTCGCCATAGTTAGGCATAAAATGACCAATTTTTACGGTTAGGTACTTGGTAAACCATTCAGGGTTTCCAAACATTGGGAGTTTGTCAACTTGAATGTAGCCTCCCTTAACCCAAAACTCTGAATGGTGGCGCGACGACATGTAGTTCTCCAACGAAACACGAATTCCATCCTCAAGTTGAATGTCGAAGTTTAGGTTAGCTGTAGCAAGGTTAAACCCCGTGGTTAATGGGTATAGCTTAACTTCAGGAGTTGAGGTGTTACTATGCTTAAGCGACTGAAATTGCTGGGTAAAGTTTCCTCCAACCTTTACTTTAAGCCCGTTGAATTCAACAGTGTCAGTCTTGGCGGTTTCAAAAGCATTTATCCCTTTTTGATCGGCAGGACGATAAAACTGAATTTTTTCCTTTTGCGAAAAGGCAGGGAGTGTAAATATTGCCAGTGCTATAGCTACTGTCAACTGTTTTGCAATCATTTTCATACTTGTTTTTGTTTAGGATTAGTTATTACTTGTTAACTGTTTTGTTTGTAGTATTACTTTAAACGTTAAAGTAACCTCATCGCCAGTTGTCATTGCTCCAAACATTGCTGTTGGAGGCTCCACTTTATAATCGGTCATTTTAACTTTTTTGTTTCCCGAAAATTCAATGCTGCCATTAGGTAAAATTTTGCCAACAGCTTCGAGGGTAACATTTTGGTTTACTCCTGCAATGCTCATTACCCCAGATGTGTTTACACGAAATGTGCCCGCAGTTTCGGTAATCTTTTCAACCTTCGTCATTTTATAAGTAATGCGAGGATGTTTTTTTGAATTTAGTGCATCGTTTATTTTTGAGTTCATAATGCTTCCCTTCGAACTTTTAAACGATTGTGCATCAGCAACTACGTTGAGGTCTTGAATGTCAACGAGTTTTCCATTGTCCATTTTTACTTTAAACGAACCGTTTACCTTTTCAACTTCAGCAGTCCAGTCGTGTAGGTTCGAAGTTCCTGCAACGGTCATGCTGTGTGAGGCAATTTCGAAAGTTGATTGCGCTTGCAGTGTAAATGGTGCAACGGCAACAAGGACAATTAGTAACCATTTGTTAATTATCTGTTTCATTTTTATGTTTGTTTGTAGTTTATAATTCTGTTTTTTAAAAGTTTGATTCCAAGTTTTTATTTAGAATCTGTCTATATAAAACAACAAGCGAGCCATTTGTTCAAACAAATGGCTCGCTTTTATGGTTAACTGTATGATATACAGTGTTTAAATAGATGTTTTACATGTGTTTTACATGTTTAGAAGAGGGTGAAAATCGACGAAAAGTCGTCGATTTTCGACGAATAATCGTCGCTACAAAGGAATGTCGAGACCTAATTTTTCAATTCGCGACTTTAATGTTGAGGCTGGCACTTGCAGAATTTGAGCCGCCTTGGCTTTATTTCCGCCCGAACGCATTAGTGCGTCCCTAATGGCATTGGTTTCAACCTCTTTAAGTATTTCATCGAGGGGTTTATTTTCAAAATAAAAACAGGTGTGTAGCTTTCCAGGAAAGCGAACATCAATGGGAATGGTGGTTTTGTCGATTACCCCATTTTTAGAAAGGAGCACAAGCCGCTCCATAAGGTTTTTAATTTCCCTAACATTTCCGTGGAATGGGTACTGCTTTAGTATTTCAATTACCTCGGAGTCGATGGTTATTTTTGTTCCCCCAGCAAATTCCGATGCAAAGTATTTAGCCAGTACTGTAATGTCGCCAGGGCGCTCGCGTAGTGGTGGCAAACTTATAGGGAAAATATTTAGCCTGTAAAACAAGTCCTCGCGAAACTTGCCTTCGGCAACCATTTGCTTCAAATCCTTTTTGGTCGATGCAATAACCCTAACATCAATTTTAATGGTTTCGCTACCGCCAACTCGTTCAATTTCGCTCTCTTCGAGAGCCCTTAGTAGTTTAACCTGAAGGTCGTACGGTATATCGTCAATATCGTCGAGGTAAAGGGTGCCAGAATTTGCCATTTCGAACCTGCCAATTTTAGTTTTTTCGGCTCCCGTAAAGGCGCCCTTTTCGTGGCCAAAGAGCTCGCTCTCGAATATTTCGCGCGACAGTATGGCGCAGCTTACTTTTATGAGTGGCTTATGACTTCGCCCGCTATTAAAGTGAATTATGTTGGTTAGTAGCTCTTTACCTGTTCCCGTTTCGCCAACAATAAGAACGGTTGTGTTTTTTTCGGCAATAATTTTAACAAGGTCAAAAACCTTGTTGGTTGCATCGCTTTGCCCTATAAACGACGACAAGTCGAACTGCTTTCGCACCTGAAATCGTAGCTGCTTGTTTTCGGCTTTAACCTCTCGAACTTCTTTTATTCGCTCAATGGTAAGGAGAAGTTCTTCTATGTTAAAAGGCTTCGATATGTAGTCGTATGCCCCAAGTTTCATTGCTTCAACAGCTGTTTGCACAGTGGCATGGGCTGTCATTAGCAGTACAACAATGTCGGGGTTAATTTTTTTAACTCGCGCTAAAAACTCAAGCCCATCCATGTTGGGCATTTTTAGGTCGGTAAGTATTATGTCAACTTCCGAATCGGTTTCGCTCAGGTGCTGAAGGGCTGCCTGAGCCGATGAAAACTCCATAACATTGTGCCCTGCATCGCGAAGGTCGTCGGCAGTGGTAACCCTAACTATTCGCTCGTCGTCAACTATAAATATTTTTAGCATATCGCCTTATTTTTTTAAATTCTGTAATTCGGGTAGGGTAATGGTAATGCAAAATCCTCCATCTTCCTTATTTTTCCCAGTTATTTGACCTAAATGGCTCGAAATAATGTTGTAGCTAACAGCCATGCCTAAACCAGTTCCTTGCCGTATTTTTTTAAGTGTGAAAAATGGGTCGAAAAGTGATGCTACCTTATCCTCAGGCATTCCTGTGCCATTGTCCGAAAATTGAATTTTAATAAATCCTTCACTTTGTTTCACTGTAATGGTAATTTCGCCACGCAGTTCGGATTGATGCTGTTTTTTTTCGGCAATGGCGTCGATGCTGTTTAGTAATATGTTTACGAATACCTGTTCGAGATGGTTTGGACTTGCTAAGGCAATTAAACTTTGAACTTGGTAATGTCTTTTTAATGTAATCCCTGCTAATTCGAGCTGATAGTTTGTAAGCCCAATCGTGTTTTCAATGCTTTTAATAATGTCAATTCGACTAAAGGTAAGTTCCTGCTTACGCGAAAAGCTTAGCATTCCCTGCACAACCGATTCAATTTTACCTATAGCTTCGTTCATCATTTCGAGGTACTCGGCATTTTGCTTAATATTTTCGGGCTTATCCGAAATTCGTCGAAGACAATTGCGAATGCCAGCAATAGGATTGTTTATTTCGTGAGCCAAACCTGCTGCCAAAGTACCTACCGATACCATTTTTTCGGTTTGCGAAAGCGAATCCTGAGTCGATTTTAGCTCGCTGTAAGCCCCTTTCAGTCGCAGGAGCATTTGAATAAATGTGCTGTTGAGAATGTCAATTTCATCGGAAAAGTTGAAGATATTTTTCCACTTATTCATTCTCGATGTTTCGAGCGAGTCGAAATTGTCGGTTTGTTCGCTAAGCGAATCGAAGTTAACCTGCGATGCCTGTTTGCTTATTGCTCTTAATGGGCTTGAAATAATGTACGATAGGGCAAGCGACGCCAAAATTCCGAGTATTAGTAAAACAAATACCATTTGTAAAAACAACCGAGTTGTATTCGAAATTTCCTCCGAAAAGGCATCTTCCTTTAGCCCAATGCGAACAATGCCAAGCCTTTTGTCGAAAATTGGGATAGCCATATCCCTAATTATTCTGTTCTTTTTCGACGTGTCGTGTATTAAAACGGTGTTTTTTAAAACGGTATCGGGTAGTACGTTAGCATTTATTAGATTGCTTGGAGTAGCCGTTTCGAAGGTGTGTGCAATTACTTCGTTGTTTGGTGAAACCAAAAAAATGTATTCAAGGTCGGGGTTTATCGACTTGGTTCGTATTAGCAATTTGTTTAATGCCGAAACATCGTTAAAAAGAATTGGGTCAATGGCACCTTCGNNCTTAATCCCTGTTTTTCAATTTGATTCTCAAAGGTATTATAAACCTGATTGCGGATAAACAGCAGGTTAAGCGACCCAAAAAGCAAAACAATTGAGGTAATGGCAATGGCAAATTTCCAAAACAGTGGGAGGTAAGCGTTTTTTAGAATTCGTTTCATGCCTTAGGCGCTACTTGGTGTTTGGGCTGTCAATATACTCTTTCATTGCCCTTATGTTGGCGTAATCGGAATCATTGGCTCGCTCGTATCTGTCAATCAATAAGCCTTTTAAAATTTCTTGCCCCTTTTTATTGTGATGAAGATTGTAAAATATGTCTTCAAGTCCCTTCTGTGTTTCCTTGTCAATGCTTTTTGAAATAACAACCGGTGGAGTTCCAAACAGTTCCGAGCGCTCAACGATTTTAACATTAATAAGTTTTTCGGGCGTAAACTTTAGCTGATAATCGTATATAAGGCTGTTAACTGTTGCGGCATCAACAATTTTGCGATTTACAAGTTCTATTGAGTTGTCGTGTGCATTGGAGTAATAAACTTTTAAGAAAAAATCGTCGGCATTAGTCTTTAAATCCTTAAGTTTTTTTTGAGGGTAGTACATTCCTGTGGTGGAAAGGGAGTCGGTAAACGAGAATTTTTTACCCTTAAGTTCCGAAAAGTTCTTAATCTTCGAGTCTTTATGAACTATTAGGTAGGCTTGGTAAGTGTTTTTGCCTTCACGTGTTGGTTTAACCAAAGGAGAAAAAGCTGAGTCGGCGAATCCAACCACGTAGGGACCAGTGCAAATAAATGCAAAATCAACATCGTTATTTTTCAGTAGGTTGTTTACCTCTTTATAAGTTTTTCGCTGAACGAGCAATACACGTTTACCAAGTTCTTCCTCAATAAAGTTAAGTAATTCGTTGTAGTGCGTAAAGGTTTCGCGAGGCGAAGTCATCGAAGAAATTGCCACTCGAAGCACTCCTGTTGTTTTAGCATTTACCAACGAGGCTTGTTCAACACTCCCTGTATCGCTGAGGTTAATTTTTTTATGCTCTGGTGGTTTAATCCTACTGTTGTCGCAGCTAGTCGAGTAAATAGTTGCAATACAAATAGCAGTAAATAGAACGAAGTAATTGTAAGGATGTTTAATTTGAACTTGGTACTTAAGCATTGTAGTAATAGATTTATGACTGAATAACACATGTGCTATCATTTTGTTTCTCAATAAAATAATGAGAAAACAAGCCTTAGCAATATACAAAAATCTATTTAATAGAATTGGAGGGCTATTTCCTAATAAACTCTAAAGCCTGTCCCTTTATTCCTTCGTGAAATATTCCGTTGTCGTAAACAACATTGCCATTAACTATGGTGAATAACACTTTCGATGAGAATGTGTTGCCCTCCAATGGAGCCCAGCCACAGCGGTAATGTATGTTTTCTTTCGAAACGGTCCAATTAGCCTTTGGGTCGACAAGTACTAGGTCGGCAAAGTAGCTTTCGCGAATAAAACCTCGCTTTTCTACCCCAAAAAGTTTGGCAGGAGCATGGCACATTTTATCAACTACAAGTTCTATTGAAAAAGTTCCTTTTTTTGCCATTTCGAGCATAGCAACCAGCGAATGCTGCACCATGGGACCTCCCGATGGGCACTGCAGGTATGGCTTCACTTTCTCTTCGTGTGTGTGTGGTGCGTGGTCGGTTGCCACAACGTCGAGTTTCCCGTTTATTAATCCATCAATCAGCCCTAGCCTATCGGCTTCGGTTTTAATGGCAGGGTTCCATTTTATTCGCCAGCCAAGTTTCTCGTAATCATTCTCCGAAAACCATAAATGGTGAACGCAAACCTCTCCAGTAATTCGCTTCTGTTCTAATGGTAATGAGTTGTCGAAGAGTTCGAGTTCCTTTTTTGTTGAAATATGAAGTACGTGTAATCGCGTTCCGTGCTGCTTTGCAAGTTTAACTGCCAGGGAACTGCTGAGGTAACACGCCTCCTCGCTTCGTATGAATGGGTGCATGGCAAAGGTTATTCCTTCGCCATACTTTTCTTTATATGAGTTTATGCTAGCCAAAATTGTTGTCTCGTCTTCGCAGTGGGTTGCAACAAGAACAGGGGAGTGCTTAAAAATTTTATTAAGCGCATCAATGTTGTCGACAAGCATATTGCCAGTCGATGAGCCCATGAAAACTTTTACCCCGCAAACCTTTTTGGGGTCAATTTTTACAATTTCTTCAATGTTGTTGTTGGTAGCACCAAGGTAAAACGAGAAGTTTGCAAGCGATGTTTTATTCGCAATTTCGAACTTTTTGTCGAGTTCTTCTATGGTTGTGGTTTGCGGATTGGTGTTGGGCATTTCCATAAACGAAGTAACCCCGCCAGCAACGGCCGCTTTAGCTTCGCTATAAATATTGCCCTTATGTGTTAAACCGGGTTCGCGAAAATGAACTTGATCGTCGATTACCCCAGGAATAAGCAGCAGCCCCGTTGCATCGATAGTACGGTCAACATTCTGTTTTAAATCTTGTGGAGCAGCAGTGTTTTTCCAAATAGCTTCAATTAACCCATTTCGAATAAGCAGACTGCCTAAAAACTTTTGTCCCTCGTTAACTATTGAGGCATTTTCGATTAGCAAACTGCTCATGTTACTTGGTTTTTTATTTGTTATGCTGTAGCAACTTCTCTTTTATAACTTTTAAACCAACTTTTTATTTTCATACCTATAACACCCCAAAAAGCTTCGTTAAAAATACCTCCGCTCATTTTCGAAACGCCAACCCTCCGTTCGGTAAAAACAATAGGAACTTCTTGTAGTTTGAACCCCATTTTATAGGCTGTAAACTTCATTTCAATTTGAAATCCGTAGCCTTTCATTTTAATGGAGTCGAGGTCGATGCTTTTAAGAACAATGTTTTTGTAGCATTTAAACCCAGCAGTTGTGTCCATTATTTTCATGCGGGTAACAAAGCGCACGTATGCCGAGGCAAAGTACGACATTAATACCCTTCCCATTGGCCAGTTAACTACATTTACCCCACAAACATAGCGAGAGCCAATGGCTAAGTCGGCGCCATTTAAACAAGCTTTGTAGAGTTCATTTAGGTCTTCGGGACTATGTGAAAAGTCGGCATCCATTTCAAAAATGTACTCGTAGTTGTGCTCCAAAGCCCACTTAAAGCCAGCAATGTATGCAGTTCCTAGACCAAGTTTCCCCTTTCGCTCCAGTATAAAAAGTTTCCCTTCATATGTTGACATATGTTCCTTAACAATAACTGCTGTTCCATCGGGCGAACCATCGTCAATTACTAAAAGATGGTAATTATTCTCGAGCGCCATTACCCTGTGGATCATACGCTCAATGTTTTCCTTTTCGTTGTAGGTGGGGATTATAACTAAGTTGCTCATTGAATTATGGTTGAATTTGGAATACAAATATATGAAGAATAACGCCTCTAAAACAACGATAACCATTTGAAATGTACTTTTTTTATGCTGTAATAACCCCATGCCTATTACTAAGTTCTCAATTTAATACCCTAACTACTTCAAACTTCACCAAAATAGACACATTAGGGTACAGTAGGATGCTTAGATTGTAAGGTTTGATATTTTCGTACTTCCGACTTCTGACTTCGGTCTTTTGACTTTGGTCTACGGTCTTCTGACTTCGGTCTTCGGACTTCTGACTTCTGACTTCCGTCTTCGGACTTAAATATTCTACTTTAACTTTCCCTTAATATTTTATGAACCCCCACAACTGTTTTCCATTATTTACTACTTTTGACCTATAAACATTTACTAATGAAACAGAAATGAACTCATTCAAAGATATCCTTTCGTCCAACCGTTGGCTTTTTGCAAAGCTTTTACTGGCTTGGTTTGCACTAAATATTGTACAGGCCATTTTTACCGAAATTGGTAACGATGAAGCCTACTACTGGGTGTACTCTCAATTTCTAGACTGGGGCTATTACGACCATCCACCAATGGTCGCTTTAATTATACGCTTAGGCTCTTTCTTTTTCGATGGTGAACTGGGAGCAAGGTTTTTTACAGCCTTAATTCAGTTGCCCTTTCTACTAATTGTTTTCAAACTAATTGATGTTGAGCCAACTAAAAAGTCAATTCTTGTCTTTTTTACCGTAGCATTCTCGGTTGTAATGATTCAGGCGTATGGCTTTGTTGCTGCTCCCGATGGGCCAATGCTGCTTTTTTCCGCACTCTTCCTGCTTGGTTATAAGCACTTTCTCCAAAAGGAATCGTTTGGCAATGCAGCGCTAATGGGCTTGAGTATGGCCTTGCTTTTATACAGCAAGTACCATGGGGTTTTACTTATTGGTTTTGTGGTACTTTCGAATTTAAAGTTGCTACTAAACTATAAGTTTTATTTGGCAGGCATTTTTGCGTTAATTCTACTTATACCTCATATGGTATGGCAGTACGAAAATAATTTCCCCTCAATTACTTACCATCTGGTTCAACGTTCAAGCTACTTTAAGGTAAATGAGTTCTTCGAGTTTTTGGCAAACCAACTTGCAGTTTTTCATCCGCTTACGCTCGGGGCTCTATTTTACGTAATTTTTAAACGAAAAATATCTAACTTGTTCGAAAGAGCATTGGTATTCATCGTATTGGGATTCTTTATTTTCTTCACTCTCTCAAACTTTAAGGGCTATGTAAACCCTCACTGGACTGTTGCTCTTAGTGTTGCCTTAGTAATTTTAGTTGTTAGAGAAGCTCTTGTTAACGATAAACTTCAACGTTTTGTTTTTAAGTGGATTGCTCCTTCACTCGTTCTTCTACTTATTGCAAGGGTAATTCTAATTTTCGACATTTTGCCTTTAAAAACCGAATGGCATGGGCATAAGCAACGAATGAAAGATTTTGGTGTTGTTGCCAATAATACCCCTGTTATTTTCTTTAACAGATTTCAAGAACCCTCGAAGTACATGTTTTATACAGGTAAGGCGGTTCACTCGCACGGACAAATTTACTATTTCCGAAATACTCAGTTCGACCTTTGGCGTTTCGATGAGAAATTTCGAGGCGATACAGTAATGCTATTTGTTGATCCAGCAAGCCCAGGTGCTATTAAAAATACTGTTGACAACAGGGAGTATTTTGCTTTAATGGTGCCAAATTATCGTCCTTATAAGTTGCTTAAGGTTGAGGTCGATTCAATTGTTTCTAATTTATATAGAGAAATAAGCACAAGCATTCCAGTTATAGTGACCAATTTATATGAGCAAGTATTCGACTTTAAT
>DDWL01000027.1:7158-7466 GCA_002345675.1 Bacteroidales bacterium UBA2287 | reverse complement strand
GGGGCCACCTTTACCGATAACGTTACCGCCATCCGCTTCGATAGGTACCGCTCGGGAAGTCTTCCCAACCTATCGGCTATCGATAATTCGACCTTTACCACCACTAGCTATCTCGCTCAGCACGGGCTAACACCCTTTGCGTTTATTAACCTACAGGGCGTTTCGGGGGATTAAAGCGCTGAGCTACCGCCCCCAACTGGCATTTACCTAGTAGGCGTTTCGCAGGTAAAGCTAAGGGGTAATTCTTTTCTCAACTCCACACCAACATCGTACGAAATCAATAATCGAGGCTTTGGCGTTTACGCAAC
>DDWL01000027.1:0-7059 GCA_002345675.1 Bacteroidales bacterium UBA2287 | reverse complement strand
ATTTAGCAATTGTTTTACGGGAGTATCGGTAAGCGGTATAGGAGCACCCGTTATTCAGAACTGCCAGTTTCAGGTGCCCGACTATTCGCTCAATGGCACAGAGGGTTCGGGGTATAGCAGCTTAGTGTCAAGTGCCATTACCCTTAATATGGCTAGCGCATTTATGCTTAAAGCGAACACCATTACTGGAACAGGAACAGGGGGCACAGGCATTAACCTGTACAACCTGAGCCAAACGGCGGGCAGCATTGAGGGGAACAGATTTAGCAGCCTCCGCTATGGACTTGTTGCCGATGGCTACAGAGCCAAGGCAAACCTTACCTGCAATACGTTTGAGCTAAACGCCACCGATGTTTATCTACTAATGGATGGCATTTCGAGAGTTCAGGGTTCGCCCAAGGTTTCTGCTTCAAATAGGTTCCTTACCATGTGCGGCGAGGTAAACCAGTTCCACATCCTTTCCCCAAATGTTCCAATAACCTACTACGGGCACAGCTCTAGCGTAGTATATAATCCCAAGTGTAACGAGGGTAGTGTTTACGTTTTCGAGGCCGAGGCGCTGGCCAATTGCGGTGGCGATAACACCAGCGAGGGTATTGAAGGAATGGAAGCATACAGCGACACCATTACGCTAAAACAAGCGGAGCTAACCGAACTTGAGGATGAGGGCTGCACCGATAACCTGATGCTTGCCGTGGAGAATGCCGTACCCGGCAGCAATCCAGTACCGCTTATGCGGAAATTAATCAATGCTTCCCCCGCGCTGTCCGACGCCGTTATGGTGGCCGCTACGAACCGGTACGAGGTGCTGCCCGATGCGTTTCTTACAAGTGTATTAACCTCCAACCCGCAGGCTCCCAAGTCGCCAGCCGTTACCAGTGCTATGGGTATGCGGCCAAGTCCACTTCCCGATTACTTTTTACAGGCCATAAACGAGAGCGGCAACGAGCTTTCAGCAATCGACATGGCCAAGGGCAACCTCGAAGGGCTGGTTGGTGCTCGTGACCTTATGCTCGCCAGCATGGCGGGGCGCATGCTCAACGACACCCTTATCAAGGCAACCGATACGCTCAGCATGGCTATAAATCTGCTGCCAACATCAACAACCATAGCCCTAAAAGCCCTGCTTCAGTTCGAAAAGGGCGAACACGCTGAGTGCATGGAAACCCTCGCAACGGGTATGGGGCAGGTTAGTAATTCCACCGAAGCAGCCGAACTCGAAGGGTTTAGCGAGTTTTTAGCTCAGGTAGGCCAAACGGATCCAAGCGATACTACCTTTACGGAACTTATGAGCGGCTTTGCCGAATCGCAAAACGTTTTAGTAAGCCTGTTGGCAAAAAATGCGCTGCTGGCTGCAAGTTCTACACCTATTCATGCTCCATTTGTTGAGTACGACCCAAATGTTGTACCCCGCTCAAGCGCTGCGCCCGCTAGCCCAACAGTAAGCGTTACGCCAGCTAAGGCAACCGATTACGTGGTGGTTAAGTATAACCTTTTCAGGGTAAAACCCGCCGAGGTTCAACTAGCGATAACCGATAGCAACGGAGCTAAGAATTGGTCGTACAGCCCAAGGGTAAAAGCCTTTGAAGAGATTGTTATAACCGAGGGTTGGGCTGCTGGCGTTTATACGGCTTGCCTAACTCAGGACAGCAAGGTAGTTGCCGCTACAACGTTTAGCATTGGTGCGCCCGATGAAGTAGCTCCATTTGCAGAAAACACCAGTGTAAAGGCGTTTAACATTTCCCCAAATCCTGCAAAATCGAGTGTAACCATAAACTTAACCGAAAGGTATGCTAGTTCATCGTTCTCGTACGTGTTGCTGAACAGCAAGGGCGAACCTTTTAAAAGGGGAAATAGCACAGGAAGCGTTAGCGTTAGTATCGACAGGCTAATGCCTGCTATTTACCTTGTTAAGGTTACTGTAAACGGAAAAGAGTTCACCGAAACGCTGGTGAAGGAGTAGTACCCCATGAATTACAAAACGGCAGATTCATTTCAGAAAAGAATCTGCCGTTTTGGTTTAGGATTACTCCACTATTTTAACAACGCAATGGCAAAATGATTAAAGGGGACTGGAATAATTATAAAACCCCGCCTCTCGAAAAGAACGAACCGTAGAGTAACCCTAACTACGTTTGCTAACAAGGGGTGTATTGCATACTGGTATTCTTGCGGATTTGGAATCTTTTCAACTTTTAGGTAGCTTNNAGTTCGCAACACACCCCCAGCCGTTCCTCTGTCCCCGATTCCCGATAACTATCGGGATATCGGGGTCTGTGTCTCTGTGTTGTCCCTTGCGCCGTTGCGTCTTAGCGTTTAATTAGAACACAGATTTTTAGGAAATTGCTTTTGAATTCTCTTCAATCGTAAAAACAACGGTATATTTGCTTTTGCAATTACTAATTCAAAAAACTATGGCCGACAATGCTTTTAAATCTTTTGCCTTTGTAATTACAAAAACAGCCTCGGCATACCGCTCATTGCTTGCAAAAACCTTTGCGTTAAAGGGCTATGGTGAAATAACTCCCGACTACTGGATTGTACTTGAGCAATTGTGGATTGAGGATAATTTAAGTCTTGGGTTGCTGGCAAATAAAACGCATAAAGACCCCGCCAGCATTTCGAGAATAATTGAAGGGATGGCAAAAAAAGGGCTAGTGAAAAAGGTTAAGGATGCCAGCGACAGTCGATTTAGCAATGTAGTTCTTACTAAAAAGGGTACTGAACTTCAAGATAAAATACTGCCAATTGTCGATGAGTTTTACACAGAGGCAACTCGCGGTTTAAACCCCATTGAAGTTAAGGAACTTGTAAGAATGCTAGAGCATGTATTTACGAATACAAATAGAGAATAGTAATACAAACAAAAATTAAAATCCCATGAACAAGCACAAAATCATTATAGCTTTGGCTATTGCAACAAGCATTTTTATGGGCTGCACAAAAAGAGAACTTCCAACCGAAGGGGTTAGCACTGAACTTGCCAAAAATCGTAAAGCAACCATCGACAGCATAAGTTACCAGCTGCATTTTGCAATTCCCGATATTAAAAACAACCCAATAAATGGAACTGCTACCATTAGCTTTGTTGCAAAAAGCGAGGTTGATGCAATTATCGACTTTAAAGCCGAACCGAACATGCTCGGCAATATGCTTGTGAACGGCAAAAGCATTGAGTTTTTATTTGTGAATGGTCATATTGTTATTCCTATAAAGCATATTAAAATTGGTAAAAACAGCGTAACCATTGAATTTGTTGCCAATAACGGTTCGCTAAACCGAAACGACGAATTTTTATACACGCTATTAGTGCCCGACAGGGCATCGACCGTTTTCCCATGCTTCGATCAGCCCGACATGAAGGCAACCTTTGAACTATCGTTAACAATTCCAGCCAATTGGGTTGCTGTATCGAACGGCATACAAGTTCTTGTTGATGAATTCGATTCGGAGCAAAAAACAGTAAAATTCGCCTCTACACTTCCCATTAGTACCTACCTTTTTGCGTTTGCCACAGGCAAATTCGAAACCATTAAGCAGTCGGTTAACGGATTTGAAATGACACTGTTTCATCGCGAAACCGATAAGGAAAAATTGAAGCAAAATGTCGAAACAATCTTTTCGGCTCACGAGCATTCGGTAAAATGGCTCGAAAATTACACTCAAATTCTCTACCCGTTTGGTAAACTCGACTTTGTGCTAATTCCGGGCTTTCAGTACAGCGGAATGGAGCATTCTGGAGCCATTTTTTATCGCGATAGCCGGCTTTTACTCGATAAAAACCCAACGGTAACCCAAAAACTTCAGCAAGCCAACCTAATTGCCCACGAGGTTGCACACCAATGGTTTGGCAACCTTGTTACCATGCGCTGGTTTAACGACGTTTGGCTTAAAGAGGTATTCGCAGGGCTTATGGCCGACAAAATTGTGAATCCTATGTACCCCGAAATAAATCACGAACTTAACTTTTTGCTTTCGCACAACCCTCGAGCATACTCGGTCGACAGAACGCAAGGTGCCAATCCAATTGTGCAAAACCTCGACAATATGCTCGACGCAGGCTCGCTTTATGGCGATATTATTTATCACAAAGCACCTATAATGATGCAGCAGTTGGAGCTAATGATTGGAGAGGACAACTTTAAAACGGGCATACGAAATTACCTGCAAAACTTCTACTTGGCTAATGCCAACTGGGATGAACTAGTAGCAATTCTCGACGAGCAAACTAGCATTAACCTAATGGATTGGTCGGATAAGTGGACCAAAACAATTGGAAGACCCATAGTGCGCTACTATACAACAATAAATGAAAGCGAAAGCAAAGTTAGCATCGACATGGAATTAATAGGGTCAATTGCTTGCCCACCCATGCAGCTGAGCGTTTCGAATGTAAGCAACGGTAACGAATGCACGCAAAGTTTTGTATCGACCAATATACCAACAGCATTTAATTGCGAAAATGTAATTTCAAATTCCATTTTTACAGTTAACAGTAACGGAAAGGGTTATGGATGTTTTACTCCCGATTCATCGACATTAAACCTTGTACTAAGTATTCCCATATATCCTAAAAACGACCTTGCACGGGCTTCGCTCCAAGTTTCGGTTCACGAAATGTTTCTCGAGGGCTTTATCGAACTACCAGTATACTTCAATTACCTTGTTACCGCTTTAGAAAATGAGAGTGAGCCACAAATACAGAAATTTACAGTAAACAGCTTTGCTACTGTTTGGAAATACTTTTGCGACGAAAAATTTAAAGACAATAATATTGAAAAAGTTGAAAACATTCTGTGGAAGCAGCTAAACGGAGAAATGCCAGTTAGCCAGAAAAAGAATGTGTTTTCGCTACTCACTTCAATATTTCAAACCCCCATTGCCACAAGCAAAATTTACGATGCTTGGCAAACTGGAGCAGTGTCGAATTTTAGTTTAAGCGAAGACGAAAAAACCTTGCTGGCCATTGAACTAATGATTCGAAAACCCGATATGTACGACATATTGCTCGACACCGAAATGGAGCGCATTACAAATCCCGACAGAAAGAAGAAGTTTGCCTTTGTAGCCAAGGCTGCATCGCCCCGCTCGGGCGAACGGGTAGAGTTTTTCGATATACTTTCGGAACCTTCGAACCGCAAGCCCGAACCTTGGGTAGCCGAAGGCTTACGAATTCTGCATCACCCGTTGCGAAGCAATTTTAGCATACGATTTATTGAACCCTCGTTGAATATGCTTCCCGAAATTCAGCGAACTGGCGATATATTTTTCCCAAAGGATTGGCTCGACGCCACGCTTAGCGGTCATTCCTCGGTTGAGGCATACAAAATTGTTGATGAGTGGCTAAAGAGCAACCCAAACCTTCCCGAAAATTTAAGGTTGAAGGTACTGCAATCGGCCGATTTGCTAGATAGAAGTTCATTTTTAAAGTAGAATTATATGTTTCCAAAAACGAAAGAATTTTTAACCAAGGAATTTTTAGTTAATTCGTATTTAAGCGATTTTAAAGGCAAATTATCTATTCCAGCGCTGTTTGGACTTTTTCAGGAGGTTGCATGGGAACACGCAACTCTGAATAGTTTTGGCTACGAAGATCTTTTAAAACAGGGTTATTTTTGGGCACTTTCGAGAATTAAGGTGCAAGTAAACAGAATGCCACTTTGGACCGAAACGTTTAACCTAACCACTTGGCCAAGCGGAACCGAAGGGCTATTCGCCCTACGCGATTATCAAATTCGCGACAGTAATGGCAATAATTTAGTTAGCGCTTCGAGCAGCTGGCTGGTTGTCGACATAAAAACTCGTCGTCCCCAAAGGCTCGACACATTTAAAAACGTAATGCCTATTTGTACCGAAATTAGAGCAACTAGTGGCAATGCCGAGCGCATCGATTTGCCAGCTGGGAGCCCAATATTTTCGTCAAATGAAGTTTCGAAAATATCCGATATCGACGTGAATGGTCATATAAACAACACAAAATACGTTGAATGGGCAGTTAATTCATTTCCCCTAAGTGTGTATAAAGAAATGAATATAAGAGAAGTAGACGTTAACTTTTTAGCCGAAGGCTTTTGTGGAGAAAAATTCAGTGTAAATAACTTCAACCTCGAAAAAGACGGGCATACAATAGTAGTAACCAGAGAGCAAGACAATAGAAATTCTGCTATAATTAGACTAAAATAGAACGGCTGGGATTTTCTTTTGCGCCAATTGAAACGGTTTCTACTTCCATCTTAGTGCATTGGATTTGTGACCGAGCGTACTTTGCGAGTTAGGCGTAGTCAATTCAAGGTTAAAATAATATAAGCATTTACAATTAGGCTCGACGAGTAAAATCACTTAAGCAGAACCTATTTGCAAGGTTTTACCATGGTTCAATATTTCGAAAACCAATGGATTTGAAGGTTTAAAATCAGCTTCCCTAAAAGGGTGTGGTTCAATGCGACTGTCAATTGACCTTCTAAGACGCATAAGTTCTAATTGAATATCGAGAATATTGCTAAAATCAGAAAATACGATGGCTATGTCAATGTCGCTATCGGTATGAAAGTTTCCTTTGGCAAATGATCCAAATAAATATATTCCCTTTACTTTAAAGGCCTTCGTAACAACTTGTGCATACAAGTTTGCTGCTATTAAAGCTTCTGACTTATCCATTTTCGAAGAGTTTCTATTCTTTCAATCCAATAAATTGTAAATTCTGGTGTACAAAGAGAGTAAAACTCTCTTTTATAATCATCGTAACGAGCATTAAGGTTAAATGTAGTTATTTTATCGAGCCAATCGGAGTATTCTTCCTGTTTTCCGCATTTTTTCGAGGCGCCCTCTACAACCCTTGATATTGCTGAGATCTTTTCTATGTTTGGGTGCCTCATTTCAATACGTACTGATAATTAAATGATTACAAAAATCCGCCATTATACAGCAGCATTTTTTTATTTTATATTCGCTAGAATTGTTTATAATTTCTCAAAAGACATTAAAAAGAGAAAATCGAATCCTAAGCGACTTTAATAATTGTCATTTAATTTTTAGGGTGCCTCAACGCTGAAAACAGGA
>DDWL01000069.1:20265-82729 GCA_002345675.1 Bacteroidales bacterium UBA2287 | reverse complement strand
GGATGCGCCACACCCCGAACTTAATCTTATTTCAATTTTCTATAGAGAGGTAAAGCAAGTGCGATAGCCTCCCGATAGGTATCGGGATGCGCCACACCCCGAACTTAATTTTATTTTAACTTTCTAAAGAGAGATAAAGCAAGTACGATAGCCTCCCGATAACTCCCGATAACAATCGGGATGTGTCACACCCCGAACTTTTAAGGCTGCAAATATATCTCTTTTTTTATAATCATTCCAACTCGAACAAAAAAAATATTGATTTTTCTCCCATTAGTTCTAAATTTGTGTCTTTCCATTTTCAACTCAACTCTTTTACAACTTCTTTGTTTATAACCTTTCGAATCACTTAATACTACTAATATGAGTCTTTTTAAATCAATGGACATTAAAGGAAAAACCAATTCCGACTCTGTAAACTCTCAAGAGGTGGAGCACACAAGAGTACTTATAATTGGCTCGGGACCTGCAGGGTACACCGCTGCTATTTACGCAGCTCGCGCCAATCTTAGCCCAATTATGTACGAAGGGCTACAGCCAGGTGGTCAGCTCACAACAACAACCGAGGTCGATAATTTCCCTGGCTACCCAAAGGGTGTTACAGGTCCCGAAATGATGGAAGACCTTAAAGCACAGGCTCAGCGCTTTGGAACCGATGTTCGATTTGGAATGGCCACAGCAAGCGACCTTTCGAAGCAACCATTTAAGGTAACAATTGATGGGGAAAAAGTTATTGAGGCCGATGCGCTTATTATTGCCACTGGGGCAACTGCAAAGTACCTAGGCCTCGAGTCGGAAGAGAAGTATAAAGGACAAGGCGTTTCGGCTTGTGCAACCTGCGACGGATTCTTTTACAAAGGTCAAGACGTAGCCGTTGTAGGTGGTGGCGACACAGCTGCAGAGGAGGCAACTTACCTTGCCGGTATTTGCCGTAAGGTTTACTTAATTGTTCGTAAACCCTATCTGCGTGCATCGAAAGCTATGCAGGACAGGGTAACCAACACATCAAACATAGAAGTTCTTTACGAACATGCAACAAAGGAAATTGTTGGCGACATGAGCGGAGTAAACGGTGCAATTCTTATTAATAGTAAGAACGAAGAGGTGAAAATTAGCATTACAGGCTTTTTTGTTGCCATTGGTCATGTACCAAACTCCGATATTTTTAAAGACTATATTGATGCCGATGAAACTGGCTACATTAAAACAATTCCAGGAACCTCTAAAACTAATATTCCTGGGGTGTTTGCATGCGGCGACGTACAGGATAAGCATTACCGTCAAGCAATTACAGCAGCCGGATCGGGATGTATGGCTGCACTCGATGCCGAAAGGTATTTGGGAACTCGAACTTTCTAACATCAATATTACTCTAAGCCATTCAATTCTCTAAAATGAAGGGCTTAGAGTTTTTAATTGTTTCAACAGCAATGCCCCATTAATCTCAATGTGTAATTAATGATTTTTAACTATTGGAACACTTCAAGTCTTCACAATACATTAAATTCTGACATACAAATACATAGTGCTTACAATACGCATGCTGTTACCCTTAATAATCCCCTCGAAATTCGAGAATTACATTTATTTGAACTCGACACATAAATTGAACAAAAAAATAGTTAATTTTGCTCGCTTAAATTAAGCCACAAAATATTTTATCGAAGTGTGAGTTTTATTGATAAAACCTAGCAATTGGAAAAAAATGATTAAAAAATCTCTCTACGCAGTTATCATTATTAGCGCCTTAATTACATCGTGCAGCAAGTACGACAAGTTGCTCAAAAGCAGCGACTACAATATGAAATATAAAAAAGCCCTTGAATACTACGAGAAAAAAGATCATTACCGCTATACTACAATTTTAGAGCAAATTGTTTCGGTTTACAAAGGAACTCAACGCTCCGACACCATTGAATTCTATTTAGCTAATGGCTACTATCACCAAGGCGATTACTTACTTGCTGGCCACTACTTCGACAATTTTCGCAAAAATTACCCTAAAAGTCTGTTTACCGAAGAGGCCGAGTTTATGTATGCATACTGCTACTATAAATCATCCCCTCGTCCCTTGCTCGACCAGGAAACAACAAACGCCGCCATTTCATCGTTCCTCGAGTTTTCGGCAAAATATCCACGTACTTCTCGCAAGCAGGAAGTTGATGTTATATTGGACGAACTTCGAAACAAACTAATGGAAAAGTCGTACCTAAGTTCAAAACTATACTTCGACACAGGCGACTATAAAGCTGCAATCGTATCACTTAAAAATAGTTTACGAGAATATCCCAACAGTAGCTACCGCGAGGAGCAGCTTTACATGGTGCTTCAGGCTTCCTACCTTCTTGCCGAAAATAGTGTTCCTTCGAAACGCAGGGAACGTTTTCAGAATACTGTTGACGAGTACTATACTCTTGTTGGCGAGTATCCACAGAGCAAGTACTTAAACTATGCTGAAAAAATTCATGCTAATTCAATTAAATTCACTGGTAACCAATAATTAAAACTACAATATGGACTTCAAAAAACTAACTTGCCCCGCATCTACTGTAACACGCGACATGAGCAAACTCGACAAGGAGACTGGCAACATTTACGAAAGTGTTATCATTATTTCGAAACGTGCCAATAAACTTTCGCACGAGATGAAGCAGGAACTTAATAAAAAACTCGAAGAGTTTGCATACTACACCGATAACCTTGAGGAGGTTTTCGAAAACAGGGAGCAAATTGAAATCAGTAAGTTTTACGAAAGGTTACCTAAACCAGTACTTATTGCTACTCAAGAGTTTATCGACAGTAAACTGTACTTCCGTAAAGGAGAAAATGCTGATAAACTGAGTAACTAACCCATGCTAAAGGGGAAAAACATAATTCTTGGCATTACTGGCAGTATTGCTGCATACAAGGCAGCAACACTTGCAAGGCTTATGGTTAAGGAGGGGGCAAACGTAAAAGTTATTATGACCCCTTTGGCCAAAGAGTTTATTACCCCTTTAACAATGGCTACGCTTACCAAAAATCCTATTCTGGTCGACTTTTTCAATCCCGAAAATGGCGATTGGAATAGCCACGTCGACCTTGGTATTTGGGCCGACCTTTACCTTATTGCTCCTGCAACGGCAAATACCATTGCCAAAATGGCCAACGGTGTAGCCGACAATTTGCTTTTAACAACTTACCTTTCGGCTCGCTGCCCTGTAGTTGTTGCGCCTGCAATGGACCTCGACATGTTTCAGCACCCTGCAACCCAAAAAAACCTTAAGATTTTAGAGGGTTACGGCAACTTAATTGTTGAACCTGCAACTGGCGAACTGGCTAGTGGCCTTTCGGGAAAAGGACGAATGGAGGAACCTGAGCAAATTGTTGAGTTTGTAAAGGCTTTTTTTTTCGGCAGTAAGCAGTTAGCAAACATAAAAGTTCTTGTAACATCGGGGCCAACTTTCGAACCCATCGACCCGGTTCGCTTTATAGGAAACCGCTCGTCGGGAAAAATGGGGAAACAAATAGCTTTGGAATTAGCCAAACGAGGAGCAGAAGTTGTATTTATAACTGGACCTTGCCACGAAATCCCCAGCCATAAAGCAATTGAATTAGTTAAGGTTGAAACTGCACAACAAATGGCTAATGCTTGCATTGCTCGCTTTGGCGAATGTAATGGCGCAATTATGGCTGCAGCCGTTGCCGACTTTACTCCTCAAAATGTTAGCTTAACTAAAATTAAACGCATGGGCGACGAGTTAACGCTTAACTTGTCGCCTACCCTCGATATCTCAAAAAAACTTGGCGAATCGAAAAACTCTCAGCAATTTCTTGTTGGCTTTGCACTCGAAACCAATAACGGAATCGAAAATGCTAAAAAGAAACTTTCCTCAAAAAATCTCGACTTTATTGTGCTTAACTCGTTAAAGGATGCTGGCGCAGGGTTTGAACATAATACCAACAAAATTACTATTGTAAATAATAAAGGTATTATTAAAGAGTTTAACTTAAAAACTAAGCAAGAGGTTGCAATCGACATAGTAAATGAACTATGTTTGCTTTTGGGTAAATAGCACTTCAACTAAAAAATACAAGCATGTTGAGCATTCGAAAACTTATTGTACTAGCAAGTTTTGTAGCCATTCCGTTTACCAGTTTCCAGCAAGAGTTAAGGTGTAATATTCAAGTAAATTCTCAAAAAATTCAGGGCACCAACCGAAACATGTTTCAAACGTTTCAAACTGCCCTTTACGAGTTTATGAACAACACCTCGTGGACTAACCATGTTTACGGGCAAGACGAGCGAATTGAATGCAACGTAATGCTTACTTTAAACGAGCAAATTGGCTCCGACGAGTACAAGGGTACTTTAAGTATACAATCGCGTCGTCCAGTTTTTAATACTTCGTACACTACAACCATCCTCAATATTGTCGACAATAATCTTCACTTTCGCTATATGGAGTTCGACAAGTTGGAGTTTTCCGAAACTACATTTTCGAGCAATCTAACTTCGCTACTAGCCTATTACGCTTATATAATTATTGGCTTCGACTACGATACATACTCGTATTTAGGTGGAACCGAGTATTTTCAAAAGGCCGAGAGAATTGTTAACAACTCTCAAAACGCAATTGAGCGAGGCTGGAAGGCTTACGAGGGAAACCGAAAAAATCGCTACTGGTTAGTCGAAAACCTTTTAAACACAAAGTACCGACCAATTAGGGAAGTTTACTACCGCTACCACAGGCATGGATTAGATCGCATGAGCGATAAGGTTATGGAAGGGCGAGGCGAAATAGCCGAAAATCTTGTTAATATTCAAAAAGTATTTCGCGAAAAGCCCGACCCGTACATGTACTATATGCAAATTTTCTTCGATGCAAAAAACGATGAACTTGTAAGCCTTTTCTCCGAGTCGTTTCCTGCCGAAAAAACTAGAGTTATAACCATTCTTACCGAAATTGATAACTCTAATGCATCGAAATACAGTAAAATGCAATCGGGAACCTCGGGAGGTCAAGGAAAACAACCAGCAACAATGGGTCGTCCAGGCGGTACAAAACCTCAACGATAAACATCTCGAATCCCGAAATGCTTCGTAATCTTCATATACAGAACTACGCACTAATTGACGAACTCGATATTGAGTTTAGGCAAGGGTTAAATATTATTACTGGCGAAACCGGTGCCGGAAAGTCAATTCTGCTTGGTGCTCTTGCATTAATTCTTGGGCAACGAGCCGATGCCTCGGTTCTTAAAGACAAGTCAAAAAACTGTGTCGTTGAAGGTCTTTTCGAAATTTCGGGATACAATCTCGAGCAATTTTTTGAAGAAAACGACCTCGACTACCATACAAGCACTATAATTCGAAGGCAAATAAATGAAGCTGGAAAATCGCGTGCATTTATAAACGAAGTTCCTGTCAATCTTAATGTTATAAAAGATTTAGGCGAACGCCTTATCGACATTCACTCGCAGCACCAAAATCTGTTACTTTCGAGTAGCGCTTTTCAAATTGGAACTGTCGACGCTTTTGCTGTAATTAACAGCGAACTAATTACTTATAAGGAAACTTACAACCATTACAAAATGCTGCAATTGGAAATTGCAGAACTTGAGGAGAATTCGAGAAAAGCACTTGCCGACCTCGACTACCTTGAACACCAACTAAAGCAACTCGACGAAGCAAAGCTAAAGGAGGGCGAACAGGCCGACCTTGAACTACTTCAACAGCAACTTTCGAATGCCGAAGAAATTAAAACTGGGCTACAACTTGCCTTCGAAATGCTCGATTCCAACGAACTTTCAGTTATCCCAGTTCTTAAAAATTCTGTTACCAGTTTACAAAAAATATCGAACTATTTACCAGAGGCAAAAGTTCTTAGCACTCGAATCGAATCGTGCCGAACCGAGCTCAGAGATATTAACGATGAGGTTAACCGCCTAAACGAAAAAATCCACCTCGACCCCGAGCAGCTTATGCAGGTTAACCAACGCCTCGATATGCTGTTTACTCTTCAGCAAAAGCATCGAGTTTCAACTGCCGATGATCTTATTGCAATTCGCGAATCGCTTCGTATTCAAGTTGACCAAATAACTGGCTACGAATCGGAAATTTCAGCAAAAAAAACAGAACTTCTCAGTACGCTTAAAAACATTACAGAAAAGGCTCTAGTTATTTCGAAAAAACGAAAAGCTAGTGCTCCCAAATTCGAACTAAATATTGCAAATCTGCTTAAGCAGCTGGGTATGCCCTTTGCATCATTTGTAGTACAAATTGAAGATACTATCGAATTTAATTCTCTTGGAAAAGATGCAGTAACATTTCTGTTCACCGCTAATAAGCAAATACCGCCTCAGGAACTAACTAAAATTGCTTCGGGTGGCGAAATATCAAGGCTTATGCTAAGCCTAAAATCGCTTATGGTTGCCCAAAAAGGATTGCCTACTATTGTTTTCGACGAGATTGACACGGGCGTTTCGGGCGAAGTAGCCGATAAAATGGGCAACATTATTAGCGACATGGGCAAGGGCATGCAGGTAATTAACATAACTCACTTGCCTCAAATTGCCTGCAAAGGCAACACGCATTTTTTTGTTTACAAGGACAATCGGTCCGCAGCATCGAAAACCCTAATTAAGCTTCTCGATAAGGATGAAAGGGTTGTTGAAATTGCAAAAATGCTAAGCGGCGAATCGCTTTCCGATGCAGCAATAACAAATGCCAAGCATTTACTTTCTCAAAACACATAAGTTTTTACTGCTGTTTATTAGTGCTTTATGTAGTAAATTGAACATCGAGCGTAGTTTGCTGTTTAACAGTGATGCATCATTTTAATACTCTCGTTTAAAATATTAACCAACTCTGAACATATGGCTTACAATTTACTTAAAGGGAAAAAGGGGATAATTTTTGGAGCCCTCAACGAAAATTCTATTGCTTGGAAAGCGGCTATTCGTGCCCACGAAGAGGGTGCCGAATTAGTACTAACCAACACTCCAGTTGCAATTCGCATGGGTACTATCGACGAGTTGGCTACCCTAACCAATGCTAAACTTATTGCTGCCGATGCAACCAGCGTTAAGGATTTGGAAAACCTTGTCTCTCAGTCGATGGAGCATTTTGGGGGGAAAATCGACTTTGTACTGCACTCCATTGGCATGTCGCCAAACGTTCGTAAAGGCCGAACATACGACGATATCGATTACGATTACTTCGCTAAAACCCTCGATATTTCAGCTGTCTCGTTTCATAAATTACTGCAAGTAGCTTGGAAACTCGATGCCATTAAGCCCTGGGGTTCCATAGTTGCGCTGTCGTACATTGCTGCGCAACGAACCCTATACGGGTATAACGACATGGCCGACGCAAAAGCCCTACTCGAATCGATTGCCCGCAGCTTTGGCTATATTTATGGTCGCGAGCGTAGGGTTCGAATTAACACCATTTCCCAATCGCCTACACCAACTACCGCAGGCAGCGGAGTTATGGGTTTCGATGGGCTTATGGATTTTACCGACCGCATGTCGCCACTTGGCAATGCCGATGCGCTGGAATGCGCCGATTACTGTGTAACGCTTTTTAGCGACCTTACCCGCAAGATAACCATGCAAAACCTATACAACGACGGAGGCTTCTCCAGTATGGGTATGAGCAATAGGGCAATGGCCGTTTACAATAAAAACCTCGATGAGTGCAAGGATTGTAAGTAGAAGAATAATTCTATAATTACGTAGTCATTAATCGCTATTTTTTCTATAAAAAAGGTCGCTTAGGCGACTTTTTTCGTTACTGCATTTTAAAATTTGGAAATAGTATCGATTCCAAATATTGAACAACAATGTTGATAAATCGTTTCATACTCAACGGTGAATTATAACTCATAATGTGTAACTTTACAAAAGATAAATAGCCATGACAACACTAAAAAAAGGCGATAAAGCGCCCGAATTTACAGCAACCAACCAGGATGGTAATCAAATTTCCCTTTCGAACTTTAAAGGGAAAAGTGTAGTTCTTTACTTCTACCCAAAAGACGATACCCCTGGTTGCACCAAAGAGGCTTGTAGCCTTCGCGATGGTTACGAAAAACTCAAAGGGCTGGGTCTCGAAGTTGTTGGCGTTAGCCCCGATAGCGTTGCTAGTCACCAAAAATTTATTGCAAAGTATAACCTGCCATTTACCCTAATTTCCGATACCGAAAGGCAAATAGCAACAACATACGGAGTTTTTGGCGAAAAGAAAATGTACGGAAAACCGGTTATGGGACTACATCGTACTACTTTTATAATAAATGGTAATGGTGAAATTGCAGAGGTAATATCGAAGGTTGATACTGCCGAACACGTTGACCAAATTTTAAAACTACTTCAAAATAAATAATATAGACAACCAATGGACAATAAGAAAACCGAAAAGAAAGATCAAAAAGAAGTTAGTAAGGAAAAGCTTAAATCGCTTCAGCTTACTCTCGACAAAATTGAAAAGGATTATGGTAAAGGAACCATAATGAAAATGGGCGACAAGCCAGTTGCCGATGTTCAAACAATCTCGAGCGGGTCAATTGCTCTCGACATTGCATTAGGTGTTGGCGGTTATCCCCGTGGTCGCGTAATTGAAATTTTTGGCCCCGAATCGTCGGGTAAAACAACACTAGCCATTCACGCCATTGCCGAAGCCCAAAAAGCAGGTGGAATTGCTGCAATTATCGATGCTGAGCATGCATTCGACCGTACCTATGCCGAAAAACTTGGTGTCGATGTTGAAACGCTTCTCATTTCGCAACCCGACAACGGTGAGCAGGCACTTGAAATAGCCGACCACCTTATTCGCTCTAGTGCCATCGACATTGTTGTTATCGACTCTGTTGCTGCGCTTACTCCAAAAGCCGAAATTGAAGGCGAAATGGGCGAAAATAAGATGGGGTTACAAGCCCGACTAATGTCGCAAGCCCTTCGTAAGCTTACGGCTAATATTGCCCGCACCAATACATGTTGCATTTTCATAAATCAGCTTCGCGATAAAATTGGTGTAATGTTTGGCAACCCCGAAACCACCACAGGTGGAAATGCTCTTAAGTTCTACTCAAGTGTTCGGGTCGACATTCGTAAAATATCGCAATTAAAAGATGGTGAGGAAAGCACAGGAAATCGTGTTCGTGTTAAAATTGTGAAGAATAAGGTTGCACCTCCTTTCCGCAAAGCGGAATTCGACATTGTGTACGGCGAAGGTATTTCGCTCACTGGCGAAATTGTTGATATGGGCGTTGAGCAGAATATTATAAAGAAGAGCGGATCGTGGTTTAGCTACGGCGAAACAAAACTTGGTCAAGGTCGCGACTCGGTTCGACAGCTACTTAACGATAATGTTGAACTTGCTAACGAAATTCAGGCAAAAATTATTGCAGCTGTTAAAAACGGAAACGAAAACAAGTAAGTAGACACAATTATATTAAAACTGAAAAGAGCCTCTATTCGAGGCTCTTTATGTTTTATCCTAAGTACGATTTAAGCAGCTTGCTTCGCGAAGTATGTCGAAGACGACGTATCGCTTTCTCCTTTATTTGCCTTACTCGCTCACGAGTTAAACCAAACTTTTCGCCAATCTCCTCAAGGGTCATCTCGGAATTGCTAATTCCAAAGAAAAGTTTGATAATATCGCGCTCCCTTTCGGTAAGAGTTGCCAAAGCACGGTCAATTTCGCGCGAAAGCGATTCGTTAATAAGAACCCTATCGGCATTTGGCGAATCGTTGTTTACGAGCACATCTAGCAAACTATTCTCTTCCCCATCAACAAAAGGTGCATCGACCGATACGTGGCGACCCGAAACCCTAAGTGTGTCGGAAACTTTTTCCTTTGGAAGTTCGAGAATTTCGGCAAGTTCCTCGGGCGAAGGTGTGCGCTCGAATTGCTGTTCGAATTTCGAAAAGGCTTTATTAAGTTTATTTAGCGAACCAACCTGATTTAAGGGTAAGCGAACTATACGCGACTGTTCGGCTAAAGCCTGAAGAATCGATTGGCGAATCCACCAAACTGCGTACGAAATAAATTTAAATCCACGGGTTTCGTCGAATTTTTCGGCTGCTTTAATTAAGCCTAAATTGCCCTCGTTAATAAGGTCGGGTAGGCTTAGCCCTTGATTTTGATACTGTTTAGCAACGGAAACTACGAAACGAAGGTTAGCGCGAGTTAATTTTTCAAGTGCTTCCTGATCGCCCTTTTTTATCCGTTGCGCCAGTTCAACCTCCTCTTCAACAGTAATTAAATCCTCCTTGCCTATCTCTTGAAGGTATTTATCGAGAGAGGCGCTCTCTCTGTTAGTAATTGACTTTGTGATTTTTAACTGTCTCATTTCCTACTTTTAAATTTTGTGCGAAGGTATGGCTTTAAACAATTCAAGTCAAGAGCAAAATTCAGGTTTTTCAACATTTACATGCCAATGGCGTAGTAAGCAACTGTGCCATTGGGGTAAACACCCTCTATTAAAATAGCACCCGATATGTTATCAAGCATTTTTGCAAAATCGGTAACGCTATTTACTGGTGCTCGATTAACCCTTGTTATAATAAATCCGTCCTTAACTCCTCCTTGTTTTAACTTTCCTTCTAAAATTTTTACTGCCTGAACGCCACCGTTAATTCCAAGCTTTCGACGAATACTATTGTCAATGTCTTTAAAGTCGGCACCAAGAGGCTTTAGCGATTCACCTGTTCGAACAATTTCGAAGCCGCCCTTCTTGTTACGTAGAACAACTGTAAATTGTTTCCTATTATTGTTACGATTTACCAAAAGTTCCACTTTATCGTTAGGACGGTAACGGCTAATTTGCTCTTGAAGCTGATTGTTTGAGTTTACGGCTACTCCATTTACCTCAAGTATAACGTCTCCTTCTTTTAGTCCGGCCTCAGCAGCAGCACCGCCTTCAATTATATTTACAAGAGCAACTCCTTTTAGCTCTTTTATGTTATACTTCTTGGCAGTTTCCGAATCGACTGTTGCAATACTTACTCCTAAAATTGCTCGCTGAACCTCTCCAAATTCTATTAAGTCGTTCGAAACTTTTTTGGCAATCGATGCAGGAATAGCAAACGAATATCCAGAGTAACTTCCTGTGCGAGAGGCGATGGCTGTATTAATACCTATAAGTTCACCGTTTAAATTTACCAGTGCGCCTCCACTATTTCCGGGATTTACGGCTGCATCGGTTTGTATAAACGACTCAATTGCGTACTGGTCGTTAAGTATATTTATATTTCGTGCCTTTGCACTAACAATTCCAGCGGTAACCGTTGAAGTAAGATTAAAAGGGTTGCCAACGGCTAAAACCCATTCGCCAAGCTTTAAGTTATCGGAACTGCCAAAATTCAAAAACGGCAAATTTGTGTCACTTATTTTAAGAACGGCTAAGTCGGTGTAGGGATCTCGTCCCACAACTGTTGCTTCGTATGAGCGGGTGTCGTTTAAAACAACTTCAATTTTTTCTGCTCTTTCAATTACGTGGTTATTTGTAATAATGTAACCATCCATTGAAATAATTACTCCCGATCCGGAACTCATAACGGCCTCGGGCTGCGTTCTCATACCAGGCCCAAAAAAGTAGTCGAAAAATGGATTCCCCGATGAAAATCCCTGATTTTGATTCATAAACGTTGTTTTAACGTGAACAACAGCATTTACCGTCGATTCGGCAGCATAGCTAAAGTCGGTTCGTTCGCCTGTGCTGGTTGTAAATGCAGCCAATTGAGCAGGAGTTTGGGCTACTTGTTGTACTTCAATTTTGGTTTGCTCATTCGGCAAAATAAACTTTGCAGCAAAAATTGAAATTAAACCACCAATAATGGCCGAAATTACTGGGATTAGTATTCGTTGTGTTCTCATAGCTGTAATTTTTAATGTTTACAAATTGTAAACGTCAAACTAAATGCCTTATGATGTTAACGAGTTGATTGTTAACAGACATTAACATTCCTGTCAGGTTTTCTGACAGGAATACAGCAAAAACTGAAAAAAGTGCAGTTGCTAGTCGCGGCGCGACTTTGCTTCGACTTGCTCAGCAACCAAGTCGCTCTCCGACGAATATTAGATTAGTAGGGAGTAATTTTAAAGGGAATATTAACTATTTCGGAAAAGGTTTCGCCTGTTTCGCGCATATCCTCGTCGCCTGTTCGGTAGTACCAGTTAATAATTATCGACTTTTTTTGCTTATGAATTTCTTTTAGGATGTGAAGCAAATCGAGCAATTTTTTTGATGACGAAGTATTAATATAATCGAGTTTAAAGAGAACTGCTGTTTCGCGATTAGGGTTATGAACGTAAATATTAAACCAGTTTAGTATGGGAAGAAAAAATTCGTTAACATCCTCGGGGTAAACTTTACCATAAAACTCGAACCTACTCCTGTCTTTATCGAGAGTAATTTCGGGCGAAAATTGTGTTTCAACTATTGTAAACTTTTCCATGAACATATGTCTTTAAAACAAAGGTAACCAATTACCCTTTACTTTCAAAATATGTAATTAACGATTGGCTAGCAAGAAAATTTGTAAGGGAGTATATCCTTTTATTAAACCACTTTATAATGAAGTAATTAATAGTTTTATTAGGCTATAAAATAATAAAAGGGGGCTGCTTAAAAAAGCAGCCCCTTTTATTAGTAATTAATACTCTGTGAATTATTTTACAATAAATTTACTGTTAACAACACTGTTACCTGCTGTAATTTCCATTACATAGATACCACTTGCCATCTCAGAAACATTAATAATAGTTGAAGTAGAGTTAACATTAAATTTGCTTACAATTTGACCTGTAATAGAATAAATTGCAATGCTGTTAATGTTTACATCGGCAACTACATTAAGATTTTCGGTAGCTGGATTTGGGTAAGTCATTACACCAATTTTGGTAGTATTGTCAATACCAGTTCCAATAGTAAGAGCAACAGGAATATTATTCCATTCTGAAGTTTTGTCGTTACAACCAACAACAGCTGTTGCATTGTATGTTCCAGAAGCAAGTCCTGTGGTATTGAAATCGAGAGTTAAATTATCAGAATCTTCGCCATAAACTTCTGATAATTCAGGAGTAATAGTTAACCAAGTTGGCCAGCCTAAACCAGCTACGTTAGCACGGATGCTATAGTTTCCATTACCAGTAGAACTAAATCCAGTCCATTCGCCCCATGCAATACCAGATTTAATATAGTTTGCTTTAGGAACATTTGGTTGGTCATCAACGCCAATGCTATAGCCGCTTGTTCCTGCAACTGCAACTGGAACAGTAATTTTGTAACCAACCCAAATTTCGTCACCTGTAATAGTAACGGGGGTAGTTAGGGTAACTGTATTCCACGATTCAACAGTTGGAGTAATGGTTTTTTCGGCAAGAACTGTAGTTGTGCCTGGATCAATAAACCCACCTTTTTCCCAAACATACACAGTAATGGTACCATCACCAGCAGGTGCATCGTTAATAAATACATCAACCGAAACAATTTGCTGTCCAACATGAGCCGAAGTAATATCGTTTTTCATTCTAGAGGCAACATAAGCAACAAAACTGGATCCATAACCAACAGCTGATGCATTGTCACCATCATAACCCATTTGACCATCAGCCAATGTTCCATTAACCGAAGGGTCAGCGTATTTTGCAAATGTTACAAAGTTCAGTACTTCTTCGCCAGAATTGCCTATAGGAAGAACAACTGGGTCGGCACCTACCGTGTTGATAAGATCGGTTGATATTACAATTGTTGGAGGAACTAAAGGAGGAACTGTATTAGAGAAAGTAAAGTCATCAATGTAAAATTCCCAAGTAGCTGCATCACAATAAAAATCGATAACATCTAACTTTGGAGTAGCCCAGGTACCACCAGCTGCTAAATTGCTATATGGCCATGCGGACAATTGAGTACCATCAAGGTCAAGAATGGCTTCATCTTCATCAAGGTTAACATCGAAAGTAACATGAAACCATGTGTTTTCAGGGTAGGTGTGAGTTGTTTCTTCACCATTATCAAGTGTCAAAACGCCACCCTCAAAATGAATTTCAAATGCCCACTTAGATCCAAAAACGTGCATCATGTTAACATAACCAATTTTGCCCGTTGGAACAAACATCCAAAAATCTGTACGCCACTGACCAGTGGTTAAACCTCCAAAATTATAAACCATGTCGTTACCACTAATTACTTTCATGGATTTTGTTGGGCTATGAGCCTGAGTTGTACTAACAAAAGAAGCTTCGCCGTTTGTAGTTGAACCAGTCCAAGTTCCCCAGTTTGAGGTTTGAGCAGGGATTGTTTCGGTAGTGTTATAACTCTCAAAGTCATCAGTAAAAATGACAGTTGGTTGTGCACTTATAAATGAACTCGCAAATAAAAGTGCCAAAAGGGGTAAGAATTTTTTCATATTATTAAAAGTTTTAGTTAGTAAAACCCAAAGATAGTATATATTTTTTAAAAATAGTTTTATTTAAAAAAAAAAACAAAGAGCAATGGACTTAATATATTAAAGGTAATGTTATTTTATTCGAATTCGTTTTTTACTATAGAGTTAGCGTAATGAATATTGCTTATCAACAAAAATCAATGAATTATTTTTTACGAAACACTTTGTGTTTCGTATTGTAAATAGTAGTAATTGATTTTTTTAGTGACCCTCTCTTAAGTAATGATTATATTTGCTTTTAATAATTATAATGTAATATAGGTAAATTCTCCTCCACTTTTTTAAGTTAAGAATGCACTACTCAATCGACGAAATATCAACAACAATAGGTGCTAAGCGCATTGGAACAACGCATTTCACGGTAACCCAAGTGGCTATCGATAGTCGCTCGGTAACGTCGGGACTTGGAGTTGCCTTCTTCGCTCTAGTAGGCGATAGGTTTAACGGCCATAGGTTTATTGGCGAGCTATACGCCAACAGCGGTGTTCGACTATTTGTTGTTAGCGACGAAAGTTCAATAGGCGAAAATTTTACGGATGCAACTTTTTTAGTTGTAAGCAACACCCTAAAAGCCTTACAGCAACTGGCTGCTTTTCATCGAAGTAAATATTCATATTCAGTAATTGGAATAACTGGCAGCAACGGAAAAACCATAGTTAAGGAGTGGCTTGCTCAGCTTCTCTCGCCCGATAGGCGAATAGTTCGAAGCCCTAAAAGTTTTAACTCGCAAGTTGGTGTGCCGCTTTCGGTACTTCAAATGGACAACCATTTCGATATTGGAATTTTCGAAGCGGGCATTTCACTTTTAGGCGAAATGGAACACCTTCAGCCCATTGTGAAACCTAAAGTTGGAATTTTTACCAATTTGGGCACAGCCCACCAGGAGAACTTTGCCAGTTTACAGGAGAAGTGCACCGAAAAGATGAAGCTCTTTACGAATGCTGAAACGCTAATTTACTGTATCGACCACGAAATAATCGACTTGCAAGCCCAGCAATTGAAGAGTAAAAATAGTATTGAACTTTTTACATGGGGTAAAAGCGAAAGGGCTAATATAATAATTGAAAGCAAAGAGGTAAAGGGGCTTTCGGTTAATGTTAGTCTTACCTTCGAAGGTGAAACTTATAACATTACTATTCCTTTTTCCGATTCGGCATCGTTCGAAAATGCCATGCACGCCATATCGTTAATGGTTTTCATTGGAATTAGTTTCGAAACCATTGCTGCTAGGGTTCTGCAAATTCAACCTGTGGCCATGCGGCTCGAACTAAAGGAGGGGCGAAATGGCTGCACCATTATAAACGACACCTACAACTCCGATTTGGGTTCGCTTACCGTTGCCCTCGACTTTATGGGGCAAATGGCGCAGCATACTCGTCGAATTCTTATACTTTCCGACATTCTTCAAAGTGGCCGAAAACCCGAAGATTTATATGCCGAAGTGGCAAAACTTGTGCAAAGCAAAGGAATTTCGCTAATTATTGGAGTAGGCGAGGAGATTGCAAAGCACATGCATCTTTTCACTATCGAAAAGCATTTTTATCTTTCTACTCAAGCGTTTCTTAGCTCATTTCCTTTTGGCGAGTTTAATAGTGCCACAGTACTTGTTAAGGGCAGTCGCCCCTTCGAATTTGAGCGTGTTTCGGCAATTCTCGAGCAAAAAACCCATCGAACCTACCTCGAAATAAATTTAAACGCTTTGGTTCATAACCTCAACTACTTTAAGGCATTACTAAAGCCAAATGTTAGGGTAATGGCCATGGTTAAAGCCTTCTCGTATGGTAGCGGTTCCTTTGAAATAGCAACCCTTTTGCAGTTTCACAGGGTCAACTACCTAGGTGTTGCCTTTGCCGACGAGGGCGTTGCACTTCGCGAAGCAGGAATTAGGGTTCCCATTGTGGTTCTCAATCCAGCCTTTGGTAGCTACGAAACCATGATTGCCCATAACCTCGAACCCGAAATTTTCAGCTTCGAGAGCTTGAACAGTTTTGCTGCCGAGGCTAAAAAAATGGATGTAAAATCGTTTCCTGTTCATATTAAACTCGATACAGGAATGCACCGTCTTGGCTTTAATGGCGAAGATATTTCAACATTAATTGGCAGGTTGAAGGATGTTCCACAACTTCATGTTTCGAGTATTCTGTCGCATATGGTAGCAGCCGACGAGCTGGAACAGGACGACTTTTCGCTTTCGCAAATTAAACAGTTCGAGACAATGAGCAGAGCACTTACCGAAGGCATAGGCTACAAGCCTATTCGACATATTCTTAATTCGGCTGGTATTGAGCGTTTTCCACAGGCACAATTCGACATGGTTCGCTTAGGCATTGGGCTTTACGGCATTAGTGCCGTTCATGGCAACAAAATTCAAACGGTAAGTTCGTTGGTAACCTTTATTGCTCAACTTCGAAATGTTGCCCAGGGCGAAACGGTGGGTTATAACCGCAAGGGCAAGATTGAGCGTAATTCGATTATTGCCACAATTCCCATTGGCTATGCCGACGGCTTAAACCGACGGTTAAGCAACGGAGTTGGCAAGGTGCTGGTTAACGGAAAGTTAGTTCCCATTATTGGCAATGTTTGCATGGATTCGTGCATGATTGACCTAACCGATGTAGCTGCCAAAGAGGGCGACGAAGTGGTCATATTCGGTCAAAAACCCACAATAACCGATTTGGCCAACTGGTTGGAAACCATTCCATATGAAATTCTTACCTCCATTTCTCGAAGGGTAAAACGGGTTTACTTTCAGGAGTAAAATATACAACAAACGGTAGACAAAATTATTTATAACAGTTGAACCACTGAACAGAAGAACATTTGAATAGCGAAGCGTTGTAAAGTATTAAAGCTTGATGTTTCATAGTCGGAGTGCGACTTGAAGTCGCGCCCCGACTATAATATAAGAAATAAATTGTTTGTTTTTTTAGTAGTACAAATCCCTATCGCCTTTCTTTATCTTCTCAATTCTACTGCGAATTTCATCGGGGTTTCCATGGCCATTTAGCTCGTTGAGGGTTTTATCAATAAGTTTCCACCCCTTTTTCTGAACCTCGGGAGTAGCATAGTCCATTAGGTATTCCGAAAGTGTGAGCACTGCATTTGGCGTGCAGAATCGCTTAATAAAACCAGGAACCGAAAACTCCATAAAATGCTCGCCAGTGCGGCCAAGGCGGTAACAAGCGGTACAGAACGAAGGTATGTATTCGTTTTCTACCAGTTCCTCAATAATTTCGCTAAGCGAGCGGTTATCGTTTATAAGAAATTGCTCGCGGGTAAGGTTTTGTTCCTCGTTTTTCGAAGCAGCATATGCGCCCAACTCAATTTTTGTACCCCCATCGATTTGCGAAACACCAAACTGCAAAACGTGACGCCTTACAGCAGCCGATTCGCGGGCAGTAAGAATTAGCCCAGTATATGGAACTGCCAAACGAAGAATGGCCACAAGTTTTACAAAGGTTTCGTCGCTTACGAGGTAATCTTTCGAAACATCGATTGACGAGGCATCTTGAATTCGTGGAAACGAAATTGTGTGAGGGCCAACATTGTAGCATGCCTCGAGGTGATTGGTATGTCGAACCAACGAAAGAACCTCGTAGCGCCAATCGTACAGGCCAAAAAGAACGCCAATGCCAACATCGTCGAGGCCAGCTTCTTGGGCACGGTCGAGCGATGTTAATCGCCAATCGTAATCGCGCTTTTTACCACCAAGGTGGTACTTCGAGTAGGCCTCGGGGTGGTAAGTTTCCTGAAATACTTGGTAAGTTCCAATGCCCGATTCCTTAACAGTTCTAAAGCCCTCTATGTCCATTGGGGCAGCGTTTATGTTAACCCTTCTAATTTCGCCATTATTCTTTTTAACGCCGTAAACAATTTTAACGGTATGGGCAATGTACTCGGGCGAGTAACGGGGATGCTCACCGTAAACTAGGATTAACCGTTTTTGCCCGTTATCTTCAAGTGCTTCCACTTCGTGAACAATTTCCTCATCGGAAAGGGTAGTGCGAATGGCCTCCTTGTTCGATGTTCGAAACCCGCAGTAGGTGCAATTATTGGTACAACTGTTGCCAATATATAAAGGTGCAAAAAGCACAATTCGGTTTCCGTAAACATTCTCTTTTAGGGTGCGAGCTCCCTGAAGAATTTCTTCAACCAGTTCGGGGTCCGTAGTGTTTACTAAAACTGCTGTTTCCTCGAGGTTTAAGCGATTTTTTGCAAGAGACTTTGCAATAACCTCTCTAACCCTTTCCTTGGTGGGCTTTGTGTTGTTTATTGTTTCCCAAATTTCTTCGGGGTCAATAAAGGGTTTCATTGGCTCATCGGCTAACCGATAGGTTTCTGGTGTGAATTTCATAACATTTCCTCCTTTACAGTTCGTTTAAATTCTTTTTTGCTGCTGTGCAGCTAAGCAATTGAGGGTGATTCGGAACTATAAAGGATTACCCTTCATCATAATCGATTTTACCTGTACACCATCGAGTTTGCCAATGGGACCAGTAAGTGCGCTTATTTCGTCGGAACTTCCCTGAAGTACCAACGAAATAATGCTAACACCCCTATCCATAAGCGGAATGCCCTGACGGCCAATTATTACATTGGCATGTGCGGTAAGAATCTGATTTAATTTGTTGACACTCTCCTTGTTTTCAACAAGAATTAGTGCTCCTCCGAGTCGCCTCTCCATTAGATAATCTCCTTTGGATTAGTCCCGATTAATCCCGATAAATATCGGGTCGGGGTTTTATTTGAGTCCTTGGCAGCGATAAATCCCTGCTTTAGACGATGAAATTTAATTGTTATACGAAAAACAGTATGCAAAGATACAGAAAGAAATGAAATGGCATAAAATATTTTGATAAAGAGAATTTTTAAGCAATTAGGGTTGAAATAAAAGACCATTCCCATTCAGTTCCGCACAGGTCAACTATTCTGTTTTGGCATATTTACAAACAATGGTTACATTCGCAACCAAAGAAAAAAGTATAATCAAAATGAATATTGACAAAGAACTACATGCACGCAGCCAGTCGAAATGCGAACTATGCGGCACAACTCAAAACCTATTAGGTTACGAAGTAAAACCAGTTTTAAAGGGTAAAATTGATGAATGCTTGCTGGCATGCGAAACCTGTATTGATCAAATTGAAAATGCCGATAAAACAGATGCGAATCACTGGCGTTGCCTTAACGATAGCATGTGGAGCGAAGTGCCTGCCGTTAAAGTAATTGCTTGGCGAATGCTAAACCGCTTACGTTCCGAGGGCTGGCCACAGGATTTGCTCGACATGCTTTACCTCGACGATGAAGCCTTAGTTTGGGCAAAAGCCACTGGCGAAGGTAGTGAGCACGACGATTCGCCAGTACATAAAGATTGTAATGGAGCCATTTTACAGATAGGCGACACCGTAGTGCTGACAAAGGATTTAGATGTTAAAGGCGCTAACTTTACGGCAAAGCGTGGAACAGCGGTTCGTGGCATTTCGCTTGTTGCCAACAACCCCGAGCAAATAGAGGGGAAAGTTAGTGGTCAGCAAATTGTTATTTTAACGAAATTCGTTAAAAAGTCGAATTAGTTTTTGCATAGTATTTCAACATAAATATTTATTATTTGCTTGTAATGCAATTTGTTAACTCCAATAGGTTAATATGAAGTATTTACAAACCCCTAAAGCGAATAAAATAGTAACTTTGTTCCTTAAACTATTAGGTATGAAATATTCAGTAAAAATACTAGCACTTCTGGCAATGCTTGCCAGTTATTCAATTTCAGGATATTCGCAAAAATATCGTTTTACGGTATTTGTCGACCCACAGGTATCGTGGCTTACCTCCGACACTAAAAAGTTCGAGCCCAACGGCTCGGTAATGGGTTATAATATTGGCTTTGCTGGCGATAAGTACTTTGCCGACAGGTATGCACTTCAATTCGGCCTTTCGTTAAACGAAATGGGTGGAAATTTAAGGTACGATGAACCTAATTACAAGTTAGTTACTCGCGATAGTAGTTACATATTACCAACTGGAAGCAACGTTAAATTTAAGGGTCAGTACATTAATATTCCTTTTGGATTTAAGTTTAAAACCATCGAAATTGGGTATCTTTCAATTTACGCTCAGGTTGGTCTTACTGGCCATGTAAAGCTTAAAGGCTTTGCTTGGGAAGAATCATTTAATGTTGACAGAGAGGTAACTACTATTGACCAAGCCGACTGGGCTTTTGCCAGCTATGGAATTGGTGTTGGCGTTGAGTACTCGTTGGGTGGCCCATCGGCAATACAGGCAGGGCTTCACTTTTCGAATGGTTTCACTTCGGCCTATAAGGCTGGATTTGGCATGGTTTCTATTGGTAGCTTGTCGTTGCGTATAGGGTTGGCTTTTTAAAACATTAAAATGAAAATTGCTTTAGCACAAATTAATCCTGTTGTTAACGACTTTGATGGTAATAAATTGCTAATTACCCAATTAATCCAAAGTGCAACGGAAAATGGTGCCAACTTGGTTGTATTCCCCGAACTTTCGGTTTGCGGTTACCCACCACACGATTTGCTCGACCGACCCGATTTTATTGAAAAATGCCTAAGCACAGTTCGTGAAATTGCTTTAAGTTGCAGCGAAATATTCGCCATTGTTGGCGCTCCTGCGCCAAATAACGCATCGGCAGGGAAATTGCTTTTCAATTCAGCCTATCTTTTGGGAAATGGCGAAGTAATTAGCCTTCACCACAAGGCATTGCTGCCAACCTACGACATTTTCGACGAGTACCGCTACTTCGAACCCAATACCGAGTTTAAAATTGCCGAAATTTGTGGCAAACGCATTGCGATAACCGTTTGCGAAGATTTGTGGGACGATCAGCCGCTCTCGTCGGCTGTTAGGCGCAGCAAACTTTACAAGGTTTCGCCAATGGCCGAACTTGCAAAGCATAAGCCCGAACTCATTATAAACCTTGCTTCATCACCCTTTTCTTCGGACAATTACCAGCGTAGGCTCGAGGTTTTTAAAGGAACTACTCATCGATTTGGCTTGCCAGTAGTTTATGTAAATCAGGTTGGCGCCAATACCGATTTAATTTTCGATGGTGGTTCGATGGTGCTTAATGGCAAGGGAAATGTTGTTCTTCAGCTAAAGCGTTTCGAAGAGGATTTTAAAATTGTCGATACCGATTCAATAAAGTCTTTACCATCAATTATTCATTCCACCCAAAACGATCGTATTGCGCTAATTCATAAAGCATTAGTTTTGGGAATTGCCGACTACTTTCGGAAAATGGGTTTTAAAAAGGCCACGCTTGGCCTTTCGGGAGGAATCGATTCGGCAGTTGTACTTTGCCTTGCTCAAGAAGCGCTTGGAAGCGAAAACCTTAGGGTGCTTCTTTTGCCTTCGCAGTACTCGTCCGATCACTCCATTACCGATGCCGTAAAACTTGCCGAAAATATTAATGTTAAGTACGATATTGTAAGCATCGAAAATGCATTTAGCGAATTCAATAAAAGCTTAAGTACATTATTTACTGGCTTGCCACAAAACATAGCCGAAGAAAATATTCAGGCTAGGGTTAGGGCTGTAATGCTTATGGCGCTGTCGAATAAGTTTGGGCATTTGCTGCTAAACACCTCCAACAAAAGCGAAGCAGCGGTTGGCTACGGTACACTTTACGGCGACATGTGCGGAGCACTTAGCGTTCTTGGCGATGTTTACAAAACCGACGTGTACGCCCTTGCCCAGTATATTAACCGAGAGAAGGAGATAATTCCTTTAAACTCCATAACAAAGCCCCCATCGGCGGAGCTGCGACCCGACCAAAAGGACTCCGACTCGCTGCCCGAGTACGATATTTTGGACAAAATTCTGTACAAGTATATTGAAGAGGGAAAAGGCGAAGAGACAATTGTAGCCGAAGGTTTCGATTTGGCAACTGTTAGGCGAACTATTAAGCTAGTAAACATAAACGAGTATAAACGTTTTCAGTGTCCTCCCATACTACGTGTAAGTTCTAAAGCTTTTGGCTTTGGTCGAAAAATGCCTTTGGTTGCCAAGTTTTAATTGTATTTTGCCTTTTAGAGATTTTATTTTAGTTACAGTAGAAGACGAACCAGGAAACTTAGCAAAATTCGATTGAAAAACGTATATTTGTATTATGGGCAAATATGAAAACATATTGAACAAGATTAAGTTAGCTGTTTATTCTATTGCTCCAAATGCTGAGATTTATCTTTATGGTTCAAGAGCAAGAAAGACCGCTAAGAAGTTTTCTGATTGGGATATATTAATCCTATTAAATTCAACTAAAATAAGTTTTGAATTTGAAAAACAATTAATTAATGTTCTTTATGACGTTGAAATTGAAACAGGTGAAGTTATTTCTCCTGTTATATACACGAAAAAAGAATGGAATGAAAGACTGTACATAACTCCTCTATTTGAAAATATTAGCCACGACGGAATCAGATTATAATGAAAGAAGAAATTGAAAACCATATAAAATACAGAATTGAACGTGCGTGGGACACCTTTGATGACGCAAGAATACTAGCTACAAATAAAAAATGGAACTCTGCAATTAATAGACTTTATTACGCAACTTATTATGCTGTAATGGCTTTGCTCCTAAAAAATGGGTTGAAAACAGGAACTCATAACGGAGCAAAGACAAATTTCACTCAGCATTTTATTAAAACACAGATTATTGAAAAGGAATTAGGGACTCTTTATGCTCAGCTATTCACTTGGAGGCAGAAAGGGGATTATGATGACCTATTCGATTTCAACGAAAATAAGGTAATGCCATTATTTGAGCCGACAGAGAAACTAATCAAGAAAATTGAATCATTAATTTAAAGCCAGCTTGTAATAAATGGTTAATAAAATTTAGGTTATTAGCAGATTAGGAAACAAAATCGTTTCAATCCAGTGTCGTCTCGTGCGACGATAACGATGTTTCAATCGCCTGCACTTTATCAACTCATAGCCGTTATATAACTTACGCAATGAACTATGAAAAAAATTAACTTTTTAATTATCCTTTCACTTACTCTTGCTATTTCGGGATGCGACGACGATGATTGGGGCGACCGCAATTTCCGTCAGGATATGCGCGAGTTTGTAATTGGAATTAGTCTTTATACAAAGGCAGTAAATCCTAACTTTGTTGTTATTCCACAAAATGGAATTGAAATAATTACTGTTGATGGCGAAAGTAGCGGAGCATTAAGCACCGAATACCTTAATGCTATTGATGGTCATGGACAAGAAGATTTGTTTTTTGGCTATATTAGTGATAATGTAGAAACGCCTGTTGAAGAAATCGTTTATCTTCAGCCCTTTCTCGATATTTCTAATGCAAATGGAAATGTTATTCTTGTAACCGATTACTGCATAACCGAAACAAAGGTTAATAATTCGTATTATTTTAATAATTCAAAGGAATATATAGGTTTTGCTGCTCCTCGACGTGAACTCGATGCTATACCAAATTACCCTTTGGTTCCTAATAATGTAAATAGCGACAATATTACCCAGCTGTCGCAGGTTAAAAACTTTTTATACCTTATAAACCCTGAGGGTTTTGCTACAAAGACTCAATTTATTGCGGCTGTAACTGCTACAAACTACGACTTGCTAATAATGGACTTGTTTTTTAACGAATTGGGCGAATTTACGGCAAGCGAAGTGGAACAGCTTAGGAGCAAGGCAAACGGCGGAAGCCGAATGGTGGTTTGCTATATATCGATTGGCGAAGCCGAAGATTACCGCTACTACTGGCAGAGCAGCTGGAGTAACGATGAACCGCATTGGCTTTTAGACGAAAATCCCGATTGGGAAGGTAACTACAAGGTGAAATACTGGGAAGCAGATTGGCAAAATATTATTTACGGAAACGATAACTCCTATGCAAAAAAAATACTAAATGCTGGTTTCGATGGTGTTTACCTAGACATAATTGAGGCATTTGAGTATTTTGAAGAGGAGTAAGAATATTTATCCTATTTGCGATAAATACTCCAATCGCTTTCGGTCGATTATGTAAATGTCCTTACCTTCGAGTTTTATTACTGCTTCTTTTTCGAATTCTTTAAGGATTTTAGTTGCATTTATATGCGAAATGCCGGCAAAGTTGGCAATGTCTTTTCGACTTAAAAGGCCAAAGACGTTAAGATCCGAGTTTCTGTTTTCGGTAAGAAAAAGTAGGGTTTGGGCAAGTTTGCCGCTCATTTGCTTGTATGTAAGCTTTGTATGAAATAGCATTAACGCATTCTCATCTTCTGCAGCCCTTTTTAGCAGCTTTAGGGTAAATGAAATGTTGGTTTCGATAAGCGATTTAAGTATTGCTAGGTTAATTGAGCAGGCCTTAAGCTCCGATAAAGCTTGAATTGAGTAATTACAGCTTGTAACGCTAAGCACGGTTTGTATGCCAATAAAGTCGCCTTCGCGAAGAATATCGACGTTAACCGATCTTCCCTCTTCGGTTTCGATATACTTTAGGGCATAGCCTTCGGTTATAAATAGCACGTAGTTGGGCACAATGCCTTGCTTTAGAATAAGTTCGCCTTTTTTGTAGGTAGTTACCCTTTGTCCAATCGAAATTCGGTCCCACTCATCCTTCGAAAGTAGCTCAAAGCAGGCATTTATAAGTTCAAGGTTTGGGCAAGTGCTATTCTCATTCATACATCAAAAGTAATAAAATTGGTATATACCAACTGCTGCGTTTGTAAACATTGTTTTAAAAACGTCATATCGGCCTATTGCTGCTATACCTTTGTGTTGTAATAGAAACGCAAAAATGGAACGTATAAAACTAACAACTAAAAATAAAAACGATTATGAAACTCGACACAAATTTACATCACATTGAAACCGCCAACGATTGGAAAAAGGTTTTAGAAGAAAACGAGAACGTAATGATTTGCTGTGGACGTATGGGACCTATGTGTATACCCGTTTACGGAGTTATGGAAGAACTCGAGGAGGAGTATAAGCACATAAAATTTGCCGATATGCCTTTCGATTCGCCCGAAGCAACTGTTATTCGTAACGCCCCAGAAGCAAACGGATTTATGGGATTACCATTTACTATGTACTACAAAAAAGGCAAAGTAGTAAAAGCAACCAGCAGCATTCAGAATATGGATCAGGTTCGCTCAATTCTCGACCAGCATTTACCAAAATCTAACTAATAATTGCAATGAATAGTACCAATCATTTCGATGTTATTGTACTAGGAGCAGGGCCTGCCGGGTTAACGGCAGGCATTTATCTTTCTAGGGCCAAGTTGAGTACACTAATTCTCAATCAGGGAACTGTTGGCGGGCAGTTAATACTTACGCATGAAATTGCTAATTACCCAGGGGTTGAGTTAACAAGTGGATACAAACTGGCCAGCACCATGAAAAAACAAGCCCTATCGTTTGGTGCAACAATTAAAACAGTTTCTCAAAATCCTGTAATTTTCGACGAGGGGCCTGTTAAAATTGTAAAGGTTGGCGATACTGAATACACTGCTAACGCAATTATTCTAACGTTAGGCGGTTCGCCACGAATGCTGGGTGTAAAAGGCGAAATTGAGTTCAAGGGGCTTGGCGTTTCGTACTGCGCTACCTGCGATGGCGAATTCTTTTCAGGGAAAGAAATTATTGTAGTTGGTGGTGGCAATTCGGCCTTAGAAGAAGCCGTTTCGCTAAGCAAGTACGCCACAAAAATTACTATTGTTCATCAGTTCGATAATTTTCAGGCTTTTCCAGCATACGTTGACGAGGCAATGAGCAACGAGAAAATTTCGTTTGTAATGGAAACCGAAGTGGTTGAATTTGCTGGCAACGAGCGCTTAGAAAAGGTGCTGCTTCATAACAAAAAAACGGGAACTCGCGAGTGGCTAAAAACCGATGGAGCATTTATTTTTATTGGCTATCAGCCAAATACCGAAACGCTAAAAGGTGTTGTTAGCCTAAACCAGAATGGCGAAATTATTGTTAATAGCGACATGGAAACATCCGTATCGGGTATATTTGCTGCCGGCGACTCCATTGCTAAGCGCTACCGTCAGGTTACAACTGCTGTTGGCGAAGCCACTGTAGCCGCTCTTGCTTCGGCTGCTAAGGTGTACGAAATTAAAAAGGAACTTCAACTTACAAACTAACAAAAATGAGTATTTGGCTAATAATTGTACTGTCGCTTTTCGGAATTTTGTTTTTATTCTTTGTTTATGGGTTTTATAAAATGAAGAATATTAAGGAGGTAGAGACAAGCGTTAATGTGCTTCACCTAACCGATGGAAATTTTAACACAATAACAAAAAGCGGACTCGTAATAGTCGATTTTTGGGCCGATTGGTGCGCTCCATGCAAAATGCTTGCCCCCATAATGAACGAAATTGCCGATGAAACCAAGGGCAAGGTTAAAGTTGGAAAGCTTAACGTTGATATTTCGCGCCAAGTGGCTTCGAAGTTTGGGGTTCGAAGCATTCCAACTGTAATTATTTTTCGAAATGGCAAGGAGGTAAAGCGCTTGGTAGGCGTAAAACCCAAAAGTGCTTACCTAAAGGAGTTAAATGTAAGTTAATGGGTTACTTTTCTGTATAAAATAAAATTTAACCGCAAAAGTCGCTAAGATTTACGCAAAGCATTCAAAGTAATTTTTTTTTTTGCTATAAACATTGCGAAACTTTGCTGCCGATAACTATCTATAGCCGTCAAGTAAACGATTAAAGAGATTAGTACTTATGCACAAAATACCGATTTGTTTAAGCAATGAGAATGCATTGTAATCCAAATACATCAAATCGAATTAGCCAAGAAATTCCAGAAAAATTGCCATGAGCGACGTGCGGAGGGACGGCAATCCCGATTGCTATCGGGAGGCGAGCCTGCAGTTGGGTGAATGGACAATTGCGTAGTTTTTCAGCAAAGGGGCTTTGCCTACTTTGCTTGAAAAACGAGCAATAGACCAGAGCGGGCAGAAGCTTCGTTTTGCCTTGATTCTTTGTTTCCTTTCTCATCAAGGAGAAAGGAAAAAGAATTTTAGAACGCTGGAGTTCCTGTAACCGTTCGAAAAACACGCTTAGTCAGACGGTTATGTATAACTATCGGGATTCTGCTTTCTTTGTGGTTTGATTTAATAGAGTTTTAAATTTTTTAAGTTATCGCTTCAACCATTTTATCGAAGGCATCAACGGCATCTTTGCTACTCGAACTGTAAACAGGAAACCCTTTTTCTGCAAGTTCACCAATTTCGGCAACTAATGGAATTTGCGCAATAACCTTAACTCCAAGTTCCTTGGCAAGTAATTCGCCTCCACCCGTTCCAAAAATAAAGTACTTCTCGTCGGGGTGTGGCTTGGGCGTAAACCACGACATATTTTCGACAACTCCAAGAATTGGCACCTTAAGATCTTTATTGTTGAATAGCGACGCAGCTTTTCGTGCATCGTTTAGCGCAATTTCCTGAGGTGTAGTAACAATTATAGCACCGTTAATATTAAGCTTTTGAACGGTAGTTAGCTGAATGTCGCTAGTTCCCGGAGGGAAATCGACAACCATATAGTCAATTTCGCCCCAAATAGTATTTTCGAAAAGTTGCATAATGGCATTGGCAGCCATGGGGCCACGCCAAATTAGCCCTTGGTTCTTCTTAACAAAAAAGCCAATGGACATAATTTTTACGCCAAAAATTTCGATTGGAAACATTACATCCTTTTCGTCAACTTGCGATACTTCGGGCTGTGCATCCTCAATACCAAACATTTTTGGAATCGAAGGTCCAAAAATATCGGCATCAACAAGTGCCGTTTTATGGCCATTACGACTAAGGGCAATAGCTAAATTGGCTGCCACAGTCGATTTGCCAACCCCACCTTTTCCCGAAGCAACAACAATTATGTTCTTAACTGTTGGTAAATTAACTTTATCAAATGCAGACATGGACTAAAGCATTTTTATTTCGTTTGTAATGTTAATGCCTGCTTGTTTAAAAAGAATTCCAACAGGGCAAGTGTTGATAGTATGCTCGAGGCATTTTTCAATTTTTTGCCTTTCTTCTTTTGTTTCAATAGTAAGAATGAAGTGTAAATCGGTAATTGTTGCAGCATTGTTTTTTTGTTGAGCATCTACTTCAACCTCCATTTTTTCGAAAGTAATTCTCATTTTTTCGGCTACCAGTGCAAAAATGGTTCCTACGCAGCCACTAAAGCTCATTACGCACATTTCAAGGGCTGTTGGTCCGCTATTGATACCTCCCTTGGCTTCGGGAAGGTCAATTACAATACTGTGATTTCTACCATTGTCAACAACGGATTGAAATTTTCTTGTCCAAAGTGAAATTGATTTCATTATCTTATTTTTTAAAATTTATACTCGAAACCTTTTCTAGTTAGGGTTTCTTTTTTTTACTATTGTTTGGCTTTATGAGAATTCAATTTGAATTCTTCTGAAAATATTCTCAATTTCTTTAGCAACTATCGAGTTGGGGCTCCATTCAATAATACTTTTACAATTCACCATAGCATCAACAACTGCCGAGTCGAAAGGGAGCTTGCCAGCCAACGAAACGCCCAATTCGGAGCAATGTAACTCAATTTGGCTGGTCATTTCGGTGTTTAAATCGTACTTGTTAATAATTACCCAAGCCTTTAGGTTGAATTTCGAAACAACTTCAAGTGTTCGCTTTAAATCGTGTAGTCCCGAAATAGTGGGTTCGGTAACTATAACAACGTGGTTAACTCCTGTTATCGACGAAATTACTGCGCATCCAATTCCTGGAGGACCATCGATTATTATGTTTTTTATACTATTCTCCTTAGCCAGTATTTTTGCTTTTTCGCGAACCATATTAACAAGTTTTCCCGAGTTTTCTTCGCCTGGTGCCAGTCGTCCGTATACCATTTGGCCATTGCGAAAAGTTCCTGAATACATTCGGCTGCGGTCGTTGTTAACCATTGTAATGGCACTCTCGGGGCAAATGTGCGAGCAAAGTTGACAGCCATCGCACGAAATTTCGTCAATTTCTACTTTTTCGCTTTTAAAGTGAATAGCGTTAAACCGACAGTAATTTGCGCACAGGCCACAATTACTGCATACAGAATAATCGACAACTGCCTTTTGCCCTGCAATATAAACCTGTTCTTCGCTATGTGTTGGGTTGAATATAAGGTAAAGGTTAGCGGCATCAACATCGCAATCGGCAAGTACTATGTTACTGGTTAATGTTGCAAAAGCTGCACTTATGCTGCTTTTGCCTGTTCCTCCTTTACCGCTAATTATTGCTATTTCCATGCTGCGCTAAAATGATGTTTAAAACGTTTAGTAGCTCCAATTGAAGTTCGGGTTTTTGCTTGGCAACAATAAGCCCCTTGGAGTAAATAGATGCAATCTCTCTGTCGAACGGTATTTCCATAAGAAGCGTAATTCCTTCCTTTTCAAGGTATTTGTACACTTCGTTGTTTCCCATTCCTGCTCTGTTTACAATAACCCCGTAAGGTTTTTGCATGGTTTTAAGCGTTTCAACCGATTGTTTTAGGTCGCTAAGCCCAAATGGAGTGGGTTCTGTAACCAGAATAACGTAGCTGGCTTGAGCAACGGTTTGAATAAATGGGCACGAAGTTCCTGGAGGCGAATCCATTATAATTAAGCCTTGGTTTTTCGCTTCGCTTATTGCCGATTTAATAATGGGAACTGGCGAGTAAACTCCTATTCGGGTTCGCGCTTCAATTATTTTCGAATTGCTGCTAATACTATAGCTGTTAACTTCGCCAAGCGAAACGCTTTTTTCGGTTATTGCATCGAACTTGCAAGCAACAGTGCATGCCCCACAGCCGTGGCACAAGTCGTCCATTACCTTAATAATTTTTGACTGAGGAAGAATGAATATTGCCTTGTAGCTACAGTAATCGTGGCATTTTCCGCAGTACGTACATTTGGCTTCATTAATTACGGGAACAAGTTGACTAACAACAGTGCATTTCTGGTGAATTCCCGAAAAGTAAAGCATATCGTTTGGCTCTTCGGCATCGCAATCGATAAGTGTAACTTCTTGGTTATTATTTTGTAGCGTGTAAAATAGGCTAGTTGAAATAAGCGTTTTTCCTGTTCCTCCCTTTCCGCTAGCTACTGCAATTCGAATGGTGTTTCTTTTAGTCATACTTTAGCCTTGTAGCTTTATCGGTTAACGTGTTGCTAATAACCTTTTGAAGAAAGGGCGAGTTCCACGTATTTAGTTTGCTGTGTGTTAAAAAGTATTTTTCGGGTATTGGATGAGTTCCAAATACTACTTTCATCCCGTATTTTTCGGGTATAAACTTTTCGAAATGTTCCATATATGGGCATGGTGGGTAGCCAACAATAAAACCTGTGGCAAAGTGGATGTGGGTTACGCCATTTTTTTTCATTTCTTCAGGTGCATACTCAATATTCCCACCAGGGCATCCGCCGCATGTAGTGTAGCCGGCAAGTTCAATTTCGGTGTCTTTATACATTGCAAATGCTCCCTCTTTTTTTTGTAGCGAACGCAAGCATTTTCCACCAGCACAAGTTGCGTAGCGCTGGCAAATTACGATTCCAATTTTCACCTTTTCCATGCTAGTGCATTTTATTAGTTTGCGTTAAAAAATTGATTGTAAACAACAAAACTTCCCTTGCTAACATTTAATAAATTGCCTATAGTGTCGCATTTTGCCATTAGTAAAAAGAAAATTCGTGGGTCGTTTTCGTTCATTAATCCCTCGAAGTTTCCTTGTCCCTTCGAAATTATTAAATCGGCCGATTGGTATATATTCATAAATTCCTTGCTACAGCACTTTAGAACTGTTGATGGGGCATCAAATCCGTTCGAAATAACATCGGCAACGTCAAGCATTCCTGTTTGCTCTGCGTCGTTAAGCGTTACATCGTTAAGAATTGGGCCATCTTTTACCGCATAGGTAACGTCGCTATGCATAATAGTTTCAATAAAAAGTTTATCGAAAACTATTTCGCCTGCGTTATCGCCTAGTATTAAAATTTTATTGGCATTAAGAATTCTTTGCCTAAGGAGAGCCGAGTGGTTTATTGCCAATTTGGCATTAATTACATTCTCCACCGTTTTATTTATATTAAATTACTACTGGCTCCATAGTCCATTACGTTACCCGCAATGGATAGTCGTAGTGCCATGTCGAAAGGAGAACTTGCTTCAATTACCCTTGGTTTCCAAGTTTTGTAAAGTTCTAATGCAATGCAATTGCTGCTCTTCTTTTCTTCAAAAAATGGATCAGCAACATGAATTATGCTACAAAAAGTTTTACTTAAAATGCGCTGTATTTCGGGACTCGAAAGTTCAGAAGCATTTTGCATAGTTTGATTGAAGAAATCTAAAAAATCGTGCTGCTGTTTTTCACTAACATTAAATTTTTGAAAAAGGCGCATGTAGGTTTTCAAAAAGCATGCTTCGCATTTCTCGTCAACCATTTTTTGTTCTTTAGTGATTGCAGTTTCCGTGTTCATGACCGTTTTCGTGGTTGCAGTAATTTGCGCTTAGTACTAGTTTGTCTTCAATAAAATTTAAAACAAGTTCCTTTGCCGAGGTAAGTGGAGCGCCAATAAAAACATTTATATGTTGCTCGTTAAACAGGTCAATGGCTTTTTGTCCCATTCCACCCGCAATTACATCGGTTGCTCCAAGTTGGGCAACCCACTTTGGGTATAAGCCCGGAACATGCTCGGGAGGAGTTATCTCCTTTATGTCGATAATTTTGCTATTTTCTACTTTTACAATTGCAAATTGTTGGCAGTGCCCAAAATGAGCGCAAAGCACTCCATTTTCCATTGGGATGGCGATAGTTTTATTCATTTTTGTTTAGTTGATTGGTTAATTAGTTAACTAAGTTAATTTGGTGCACTTCGACTCCGCTCAGTGTAAAATTGGTTGAATGGTTTATTAGTTATTCACGGGGTGACTTGAAGTCACCCCGTGAATAATTGAAGAGAGTTATTTAGAAGCGCCCCTTAATCGATTCTTTAAACCCAAGCCGCGTCCACGTCCATGTGCACCACGCCCTAAACCCATTTTTTGGTTTTCAGGGGGTTTCTCGTTGGGAGTATCGCTTTCGGGTTGGGTTTTACTTCCTTCATCATTATTTGTACAGTGTCCCTTTTTGCGGCCAGTTTTTGGACCTTGTCCTTTTGGGCCAGTTTGATTAAAATTTGGCATAGCATTATTTATTAAGGTTAGTACTTAGTGTTTTCCACTTTGTAAACGTTTTCCTTTACCGCTTCCGGTTCCCGATTTACGGCCTAACCCCAGTCCTTTGCCAAGTTTTTGAGGGTTATCCTTATCGGTTCCTTTTTCACAATCTCCAAGTTTCCTACCTTTTCCTGAGCCCTTTCCATCGGGGCCTGTTCCATCGAGTTTTGGCATGGCTTAATAATTTAGCATTTCAATTATGTCGCTTACTTTCTTGTTAGGTTCCTTAACTACAATCATTTGTATTTTAAGGCTATCGACGAGCGATTTGATTTTCATCCCAAACTCGCCCGACACAATTTTGCTCACATTTCGTGAGGCAACAAGTTGAACCGATGCTGGCCCAGCTCCGTTTTCGGCGTTTATATTGGGATTTGGTATAAACTCCATTGCCTTGCTTTCGGTGTCGTATATTACAAAATAGGGACAGCGGCCGAAGCGTTCGTCGAGCAATGAGTCTAAGGTGTTTCCCGATGATGTTATTGCTACTTTCATTTTCAACAATTTTTATTTCTATTCCTGTTACTTTTTTAGTCTCATTTTTGCATTGCATTTAGGGCATACCATTTGGCTGCAAGGCTTTCCTAATTTATGACCTTCTTCGTAACCACAACTGGGGCAAAAGCAAATGTCGTTGCAATTTTTACTTGCATTTTGTTCGTCGGTTCCATCTTCCATGTTATTGCTGCTAACCTTATCGCTTCCACAAAGAGGACAATTGCTTATTTCAACTTCTTTTTGAGGATTATTGAAAAAGCATTTACAGCTTCCGCAGCTATACCAATCGCTGTCGAAATATACCTTGCCACCTTCAATGGACATTTGTCGGCCTTCGGCAAAGGCCATAGCCACTTTTTGACGAACCGAAGCGTAAATACGAGTAAATGTTGGGCGCGAAACGCCCATTATTGCCGATGCCTCATGGTGGTTGTACATGTCGTAGTCACAAAGGCGAAGCGCTTCATACTCTTCGTAATGTAAAAGTATAGGCTCAGTATTTAGTGAACCTACCTCGGGGCCGTACGGCTTAAATCCTTTAATTACAGGTGGGTTAAGTACTTTTCTTAGTTTTTTTAGTCTTGGCGACATAGTTTATGAGCAAATGATTGATACAAAGATAATGAACATATGCTCATAATGCAAAATTTAAACCATAAATTCTATATGCTTTTGAGTATTATATATAAAGGTGTATTTGTATTGCCTTGTTTACTTAGGCGCTTAACCTATTAATGCTGGAATAAATGCATTACACAGTATTTATAAAAAAAAGCAAATAAAAAGGGGCAATTAGAATTGAAAAATTCTAATTGCCCCTTACAATACTATAAACGCCCAATAAAGCAAAAAAGGCTACCAATTGGCAGCCTTTCTGTTTATATTTACTCTTTAGGTATTAGCTTAACCTTTATGGCGTTTAGCCCTTTTTGTCCTCTTTCGGTTTCGAAGGTAACCTTGTCGTTCTCCTTAACTCTGTCGAGAAGCCCGTTAATATGTACAAAAATACTTTCCTGCGATTCGTGGTCTTTAATAAAACCGTAGCCCTTTGAGTCGTTAAAGAAAGCAACAGTACCTTTTCTAATTAAATCGGCTGGGTCAATGTCGGCTTGACGAGCAATGGAAATTTGAATATCTTCCATTTTAACTGCTGTTTTGCTCTTTGGATCGGGTGGGGTAGAAGACAAGTTGCCGTTTTCGTCAACATAAGCAAACATATCTTCAAAACTTTTTCCTGTATCGGTGGTTTTGCGTTCCTCTTTCTTTTGCAGTTTATCCTGCTTTTTCTTTAGTCTTTTCTTTTCCTTGTCCCTTTTGTTAAAGGTTTCTTGCGATCTACCCATAGTGTGTTATTATTGTTTTTTTAGTTATTGATTAGCGACTGGGGTGTATTTGGCAAGCGGCTGTTTTTTAACCTTAAAAATGCTTTTGGTTAGTAAAACCAACCCTTTCCCGAGAACTATTGGGAGCCATAGGAACTACCTCTTGGCGCAAAGGTACTATAAATGTGTTAAATATCCTAATTTAATTCCTTTGCCTACTTTTACTAAATTGGTTTTAAGCCAAGTAGGTTTGCCATTAGTTCTAGTTCTTCTTTTGCAAGTACAACCGACTGAACCTTTTTAAGGGGCAAAATAATTTTATTGTTCGAGTCGTAAAGGTTTAGCCTAAAGTCGATTTGGGTGCAATCGTACGTTCGGTTTCCTTTACTGTACGAGCGCCAGGTTCTATTGTTTTTTTTAAGGCCAACAGCCATGTTTGGTTCAATATTTATCCATTTCCCAGTTTTAAATATGCCAAAAAGATTATTGCTAAATCGAACTCGCTTTTGGTCGAAATCGATATGAGTACTCGAATACGAAAAGCCAAAAAAAGCGCCAAGAAGTGCAACTAAAAGTGCCAATAATGATTGGTAAGCCATTACTAAACCAACAGTAAAAATAAGAATTCCCGAAGCAGAACCTACTGGGCCAAACGACTTGTCGAGTTTGTTGTTAACTAACATTATTTTATGAGAATTTTTAAAATTTAAAAGAATTGCATCCAAAGGTAAACGAATAAACGGTTTACACATTGTTTTATAACTTTTTAGTTGAACAATGCAGAAAGGGAGCTTTAAAAGCCCCCTTAAACATAAATAATATGTGTAGTAAATTAGCCTAAGTTGCTAATACGGTCGAGTTTATAGGCATCGAGAATTTTAATTCTTCGCCCGTCGAGTTCGAGTACGCCTTCATCGGCTAAAGCCGAAAGGGTTCGAATTGCGTTCGAGGTTGTCATATTCGACAGGCTGGCAAGGTCTTCGCGCGAGAGGTATACCTTAATTGTTTCATCATCGTCCTCGAGGCCGTATGTGTCGCGAAGAAACATAAGCGATTCGGCCAAGCGACCCCTAATATGTTTTTGTGTAAGCGTAACGGTGCGGCTGTTGGAAAAGCCCAGTTCGGTTGCAACCGATTTAAGAATGTGGTACGAAAGTAATGCGTTGGATTTAAGTATTTTAATTAGGCAAGTTTTTTCAATTTCGCAAATTATTGAGTCCTCAATGGCTTGTGCCGAAGCAATATAGTTTTCGTCGGCAAAAAGGGCTCTGTAGCCAATAAATCCATTGGGTTTTGCCATGCGCACAATTTGATCGCGACCACCAACGCCTTCCTTATAAATCTTTACTTTTCCCTTGTAAAGGCACACTAAGCCTGTAGGAATGTCGCCATCGCGGTAAATTATTTCTCCTTTTTTATAAGTTGCACAGGTAAAACTTTTTCGGAGTAAATCCTTTTCGCGAGGTTTAAGGCCAATAAGAAGTGAGCAAACACCTTCAAAAGCGCTATCGATATCCATTTTTGTAATTACCATATCTTCAACGTTTTGCAAGCCATTGGTAGGGGCTTTTAAATTTTAAAGGCAAATATAGTATTTTATTTATGTTTTTCAGCATATAAAATCGATTGCCTTTACACTACATAATTCACTAAGGTTTTGGTATAATGGAATAAAAAACTGTTCACCCTTTCATTTACATACTTAATTATAAGCAAATTAAAAGTATGCAACTATGAATGAAAAGCTGAACAGTTTTTAAAACTGAAAGGCAAGTTACCTATGCAAAATTCATTTTAAGGCGAGCAACCCATTCCTTAACTCTGCGGTCGGTTAGGTCGGCTTCAAAGTCCTCATCAATAGGAAGCCCAATAAATTCGTGGCCAAAAACGGCTTCCGATTCCTTAAATTCGTACTCGCAGGTTGGAACTTTCCCAATAATACTGGCATTATGCTTTAGCATTTCTTTTGCTAAAATACCCATTGCATCGACAAACATGGCTGCGTAGGCAATATGGTCGCCAAGGCCAAAAAGAGCAAAGGTTTTACCTTCGTACTTTATTTTATCTAGTTCGGAGCGAAAATTGTCCCAATCGGGTTTCGACTTATCCGACTGCCATGTTTCTTTGCCTATGGTTGAGCAGCCAAAAACTACATTTTCGTACTTGTTAATATCGGCAGCAGTACAATTCTTTATGGGAATTAGGTCGGCAACATCTTCGCCAAAGGCGATTTGAATTTTTTTAGCCACCCTTTCGGTCGATCCACCTGCTGGGCCATAAAATATTCCAACTCGTTTTTTCATACTTGTAAGGTTTTACTATTTAATAACTTCAATTGATTTCGAGCAATAACGATTTACACAAAGATAGGAAATTGAACAATACCGAAAAGTTTTGTGCTAACAATTATTCGAATTAATGAAGCATAGTACGAAACTTACAATTGGTTACTTTTTGTTGCTTTTGTTCCCAAATTTATTTAGTGGTACAGCAAAGCCCAGTATAGGAAAAACTTGGCCTACCTTATTTTTTTCAAAACTAACCAAAAAGCCAAGATCGATATTTGCCCGTTTAAGCATAAACCTATAACCAGCTGTAAGTATTGTTAATTTATAATTACCTAAATCCGTTGAGTAGTTGTCGGTAATAATGTATCTTTTATTCGATACCTTAACCATTCCGCTCAGGGTTAATAGTGGTTGTTTAGCATAACCGCCCACCGAGGAGTAGCCACGCCCTGCCCCAATACTAAAATTATTGTCGCGGTTACCTATTGTTAACGTTGCTATGGAAACATCGGCATAGTTTGTATGCTGATTACCCAAGTAGTCTTTTTCAAAAAATGTTACTGCAAATAAGCCTTAACTTAAGTTAACCATATCCTCAATAATTGGAATCGAAAATTTTGGGAAAATCCAAACGATACTAATATTATTTCCAAATAGAAACATTGGTAAAGTTCCTACGGAAATCGAAATGTTTTTGGTTATGCCAGCATTAACCTGATTGTACATTCCCATAAAGTTTTGGTAGTAAATTTCGCCTGGCTTAAGGCTGTATCCCGTTGGCGACTCAAAGTATCGTGTTGCTTGTTGACCCTCGTATTTTTGCTTTTCTTTATCAAGGTTTTTGCTTTCTAATTCTGCGCTATTTGGTTCGGCATTTTCGCCAATCGATACCGATTTGTTCACTTCGGGTTGCATTTCAAGTTCAGCGGAGTCTTTGCTTGTAATGTTTTCTGCAAACTCGTTAACTTCTTTGGTTTCGAAGTTTTCTAATGCTTTATCGTCTTGTGCTACAACGTTTATTGAGTAAAGACTAACAACAAGAAGGCCGAAAAGATTGAAGATTTTTGTGTTTTTCACAATATGGCGATTTAAAAAGAGAAATGAATTTTTTGGACTTGTTTATTTTAGGTTAAATAGTAATGGCTAAATTTTAAAAAGCATATGGTTCATTTTTTTAAAATGCCCATCCAAATTTAAGCAATTCAAAATCAATAATATAACTATTATCATTATCGAGATACCCCATGAATTTATCACTTTTACCAATGATATACCTACCTATACTCACGCTGGTACCCCAGTAAAAACCTTTATATGAAAATATTCGGTAGCCTATTCCAAAACCTATCCCAAACTTATTCTCACTTCCAGTTTCATTGTTTGGTGGAGTACTATCCCAAAAATACATCTTGTTTAATCCAATAGTTCCCCTTAAATAAGCATATCTACTAAAACCGCTTATGTAAAAGCCATTTTGGGTATTTCCCAAAAAGTAACGGTAATGGCAATCCAGTGTAAATTCGGTTAATGCTTCCGACTCCTTAGGGTTCAGATAAAAAATTGGGAATGCAATTTCAGCATTTCGGTTAATGTCGAACAAAGAAAATGTTCCACTAAACGATACTATTTCGTCCAATGCGATAAGTCGGAATAAATTGCACTCAATACCATATTTCTTGTTAGCGAGTGGAGCATTCCTTGTTTCGGTATACATCTGCTTCTGCATATTTTGCATAGAATTTAACTTGTTATAAATGGAGTCTATTTTAGCAGATGTTGAAAGGGTGTCTATATTTTGAGCAGTTAACAAAAATGGGCTTAACATTATTGTTAACATAAAAATGCTACTTATAATAATTTTTAAACGTTTCATAATATATTTTTTAAATTGGGTTATATCATCAAAAGTAGATTGAAAATTGTAATATAAAAAACGGTTTTGCGCGGAGCTGTTTTCGATATTTGCGATTTTTGCAAGAAAAAGGTGAAGTGAGTGTGAACAGTGAACGCTATTTGCGAAAATCGCAACTTTTTTATTTTTAAGTTGCGAAAATTGCAAAAAAAACATGGGTGCATTATTGTTTTTCGTAAAAAAAAGACCCCCAATTTGGAGGTCTTTTTATGAAATACTTAAAGTTTATTACGTTCGTGGTTTAAATATATTCGAAAACGACTCGGAGGCCTCCTTCGAAATCCAATCCCATTTTTTTACAATTAGGAAAAGTAAAACGATTACAGTTCCAATTAGCATCCATTCGGTTGCGGTTAGTCGTTTAACCCTTTCGTAAAATTTGTTCATAATCGTCTATTTTTCAATTCGAATACGTGCGTCAACAGCAACAACTCTATCTTTTCTTCCCAATAAAGGGTTTAAGTCCATTTCGAAAATTTCGGGTGCAGCCATTACTAAAGCCGAAACCCTCGATACTATTTCGGCAAAGTGCTGCTCGTTTACTGGTTCCTGACCGCGAACTCCTTGCAGAATTTTATATCCCTTTAAACGTTGAATCATATCTAATGCTTCAGTTTCGGCAATAGGGGCTAGTCCGGCGGTTACGTCTTTTAAAACTTCAATAAAAATACCACCTAATCCACAAAGCACCATGTGTCCGAATTTATCCTCGCGTTTTGCACCTACAAAAAGTTCAACCCCCGAAAGCATGGGTTGAATAAGAATTGCAGTTGTATCCTTTATACTAATCATTCGGTTAAACTCGCGGGTTACTGTTTCGGCATCCTTAACGTTTAGTACCACTCCGCCTACGTCGGATTTGTGAACGGGACCAACAACCTTCATTACCACTGGAAATCCCAACTTTTGGGCCGACTTAACGGCCACTTCGGCCGAGGTTACCACTGCTTCGCCTGCTCGTGTTATGCCAGCAGCATCGAGTAGTTCCTGTAGTTTATCGGGTGCTAAGTAGCCATTGCCAACGCTGTCGATAATTTTGCGAATTTCAGCAACGTTTACCTTTGGCATTTTGGGCTCGGCAACCTGAGGTTTTGTTGTGTGGTAAACCTTTGCAAGGGCATTGCCAAAAACTACTTCGTCGGGAAAGTTAATTCTACCTTTACCAAGGAAGTGTGCTATTTCGTCTTTTACATTTATAATTGAGGGAAGAATGGGGTAAATAGGCTTTTTACACTCCTTCATTTTACGGTCGAGCAGGTCGTAAACATCGAAAACAGGAAATAGGCCTGGGCTACCAAAAATTACTGCCATAGCATCAATATTGTCGAAGTCGTTTTCGCATGCATCGATTATATGTCCAAGTTGCTCGGCTGTTCCAGTTGCCAGAAAGTCGATGGGATTTGCAACCGACGAGCCAGCATAAAGTTTCTCGAGAAGCGCTTTTGCCTTAGGACCATCGATATTTGGCACTTCGAGTTTATTGTTCGAGAGCGAATCGGTAAGCATAACTGCAGGACCGCCAGCGTGTGTTATAATGGCAATGCGTTTTCCCTTAAGTTCGGGGTGCATAAAAATTGCTGCAACGGTGGCTAGTTCGTCGCGACCATAGCATCGAACAATTCCCGCTTTGCGGAAAAGGGCTTCAACAGCCACGTCGCTGCTGGCAAGCGCTCCGGTGTGCGAACTTGCAGCACGGCTTCCAGCTTCGGAACCGCCCGATTTAATGGCAGCTATTCGGCAACCCTTTCGAATTAGCGACGAAGCGTGCTTTAAAAGTTTTTGAGGTTTGTTAACGCTTTCAATATAAAGAAGCTTAATGCGAGAACTTGTTTTTGGGTCGAAGCTGGTGTCCATATACTCAAGTATGTCCTCAACGCCCATTTGGGCGCTGTTGCCAACCGAGTAAACCGACGAAAAGTTAAGTCCTTTGGGCATTCCTGCTTCCATAATGAAAACTGCCGTGGCTCCCGAACCCGAAATAAAGTCGATTCCCATTGGGTCGAGTTTAGGAATTGGAGTTGTAAAAACTCCAGCATAGTTGGAGTTCATTACGCCAATGCAGTTTGGGCCAATAAGGCAGCCGCCAGTTACGTTAATGGTTTCAACAATTTGCTCTTCGAGTCTTGCACCCTCTTCGCTTTCTTCATGAAAACCTGCCGAAAGAATTATGAAAGCTCGGGTTTCCTTTTGCTTTGCAAGAATTTCGACGGTTTGGGGGCAAAATTTAGCAGCAATGGCCAGTATGGCCAAATCGACTTGTGGCAAGTCGTTAAAATCGCGGAACGACTTAACACCCTGCACATTATCAACCTTTGGGTTAACAACGTAAAGGTTTCCCTTAAATTTATGGTCGATAAGGTTTTTAAGGAGTTTCCCCCCGGGTTTCTGAATATCGTCGGAACCACCAATAACAGCAATGCTGCGAGGGTTTAGGAGTTGTTGAGTAATCATTATTGTATTATTTTATGCAATAAATGTCTATTAACCTTATACTTTTAATGTTACTTTATTTCCTATATAACTAAAAATAGGATTTATAGCAAGCGAAGTAAGCATTCCAATTGTACCAGCTTGTGGCGAAGGCATTCCGGTAAAGTAAAGAACCAAGCAAGTTGCAAGGCCTAAAATACCCGATGAAAGCGCCCCAAAGCGATTTGCAGTTTTGGTAAAAAGCCCCCAAACAAATGGGCCGAGGAAAAACGATCCAATGGCACCCCACGAAACGCCAAGAATTGCCACAATGGAGTCGATATTCATGTAAGCCAAAGCAACCGAAAGAAAAACGAAGAAAACGCTCATAACCCTCATCAATAGGGTTAACGACTTGTCGCTCACTCTCTTGTTAATGAATCCTGCGTAAAAATCCTTCGAAAACGACGAACTCGAAATTAGTACGAGAGCAGCAAGAGTTGACATTGATGCTGAAAGCATAAGTAGAAGAATAATTATCGAAAGCCCTTGAGGTATTACGTTGGTTAGCATTTCGGGCATTAACCTGTCGAAAATTGGAACACCATTTTTAAACGCAGCAGGCGAATTTTCGACTGTAATAAAAAGGCGAGTTGTTGAGCCAATAAAATAGGCAACTCCACCAATAAGTATTGCAAAAACAGTGGATGCATACATGCCAACTTTTATAGACTTTTTGTCGCGAATAGCGTAGAATTTTTGCACCAGCTGGGGCATTGCAAAGGGCGCAACACTGGTTAAAAATACAAGCGAAAACAATGGCCACCAACCTGGAGGGCCAACTATTTCGGTAAGTTTTGGTTTAATGGCAGCAAGCGATTCGGTAATACTTACTAAGCCACCACCCTTACTTACTGTGCTGAAATAAAGAATAATAACACCAACAACCATAATGAGCCCAAAAATCATATCGATCATTGCCATCGATTTGTACCCACCAAGCACCAAGTAAATGGAAGTAAAAACTCCCATGAATATTAAGGCATAAACGTAATCGATTCCAAAACTCGAAGTAAAAAGGTACGAAAGCCCCATAAAAACTGCTGCAGAGTAAGGAATCATAAAAACAAAAATAACAATGGATGCAAGCAGCTTGAAGAAAGGACTGTTATAGCGTTTCTCAAGAAATTCGCTCATGGTTGAAACGCCATACTCGGTCGACATTTTCTTTATACGCCAGCCAAAAATTGCCCAAACGCAAAAAACACCAACAATGGCATTAAAAAATGCAATCCAAAGACCCGAATATCCAAAGTCCCACCCAATTTTTCCAGCAAATCCTATAAATAGAACAGCCGAAAAGTAGGCTGTACCATACGAAAAGGCCGACATCCAAGGGCCAACATTACCGCCACCAAGAAAAAAGTCGTTGAACGACTTAGTTTTTCTGAGGCCAATAATTCCAATAATAACAATCATTAACGCGTATAGCGCAACTACTACTACTTTTAATGTCATGGATTCGATTTATAAAAAGTTTTTATTTCAATGTGCTTGATTATGTGATATATATAGTGTTGCAAATGCGGCAACAAACATACAAAAACTTTTTGTTAGTGCAATCGTTATAGGGGTTTAAGCATGTTGAAGAAATAGTATACTTGGGTAACAATTTCATTTTGGGCAATTTCGCATGCCAAATATATTAAGTATTTTTGCTACCATATAAATATGTATATTTGAAAATGGACACTTTCGAACAGGTTCTTAAAAAGGAGAGTTACTCCTTAGCCGATATAGAATTACTACTTAATAGTGGACCCGAGGATAGAAATAAACTGTATGCTCATGCTGCACAGGTTAAGGAGCAGTATATTGGGAAAAAGGTTTACTTCCGAGGTCTAATCGAACTGTCGAATATTTGTCGCAAGGATTGCTTTTACTGTGGCATTCGCTCGGGAAATACCAATGTTAGTCGCTACAATTTATCGGACGATGAGGTTCTTGAAGCGGCTAAATTTGCTTGGGAAAATAAGTACGCAAGTATTGCCATTCAAACAGGAGAGGTAAGTACAAAGGCTTTTACTTCGCGAATTACTAAACTTTTACAAAAAATTGGCAAGGCTACAAATAACGAGTTGGGAATTACCCTTTCGCTTGGCGAGCAAAGCGAAGACACCTACCGCGAATGGTTCGAAAATGGTGCTGTTCGTTACCTTCTTCGCATTGAGTCCTCAAACAGAGAGCTTTACGCCAAGTTACACCCAAGCAACAGCGCTCACGATTTCGATGAACGAGTTGAATGTCTTAAAGCGCTGCGTCGAGTAGGCTATCAGGTTGGGTCGGGAGTAATGATTGGGCTGCCTTTTCAAACCGTTGAAAACCTTGCTGAGGATGTACTTTGGATTAAAGAAATGGACCTCGACATGGTGGGAATGGGACCCTATATTGAGCATCCCGATACTCCATTGTATAAAATCTCAGACCAACTTCTTCCGCTCGAAGAGCGGTTTAACTTGGGGCTTAAAATGATTGCCATTGTTCGAATTATAATGAAAGACATAAATATTGTTGCCCCAACTGCACTTCAAGCCATCGATCCACTTGGGCGAGAGAAAGGGATTAAGGTTGGAGCCAATATTGTAATGCCAAATATTACACCTGGTTTGTACCGTAACGAGTATAAACTGTACGACAACAAACCTTGCCTCGACGACTCGGCCGACGATTGTAAAAAATGTCTTGAAGCTCGAATTCACTTAACTGGCGAAGAAATTGGGTACGGTGAACACGGAAACTCGAAGCATTTTAGTAAAAGAGGTAAATAGAAATATCAATTTCTCGGTAAATTTTTAGTTCACGCAGAGACGCAGAGACGCATATACATGATTATTAAAACAATAACTATACGCACAGTCGTTAAGCAAAGCCCCAACAATCATGATTAGGCGAATTAGAATTTTACTCTATCGGAATTTATTACGACTTCTTAATTTTGGAGTAGTGTCCTTAACCCGATTGGGGCAAAAAAGGCTAATTCTGGTGCTCAGCTGCATTGTTGGAATACTTAGCGGACTTGCAGCTGTTCTTCTAAAAAATACTGTCCAGTTTACCCATACACTTTTGGAGCGCTTAATGGAGCATGGCTCGTTCATTGTTCTTTATTTAGCACTCCCTGGAATTGGAATCTTTTTTACCCTTCTTTTTGTAAGGTACGTTATTAAAGATAATATTGGCCACGGGGTTACCCGAATTCTTTACGCCATTTCGCGAAAGAGCAGTAGAATTAAACGACATAACATGTTTTCGTCGATTATTGCGAGCACAATAACAATTGGTTTTGGAGGCTCGGTAGGAGCAGAGGCTCCTATTGTACTTACGGGTTCAGCCATTGGTTCGAACATTGGGCAGCTGTTTCGGCTTAACTACAAAACAATGACCCTGCTTTTGGCTTGCGGATCGGCTGCTGCCATTGCTTCAATTTTTAAGGCTCCAATTGCTGGGCTTATTTTTACTCTTGAGGTTCTTATGCTCGACCTAACCATGGCGTCAATAGTTCCGTTACTAATTGCAGCCGTTTCGGGTACTACAATTTCCTACTTTTTAATGGGGAAAAATGTGGTTTTTGCCTACGAAATTGTGAAGCCCTTTGCCCTCGAAAAAATCCCTTTCTTCATTCTACTTGGAATTTTTTGTGGTCTAGTTTCTCTCTACTTTACAAGGGTCGCTATGCGGGTCGAGAGCAACTTTAATAGAACTCGAAGCCCCTATATTAAATGGATGGTAGGTGGTTTGCTTTTGGGCTTACTTATCTTCATTTTCCCTCCTTTATACGGTGAGGGATACGATACGCTTCAGAATCTATTAGATGGTACAGTAGAAAACCTATTTCGAAACAGTATTTTCTCCTCTTTTCACGAAAACCAATGGATTCTATTAGGATTACTAGGAATGCTAATAGCTTTTAAGGTTTTTGCCATGGCCATAACTACTGGTGCTGGCGGAGTTGGGGGAACATTTGCTCCAACACTTTTTATTGGTGGTGTTTCGGGTTTTTTTGTTGGCAAATTTTTAAACCTAACTTTTCAAACCAACCTTAGTGAAAGCAATTTTGCCCTTGTGGGCATGGCAGGAACCATGGCAGGTGTTATGCACGCTCCGCTTACTGCTATATTCCTTATTGCAGAACTAACGGGCGGTTACGGGCTTTTTATACCCCTAATGATTACTTCAACAATATCTTACATTACAATAATGTATTTTGAACCGCATTCGATTTACACTAAAAGGCTTGCTGCCCGTGGCGATTTAATTACACACCATAAGGACAAGGCTGTGCTTACCCTTTTAAAACTTGGCAATGTAATTGAAAACGATTTTATTGTAGTTCACCCCGACGATTCGCTAGGTAAGCTTGTTGATGCTGTTAGCCGTTCGCGCCGCAATATTTTTCCTGTGGTCGATAGCGACAAAATGATGCTGGGCTACGTTTTGCTCGACCATATTCGTGAGGTTATGTTCGAAACCGAGAGGTACGATAATACGTTTATTCGCGAGTTAATGAGTATTCCTCCCGACTTTATCGACATTAACGAACCAATGTCTTCGGTAATTCAGAAGTTTGAGGAGACAGCTGCTTGGAACTTACCTGTAATTGAAAAGGGCCAGTATGTTGGATTTGTTTCGAAATCGAAAATATTTTCGGCCTACCGAAACATGCTGGTGCAGTTCTCCGACGAGTAAATTAAAAAGGCTCACACCGAGAAACCCCAATGTGAGCCTAATCCTAAACTCAACCTTTGTTTAACTATACCTTTGTTTAACTATACCTTGCTAGTTCTTCTAACTTTGGGAAGTTTTTAATTTCAATATTCTTCCCTGAAATGCTGATAATATTTTCGGTGTGAAATTCCGATAGAATACGTATTACATTTTCTCGTGAAAAGCCAATCATTTCAGCCATTTCGGTACGCGAAATAAATAGTGTGAACGATTTGCTCTGGTGAGTATTCTGCGCTAGGTTTAGCAAAAGCTGCGCTAGGCGACCCCTTACATTGTTATGCGAAATGCACTGTAGCTTATTTAACATTGGGAACACAAACTGGTCGTTAGCGTAGTTTATAATTTGCATGGCCACTTTACCATTTCCCGAAATTATCGACTTAATAGTGTCAATTGGAAGTAGGCGTACTTCGCACTCGGTGAGCGAAACTATCGAAAAATCGTATTTTGCAAGGTTTAGCACAACGGGCAAGCCAATTATGTTCATTGCCGGAACAATGTCGAGAATTAGGTTACGTTTACCCTTTTCAATTTCAACCTTTACAAACCCTTTGTAAATAAGAATTAAGTGTGAAACAAATTCGCCACTTTTTATAACTGTTTCGCGCTTTCGATACTTAACGGTGGTCGATTTGCTAAGTATTACATCGACGTTTTCGGGTTGAAAAATTGACGCGATAAAATCCTTGTCAATGTCTTGCTGTACTGTTTCGGTTTTAGTGTATAAGTCCATATTCTTTTTATGTTATTTGGTTTATTTTCAAAGAGAACAATGTTTTATATGTATTACGTAAATAAAAAAAATAGTTGCTGTAGTGTATGGTAAATTGTGATGAATACAATGGTTGCTGTGGACGAAGTGCATGTTTTTTTTGATAGAGTATGTCTATAATAATTAAATAAGGGGTAAATGTGTGATTAATGTTGACTAAGCATAGTAATCTAATACATAAATTATATGTACCACTAACTAATATGCAGGTTATAAGATGAATGCATTGTTTTTAGGTTTGCAGAATTGTGTACTGCATTTTGTGTGTAAATGCATAATTATAAGTTGAGCCACATTTTTTTTCGTTATGCGAAGTCACTTTTTTAAAATTTGCTTTACGAAAAAACAGGTAGCTTTATACAACCCAGTTTTGTACAAGTGGTTTTATTACAAGTAATTAATATCAGTTCCGTTGCATATTTAATTTGTTTTAAGAATTGGGGTTTGCTCATGTTGTAAAATTCGAGTAGGTTTGTTGTTTAATCTTCAACGTATGGGTTACGATATTAAGGAGCTGGTTTACAGCCGAAACGTAGTTGAGTTTGCAACAGTAGCTAAGGAGTACTGTGCGTTTTTCGATAATATCGAGCGCTATTCTCGTATCGAATTTGTTGGAATTGCCGGAAAACTTGTGCCACTTCTTTACTATAAGGCAACGCTTTTGCCATTAAACGAACCGCTTTACGAAGAGGGTAGCCAAAAATACGTTACCGAAGATATATATGAGGATATCCGTTTAAAAATCAAAGTATTGCTTAAACAGCACGACGATTTTCCCGAAATATTCGATCCCCGGGTTTCTGAAACCGACGAGCAGTTTACGGCAACTATTTCGGAGTACTTAGCCGATGTTTACCAGGATTTAAAGAACTTTACAATGCTTTACCAAAAAGGACAAGTTGAAGAAATGAACGATGCCCTTTGGGAGTGTAACACAAATTTTCGCGAGTTTTGGGGCATTCGTTTAGCAAATGGCCTACGAGCATTGCACTTACTAAATTTTAGTGGGCTCGACCTCGAAACCGACGATGAGGATAGCACGACCGAAAGCGACAAGGATACCAGCAACTGGTTTGTAACCCGCCGCCAAAACGATAACATATAGATTTATACTACCAATGTTTGCCGAAAGTATTAGCAACGAAGACATAGTTAACTTACCTCGATTGGTTTTCGACGGCGATATTGCCATTGCCAATACCGAAGAGGATGTTGAGAAATATCTCCCTCGTATAATGTGTCATTCCGTTGCTGGTTTCGACACCGAAACCAAGCCTTCGTTTCGAAAAGGAGTTGTGCACGGGCTTGCCCTTTTACAACTTGCTGTTCCAAACTTTGCGCTTCTTGTTAGGGTAAATAGCTGTGGCTTAACGCCAAGTTTAATTAGCTACTTCGAAAACGAGAATTTTACTAAGGTTGGCGCTGCAATTCGCGACGACCTTAAAGCGCTTAAGCGCATCGAAACATTCGAGCCAAAAGGATTTGTCGAATTGCAAGTAATTGCCCCACAGCACGGTATTGAGTGTTTAAGTGTACGAAAACTTGCAGCCATTGTGCTTAATGTTCGCGTTTCGAAATCGCAGCAGCTTTCGAATTGGGAGTCGACCGTACTAACCCCACCGCAGCAGGAGTATGCCGCTATCGACGCTTGGGCATGCCGCGAAATTTACCTTAAGTTGCTACAGGATAGCAAATAAACTAACGACAAAGTAATATGATTAAAATATACCTAAAACCAGGTAAAGAGCAATCGTTACAAAGGTTTCACCCTTGGGTTTTTTCGGGAGCAATTAAACGAATTGATGGTAATGTAAGCGAAGGCGATGTTGTTGAGGTGTTAAGTAGCGACGGTAAATTTCTTGCGTTAGGCCACTACCAACCAAGTTCAATAAGCGTCCGCATTTTTAGCTTTACCCCGGTTACTGTTAATGCCAATTTATGGCGAGGTAAACTCGAACGTGCAATTGCCCTTAGGCAAAAACTTGGTCTTTTTTCGAATTCTCAAACCAATATGTTCCGGTTGGTTCATGGCGAAGGTGATGGGCTGCCTGGCCTTATTGTCGATATTTACGGCGATACCGCCGTTATACAGTCGCATAGCGTTGGCATGTACTTTATTCGGAAGGAAATAGCCACCTTGCTCGTCGATTTAATGGGAGGTAAAATAAAGGCGGTTTTCGATAAAAGTTCGGGAACAATTCCTTTTAAAGCAGGGGTAAGCGAAGGCGACGGTTATATTATTGGCAGTAAAAGTTCGATTCTTCTATTTGAATATGGTTACCAGTTCGAAGTTTCGTGGGAAGAGGGTCAAAAAACGGGTCTATTTATCGACCAAAGGGAAAACCGAAAGCTAATTGAAATCTACAGCAAGGGGGCAAAGGTTTTAAATACCTTTTGCTACACAGGTGGTTTTTCAGTTTTTGCAGCAAAAGGTGGTGCTAGCAATGTTATAAGTGTCGACAGTTCGCAGCGCGCAGTCGATTTAACTTCAAGAAACATGGAGTTAAACAAAATTCCTTCGGAAAAGTACACCGATATTTGCGCCGATGTTTTTGAGTTTTTAAGAGACGACAAAAACATGTACGACCTCATAATTCTCGATCCTCCCGCTTTTGCAAAGCACAATTCGGCGCTTAAAAATGCCCTTCAGGCATATAAAAGGCTAAACATTGCGGCCATGAGTAAACTTAATAAAGGAGGAACACTTTTTACCTTTTCGTGCTCGCAAGTTGTTAACCGCGAGCAGTTTCGGAATGCAGTGTTCTCGGCAGGTGTTATTGCCAATCGCGAGGTAAGCATTCTGCATCAGCTAACCCAACCCGCCGACCATCCAATTAATATTTATCACCCCGAGGGCGAATACTTAAAGGGCTTGGTGCTAAACGTTGATTAGGCGTACCTTACAAAAGCTAACGTTTTTTCAGTTGAAAGTTCAGGGTTAAGCATGTACCCCTCGTAGTCGAAGTGCTTAAGGGATTCAATTTCAGTTATTCTATTTTTTATAATGTAGCGGGTCATTAATCCTCTGGCTCTTTTAGCCAGTATGGGTACAACCTTTGGGTTGCCGTTATTATATTGCCTAAACTCGGGTGTAACTATTTCGCCCTTAAGCGTTTCCTTATTTAACGACAAAAAGTACTCCTTCGAGGCAAGATTTATTAGCAATTTGCTACTTGAAAGGCTGGCGTTAAGGTCGTTTGTAATGTCGTTTCCCCAGAATTCGTATAGGTTTGTTGCCTTTCCAATGCTAATTTTCATTCCCATTTCAAGCCTGTAAGGCTGCATTAAATCGAGCGGACGAAGTACCCCGTACAACCCCGAAAGTATTCGAAGGTGATTTTGCGCAAATTCCAAATCGGCTGGGGTTAACGTTTGTGCTTCGATACCTTCGTAAACATCGCCCTTAAATATTGCTATGGCAACTTGGCTATTTTCGAAGGTAAACGGAAGTTGCCATTTAATGTAGCGCTCAAAGTTTAGTCGAGCAAGTGAGGGGTTAATATCCATAATATCTGCAAGTTCCCGTTCGGAATACTTCCTAAGTACTTTTACAATTTTTTCCGATTTTTGAGTGAAATTAGGAATTGTTGCATTAATTGAGCCCATTAACTTAAGGCTTCCTAAGGTTTTCGAAGGAGAAATTACTAAAATCATTGCCACTTAAAATATTTACTGTAAATTTATGTAATAATTTTTTAACGAATTAAATCTTTTAACAGTTCCAATTCAATAAGGTTTATTCTTTAAAAAAGTAAACAAATCGAACTCTTGAGCAAAAGAAGCGTTAACATACTTAGAATTGTTTTTGTCGCCATACTCTCGCTGCAGCTTAGTATTAGCGTATTTGGTTCAAGAAAACCCGAGAAGATTATCCTTCATTTATCGTGGAAGCACCAGTTTCAGTTTGCAGGTTACTATGCTGCTGTTGAAAAGGGCTTTTACTCGCAGCTGGGGCTTAACGTTGAAATTAAGCAAGCCGAAATTGGCGTTTCCAATATTTCCGAAGTACTAAAAGGGAATTCGCATTTTGGTATTGGCAATGCCGAACTCATTGCTCACTACATGGATGGGATGCCAATTGTTTTAGTTGCAGCCATATTCCAGCATTCGCCTTCAACTCTAATTACAAAGAAATCGTCGAATGTTAATTCTCCCGACGACTTACGAGGGAAAAAAATAATGCTCAACGAGTTTTCGGTTGGCACCGATGTAATGGCAATGCTTATAGCACAAGGTTTAAAGCAAGAAGATATTGAAATGGTTCCCTCGAGCCTGTCGCTTAACGATTTGCTTAACGACAGGGTGCTTGCTTACCATGGGTATACAAGCAACGAACCCTACTTTATGGATAAGTTTGGTATTCCGTACAACACAATTAATCCTAGCGATTTTGGTTTCGATTTTTACTCCGACTGTATTTTCTCGTCGCAAAAGTTTGTTAATAGTAACCCCGAAATAGTTGCCCGTTTTCGCGAAGCATCGGTAAAAGGATGGGAGTACGCCATTCTTCATAAAGATGAAATGGCCAATATTATTGCCTCCCGTTACAATTCTTCAAAAACTATTGACCATTTGCTATTTGAGGCAAAGGAAATAGAAAGGCTTATTAACCCCGAACTAATTGAAATAGGCCACAGCAACCGTGAGCGCTGGTATAAAATTGCAGAGCAGCTTTATCAGGTTGGAATTATTAAACGTATTCGAAATATCGACGATTTTATTTACAAGCCTTCCGAAAACGAAATAATTCCTTGGGTTAAATTTTTAATTATAGTTATTTCAATAGCTGCACTTCTCATTTTATCGTACTTTTTAATTAAAAATTGGGTTCAACGAGCAGTTAACACCAAAAGAGCGCTTGTCGATTCGCTCGAAAAACAAATACGATTAAAGGAGGATGAAATTCAGCGACTAAATTTAGAAATTGTATCCACCTCAAACTCTCTCGAAGAGAGAGATATTGAACGAGAGGCGGTTGTTTCGCGAATGGCGAACGAACTTAAGGCGTTGCTAAGTCAACTCTTAATTTCGTTGGAGGGAATGCAAAAAGATCGACAGTTCGATGGCAACCTTTTGCAAACAACCGATACAATTCGATTGCTATTTATTACCATTAATGGCCTTGTTGCATTAAACCAAGCAATTGCTGGCAAGGGGCAAAAATTCTGCACTATTAACATTGACGATACTCTGAGAGAGATTGCTCATGAACTTAAAGCGAATAACAAAAGTGTTGATATAAAAGTAAAAACCATTATCCCTTTTCCCGAATTTTTAACAGCGAAAGACTTACTTTTAACCGTAGTAAATGCCATTATCGACTACCTAGTAAACTACGGTGATCCCGACAGGTTCGAGGTGCAATGTTTTCAAGACAACCCCGAGTTACTTCATTTTTCGTTCTCTGTTCATTCAAAAAAGAGCATTGGCAATATTTTAAAACAGCTCGAGAGTTTAATTCTTAATAACGATTTGCATAATATCGATGCGTCGTTAGTACCAATATACACAGCCAGCCGAATGGCCCGTTTAAGCAATGGATCCCTTTGGGTCGAATCGGGCGATAGCGCAATGGTTACATTAAATTTAAGGTTTCCATGTTTGCCAATCGAAAACTCCAACGAAAGCACTATGGCATCGCTTCCGGTAATTTCGGGCATTGATGGTAACGAACTGGCACACCTTAAAGGGAAAACTATTCTAATTATGGATACCCACCGAAAGGGGTACATGCTAATTAAAACAATGCTAAACGGGTTTAACTGTAGGGTAATTTATTCCCCCGATATTCAAACAACCCTTGGAATTATTAGCTGCAATTGCCATGTCGATGCAATTTTAGTAAGCTTTAGCGTTCTCTCTACGGCCATGGCCGATGGGGTTACAGTAATTCGAAAGGTTAAACCCCATGTGCCAATTATTGCAATTGTAGGCTTCGACTTCGATAGCTTACAAAGCCAGTCGGCCAATTGGTTTTGTGCAATAATTAAAAAGCCGTTATCGCAGGGACAACTACTGCAAACCCTTCTCGAATGTTTTAAGGTAAGTAATAAAAAGAATTAGAACGGAAGCCTTGCTAACGGCACTATAGCGTGGGAGGCAAACTCCCCTTTTAAAAATTTGTAGTGCCCCGCAATGGCAATCATTGCAGCATTGTCGGTTGTAAACCGAAATTCGGGAATATGAGTAGTCCAGCCAAGCTCAGCTCCCTTATCGGTAATTGCGTTTCGAAGCCCCGAATTAGCAGCAACTCCACCACCTATAGCAATTTCGGTTACTCCAAGTTTTTTCGAGGCAGCCACCAGTTTGTCCATTAGTATTTCAACTATTGTATGCTGAAGCGATGCGCAAAGGTCGGCTTTTCGTTCTTCGATAAAGTTTGGGTTTTCGGTTAGCTGGTCGCGTAAAAAGTAAAGAAACGAAGTTTTAAGTCCGCTAAAGCTAAAATCGAAACCTTTTGGAAGCGGTCGCGCAAATTTAAAGGCATGCTTGTTTCCTTGTGCGGCAAGTTTGTCAACAACTGGCCCGCCAGGGTAGGGAAGTCCCATTACCTTTGCGCACTTATCGAAGGCTTCGCCAGCAGCGTCGTCAATTGTTTTCCCAACTATTTCCATTTCCAAGTGACTTTTTACCAGAACTAGCTGTGTATGACCACCCGAAACCAAAAGGCACAGGAAGGGAAATTTGGGTTCAGTTTGAGTTGTGTCGGTTTTTATAAAGTGTGCAAGAATATGCCCATGTAGGTGATTTACTTCTACTAACGGAATTCCGAGGGTTAAAGCGGCTCCCTTAGCAAACGAGGTTCCTACTAATAGCGAGCCGAGAAGGCCTGGCCCACGGGTAAATGCAATTGCATTAATGTCGTTAATGGTAAGTCCTGCGGCTTTTAGTGCCGTGTCGACAACAGGTATTATGTTAGCCTGGTGGGCTCTCGAAGCCAGTTCGGGAACAACACCTCCATATTCAATATGAACTTTTTGACTGCTAATTAAATTCGAAAGCAGGCGTCCATCGCTCAGCACTGCAGCTGAAGTGTCGTCGCACGACGATTCTATTCCAAGTATTATTACGCTCATATTCAATTAACAGTTGCTTGGCACTAAAAGTTTTTTGTTCAACAAAAATAATTCACAGGTTTCAATGTTTTTAGTACATTAGAGCCCATTTGTTGTGGTATAGTTTATGCTATTGTGGTACCAAATATACTGGAGGCAAAAGTATCAAAAAAATTCTCAAAATAGTAGCGTACGCATTTCTTGTTTTGCTCGCCATTCCTGTATTCGCATGGATTGCGTTGCAAAATAGTTACGTGCAAACCTATGCAGTAGCAAAAGCGACTAATATTATCGAAAGTAATTTAGGCACAAAAATTTCGATTGGAAAGGTCGACATAAGGCTTTTTAACCAAATTCAACTTGAAAATGTTTGCCTGTGGGATCTTAGGAACGATACCCTTTTAAATGCGAAAAGCATTTCATTATCGCTGTTAGGCTATAGCAGCCCCGAGAGTACACTAAAAATTCACCGAGTAACCCTTACCGAGGCTGAAATTAACTTTTTAACCGATACCAGCGGGGTAATGAATTTAACCCAACTTATCGATAACTTAAGGACCGATTCTGTTGCTAACAGCGATTCGAAGTTGGCAATTACCGTTAAAAATGTTAGCATCGAAAATTCGAAGTTTCGAATGCAACGTCAAGAAGCCAAGGTTATTGACTATGGAATTAATTTCGATGATTTATACCTGAGTAATTTGAATATTGAGGCTAACAGTATTGCAATAGTTGGCGACACTATAGGCATGGCAATTTACAGCATGTCGTTTGTTGAAAAAAGCGGTATAGTTGTTGACAAAATGCGCTTCGACCTCGATTTTAGTGGAAAACATATGTTTTTTAGTAGGTTAAGGTTAAGCGCAGCGGGCAGTGAATTAATGCTTCCTCACTTTAAAATGAAGTACAGGTCGTGGGCCGATTTAAGCAACTTTATAAAAACTGTAAAACTCGATTGCCAAATTGAAGAGTCAACTTTGTCAACTACTTTTTTATCGTATTTTGTACCCAGTATTAAATTTCTCGACGAAAAAGTTCAAATTAGTGGCACGGTAACGGGTCGAATTAACGACTTTAAGGCTCGTGATTTTTTGTTGCGTTTTGGAGAAAAAACGCTACTTAAAACCAATTTCAACATTAGTGGGCTACCAAATTTCGATGAGGCATTTCTTTTTGTCGATATCGAAAATTTAACATCAGCGGCAAGCGATATCGAAAGCATAGGAAACATAACCACTAAAGCCCCTCTGGTAGTTCTTCCCAAAGAATTAATTAACCTTGGAACAGTAACATATAAGGGGAATTTTTCGGGTTTTATTTCCGACTTTGTTGCATTTGGCAGCTTAACTAGCGACATAGGGCAGGTTTCGATGGATATTGCCATAAAACCCGATAAAAAGGGACGAACAGCGTTTAACGGAAAGGTTTCGACCAAAAGCTTCGATGTTGGAAAGCTAATAAATTCCGAAGAAGTTGGGAAAGTTAGCATGCAAGCCGACCTTAAGGGAAAAATTGACGAAAAAAGCCAAATAGAAGCCTTTACCGATACAAAAATTTATTCGTTCGAGGCTTTGCAGTACGAGTACAGTAATATTAAAATTTCGGGAAATCTTTCGAGTAAAACCTACGTTGGATCGGTTGTTATCGACGACCCAAACCTAAAAATGAACTTTCTTGGTAAAATCGATTTTTCCGACTCTATTCCGGTTTTCGACTTTTCGGCATTTGTACCTAAGGTCGATTTTGTACAGTTGAATCTTAATAAAGCCGACAGCATTTCGCAGGCCTCTTTTTTGCTTACAGCAAAATTTACTGGTAGTAATCTCGACAACAGCCGAGGCGAAATTAAAGTGGTAAACTCGCTTTACCGCAATCAGAACGGCGAAGTTAAAACTGCCGACATAACAGTTTTTGCAAACAATACTGCCGATAGTAAACTCGTATCGTTTAAGTCGGAGTTTGCCGAGGGTGAACTGCGGGGAAAGTATAACTACTCAAACATTTTTGGCATGTTGAGTCAACTTGCATTTAACTATATTCCATCGCTGAGCCCAAACAATAAAAAGCCTGAGCGGCAAAGTTCTGGTGTTGAAAATCCCGAGTTTAACGATTATATATTTAAGCTTAGGGTTAAAAAGCCTCAAAAACTGCTCGATGTTGTTGCCCCAGGCATTAAGGTTGCCGAAAATACAAACGTGTTTGGAATTTACAACCCCGATTTGCAGTCGCTAACCCTTAAAATTAAAATTCCCGAAATAGTTTTTAGCGGAAACACAATTAGTAATATTACCATTGACGGACAAACAACCGACTCTACTTTTACTGCAAGCGTAACTACACCACTTATGAATTTTGGGGGTTCGTTGGTTCGTAACGTAGCCGTTTTGGCTGTTGCTCAGAACGATAAAATAAATAGCAGCATTAGCTGGAACAATAACAATACTCCCAAAAACCTTGGAGAAATTAAATCGACAGTAAGTTTTAGTCAGCCCGATTCAATTTCTGCTCATAGCATTAAAATAAACATACACCCATCAATCTTCTTTTTAAACGATACTACTTGGAGGGTTCATTCTTCGAACTTAGTAATCGATTCAACAAAAATAAAGATTAGCAATATTTCAATTACAAACGATCAGCAACGGCTAAGAATAACTGGTGTTATTTCGAAAAACCCAAAGGACTCGGTAATTGTTAATCTTAACAACATAAACCTAGCAAATGCTAACTTTTACACACATAGTTTAGGTTATATATTTAATGGCCGAATTAGCGGTAACGCCAAGGTGAACAATATTTTAGAACAACCGCTCTTTGCTGCCGATATTGAAACACCCAATCTTGAAATAAATAATCAGTTAATTGGAGTTGTTAAGTTTAATAGCAAATGGTACTCAGCTGAGAATAAACTTTCGGTTAACGTTAAAAATATGCTTCGCGATACGGTTGCAATGGAGGTAGAAGGCGACATTTTTCCCGAAACGAAAAAAATTAATTTTAAGGCAAATATCCAGCGGTTTAGTTTAGCGCACATTGCCCCTCTTCTCGAAGGAAATGTATCGGATTTAAAGGGCAACCTTTCGGGTAATTTGCTTGTAACAGGAACTTTCGATAAGCCTTCAGTAAATGGCACAGTGTTTACAAACGGGTCGGGTTTAACGGTCGACTTTCTTAAAACAAACTATAGGTTAACCGACCCAATTACCATTGAAAATAGTAATATACTTTTTAAAAATTTTAAAGTTATCGATCCAAGTAACAGAATTGCAATTTTAAATGGATCGGTGCAAACCGAGTACTTTAAAAATTTTAGCCTTAACCTGAACTTAGCGCCCAGTAACTTTCAGTTTATGAACACAACCGAAAAGGATAACGAGCTCTTTTACGGAACTGTTTTTGCAACGGGGCAGGTTCAAATAAGTGGAACATTCAAAAATGTTAACATGTATGTTTCGGTACGAACCGAGCCTAAAACGGCTGTTTTTTTACCACTCTCATCGTCGAGTTCGGTTGCCGAGTACAACTTTGTTAACTTTATTAGCACTAATAGTTCTCAAATTTTTATCGACGAAGAAATTGATTTTGACGAAATTGCAAAGGGCGTAAACCTGTCGTTAAATCTCGATTTAGAAGTCACGCCCGAAGCCGATGTGCAAATTATTATCGACAAAAAACTTGGCGACATTATTAAGGCCAACGGTTCCGGAAAACTTAAAATGGAAATTAATCCAAGTCAGGATAAATTCCGAATGTTTGGCGACTATATAATTGAAAAGGGCGATTACCTTTTTACTCTTCAGGGAGTTCTTAATAAGAAGTTTCGAATTGCCGATGGCAGCAGCCTTAGCTGGAATGGCGATGTTACCGATGCAACAATGAGTATTAAAGCCATTTATAGTCTTCGTACATCGCTTAAGCCGCTGTTTGGGGGCGAGGATCCTAAGTACGAAAAGCGAATTCCTGTAGATTGCCAAATCCTGCTTTCGGGAAAACTTATGCAGCCCAATATTAAGTTTAATATCGATGTACCTAATGCTGATAGCGAAACTACTAGCTCTGTTCAAGGTGCTTTAAATACTGAGGAAAAAATGAGTCAGCAATTCCTTTCACTTTTAGTTATAGGTAGTTTTATGTCCGACCCCGCTGCTCCAGGACAAGTGGCTTCTTCGCAAGCGGTCAGCGATGAAAATAGCGGAATTCAGCAGGGGATTTCTAATACAGTTGGCGAAATGTTTTCAAACCAGCTCAGTAATTGGCTTTCGCAGTGGAGTAATAATCTCGATTTGGGGGTAAACTATCGCCCTGGCGACCAGTTAACATCAAATGAACTCGAAGTGGCGTTATCTACTCAGCTGTTTAACGACAGGGTATCAATTAACGGAAACGTTGATGTGGGAAATCAAAATACATCAAGCCCAGTGGCTGGCGACTTTAGTGTCGACGTTAAGGTTACCCCTTCGGGGAAGTTTCGACTAAAAGCTTTTACACGTTCCAACGACGATTTATTATACGATAGCCAGTCGAAATATACAGCAGGTTTTGGAGTTATGTATCGTGAAGACTTTAATACACTTAGAGAACTTTGGGATCGTTTTCGATTTTTGCCTCGAAAAAAAGAGGAATTACCAAAAAATGCTGTTGAGAGCGAATCTGATGAGGAATAATAGTGTTTTTTGTTAAAAAATTGATTAATAACTCAGTTGAATTGTAATAGAAATGCAAACCTATACGTTTTTTTAGTAATTTTCGGCCAAAATAAAACTAATACAATGATCGCGAGTATTCTATTTTCATTAACTGTTCAGGCAACTGCCGCTGCTCCAAAGGAGCTTACCCTCAACTTTTGGGATCTTGCAATAAAAGGAGGGTGGATTATGATTCCCCTTGTACTGCTATGGTTTATTGCAGTTTATATTTTTATCGAAAGGTTCTGGTCCATTAAAAAGGCTTCGCGCGAGGATGTGAACTTTATGAATCGCATTAAGGAGTATATTCACGAAGATAAGATTGAATCGGCATTAGCACTTTGTCAAGCTCAGGAAACCCCCATTGCTCGCATGATTGAAAAGGGTATTCAGCGTATTGGTCGCCCCCTTAACGACGTAAATGCTGCCATCGAAAATGTTGGTAACCTCGAAATTTCGAAGCTCGAAACAAGCCTTCCAATGCTTGCAACAATTGCCGGAGGTGCACCAATGATTGGCTTTTTGGGTACCGTTATTGGTATGATTAGAGCATTTTACGACATGTCGATGGCCGGAAACAATATCGATGTTGGCTTACTTTCCAACGGTATTTACACCGCCATGGTAACAACTGTTGCTGGTCTTATTGTTGGTATTGCCGCATACTTTGGGTACAACTTTTTGGTTGCTAAAATCGAAAAGGTAGTATTTACCATGGAGGCCAACACAACTGGCTTTATGGATCTTTTAAACGAACCCGTTTAGTTCAAAATAATTCAACAAGAAATGGCACTAAAGCGAGGATCGAAGGTTAACCCAAATTTCAGCATGTCGTCAATGACCGACATAGTGTTCCTGTTGCTCATTTTCTTCATGGTTACATCAACACTTATTAGCCCAAATGCCTTAAAACTATTGCTTCCACAAAGCAATAGCCAAACATCGGCAAAGGCAATAACAACAGTTAGTATTACCGAAGACCTTCAGCTGTATTTTGAGCAAACTCCAGTTTCGTTTGCCGAGTTAGAAGGAAGGCTAAAGCGTAAACTCGACGGGCAGGAGGAGCCAACCGTTTCGCTTCATGTTCACCGAAGCGTACCAATGGAGGAAGTTGTTAAGGTTATGAATGTTGCAAAGGATAATAGGTATAAGTTAATTTTAGCAACCCAAGCACTAAATCAGTAAAATGAGCAGTAAAACCAGAAGCATATTAGGATCGGTAATTATTCACGCAATTTTGCTTGTATTACTCCTGCTTTTTGGCTTTAGAACGCCCCTTCCTTTACCTGCCGAGCAGGGAATACTTATTAATTTTGGCACAAGCGACCAAGGTTCTGGCATTGCCGAACCAAAACCAGCGGTTGCAGCAAGTAATGAAACAGCAAAACAAACCCCAAGTGAAACCGTTAAGGAAACTCCTTTAACTCAGGATTTCGAAGAGGCCGCTACAATACCAACTCCTAAACCTGTAGTAAAACCCAAACCCGAAACAAAGCCCAAGCCTAAACCTGTTGAAACAGTTAAGCCACAAAACGAGCAGCCAAAACCTGTTGAAGAAAAACCCCGAGAGGTAAATCAGCAAGCTCTATTTCCAGGTCAAAAACCTGGTGGTAGTAACACAGGCGAGGGCGAAACAGGTAACCCAGGCAACCAAGGTAGTGTTGATGGCTCAACCGAATCGAATAGCCATATTGGCGGCCCTGTTGGTGGTGGCGACGGCATTAGTTTTAGTTTAGGTGGCCGCTCACGTCTGTCGCTTCCTTCACCAGAGTATCCAAAGCAAAAAAGCGGTAGGGTAGTGGTTGAAGTTACCGTTGACCGAAATGGAAATGTAACCAAAGCTACTGGAGGGGTAAAGGGATCAACAACAACTGATATTGACCTAGTAAAAGCGGCAGAGAGAGCCGCTCTACTTGCAAAATTCAATGTAAAGTCCGATGCTCCTGCCGAGCAAATAGGCACAATTACATACGTTTTTAGGTTGCAACAGTAACTAAAGGAATAGTAGTTTAACCGAAAAGGCAAGAACTACTACAATTACAAACCATCGCACAAAATTGGCTCCCTGCTTAATTGCCAATCGTGTTGCAAGCCAAGCACCAATCATACTTCCTGCACCTAGTATAAAGCCAAGGGTATAGTCGACCTGTTTATTAAAAATAAATACCCCAAGCGCAATTGTTGTGTAAACAAGAACTATTAAAACTTTTATTGCGTTTGCCTTAACAATGTCGAACCCTGCATTTAAAACAAGCCCTGCAAGCAAAAAGAAGCCAACACCAGCTTGTATAAATCCTCCGTAGAAACCAATTGCAAAAAATATTATTATCGAAAGTATTCCAGGTTTAAAAGTACTTGTTGCTGCATGCTCTTTTATCCATTTCTCAGGTTTATAAATAAGAATTACCAGCATTACAACCATTAATGCCCCAATAACCCTATTCATTACTTGCTCGTTAATGTTAACCGCCATTATTGCTCCCAAAAAGGAGCCAACGGTTGCTGGAACAGTAAGCCAAAGCCCTTCGCGCCACTCAAATACTTTTTTTCGTTTAAAACCTTCAACAGCAACAACACTTTGCAGAATAATTGCTATGCGATTGGTGCCATTAGCAACATTGGCAGGAAGACCAAGGAAAATTAGCAATGGCAAAGTTAGTAGCGAACCGCTGCCCGCAAGTGTATTTATAAAACCCGAAATCAGTCCGGTTAGCACTACTAGGGCGTATATGCAAATGTCCATAAAAGTAATTTTACTTTTGCAAAGGTAATTTTAAATTGAAATGCTTAAAATAGCGAAGTAATTTAGAATGCTTCTACCTGAAACAGTGGTCTATGGAGACTTTTTTTAGCTAATTTTGAAAGCGTTAATTTAAATCGATTAAACATGGAAAAGAGCATAAAAGGTACTGAAACCGAAAAAAATCTACTTAAAGCATTTGCTGGCGAATCGCAGGCAAAGAATCGCTACACCTACTTTTCGAAGGTTGCAAAAAATGAAGGCTACGAGCAAATTGCTGCTTTGTTTATGGAGACAGCACTACAGGAAGAGCAGCATGCCAAGGTTTTCTTTAAATTTTTAGAAGGTGGAATGGTCGAAATTACCGCTTCGTACCCCGCAGGGGTAATTGGTACAACTGCCGAGAACTTAAAAGCAGCTGCCATGGGCGAGCATGAGGAGTGGGCCGATTTATACCCTCATTTTGCCGAAGTTGCCGAAAAGGAAGGCTTTAAAAAAATTGCTACTGCCTTTAAAATGATTGCCAAGGTTGAAAAGGAGCACGAAACTCGCTACAACAAGCTTCACAAAAACGTTGTTGAGGGTAAGGTTTTCGAAAGGGAAGAGGACACCGAGTGGGTTTGCCGTAAGTGCGGTTACCATCACAAAGGGAAAAAAGCGCTTAAGAATTGCCCTGCTTGCGAACACCCACAGGCTTACTTCGAAGTTTTTGCCGAGAACTACTAAGCAACCTTTTAATACCACAAATACACAATAAAAATAATACAAGCTGAAGGTCTGCATTTCCTTCGGCAGGCTGTCGTAGGCAGGGAATAAAGAGAACTGCAAAGTTTGTTTTTTCTTTACCCCCCGCTCTTGCTGCCCTGCTAATGCAACTACATTGCGCCCCCCTTCAAGAAGGGGGGAAGCATGGTCCATTGGCAAAGCAAAAATACGGATTGGGGGGTATTGTATTTCTCATTTTGATGAACCACAGAGCTTTTTCTATTACTCAGTGCATGACAGTGCTTCGACTTGCTCAGCAAAAAAGGCACACTCTGAGTTTTTTCTTTGTGTTACTCTGTGAGTTCAGCGGTTAAAAAAATCCACAGCCTCAGCGTTTTTTTCTTTACCCCCCGCTCTTGCTGCCCTGCTAATGCAACTACATTGCGCCCCCCTTCAAGAAGGGGGGAAACATGGTCCATTGGCAAAGCAAAAATACGGATTGGGGGGTATTGTATTTCTCATTTTGATGAACCACAGAGTTTTTTCTATTACTCAGTGCATGACAGTGCTTCGACTTGCTCAGCAAAAAAGGCACACTCTGAGTTTTTTCTTTGTGTTACTCTGTGAATTCAGCGGTTAAAAAAATCCACAGC
>DDWL01000069.1:0-20210 GCA_002345675.1 Bacteroidales bacterium UBA2287 | reverse complement strand
CCTTCAAGAAGGGGGGAAACATGGTTCATTGGCAAAGCAAAAATACGGATTGGGGGGTATTGTATTTCTCATTTTGATGAACCACAGAGTTTTTTCTATTACTCAGTGCATGACAGTGCTTCGACTTGCTCAGCAAAAAAGGCACACTCTGAGTAATTCTCAAGTTTTTCTCTGCGCTCACTGTGGTTAGATAATCTTTTGTGGGTTCTATTCAAAAAAGAAACGGAGCAGTTAAAAACCACTCCGTTTTTTTATTGCCAACTAAATTACTTTTACTTCTTCACTTTAATGGAGCAGCCAATGGCTTTGGTTTCGGTAACTGCTAATTTTTTGCCAGCAATTAATGCATCAATGGCATTGGTAAGGTAGGTTTCTTTTACCTCTTTGGCTTCCTTGTAGTTGTCGTCAATTGTGCCAATATACTCAACAACCATGTCCTTCCCTTTTTTGTTTACAAGGTAAACATGAGGTGTGCGGGTTGCGCCGAAAACCGGATAAACCTTTTGCCCCTCGTCGAAAAGGTAAACAAATGGGAATTTCTTCTCGTTGGCTCGTTCAATCATTTTTTCGTAGCTGTCTTGAGGTTGAGCTGCTGGGTCGTTAGGATTAATAGCCACAACAGGGTAGCCCTTCGAAGCGTACTTGTTGTGCAAAGCAATAATTCGATCCTCGTAGGCAATTGCGTAAGGGCAATGGTTGCATGTAAAAATTACTACGTAACCCTTTGCATCCTTAAAGTCGGCAAGGGAAACCATTTTGCCATCAATATTTTTTAGTTTAAAATCGGCCACTTTGTCGCCAATCTTATAACCCTGCGAAAAGGTTAAAGTTACCGTTACAATAACAAGCGATAGGGTAAGCATTGTTTTCTTCATAGTTTTAGTTGTATTTAGTTGTTATTAAGTAATAGCATTTCGTCAACAATTTGTTTAAGTTCATCGAGTTCAAAGGCCTTTTCGAAAAACCTTCGCTCTTTTTTATTGTAAATAAGGGTAGCAGGAATCGATCCGCTCCAATTGGGGTTAACCAAATTTATCCAACTATTAGCATTGGGGTCGTCGAGCATTATAACCTTCGATTTTAATTTCTTTTCAGCAATAAAAGGCAGTAGCCTTGTTTCGTAGTGGTTCGGAAAGTCGAGGTTTATAAGAATTACTTTAACCTTTTTGTTTGAATATTCGCCGTTAATTGTTTCGAGGTAGGGTATTTCCTTTACGCAAGGCGTACACCAAGTTGCCCAAAAGTTTACAACATAAGTTGTGTCGTTTTTTAAGTTAAGAATTGGTTGTAACCCTTCGAAATCGACAATGGGAACTTTGGGTTCTGATTTAATGTCTTTTTTTTGAGAACAACTCAATACAATTATTCCAATAAAAAAGAAAATTGCTGTTTTTTTAAGAATTGTTAGCATAAAATATTTATTATAAATAACATCAATTTGAGTTCAAATGTTCAATTATTCGCTCAATGGCAATAAAAAAAAGAATGATTCTTATTTAAAATCAAACTAAATTATAGAGTTTCTGGTGCATCAAGGCATATCGGTATGTAAAGAAATTTATTTTTGTAGTCGATTTATAATAAAGGTATGGCATCGTTGGCAAAAACTGTTGAGCACTTAGGAAGGGTTCAAGAAATAACACTGAACGACATAAAAGTTGCCATTCAGCCACAATCGTCATGTGCGGGCTGCCAAGCTCAAGCCGTTTGCGGTGTCGATAGCGACAATGAAAAGTTTATAGTGGTACACAGGTCAAACCATAATTATATAGTTGGCGAAACGGTTAAGGTTATAATGCAGCAATCGATGGGCTTTTGGGCTCTTTTTGTTGCCTACATTTTACCTTTTATTTTTGTTATTGCAGTTCTTATTGCCCTTACGCAATTTGGCACTAGTGAGGGATTGTCGGGGTTGTTGGCTCTTTTGGTACTAGTGCCTTACTACTTTTTAGTATACTACTTTAGAGGGAATATTTCAAAAAAAATCAATTTCGATATACAGAAAATTTAATCCGAATAGCATGAGTTATTCCATTATTCTTTACACCGTATTAATGCTGAGCGCACTAGGAGTAGTTTCGGCAATTATACTGTATTTCGTTGCTCAAAAATTTAAGGTTTTTGAGGATCCACGAATCGACGAAGTTGAAGCAGTGCTTCCTGGTGCAAACTGTGGCGGTTGCGGCTTTCCTGGTTGCCGAGGGTTTGCCGATGCATTTGTTAAGGCAGACGATATAAGCACCATGTTTTGCCCACCAGGCGGAAACGAAACCTTTGCTGCTGCAGCCAAGGTTCTTGGAAAAGAAGCCATAGCCCAGGATCCTATGATTGCTGTTGTTCGCTGTTCGGGCTCGCCCGAGCATAGGTCTCGTACTAGTACCTACGATGGAGCACAGTCGTGCAAAATTGCAACTACCCTTTTTAGTGGCGATACTGGTTGCCAGTTTGGCTGCTTGGGCTTAGGCGATTGTGTTGTGGTTTGTAAGTTCGATGCCATTTATATTGACGAAACAACTGGTTTACCTGTTATTAGCGACGAGAAATGTACCGCTTGCGGAGCTTGTGTTAAAGCTTGTCCCAAGTTTATTATTGAAATGAGGAAAAAAGATCCTAAGGGCAAGCGCATTTTTGTTTCGTGTATTAATAAGGAAAAGGGCGGAGTTGCCAAAAAGAGCTGCGCAGTTGCATGTATTGGCTGCGGAAAGTGCGTTAAGGTTTGCCCTCACGATGCCATTACAATGGAGAACAACTTAGCTTATATCGATTATTTAAAGTGTAAACTTTGTCGCAAGTGCGTTGAGGATTGCCCCACCAATGCAATTTTGGAACTACACTTTCCTCCTCGTAAGCCAAAGGTTGAAGTAGAAGTTCAACCTGAAAAAACTGAATAGTAAAGACATTCGATATTCAATACCGCTGAATATGTTAAAAACATTCACAAAAGGAGGGGTTCATCCCCCCGAAAATAAGTTCTCGGCCAATGCGGCCATCGAAAACTTACCCTTACCCAAACAGGTTGTAATTCCCATTTCGCAGCATATTGGAGCGCCTGCGGCAGCAACTGTGGCCAAAGGCGATAAGGTTTTAGTTGGTCAGGTAATTGCCAAGAGTTCGGGATTCGTTTCGGCCAATATTCATTCCTCGGTTTCGGGAACTGTTGCGTCGCTCGACGCAGTACTCGACTCAACTGGCTATAAAAAGCCAGCAATTACTATTACCGTTGAAGGCGATGAGTGGCTTCCCGAAATTGACCGTAGTCTCGAGTTAAAAAAAGAGTTCTCCTTCACCACAGAAGAAATTATTGCCAAGGTAAGCGCTGCTGGGGTTGTTGGATTAGGAGGCGCAACTTTTCCTTCGCACGTTAAACTTTCAATTCCAAAGGGAAAAAAAGCCGATGTGCTTATAATTAATGGTGTTGAGTGCGAGCCTTACCTAACATCCGACCATCGATTAATGCTCGAAAAAGCACACGAACTAATGGTTGGTATTGAAATACTAAAAAAAGCCCTTGGCGTAGAGCATGCTATAATTGGTATTGAGAACAATAAGCCCGATGCCATTTCATATCTTATTAAAATTGCTTCAGAATACAAAGGAATTGAAGTACAAGGACTAAAAGTAAAGTACCCACAGGGAGGCGAAAAGCAACTGATTAAAGCGCTAATTAACCGCGAAGTCCCATCGGGTGGCCTTCCAATCGACGTGGGAACTGTTGTTCACAATGTTGGAACCGCAGTTGCCGTTTACGATGCTGTTCAAAAAAATAAACCATTAATCGAAAGGGTTGTAACCATTACCGGAAAGAGTTTGCCTAAAACGGGCAACTTTATGGTTCGCATTGGAACTCCCATTTCGCAGCTAATCGAAGCAGCTGGTGGCCTTCCAACCGACACTGGCAAAGTTGTTAATGGTGGTCCAATGATGGGCAAAGCGCTCAACACTATCGATGCTCCAGTAACTAAGGGAACTTCGGGCGTTATTTCTTTTCCCGAAAAGGAAGCCAAGCGAGTACCCGAAAAACCAGCTTGCATTCGTTGTGCCAAGTGTGTTTCGGTTTGTCCTATGGGACTTGAGCCATTCCTACTTAACCGCTTATCGCAACGTAAAATTTTCGACAGACTTGAGGCTGAAAAAGTGCTCGACTGCATGGAGTGCGGTTCGTGCAGTTTTGTTTGCCCAGCAAATTTACCATTGCTCGACTATATTCGCCTTGGTAAAGGCGAAGTGAACGCCATAATTAGGGCGCGAAAGAATTAGAATTATAAATGAAGTTATAAATCATTAATAGAATGAATAAACTACTGGCCGTTTCGCCATCGCCCCACGTACACAGCGGGGAATCGACCTCACGGTTGATGTACAATGTGGTTTTGGCACTTATTCCTGCATTAGCGGTAACCATATTCTATTTTGGTATTGGAGCTCTTGTTGTAACCGCAGTGTCAATTGTTGCATGCCTTGCATTTGAGTTTTTAATACAAAAATACTTGCTAAAGGTTAAGCCAACCATTTCCGATGGATCGGCACTAATTACCGGGTTACTACTGGCGTTTAACCTTCCAAGTAATCTCCCTTGGTGGATTGTTGTTATTGGAGCGCTTGTTTCAATAGGAATTGGCAAAATGAGCTTTGGTGGATTGGGAAACAACCCATTCAATCCAGCTCTTGTTGGTCGCGTTTTTTTGCTCATATCGTTTCCCGTGCAAATGACCAGTTGGCCATTACCTATACAGTCGCGAATGGCATACCTCGATGCTGTAACCGGAGCAACTCCGTTGGCAATTGTAAAGGAGGGATTGAGCAAAGGAGAAGTGATGAGCCAAATTGCCGACAAAATTCCAAGTCATATGCAGCTGTTTATGGGTGCAGTGGGTGGTTCGTTGGGCGAGATTGCTGCTTTTGCATTGCTTATTGGTTTTGTATGGATGCTTATAACTAAAGTTATTACTTGGCATATTCCAGTTTCAATTATTGCAACAATTGCAGCGTTTACTGGTATTTTATGGCTAATAAATTCTGAAACTAACGCCGATCCCATATTTCACCTTTTAACTGGAGGAGTTATGTTAGGCGCCATTTTTATGGCAACCGACTATGTAACATCGCCAATGCATCCCAAGGGAATGTGGGTATTTGGAATTGGAATAGGAGTGCTTACGGTCATTATACGTGTGTGGGGTGCTTACCCCGAGGGGGTGTCGTTTGCAATTCTTATTATGAATGCTTTTGTTCCTTTAATTAATAGGTATATGAAACCCAAGAGATTCGGCGAAGTCAGAAAAGTCTAATAATTCAATAATTTAAAGAATTGACTTCAATTTTAATTTCTTCACGCAAAACAGCACAGAAAAATGAACGAGCAACAAAAATTAATAATTAGTCATTTATAATTAAACATTGGAGAATATGGCTAAAGAATCGAATTTTAAGAATATGACCCTGACCCTATTTGTGGTTTCGTTGATGGCATCGACCAGTTTAGGGTTTGTGTATAGTTTTACAAAGGGACCAATTGAAAATGCTCAGAATGCAAAAATTAATAGTGCGCTAAGCAAAGTGCTTCCCGAATTCGACAATCAGCCTGCGGCTGAAAAGTTTACCCGCGAGGTTGATGGTGGTATTCTTACCTTTTACCCAGCAACAAAAGGCGGCGAAAGAATAGGAGTAGCAGTTCAAACTTTTACCAAGAACGGTTTCAGTGGTCAAATTGACCTAATGGTTGGTTTTCTTGCCAACGGTAGCATTAATGCCATTGAAGTTGTGGCACACAAAGAAACACCAGGCTTGGGCGACAAGATGGAGACTGCAAAGTCGAATTTTAGCGTTCAGTTTCAAGGAAAAAATCCCGAATCGTTTAAACTTTCGGTTAAAAAAGATGGTGGCGATGTAGATGCCATAACTGCATCAACCATAAGTTCAAGGGCATACTGCGACGCAGTGATTCGTGCATATAACGCACTAAAAAAGGAAGGAGAAAATAATGAGCCAGCTAACTAATTTTACTAAAGGGTTTGTTAAAGAAAACCCCTTATTCGTTCTACTTTTAGGAATGTGCCCTGCTTTGGGTACTACTACAAGTGCTTTAAATGGACTAGGAATGGGATTAGCAACTACTTTTGTGCTGGTTATGGCAAATATTTCCATTTCCATGGTTAAGAATGTTATTCCAGCAAAGGTTCGAATTCCTTCGTTTATCGTAATTATTGCGTCATTCGTTACCATTGTCGATTTGAGTATGGCTGGTTTTCTTCCTGCACTTCATGCTCAGCTAGGGCTATTTATTCCGTTAATTGTAGTTAACTGCATTGTACTTGGGCGTGCCGAGGCTTTTGCATCGAAGAACACAATTGGTTCGTCGGCAATTGATGGATTAGGTATGGGGCTTGGCTTTTCGTTTGCGCTTGCATTACTGGGTGCAGTAAGAGAAGTTTTAGGCAGTGGCAAGGTGTTTAATATAACGCTCTTTCCCGATAAGTATGCAATGCTTGTATTTGTGCTTGCTCCCGGTGCCTTTTTTGCGTTAGGTTACCTTATATCTATTATGAATAGAATTGCTAAGAAGAACTAAAAATACCTAGTAATTATGGAATACATTATAATCATTATATCGGCCGTTTTTGTTAACAACATTGTATTGGCCAAATTTTTAGGGATTTGCCCTTTTTTGGGAGTTTCAAGCAAGGTCGAAACCTCTGTGGGTATGTCGGGGGCAGTTCTTTTTGTAATAACCATTGCAACCATTGTTACCTATCTTATAATGCATTATGTGCTTATCCCCCTTGGAATAGGCTATATGCAAACTGTAGCGTACATTCTTGTAATTGCGGCCTTGGTGCAAATGGTTGAGATTATACTAAAAAAGGCAAGCCCATCGCTTTACCAAGCACTTGGCGTTTTTCTTCCCCTTATTACAACAAACTGCGCAATACTTGGGGTTGCTATTCTCGTAATTCAAAACGACTTTAATTTGCTACAGAGTGTGGTTTTTGCCATTGCAACTGCTATTGGCTTTGCCCTTGCTCTTATTATTTTTGCTGGAATACGCGAATCCCTCGACCTAGTTGAATTGCCAAAAGGAATGAAAGGTGCACCAATTGCACTTGTTGTTGCCGGTATTCTTGCTCTTGCATTCATGGGATTTACAGGAATTGTATAAGTTGAAATAGAGTCGTATTCGTAATAAAAAAACCTCGATTTTTACCGAGGTTTTTTACTTTGGTTACTTTGTTTTTATTGTTTTTTTAAAATTGATGATTCAATACATTTTACTTTCATTCGGATTTTAATTGTTACATTGCTTTATCATTTTACCAAAATAATTTATTGCTATGTTCTATATCGAACTGTTTAGTTTCTTTTTGGCAATCATACTTATTGGGTTAATCCCATTTCCAATACTTTACGGATTATCGAGTCTTTTCTATTTTTTTGTTTATAGGGTTTTTGGCTACAGAAAAAATGTAGTCCTTTCAAATTTACAGGGGTCGTTTCCCGAGAAAAGTAGCGAGGAAATTAAGCGACTTATGTCGCTATTTTATATTCATTTAACCGATGTACTTCTCGAAGGCGTTAAGGCTTTTACCATGTCGAGCAGGCAAGTTCGAAAGCGACATCGAATTATTAACCCCGAGGTTTTGGAGCACTTTTACAAAAATAAGCAGAGCATTATTGGGGTTACAGGTCACTACTGTAACTGGGAGTGGGGGAGTCTTTCGGCAAGTTTGCAAACTCCATTTAATACAGTAGCATTTTATATGCCGCTGCAGAATAAAACTATTGATAAGTTTGTGCGATGGAGCCGTTCGCGTTTTGGAACAACCCTCGCATCGGTTGCCGAAACCAGTATAACATTCGAAAAGTACAATAATTCAAGCACAGTGTTTTTAATGGCTGCCGACCAGGGTATGGCCAGTAAGTATAAAAGCATGGCAATTTGGGTTCAGTTTTTAAATAGGGATACGGCCTTTTTACATGGAATGGAAAAGCACGCACGAAACAATAATTTGCCAGTAGTTTATGTTGATGTGCAGCGAGTTAAACGAGGTTACTACACCGTTGAACTGTCGGTTTTAACTATAAACCCAAACGAGCTGCCCGAAGGGAAACTAACCGAAATGTATGCCCAAAAACTTGAGTCGATTATACTAAAAAAGCCAGAAAACTGGCTTTGGTCGCATAGGCGTTGGAAAATGTCACGATAGGTACATCTCCTCAATTTCATTTTTGTACTGCTCAATAAGCGCGTTTCGGCGAACTTTTAGCGTGTTGGTTAGCATTCCGTTTTGAATGCTAAAAGGCTCTGCTAGTAGTTTGAATTTTACAACTTTTTCGTACGAAGTAAAATCTACTTGAATTTGCTCAATACGAACTGAGTAGAGGTCGATAATTTCCTTTTTCGATACCAAATCCATAAAGTCGGTATACTCGATACCCATTTTTTGAGCTTCTCGCTTAAGCATTTCGAACGAGGGAACTATAAGTGCCGAAACGTATTTACGGAAATCGCCTATGGCTATAACTTGTTCAATAAGCGGATCTTGAGTAAATAGTAGTTCAATTTTTTGTGGCGAAACGTACTTGCCAACCGAAGTTTTAATCAAATCTTTTATTCTATCGGTCATTACTAAATCGCCATTGGGAGTTAGGTAGCCCTTGTCGCCACTCTGATACCATCCATCAATTAGCGACTTGCTCGTTTCTTCGGGTTTGTTGTAGTAGCCCTTAAATACGGTACTGCCTTTAATTAAAATCTCACCATTGTCGCTTATATTTACCTCTAATCCTGGCATAATCGATCCGCAGACATCAAAATCGTATCTATTCGATTTAAAGCAGGAAACTGTTGCAGTTGTTTCAGTTGCACCGTAACCATAGTTAACAAAAATGCCCGCAGCATGAAAAAACCTTAGCAGTTTTGGACTTATGGCAGCACCAGCACAGGGCATAAATTTAATATTACCACCAAAAACACTTCTCAATTTTTTTAGAACTAGTTTATTTGCAACTGCATGCTTAACCGTTAAACTTTTTGGCGGTTTCTGAGCTTTGCTTAAATATTCGGAGTGCTTATGCCCAATGGCAATTGACCAATTAAAAATATTTTGCTTTACGGCTGGCCATTTCGCCAGTTCGAGTTGAATGCCCTCATAGGTTTTTTCGAAAAACCTTGGAACTGTGCACATTACAGTTGGTTTAATAATTGGCAACTGGCTAATAATTTCTCGAGGATTATCGATGTACGCATTCCGAGCACCTCGGTAAATAATGAAGTAAGTCCATGTTCGCTCAAAAACGTGGCTAAGCGGTAAAAAGCAAGCCGATAAATCGGATTCGTTAACATCTAGTCGTTCATCGTGAATACGAAAGCACGAAAAGAATTGAGCATGATCGAGCATAACCCCTTTGGGTTCGCCTGTTGTTCCCGAAGTATAAATTATAGTTGCCAGATCGCTAGGCTGAGCTTCGTCGATATATTTGTTTAGTTGCTCTGTATGGTTATCGTTGTTTCCTAATTCGCAAAAGGTTTTCCAGTCTATGCATTTTTCGTTGGCTACTTTAACTGTTGGGTCGAAAACAACTATTTTGGCCATAGTTTCGGTGTTCTCTAAAAGCCATAAGGCTTTTTCGTACTGCTCGCTATTGCCAACAAAAATTAACCCCATTTTGGTTTCGTCGACAATGTACTTAAGTTGCTGTTTCGACGAGGTTGCGTAAAACGGAACAACTACCCCTCTAGATCCTAAAATGCCAAAATCGGCAATTGTCCACTCGGGGCGGTTATCGCTAAAAATGCCAATATTATCGACTTCCTTAAAGCCTAACGAAATTAAAGCACGCGAAACATTTTTTACTTGGCTCGCAAAATCGTTCCAGGTAATGCTTTCGTACTTGCTGACCGAACTGGTACTTTTAAACTTAAATACCTCTTTCGAACCGTATTGTGTGGCACGCTCAAGCAGCATGCTAACCAAGTGTTGTTTCATTTAACTACCAGTTATTTGTGAGCAAATAATTTTTGGCAAAGAAAGTATAAAAATAAATTCAAAAGCTATTGTTTTAAATTTTTAATTCGAAGTAAAAATAAAATACCTAAAAAATGTTAAACTAAACTTGAAATTGCGAACACATATACAAGTTTAGTATGTATTTAAAAGCGAAGTCCCAGCAATGTAATATCATCAATTTGTTCGTACTCATTACCCATCCAATTGTAAATACTTTGGGTAATAAGTTGCTTTTGTGTTTCCATGGGTTGCTCATTTATTTCGAGCAGTAGCTGTTTGAGCCTTTTATACATATACTTTTTGCCCTCTTCCCCACCAAACTGATCGAAAATTCCATCGGTAAAGAGATAAACCTGATCGCCCTTTTCTAGTTGAACCATATGGTTTGTAAACACAAAAGCTTCCTTTGAGTGTAATCCTACTGGCCGCCTATCGCCAAGCAGTTCAATTATTTGATTATTTCGAATAATAACTAATGAAATGTGTGCACCAGCATACTGCATTACAAAACTTGTTGTGTCTAGTTCGCAAAATGCTATATCCATCCCATCGCGGGTTAAACCATCTTCGCCCGACTGTTTTAACGAAGTTATTATTAAATCGCGCAGTTTGTCGAGTACATGACTTGCCTTTGTTGTATCGTTATGTGTTACAATTTCGTTTAAAAATGAGTTCCCAAGCATGCTCATAAAAGCACCTGGAACACCATGGCCTGTACAATCGGCAATTGCTAAAAGAAGATGGTTTTGAATTGTTTTTACCCAGTAAAAATCGCCGCTAACAATATCCTTGGGCTGGAAAATTAAAAAATGCTCGATATTTAGTTCCGAAAAGATTGAAGTTGAAGGAAGAATTGCCGATTGTATTCGGCTGGCGTACTGAATGCTATCTTTGATTTGCTTATTCTGTTTCGAAATTTTTTCGTTTTGATTTGTTAGCAAATCCCTTTGGCTAAGAATTTCGTAGTTCTGCTCTTCAAGTTCGTAATTTTTCTCCATAATTTCATTTTTCTGGCACTCAACCTCTTCGGTGCGCTCCTTTACCTTATGTTCCAAATACCTTTTTTGTTCCTTTAATGCTCGCTCGCGGAACTTAATAAAAAGAATTATTGCAGTAAAAATGAGGATTACGTATGTAAAGTATGCAACTGTACTTCTCCACCAAGGGGGCTTAACGCGAATTTGAATGAAGGAACCCGACTCGTTCCATGTTAAATCGTTATTACTTCCTTTAATCCAAAGTTCGTAAAGGCCTGGGGCCATATTAGAAAATGTTAAAAAACGCCTGCTTCCTATATTAATCCAATCGTTCGATGTGCCTACTAGTTTGTATGCATAATTATTTTTAGCAGGGCTTGTATACTCTAAAGCCGAAAACTCGACATTAAATGCATAGTCGCCATAGTTAAGTACAACTTTGCTGCTGTTAATTATGTGTACATTTTGAGTTCCAACTTTATTCTGCTTTTGAAAAGAGGTAAATGCAATTGATGGAACATATTGATTATTAGTAATTTTTTTTGGATAAAAGGAATTAAAGCCATTCATTCCACCAAAAAATATTTCCCCGTCGTAACTTTTATGACTGGCTCTATGGTTAAATTCGGGGCCTTGTAAACCATCCTCTTCGCTGTATGTTATAATTCGGTTTTCGCCTTTTTGCATGTGCGAAAGCCCTTTACCAGTACCAAACCATAAATTGCCAGCGTCATCCTCAATAATTTCGTAAACAGTATTCGAAACCAGCCCGTCGGCTTCGGTATAGTATGTAAACGAATTATTTTTAAGGTTAAGTTTATTTATTCCACTTTTTGTACCTATCCAAAGCGACGAATCGGAGGTGTAGCAAAGCGACACGGTGTAATTATCGGATAGAGTATTTTTATCGCCTTCGATTTTAACTAAATGCGATATTTGTTTGGTTGAATTGCTGAACTTGTCGAGGCCATTTTTAGTAGCAATCCATAGGTTGCTATCGCAATCGAAGGTAAGAGAGTAAACTAGGTTATCGCTTAATTTTGTGTTTGGTTCGTTTTCGGCCGAGTAACGTTTGTAGCTTTTATTTTGCATGTCAACATAAAAAAGCCCTCCCTGAGTGGCCACCCAAACATTGTTCTTTTTATCCTTCACTATGCAAAAAACCCTTTTGTCGATAAATTTTGGCAATTTATTCGAATTGTAAAATTCGCCAAGGGGCACAAAACGATTATTGTTGAAAACAAAAATACCGTTGCGAGTACCAATCCAAATTTCGTTTTGGTTGTATTCGAAAATTACGTGTACGTAATTGTTAGGTATATAGTATTTTCCAATAAGGTTCGATGAGTAATGGGTTACTTTATTGGTTGCTCGGTTGTAAATATTTAAGCCTTTTCCCCAGTTTCCAACCCAAATATCTCCGTTTTTGTGTTTGTAAATTGAAGCAATAACATTATCGAGTAGGTCGACCGAACACGATTCGTTCGATTTTCGGTAAAGCGTAAATCGCGGATCCTTTAAATCGGTTTTATTTAGTCCATTAAGCGTACCAATCCAAAGATTGTTTGTTCGGTCGATGAGCAATGCAATTACATTGCTATGGTTAAGGTGGCTTGTAGTTTGCTCGTCGCTTGCGCTAATTTGAGTTTCGATAAAAATATCCGATTCCTTTATGCTAAGTTTAAAAATTCCGTTTTCCTCAGTCCCTACCCAAAAGTATCCCTTTTTATCTTGCACTATCGATCGAATCCAGAGGGGATTATTGTAAACAACAAGCGTAAAATGTTTAAACTCGTTTGTTTGCTTGTTAAAAATATTAAACCCTAAAGGAGTACCAACCCAAATAAGCCCTTTATTGTCTTCGTATATTGAAAGAATACTATTGTGGTTAATTGAGTTTATGTCAGCAGGGTTATTCTGATAATTAGTAAAATCGCCAGTTATAGGGTTTAGCCTTGCCAGCCCAAATGTTGTTGCAGCCCATACTTCGCCGTCCTTGTCAATAATTATTGGTAATGCTTTGTCTTGTACATTAGGATTTTGCCCAACGTTATTTACATAATGCTTATAAACTCCTGTTTTAGGATTTATTAAGTTGATTAAAGGAGGTGTGTTAGTGAAAATTTCGCCCTTTGAGTTGGTAACACAACCATAAACGTTATTCTTAAGTGGTTCAAATCGTTCATCTGACCCTTTTAAATAGCTTGTAAATTTATTGCTTTTAAAGTTGAATTTGTTTAAACCTCTTCGTGTGCCAATCCATAAATTACCCTCAATATCTTCGGTAATTGCGTAAATCCAGCTATCGGAAAGGGAGTTTGAATCGTTTGGATTATGAAGATATTTAACAAAAGTGTACCCGTCGAAACGGTTTAGTCCATCTTGTGTTCCTGCCCAAATAAACCCTCTGCTATCCTGAAAAATTGTATGAATTACACTTTGCGATAATCCTTGATTTACAGCATAATGACTTATTCGGTAGTTTTGTGAGTAGGCTAATGAAACCGAAAATAGAATTATGAAAAGTATAGCGATATACCTTTTTTGAAATACTAAGTCTTTAATTATTTTAAGGGCAATACTCGTAATGCTTTTTATGTAGTTCGCATTAACAACATAGTCTTTCATAATCTACTTATTTAGCACAATTTGTAATTATTTTAATATTAATGCATTAGAAGTTGTTGCTAGCATTTCACCAAAGTTTTTTATTTTGTATGACCGCCAATGTTCAATCTACCCTATGTGTATTGGTGTATTTTTAATAAGTTCAATGCTAATTCAAATATTGCATAACAATTTTTAGCCTATAGCAGAATTATTCTTTATAAAATTAAAAAAACTTTTCTACTTTTATCGCTGCTTATCAACATTTTAATATTTAAACCACCAAAAAAATTATTATGAACAAGCTGAAACAACTTAGTATTTTTATTCTTATAGTTTTTACTGCTGCATGCACAGGCAAAAAGCACGAGGCTAAAATTTATAAGGATAGCAATGGGTACACCTACGAGTCAATTACAAACGACCCCGCCAAACTTAGGATTTACACCCTCGAAAATGGACTTAAAGTTTACCTTTCGCCTAGCCACAACGAGCCGCGAATTATGGGGTTAATCGGAATCAGGGCAGGATCGACCAGCGATCCAATTGAAACCACTGGCTTAGCTCACTACTTTGAGCATATTATGTTTAAGGGTACCAGTACGTTTGGAACTACCAATTGGGAAATGGAGAAACCATTGCTTGATTCCATTTCGAATTTATTTGAAATTTATAGGGTCGAAACCGATTTGGCAAAACGTAAGGCAATTTATGCCCAAATTGATAAACTCTCAGTCGAAGCATCGAAGTATGCAATTCCCAACGAGTACGATAAAATGGTTACCGAAATGGGTGCGCAATATACAAACGCATTTACATCGAACGACCAAACGGCCTACATGAACGATATTCCAGCTAACGAGCTAAAAAAGTGGCTGGCATTAGAGTATAATCGTTTTGGCGAAGTGGCTTTAAGGCTTTTTCATACTGAACTTGAAACGGTTTACGAAGAGTTTAATATGTATCAGGATCGCGACGAATCAAGGGCTTGGGAGCAAATAATGTCCTTGTTATTTCCCAAAAATCCTTTAGGTCGAAGCGTTATTGGTTTCCCCGAGCACCTTAAAAATCCATCAATGGTAAACATCCTTAAGTTTAAGGAAACGTGGTACGTTCCAAACAATATGGTAATTTGCCTTGCTGGCGATTTCGATATGGAGCAAACCATAAAAATGGTTGACGAAACCTTTGGTAAAATGGAAGCAAAGCCTCTTCCCGAAATAGCCAAAATTACCGAGGAGCCAATTAATCAGCCCGTTGAAAAGGACCTTTTTGGTCCAGAAGCCGCTAACCTACTTATGGGCTTCCGATGCAATAGCAATACTCCCGAAGACAGAAAAATGCTTGATGTTATTACCAATATTCTTTACAATGGAACGGCAGGTTTAATTGATATAAACCTTAAGCAAGAGCAAAAAGTTTTAAATGCATACGCATTTTCGTCGTTTATAAACGATTACGGCTTTATACAGTTTTACGCAATGCCTAAACAAAACCAAACCCTTGAGGAGGCACGCGACCTTATTTTGGCCGAGATTGATAAGGTAAAACTTGGCGATTTCCCCGATTGGATGCCAACTGCCATAGCGAATCAGGAGCGATTAAGCATGCTTCGCAGTTGTCAGGATAATTTTAGAGTGTTCAGTTTTCTACACGTTTTTATTAATAAGTACGAATGGGCCGATGTTTTAGATATCCCAAATAAAATGGAGAAGGTTACTAAGCAGCAGGTTATGGAATACGCCAGTAAATTTTTTGGAAACAACTATGTTGCGGTTTACAAACGAATGGGCGAGGCTAATGATCTTGTTAAAGTCGAAAAGCCCCAAATATCGGCAATTGAAATTAATCGCAACGACCAAAGCGCATTTTACTCCGAGTGGGTTAAAATTCCTGCCGACACCATCAAGCCCGTTTTTATCGACTATGCAAATGCTTTCGAAACGGTTACAATGAAAGATGGTGTTGACTTTAGCTACATTCAAAATAAGGATAACGAGCTATTTACAAATTATTACATTATTGATAATGGAAAGAATCATAACCTTAAAACGCCAATAGCAATTAACTATTTACCATTTATTGGAACAAAAAAACGTTCGGCGGCCGATTTAAAAAAAGAACTTTTTCGCTATGGAATTAGTACTCATGTACAGGCAGGAGCCGAACGTTCATGGGTTTATGTTTCGGGATTAAATCGTAATTTTAAGAAAGGTCTCGAAATTATGGAGGAGATTTTAACCGAGTCGGAGCCCGATTCGGCAGCCTTTAAACTTTATGTTGAGGGTATTATTAAAAAGCGTAACGACTTAAAATTAAGTCAAGATGAAATACTTTGGAGTGGCCTGTGGAACTATGCAATGTATGGTCCAAAGTCGCCATTTAACGATGTAATTAATAACGACGATTTGGGTAAAATCGATCCCAAGGAGCTGACCAATCATGTAAAAACATTATTTACTTACCCCCATCGAATTTTCTACAACGGACCGAGTAGTATGAAGGAGGTTAAATCGGCTGTTGAGCTATACCACAAACTCCCCGAAACGTTAAGCGAAATTCCAGCTAAAAAAGTTTACCCCGAACTCGATATTAAAGATAAAGAGGTGCTTATGGCCGATTATAATATGTCGCAGGTAAACATAATTCTGTTATCGAAAGGCGAACCATATTCTCAGGACTTATTCGTAAAGTCGAACCTATTTAACCAGTACTTTGGCAACTCAATGTCGTCAATTGTTTTTCAGGAAATTCGCGAATCGCAGGGAATGGCCTATGCGGCATGGCTTGGCTACAATTCTCCTTCAAAAAAGGATAAATCATTTTATTTAATGGGTTTTGTTGGTACGCAGTCCGACAAACTCGATATGGCAACTACCACAATTAATCGTTTGCTAAGCAATTTAATTGAAAATGAGAACTCGCTCGAAACGTCGCGAAAAGCTATAATGAATACCATTGCCACTGAGCGTATACAGAACGAGCAGCTCTTTTTTCGCTGGTTAAGTAATAAGGACTTGGGTATCGAAACCGATATACGTCGCGATTTGTATAATGCAGCCGAAAAAGGAACGATGGACGATTTGAGAAGTTTTTACTCTTCTAATATTCAAAATAAACCCTTTACATACCTAATTATTGGCAATAGCAAAGCGGTCGACAAGAAAGTACTTAACCAAATGGGGAAAGTTAAAATGCTTACAGTTGACGAACTGTTTGGGTACTAATACTAAAAATTGATAATTAAAACCATCCTAAAGATCACACTTTATGGGTGGTTTTTTTATTGAAATGAGTCGTTGCTTATTTCAGTTGTCTCTTTCCCCCAACTCTTCGTATCTTTAGGGTTTTACATTTTACATTTTTCACCCGATATTTGTCGGGATTACATTTGATTTTAAGTTTTATTATACAATGCAAAGCATTTACCCCAATAGTTTCGAAGAAAAGGTTGGTTTCAATCGAATTCGCAGTCAGGTTACCGACTCGTGCCTTTGCCCTTTGGGCAAAACAAAAGCCGCCGAGGCCTCCTTTTGTAACGATTTCAACACAATTTCAGCTTTAATTGAGCAAACCGCCGAAATGAAAACCATCTGTATGATGGACGACACATTTCCTGTTGACAATTATGCCGATGCCACTTCATTTCTCGAGCGCATTAAGCGCGAGGGCTCGTGGCTCGACGAAGCCGAAATGGGCGTGCTTCGCCGCTCGCTCGATGCCATTAAAGCCCTACTGGCTTTCTTTAAAAAGGGCGAAAAGCCACGATATCCGCATCTTACAGAGTTGGCTAAGGATGTTGAATTTTTCCCTTTTGTTGCCGAACGAATCGATGCCATTCTTAATCGTTTTGGAAAAATTAAGGACAACGCCTCGCCCGAACTGGCTCGCATTCGTGGTGAAATTTCGGCAAAGCAAAATTCAATTTCAAAACGAATAAACTCAATTCTAAAAGCGGCTCAAGCCGAGGGATTTGTTGAACCCGATGCCACAACCTCAATTCGCGATGGTCGTCTTGTAATTCCTGTAACTGCTGTAAACAAGCGAAAAATTAAGGGAATTGTTCAGGACGAATCGGCAACCGGAAAGACCTTTTTTATTGAACCCGTTGAGGTGGTTGAGCTAAATAACGAGATTCGCGAGTTGGAGTACGAGGAACGTAGAGAGATAATTCGCATTCTTGTTGAATTTGCCGATACCATTCGTCCGTATGTTCCCGATTTGCTTATGTCGTACGACTTTATGGGTACCATCGATTTTATTCATGCCAAAGGTCTTTTTGCAGCCAATGTGGCTGGTTCACGACCCATTTTGCATAGCAAACCTAAGGTTTTCCTTCGGCAAGCGGTTCATCCTCAGCTTATGCTTGCGCTAAAGCGCGAGGGCAAAGGTGTTGTTCCGCTCGATCTCGACCTCGATACCGAGAACCATATTCTTCTTATTTCGGGTCCCAATGCAGGTGGAAAGTCGGTATGCCTTAAAACGGTTGGCATTTCGCAGTATATGCTGCAATGCGGTTTTCTTCCTCCCGTTCTCGAAAATTCGGAAATGGGAATCTTTAGTAAGCTATTTATCGACATAGGCGACGAGCAATCAATCGAAAACGATTTGAGTACTTACAGCTCGCACCTGTTGAGCATGAAGTTTTTTATAAAGAATTCCGACAGCCAAACGCTTGTGCTAATCGACGAGTTTGGAGCAGGAACGGAGCCTCAAGCGGGTGGCGCCATTGCCGAGTCAATACTTCAGCGACTTAACGAATCGGGCGCTTTTGGCGTAATTACCACGCACTACACAAACTTAAAGCATTTTGCTGCTAGCAGCAACGGAATTATAAATGGGGCAATGCTTTTCGACATAGGTAGAATTGAACCCCTTTTCAAACTCGAAATGGGAAAACCAGGAAGCAGTTTTGCCTTCGAAATTGCTCGTAAAATTGGTTTGCCCGAAGATTTACTCAAAATTGCCGAAGGCAAAGCCGGAACCGACCATATTAGCTTCGAAAAGCATCTTAGGGAAATTGCACGCGATAAGCGCTACTGGGAAAAAAAGCGCGACAACATTCGAATTGCAAGTAAAAAGAGCGATGAGTACGAGCAAAAGCTCGAAGAGGAGTTTACAGCTATAAAGAGTCAACGTAAAGAAATTCTGAAAAAAGCCAAGGAGGAAGCCGAAGCCTTACTGGCGCAAACCAACCGAATGGTTGAGAACACCATAAGGGAAATTAAGGAATCGAACGCCGATAAGGAAAAAACACGTGCGGTTCGCCATGAACTGGAGGAGTTTAAGGTAAAAGTTAAGAAGTCCGAAGGCGAAGACGACCCCACAATTGCAAAGCAAATGGAGCAAATACTACAGCGCCAAAAGCGAAAAGAGGAGCGAAGGGAAAAAGGCGGTAGTGAGACTGATGTTCCTGCAAAACAATCTGCTCCCAAGCCAATTGAAAAGGGCGAAAAGGTTCGAATTACAGGTCAGGATGCCGTTGGCGAGGTTATGGAGGTTAATCCGCAAAATGCTGTTGTTGCCTTTGGTAGCATGATTACCACCATTTCGATTAAAAAGCTTGAACGAATAAGCACAGCCGACTATAGGGCAGCAAATAAGCTGATTACCCGACCACAAACTGGCGTTGGGTTCGATTTAAACAAAAAACGGATAAACTTTAAGTCCGACATTGATGTGAGGGGCTACCGAACAAACGAAGCGCTCGAGGCAGTTCAGGAGCTGGTCGACGAGGCAGCTATGATTGGTATTTCGAATATTCGAATACTACATGGCAAGGGAAACGGTATACTTCGACAGGAGATAAGAGCCTTTTTAAAAGCGATGCCATTTGTCTCCTCCTTTTCCGACGAGAGCGAGGAATTTGGCGGAGCAGGTATTACTATTGTAAAGTTAGGTTAGTTTGAATTTGGGAGTACGAAGTCATTCCGAAAAAAAACACAAAAAATCAGCAAGTATGGCTGCTGAAAAATTCCCATTTGCTAATGCATAGAAAAGCATGGGACACCAAAAATATCAAAGCGAAATAGCTTAGAAATTGCAAGAAGTTTACCATGAGCGAAGTGCGGTGGGATGGCAAAACGAGCGGCAGCATGAGAGGGAATGCTGAATCGTTAGCCCCATGTGCAAGGGCGCTTGCGTTCGAGATGGAACGCATTAATCGATTAAGTTTAAACTGATGGAACTTTGCAAGAACATGGAAATAAAGGAAGGGTATCCTCTTGCAGCGTTCCATGTCGCTTACGTTGCCATGGGGCTTACGATTCGGCAGGGCGGGAGGCAGCGTCGTTTTGCCTTGATTCTTTGTTCCTTTCTCATCAAGGAGAAAGGAAAAGAATAAAAAGAATAAAATGAATTCTGGAGTTCCAATAACTGTCGGGAAAACATGCTTAAACTGACGACTATGAATAACTATCGGGACCAAAGAAAAGGCAAAGTGTCGCAAAGTAAATTCATACGCCTAAAGTGCTTTGTGAACTTTGAGTAAAACTTTGTGCCCTTTGTGGTTAGCCTTTTTTAACTTTAACCGACTTTAGTCCAAATAATTTGTCCTTTTTAGTGTGAACTAAACCATAAATAACCAAAAAATGACAATTAAGTAATTAGAATAATATAATGT
>DDWL01000010.1 GCA_002345675.1 Bacteroidales bacterium UBA2287 | reverse complement strand
AAAGCACCCAAAACCTGATGGACTACCCTTCGACAGGCTCAGGGCAGGCTGGCGGCACCGAACTCTGGAAGTACCAATGGGATTTTACCCACAACCCCCAAGGCGGCTGGTTTGTGTTTGAGGATGAGGAAGAAGGGGCGATGCAAGGAAAGATCCTTACTTCAACAGGAGCATTAAAAGGGTACTTGTTAGATGAAAATACCGCCTACCTAACACCTTCAAACAAAGGAATTTTAATTCCTAATATTAAAAGTGGAGCATTTTCAGGCGATGGACAATTATTAAATTTTACTCTAAAAAATGAAAAAGTTATTACAGCAGTTTATACTTCTACACATTTTTTAGGTTATTATTATTTGAATTTACTAAATGACCTCAAGTTAACTGCTGAATCAAATGATGGAATCAGTCAGACCTTAACAAGTGAAGCATCATTAAAATTAGCATCTTGTATATTCTCTGGATATAATTCGATTCAAGCAGGAATCCCAATTACTTGTTATAGTTACAAAAATGTAATTGGCCAATTAATCGAGCAATGTGCTTGTAAATATATATTCAATGCAACAGCTATACATGTACCCCAAAACAAGGTAATAAAAGGCCCTATTGTTGATTTCCCTATACCATATACATCTGCTGTTGAAAGCAATTGTACAGGTGAAATATGTCCAACGGGGATTGAGGATTTACTACCAGGTGTAGGTGTAAAACTTTTTATAACGCTTTATGATGATATTGAAAATTACTCGATTAATATTAATGATCTCAAAGAATTATGCAATTATCTGACCACATTAGTTAAAAATAAAACATTTGGATTTTATGGTTATGGGTTAGAAGTTTATGGAGTTCAAAAAAATGGGATTTCCAATGATCTCGTTCGCGATTTAGTTGTAAAAGTTCTAAAACCCAACAATGTGTTTACTCTTGATAAATTCAAAGAAATCTTACCATCACCCTAGCTCGGCGAAGTTTGTAACTTCGTCGTTGCTAAACAGCGGTCTTTGACCCCCGTTAGCCCGAGGCTGTCCGATTGAAACAGCGTTCGGCGGTCGGCTTCGCCGCCGTCGGACTATTATAAGTAGGCTGCGCCTACGAACATTGCCTGCAAAGGCAAAAAGAATTAACTTCGCAAATCAGGCAAAAGCCTGCCAAGATATATTCGACTGAGGCGCCCCTAGCTCGGCGAAGTTTGTAACTTCGTCGTTACTAAACAGCGGTCTTTGACCCCCGTTAGCCCGAGGCTGTCCGATTGAAACAACGTCCGGCGGCGGTTGCACCGCAGTCGGACTATCATCAGCAGGCTGTGCCTGCTATTTTCAAAATGACATACAGTGGAAAACGTACAAATAGCTATATTTACCGGGCAGAGCCTGAAGAGATGAGGCACAGCCTCAGCCGAACGTTAATTTGAGAAATTAATTTAATTCAACATTTCACCACCAATGACACAAAAACATCTTAAAAACATTTTACTACTTAACCTGTTGCTGGTTTGCTTTGGAGCGCAGGCGCAGGATAGCCAGCGAATTGGCGTTAAGGCGGTTGGTAAACACGCTAACGGAATGGTTTGGCTGCGGTGGTCGCCCACCGATGCGGTTTCGTGGGAGCTGAGCCGTACAAACGGCTGGGTGGTTGAGCGGGTGCTTATTCCCACACAGGAACTTGTGGGCGATAGCGCCTATTTTCGCTTAACCCGCGAACCAGTAAAGCCTGAGCCCATGGAGGCTTGGCGCCAAATGGCGCTCGAAAATCAGCATGCAGCCATTGCTGCCGAGGTGCTGTACGGCGAAAAACTCGACCTGTACTCGAATGCCAGCATACAAACCATTGTTACCAAGAGCCGCGAAACCGAAATGCGCTTTGGCTTTGGCATGGTTAGCGCCGATCAGGATTTTGAGGTTGCCCGCATGATGGGTCTTGGCTTTGTCGACGAAACGCCACTTCCCAACAGGATTTACATTTACCGCATTTTTGCGCAGCCATCGGCTAATTTGGTTAAATCCGACACGGCATTTGTGCTAATAAATCAGAATGAAAAGTATGAACTTCCCATAATTTTCGACGTAATAACCGAGGTACGCGACTCGACGGTGCTGGTTTCGTGGCCGTCGGAGCTGTTTAAGGGCTTCTTCTCGTCGTACTCCGTTGAGCGGGGAACCGATACGCTGGCGTTTAAGCCGCTTTCGAGCACTCCGTTTGTTACCCTTTACCATAAAGATGGCTCGGGAATGGAAAAGGCAACCTTTCGCGACGACTCGGTGGAGTTTGGTAAAACCTACTTCTACAGGGTAAAGGGCAAGGATGCCTTTGGTGGTTTTGGACCTCCCTCGAAAACGCAAAGCGTTACAGTGCCTTTCCCATTTGCTGTTCCCAGCAACCTAAAGTACGACCTACTGCCCAATGGCAGCGTTGTTGCCTCGTGGGAGTTTTCCGCTGCCGACGAACCGCTAGTTAAAGGTTTTAACACCTATGCCAGCCAGTCGCTTAACGATGAGCTAAAGCCCATTGCGAAGGCAAAGGCCAGCGAGCGAAGCGTAACCTTTAAGCCCGCAACATCGGAGCTGTTCTTTTGGGTTGAAGCATTGCCAAACATGGGCAAGGCCAAGCTTAGCTTTCCAATTCTTATTCAGCTTAACGACTCAATACCTCCTGTGCCAACTAAAATTTTAAGCGGACAAATTGACTCGGCGGGAGTGGCAACCCTTATATGGCAACGCAACACCGAGCCCGATTTTTATGGCTATAAGGTTTACATTTCGAGCAGTTTAACCAATGAGCCTTCGCTAATTTCGCCCAACTTTGTTCGCGATACCCTTTTTCGCTTTAGCGTTCCGCTTAACACCCTTTCGCGAAATATTTACGCAAGGGTAATGAGCTACGATTTGCGCTATAACCACTCGGCCTTTTCGAAACCCTTTAGGCTTTCAATTCCCGACACCATTCCGCCATCGGCTCCAGTGTTTACGGCATGCGAGCAAAGGGCCGAAACTGTTCTTTTTAGCTGGATTCCATCGAGTAGTAGCGATGTAGCGTTGTACCGAATTACAGGAGAAAAGGACAACTCGCAAGTTGCCGATACCGTTGCCACGCTGGGCATTGCAAACGAATTCCTTTGGAAAAAGCCTGTCGATGGCAGCTGGAAATTTGCTGTTTGGGCAGTCGATTCCACCGGAAATGCCGCCAAATCGCATCAGGAACTGGGACTAAAAATTACAGCAGGTAACAAGGAAGTTTCTCCGCGCATTTCGGCAAGCAGTAACTACATAAAAGGAGCCATAGAGCTCACCTTTAGAGTGCCAGCAAGCACGCACACCATACTCCTTTACCGTGCCGAAGCCGACGAGCCGTTACGAATTTACAAAACGTTAAAAGGTAATAACCAAGCCTTTTCGGACGAAAACGTAAAAACAGGCGTAAAGTATAAATACGTAATTGCCGTTAAAAAAAGTAATGGTGGCGTAGCCGGGTATAGCAACGAGTTGATTGTTAGTTTTTAACACTTAGTTCAGACCCGTCCGACCGATCAAATCCCCGTCCGACCGCTCCAAGCGGTCTGACGGGGGTTAATATCACCGCTATTCGGCTTTTGGTTTGCATTGTAATTTCTTTTATCATAATATCACCACTACACACCCCATCCGACCGCTCCAAGCGGTCTGACGGGTTATATTGTCAAAATGTAATTTTTGTTTATAGTCGGAGTGCGACTTCAAGTCGCGCCCCGACTATTAGTTAATATAAAAACCCAAAAAGCCACAATGGTATTTTTTTGTAGGCTCCAATCTCAACCTCGTCAACTGCTGTAAAAGCATCATCGTTGTCAGGTAGTTGCTTTCGCGATTTGTTTTTACCTCCAATTTCAAATAACCAACGGTTATTCACTTCAAAATCGCCATTGGCAGTTGCTTTTATTGGGTGTAAGGCTCCAACTTGATTCATAAAAAATGTTTCACGAACTGATCCTTTATTGGGAACTTGCTCCGAAAGTAAATACGACAAATTTGTGTTGTTGAGGTAAATCTTTTCGGGTTTTTGAAGAATTCCAGTGCTTTTTCCTGAGTGGTGCAGCAAGTTTATTACCTGTGCCTTTTCGAGGTAGTAAAGGTAGTTTATCAGCGTATTTCGATGAATACTAATTCGTTCGCTTAGTTTAACCGTATTTGGCTTAAAGGGAACACTTTCGGCAATAATGTAAAGTAGCTGTTTAATTTTATGTGCATTTCGAGGGTCGTAGCCATCGATAAAGTTTAAATCGTTCTCAATAACCTGCTTTGTAATTTGTTCGAGTCGCCTGTAGTAAAGCGCTTTATTTTCGAAGTAGAATGGGTAGTAGCCATACTTAAGGTATGTATCGAAAAAAGCCAAGGGCTTTATCTGTTGAATTACTTCGCTGGCAACCTGTGCGTGATTAGTAAGAATTTCGTTGATGCTAATTGGGTTAAAGGTTATGTTACTATCTAAAACTAAAAACTCGCGGAACGATAGCCCATTTAAGTGATATGTTACCGCGCGTCGACTTAGGTCGACATCTTGCTTTAGCATTTCAACTACCGATGAACCCGTGAAGTACAAGTTTAGGTTGGGGTAGGAGTCGTAAAGGTTTTTTAGCTCCACCGACCAGTTTTTGTATTTATGTACCTCGTCGATATACATAAACTTCCCGCCCTTATTAACAAAGTTTTGTGCGGTTTCGGTAAGACTGTTCTGACTAAAGTAAAGGTCGTCGAGCGAAATGTAGATGGCTTCGTCGCTCACTCCATGGTTAATTTTAAGGTGCTGTAAAAGCAGCGTAGTTTTTCCCGTTCCCCTTGCACCTAAAACACCGATAAGTCGCCAGTTCCAATCAATTTCATTCATTAAGTACCTAACGAATTTGGTTGAAGTAGAAGCAACTAGTTGATTCGATTTTTCTTTAATACGATCCATTTTGAATATGCATTTCAGCAAAAATACAATAATATGCTTAATTAAAACAGCAAAATACGTTTTTGTTTTTCATTAACGATGGAAAGTTAATATCCTGCATCCCCCGTCCGACCGCTCCAAGCGATCTGACGGGTTATATTGTCAAAATGTATTTTTTGTTTATAGTCGGAGTGCGACTTCAAGTCGCGCCCTGACTTTATCAGCTAACCTACAAATAAAGGCTACCAAGGGATACAGAAATAATTGACTTAATTACATGAAAATTATGCGATTAAGTTTGTTAAAATAAGTTAAAACAGTTACTTTTGCTGTCCTTAAAAAAGCCAAAAGAACCGTAACAATTTATGACCTTAAAACTTTATCTCTTCTTCTCTTCCCACTTCAATATTTTAAACCACCGCTACCGCATGATTGGCTGCGCCGAGCTCGCCAAAGAACGGCTCGGTTGCATCGTGTGGTAACAAAGAACATATGAACAACAGAGAACTGACAACAGAAAACAGATAACCGACAACCGACAACCGATAACCGATAACCCATACTCCCCATGAACCACAAAACTTTCAACTCCTCTAAAATCTGGCTTACAGGC
>DDWL01000052.1 GCA_002345675.1 Bacteroidales bacterium UBA2287 | reverse complement strand
TGCCTCAACGCTGAAAACAGGAAAATGGATTACTTGATGTTATTGTGGCTTAAAAAAAGATAAGTTGTTCTTCACTAAGTCGGATTACAAATCCTTATAATACATTAACCTTGGATTACAAATCCAAGGTGACTAGGAAACTATGCAGGTGAAATTGGGTAAATTGATGTAATTGTAGTATAAAAAAGATGAGTTTTATATTTCTTCGGATTACAAATCCTTATAATAATACAACATCGGATTGACTACGTCGAGCTCGCAAATGGCGCTCGGTTGCAAATTCGATGTGACTAATAATTAATATTTTATAAACAAGTTTTGGGGAAATCTTATTCGATTTTTTCTTTTTTAATTGCTTGCAGAATTAGTCCCAACTTATAAAAATCGAAAAGGCGAAGGTTTGGGTGCCTCCCATATAGGTTTTTTTCTATTATTCCGTTAAACATTAAAAAAAACTTCGAAAAAATAAACCCTATCTTAATGTTATTTAATAAAACGGCTGCTTTCAAAAGTTTAACCATTTTAGTAAAATCTTTTGAGCGGCCTAATCTATTCCAGATTAATACTAAATTATCGATTCCCACTTTAGTTTTCGCCAAAAACTCACTCGAATTTTCAAGCCCATCATGCTGTAAAGGATTGTCGATATGAAAAATAGGATATTTCATTTTCATTAATTCGAAGCCGAATACTGTGTCTTCGTGCCCATACCCAATTATTTGACTATGAAATGGACTTTCAATCAACAGCAACTTAGGAATCATTACATTTCCAGTCATAAACGATGAATAAGGTTTACATTGTCGTTTAAAAGCGGGAGTACTTTCCCTATTTACACCATATTTCCAGCGAAGAAGATGCATAGGATTTGGACACTTATTCGTATAGGACACACCCCCAACAACTACAATTTTCTTTTCGTGTAATTCGTAATACTTTTTCAAAAAAAGGTTATCAACAACCCTCATATCGCAATCGATAAAAAGAATGGCAGATCCTTTCGCCTCTCTAACAAGTTTATTTCGAATTGCAGCCCTACCAATATTTTGTTCTAATTCAAGGTAGTTTACGCATTTTAATTCCGAAACCTTTCTATTTTCACTTTTAAACTCTACTATAGAGTGGTCATCGAAAACAAGAATCTCAACATCAAGATTCCCGTTTGCAATTTGACTCGCCAGCTCATTTACTAAGCTATAAATAAATACATTATAAACCGGAATACATACTGAGAGCATGTGTGCTAATATTAACGTTCTTTAATTTTCCTATAAACTATTTAAACAGACTAACAGCCACGAAGATATTAAAAACATGGCACAAGCATATACCCTTAATAGCCCTGTTAAGAGCCCCGCTGCTACGTCGTGTTCACAAAGGGCGCTCGGTTACAGGTCCAGGGTGACTATGATAGTATGTTATTATCAAATTACTAAGGTTTAACCTGCATTAAGTAGAACCTTCCCGAAATGGTTTCAACCGAGTCGACTTTTACCAATGAGTACCCATCAAAAATATCGTCCCTGTTCTCGATTAAAATACTCGCCCGCGAAAGCGTTTTTGGGCGATTTAAACAGTCGGTGTAAATAGCCACTCCCTCTTGTAACAAGGATTTCATTTTCGCTTTCAGTTCGTTTCCATCACCTTTATTCGTGCCCGAAACAACATTGGACGGCATTTCCCCTTTTTCGTAGTATACAATGCATTCGATATGTGGCTTGTTGTAGCAAATAAAAAAGTTAGTGCCATCGTCGGCGTAAAGTACTTTGTTGGCCATCATTTCACTTGAGTCTAACACACCGTTGCGCAGCGGCAAAACGCCTAATGCAATATTCCAAATTAGCATTCCTGCTGCAATATACGAAACTACCCTTGCTTCGATTGAAACAATAAAAGGGAGTGTTAGCGCCAATAGAAATGGGAGCATAACCATAAATTCGGCATTACCACTCGAAAGAAATGCAAAAACAAATTGGAGAAGAAAAGCAATAACATGCGGTATAAAGAAAGTTTTTGTATGCGTTTTAAACGAAAATGATATTGACCTTAAAAACAGCATTGCAACAACAAATAGGGCGAAGGGTATTGCTAAGCCCAGTATATAAAAAGGTTGAACTTTTATAAGTACAAAAATGTAGCCATGAACCTGAAGGAAAGTTCTGAAAAAGCTCATGGCAGTAAATACAACACTTGTTAATCCTGTTGCAACATTTGCAGTTCCCGAGTAAAAGTCGCGGAGCACAAATTGAAGTAACGAACTAAATTCAACTGGGTTGTTATAGTAAACAAATGCAGCAATAATATAAGCTAATGGTACTATTAAAGCGGGAATTACATATAGAATAGCATTTTTAACCTGACGTTGTAACAGTAAGCCAATAAGCAGCGCAAACCACCAAAAAAAGTGAATTTGATGAAACAAACAAGCTACCGCTGCAAAACTACCCGAAAGCAACAGAAATTTAATCTTCGGATTGTTTATAAATTTTAAATAGAACAGACTACCAGCTAGCGAAAACATAATGGGTAAAAGATAAGTTTCGTTTTCGGTGGCAAACCGCATAACACCCCATGTTGAACCTACAAAGAAAACCCACGCCAGCGTTTTAGTTTTGCTGTTAAATAAAAGCATTAAAATGCACCCCAACAGCAACAGCGAAACCGAAGCCGACAGTGCATTCATAACCTTTAGCGTGCCTAGTACATCTAAATTAATTCCTAATACGGCAACGAAGTTGTACCACACGTACCCAAAAAAAGAGTAGAGCAAGTGATGCGATTGAAAAAGAGTTTCGCCAAACTTAACATGGCAAGCATACGCATACCCATCGACAGTGCTATTTTGTGTGGGGAATAGTAGATAAACTATTAAAAATAAAAGGGGTAGTATTTGAAATGGTATTGCCTTTAGCTTGTCGAAGGAGGCATATTGAATATTTTTCATTGGAGGCTGGTTATAAAAACTATTAGTTAGAGCTGGCTCGCAAAGTTAGCATTCTTCAATAAACGACCAACACCCGCCTGCTGCTGAAAGATATCCTTGTCGAGCCGGATATGTTATCTGGCTCTCGTTTACTATAAGGATTTGTAATCCGATTAAAATTTTATTGGCCAAAGTTCCGCCAGAAACTACGCAGGAGAAAATGGATTACTTGATGTTATAGTAGTATAAAAAAATAAGTTATTCTTCTCTATGTCGGATTAGCTTCGCTGAGCTCCCTTTGGTCGGTTGCAAATCCTTATAATAATACAACATCGGATTGACTACGTCGAGCTCGCAAAGGGCGCTCGGTTGCAAATCCGATGTGACCCTGTTATGACAAGGCTGCCAGATTGAAACGACGTTCGGCGGCGGTTATACCCCGTTATGCTAAAATAAATTTGCAATGGATAATGCTAAAAGGGTTACAAAGGAGATTTATTTGCACCCCTGACTGCTATTAGGCAAGTTCCTTATAATACATTAACCTTGGATTGACTACGTCGAACTCGCGCTCGGTTGAATATCCTATTGACTTAAATCAACTTGGCACAAATATTTTTACTTGCTCAACGTTTCAACCTACCACAAAAACTCGAAATTATCTCATATTATATACAAATTTATTTTCAATTTTTCACTAATTTTTCAATTTCAATTAAACCATTTAAGGTAGTAATTTTAACTATATAAATTCCTTTTTGTAAAGTTGAAACACAGATGGGAGTTTCAGTTTCAGACATTAATAATTTTCCTGAAATATCATAAATTTCAACTTTTTTAAATTCACTAATCCCAGAAAATGCAATCATTTCGTCGGCCGGATTTGGATAAATAATAATTTTATCTGTATTAATACCTGAAATTTCTGTACCTAAATTTACTTTTATTACCCTATGAATAACTGTCAAACAGTTTTCTTCAAAAATATCATAATTAAGTAATCCAATATATATATTTTCGTAGCCATCATATAATTTATCTTCAATTATAGTGGAATCAGAAGAACACCAACAGTTTTCGGTTATATCCTTATTTATATCATCAAGATTTTCTACATTGTATGTTGAATTGTTGCATATTTGGTTGTTTTTAACTGGCGGATAATTACCATTATAACTTGACAACTGAACGCCAATTGTGTTATTTACTATTTGATTGTTTCTTAATTCAAAGCCTTCAAAAAAAGGTTTTACTCCTATATTATTATTTTCGATAACACAACTATCGACCAAACCTCTGCCACCATAAAGAGCAAACTCATTATTTTGAAAAATTGATTTACTAACATTAATTCTTTCTGTTTCGAACAAGCCATATTGATTATCAATAAAAGTGGAATTTGAAATTATTTTATCTGCTTGAGTTACGCAATATGTATTATTTGAAAACGCACAATTATCAATATAATTATCATACCCTGTATATCCTGACAATGCCGTTGTATTATATGAAAAACTACAACTATTGAAATAAATCGGACCACCTACGTTACAACATTCAACATTATTAGCAACAGAGGCATATGAAAAATCACAAAATTCAAAACTTGCAGATGCCCCTTGATTATTTTTAATTTTCGTTCCTTGCCAATCGTTATTATTGGGACTTGTTTGATTAGAAGTAAATACAATTCGATTATTTTCATTTCCAATAGCATTTAACGTTCCACGAATTTCTAAAAAATAAAAGCCATCAAATTTCACTTGAACACCAGGTTGAATTGTTAAAATTTTATCTGGAAAAAGCACAACATCTCCTGTTATGATGTAAGGACTGTTTTCTAATGACCATTCGGTATTATTGTAAATACCTCCTTGAAAATAAGTTTGACAAAAAGTATTTATTGTTGTCATACTTATGACTAATGTAATAATAATTGTTTTCATCATTTTTTTAGTTTTTATTAAAATTAATATAGGCTTACCCAGTTATTAATCATATTTATATCAGTGAACTAAGTCTTTGGGGCAGCCAAATTTAGTAATATTTTTTTTTATTATTACAAATTTCGCTTTTGGGTTAATAAATAAAGTCCAATTCGTCGAGAAAACCCTGCTAAGCCAAGGCTGCCAGATTGAAACGAGGTTAGGCGTAGGTTAGCGAAGCGTACCTGCGTCCAATTATTGTTACAGTGCACCTGCGTACTAATTTTTATTTATCTTCGTGTTCAAGTTCTTTGAAACGGTAGAGTTGAGTTTATCCCGCTTATTGCGGGAACCCTTACCTGCAACACTTTGTAAGCCCCGACCCTCCCGATAAGCGAAGCGATATCGGGATAACCG
>DDWL01000005.1 GCA_002345675.1 Bacteroidales bacterium UBA2287 | reverse complement strand
TGCCTCAACGCTGAAAACAGGAAAAAGATTAAAAATAAATCGCGTTTATAACCCATTTAGCATTATCCATTGCAAATACTGTTTTTTGCAATCGTTTTTAGCATTTTTATTTAATAGGATTAGCTACGCTGAGCTCCCTTTGGTCGGTTACAAATCCTTATAGTAAACAGGAGCTGGATAACATATCCAGCTCGACGAGGTGCCTAATTCAATTCACTATTTTAAAGTCGCCTTGTTGAACTATTTTCGATAAAAGCTGTTTCTTATTTAGAATCAATTTTAATAACAACTAAAATAACAAGTTATGGCTTTCGAATTAAATAGTTTACCTTACAGTTACAATGCACTTGAGCCCTATATCGATGCTCAAACCATGGAAATTCATCACAGCAAACACCACGGTGCTTACACAACCAACCTTAATAATGCCATTGCAGGAACCGAAATGGAGAAAATGTCGATTGAGGACATTATGCGAACCATTTCGAAGCAACCAGTTGCGGTACGCAATAATGGTGGAGGGTACTATAATCACAACCTCTTTTGGAGCATACTTTCGCCAAATGGTGGCGGAGAGCCAACTGGCGAATTGGCTAAGGCTATAAATTCTTCGTTCGGTTCGTTCGATGCCTTTAAGGAAAAATTTGCCGCTTCGGCAGCAACCCGTTTTGGGTCGGGCTGGGCTTGGCTAATTGCTAAGGACAATGAACTTGCAATTTTTTCGACACCAAACCAGGACAATCCGTTAATGGACATTGCCGACATGCAAGGGCATCCGCTACTTGCAATCGATGTATGGGAACATGCATACTACCTTAAATACCAGAATCGCCGTGCCGAGTATATTCAAAACTTTTGGCAAGTTGTAAACTGGAAAGAAGTTGAAAAAAGGTATTTAGCCAAGTAAAAGGGTCGAAGCGCTTATTTTGCTATTCGTTCAGAGGTTTCTCGTAATGGGAAACCTTTTTTTTTGTATATTTACTCATTATTTTTTCACAATGAGAACAACACTCTTCCGTATAATTGCACCTTCGCTATTTACTTGGTTACTTTTGATGCCCCTTTTCGTGTTGGCGCAAAATTCGAATTTCACCAAGGATACTGCAACCATAAACAAGCTAAACAGAATTGCCGAAGCAGCTCAGTTTGCTCGCGAAATTCAACGTGCCGAAGAGTTTGCCAACAAGGCTTTAGACTCATCGCTTTTAATAGGTTACGAGGAAGGAGTAGCCCGTTCGCTTTTTACCATTGGGTTATCTCACCAACGAAATAGCAAACCCAATAAAGCACTCGAATTTTACCGTAGATCGTATTCGTTGGCAGGCACTAACCTTAAACTGCAGGCTAATAATCTTCGGAACCTCGGAAACTGCCACAACGAAATTGGAAACTACGACAGTGCCATTGTTTTTTTCAATAAACTTCTCCACTTGGCTGTTAGCAACAATCTCGAATCGGAAATAGCAAGAGCATACAATAACATAGGCATTTCGCTCGACTCGAAGGGCGACCTTGTTACCGCATTAGAGTTCTACTTTAAATCGCTCGACATAAAAACTAAGCTAAACGACAAAAAAGGTATGTCGAGTACCTACAACAATATTGGCGTTGTATTTCACAATCAGGGCGATATTCCTAGGGCCATCGAATACTTTTATAAGTCGTTAAAAATTAAGGAAGAATTAGGCGATAAGGTTAGTGCAGCCTACTTATACAACAATATTGGAGTAATTTACAATGACGAAAAACGCTACGACGAAGCCCTCGACTGCTATAACAAAGCATATAAAATCGATTCGGCAATCGACAATAAACGCGCCTTAGCAACAGGGTTACTAAATCAAGGGATGTTGCTTCACAAGCTATCGAAGTTCGACGAAGCCCTTACCAAAATAAAAAAGTCGCTAGCAATAAACCAAGAAATTGGGGCAAAGCAAAGCGAAATTAATTCGCTTTTCAATCTTGGCGAAGTGTATATGTCGATAGGGAAAACCGATAGTTCGAAATTTCTTTTAAGGCAGGCCGAAAAACTTTGTATTGAAACTGGCGACAAGCGAAACCTAGCAATAGTAAACATACTACTTGCTCAAACACACATAAAAACAAAGCAATACCAACTGGCAATTGAACTTGCTAGCACTGCACTAAAAATAGCTACCGAAATTAGCACATCATCGCTACAACGCGACGCAAGCGAAATTCTTGCAAAAGCATACGAAGAACTTGGCAATCATAAGGAATCGCTTTACCATTTTAAAAATTACATTACCATTCGCGACACCTTAAGCAACGACGAAAAGAGCAAGCGCATTTGGCAAATTCAAACTCAGGCAAATTTCGACAAAACACTCGAAGCACAAAGGCTTAAGCAAGAACAAGAAATGGCTTCAGTTCAATTGGAAACCCAACGGCAAACCTTACTTTCTCGCTCGTTTATGCTTTTTACGCTGCTCGCCCTAATTATTGCAGCTGTAGTTTTTTATTACTACCGAATTAGTAAAAATCTTACCATATCGCTTCAACTTCAGAAACAGGAAATTGAGCAGCAAAAGGAAGAAATATCGGCACAACGCGACGAAATTGATTCGCAGAGAAATTTAGTAACCATGCAGCGCGACAGGATAATGGATCTCTTCACCGAGATTTCGGAAAGCGTAATGTATGCTCAGCGAATTCAGCAAGCGCTTTTCCCTTCAAATATTGAGCTCGACAAGCTCTTAGGAGAGCATTTTGCTATAATTCGCCCTAAACAGGTTGTTAGTGGCGACTTTTACTGGGTTGCCAAATCGGGAAACGCTACATATATTGCCGCTGTGGACTGTACTGGGCACGGCATGCCAGGTGCTTTTATGAGTATGCTCGGAACAACGCTTCTGAACGAACTCATACTTCAACAGGTTAGCTGCGCCCCAAACGTAATGCTCGACCACCTTAGGGAGAAGGTAATTTCGACACTAAGCCAAACGGGGCAAGGTGAAGACAACATGGATGGAATGGACATTGCATTGCTAGCGTTTATTCCCGACACCCTTCAGCTTCTTTACGCTGGAGCAAATATGCCTGTATGGATTGTTCGTCAGCCAACCGATAAAAACATTCCCCCTCAAATTTTCGAGCTACTCCCCGACCGCATGCCAATTTCGCATTACGTTACAATGCGACCATTCGGAATTCAGTCGTTTAACCTCGAAAAGGGCGATATGGTTTACATGTTTACCGATGGTTATGCCGATCAGTTTGGAGGTAAAAAAGGCAAGAAATACCAAATCAGCCAATTACGCAACTTACTACTAAACATTTCGCACCTTCCGGCTAAAGAGCAGGGCAACATACTTACCGAAAACTTTACCCTATGGCAAGGCGATAACTTTCAAATTGACGATGTACTTGTAATGGGGTTTAGGGTATGAGGGTTGAGGTTAAGGGAGATGTTAATTTTTGGTTCTCTGTTATCGGTTATCGGTTATCGGTTGCCGACTGCGAACTGCCGACTGCCGACTGAAGACTGCTTTTAACTAACTAATAAATACTACACCTATGAAACACGAACTACCAGTACTAAACTACAAAATTGATGGGTTAAGCCCAAAAATTAGCCAGTCGACCCTTGAGTTTCACCACGGCAAGCACCACATGGCCTATATTACAAATCTTAACAACTTAATTGTAGGTACTAAGTTTGAAAACGAAAGCCTCGAAACAATTATTAAAGAAGCCGATGGTGGTATTTTTAACAATGGGGCTCAAGTTTGGAATCACACCTTCTACTTTAGTAGCTTCTCGCCTAACCCCAAGCAAACTCCAACTGGCAAACTTGCCGAAGCAATTAATCGCGACTTTGGCTCATTTGAAGCCTTTAAAGAAAAGTTTTCGCAGGCTGCACTTACCCTTTTTGGCTCGGGTTGGGCATGGTTATCGGTCGATGCTTACGGAAACTTAGAAATTTCGCAGGAGTCGAATGCTGGAAATCCTTTACGCAAAGGACTTAAGCCAATTTTAACCTGTGATGTTTGGGAGCATGCGTACTACCTCGATTACCAAAACCGTAGAGCCGATTACATTAAAAGTTTTTGGGAATTGCTCGACTGGAGCGTAATTGAAAGTCGTTTTTAAGTTTCAATGCGGTGATATTTCTTTATTTCACGCAAAGACGCAAAGCCGCATAGTTGGAGGTTTGTTAATTGCAGGCGCAGCCTGCAAGCATATATTCAACTGAGGCTGTAGCCTATGTCACATCGGGCATGCGTACTACCTCGATTACCAAAACCGTAGAGCCGATTACATTAAAAGTTTTTGGGAATTGCTCGACTGGAGCGTAATCGAAAGTCGTTTTTAAGTTTCAATGCGGTGATATTTCTTTATTTCACGCAAAGACGCAAAGCCGCATAGTTGGAGGTTTGTTAATTGCAGGCGCAGCCTGCAAGCATATATTCGACTGAGGCTGTAGCCTCAGCCGAACGTGGATTATATCAACATTAGATTGATGCAATTCATCAAAATTCCTCAATTTTTTGTGGTATTCTCTTAGTGTTTTTTGTGGATTCTTAGTGTCTTTTGTGGATTAACTATTACACAAAGTGACACGAAGAAGCCACAGAGTTGCACAAAGATAAAATTTTAGAACCTGAAAATTTGTTGTGAGTAAAGTTGAGCACCTTAAAACGTTGGACAGGGCATTGCCCTCCAGCGTCCTGTTTTCCTCGCTGGGTCACCC
>DDWL01000063.1 GCA_002345675.1 Bacteroidales bacterium UBA2287 | reverse complement strand
GCATTGCCCACGAAATAAACAACCCTGTTAACTTTATAAGCAGCGGAGTTGTTGGCCTCGAGCTTTTAACAAGCAAACTAATTGCGGCAATTAAGGAGTATGTAGAGGTAAGCAGAACTATTGGTAACGAAGAAACAGACCGGTTACTTATCGAAATCGACACTAAGTACGATGTGAGAAAATCGATTGAAAATATTTCAAACATACTAAAGGCCATTCAAACAGGAGTAGAACGAACAACTGCAATAGTAAAGGGGCTTCGAACGTTTTCGAGAATGGATAACGAGACTAAAACAACCATTAAAGTGAGCGAACTTATAAACTCAACGCTTACAATTCTATTTAATAAGTACAAAAATCGAATCGAAATTCAAACTACATTTGAGGCTAACGACGAAATACTATGTTTCCCAGGAAAACTGGGTCAATTACTTTTAAACATTATTCTTAATGCCATTCAAGCAATTGAAGCAAATGGCATAATTTCAATTGAAACCTTGCGCAACGATAAAAAGAATATTTTTACAATAAAAGTTTACGATAACGGAAAAGGAATGCCAGTTGAAATTTTAAAAAAAATATTCGATCCATTTTTCACAACAAAACCAGTTGGGCAGGGAACAGGGCTGGGCTTATCACTGGTGCATGGTATAATTAACGACCACAATGGTGATATAAAAGTTAAGTCGTCCGAAGGAAAAGGAACAGAATTTACAATTACTTTACCCATTAACTAAATACAATGGAAAAAATACTTTACGTTGACGATGAGCCAAACAACTTACTTACCCTCGAAATTTCCATTGGTCAATGGTATAAAGTTATCACTCTCGATTCGCCCATAGAGGCACTTAATACTATAAAAACCGAGAATATAAAAGTTCTGATTACCGATCAACGAATGCCCCACCAAACGGGATTAGAATTGGCGAAAAAAGTGCAAGAAAATTTCCCACACGTAGTAGTAATCATTTTAACAGCATTCGACGATAATGAAACCATGCTTAAGGCCATTAGTCAGGGCGGTATTTTTCGTTATTTACTAAAGCCTTGGGATTTAAACGACCTAAAGCAAACCCTCGATTCAGCCTTCGAAACATACAGCTTACGTCGAAAAAACAACATTCTCCTAAACGACCTTTTAACCCAAAATAAAAAGTTGCAAGTAGCATACAATCAGATAATTAATCTTAAAGACAAACTTGAAGAGGAAAACATTTTACTAAAAAATGAAATTATTGGCTCAACTTTAACTCCCGAAATAATTGGAGGAAGTAAGGTAATGCGACTTGTATTATTACAGCTGCAACAGGCTGCCAAAACAAACTCTACTGTACTTCTTCTTGGGGAAACGGGAACTGGAAAAGAACTTTTTGCTAAAACGCTTCATAGTTTAAGTAGTCGGAAAAACAACTTATTAGTTAATATCAATTGCGCAGCAATACCTGAAACCCTAATCGAAAGCGAACTTTTCGGACACGAAAAAGGCGCATTTACGGGAGCCGATAAGTTAAAATTAGGTAAAGTTGAAATTGCCAACAATGGCAGCTTATTTCTCGATGAAATTGGCGAACTACCGTTAAATATGCAACCTAAACTTTTAAGGGTTTTGCAGGAAAGTGACTTTGAGCGCATTGGTGGGAATAAAACAATTAAAGTAGACTTCAGGTTAATTGCAGCTACAAACAGAAACCTTGAAGTGGAAATTCATAAAGGCACCTTTAGAAGCGACTTGTTTTACAGAATCAATATTATTCCAATTACAATACCCCCACTTCGCGACCACATCGACGATATTCCATTGCTAACGGAGCATTTTATACTAAAATTAAATAAGAAAAGCGGAAAAATAATTAACTCAGTCCCCAAAAAAACCATCGAAAAATTAATGGAATATCACTGGCCTGGCAATATAAGAGAACTCGAAAACATTATTGAGCGTGGGCATGTTTTAAGCAATGGCAATAAACTTGAAATTGGTAACTGGTTTTCTTCAAAACCAAACATAGTAAGTCAGCAAAACGAATTTGTTTCAATTGACGAACATGAACGAATTTACTTGCTAAAAGTTTTAAAAGCAACAAAGTGGAAAATTAGAGGCGCAAACGGTGCTGCCGAAATTCTTAATATAAACCCGACCACACTCGAGTCGCGATTAAAAAAACTAAACATTTCTCGACCAATATAACTACTATATTTAGTACATATACGATATGTCGTATTTGTAAATTCGTTTTCAATCCTCTCCCAGAATCTTTATATTCTTATTGATCAGGTCATTAATAAGCATGGCATGCAATATGATTATGTGCAATTGAAAAAAATAAATTAAACTTAACTTTCAATAACAGGAGGAAAAAAAATGAGACTAAACGACCTTAAAATTGGAACCCGATTGAACCTAGTTATGGGTGGATTTTTGGTATTGGCATTTGCTGTTTTTGGCATATACGTTAATTCATCGCTACAAAAACAAATTATAACATCAACTGATGAAAGAATGATTGAACAGGTGAATGACCTCATTGAGGTTATTTCTGTGGAACTGCAGGGGAACAAGGAGAAAATAAACCTGTCGTTACATTTGGCAAGTAACTACCTTTCCCGTCAGGGAACTATTATCGAATCGACCGATGACCTTGTGGCTTATACAGCAAGCAATCAGTTTACTGGGGCAACATCAAATGTAAGTGTAAAAAAGTGGTATTTAAATGGTCAGCAAATTCAGAATAACTTCGAGGTTGTGGATGCCATAAAACGAATGGGCGTTGCTACAGCCACCATTTTTCAAAAGGTACCTCAGGGATACCTACGAATATCAACCAATGTAATAGGAAACGACGGTAACCGTGCCTTAGGAACATTTATACCCTTCGATAGTCCTGTAGCGCAAGCTATTGATCGTGGTCAAACCTATGCTGGTCGTGCTTGGGTAGTTAACGATTGGTATTTAACAGCATATGAACCTATAAAGGTTAATGGCGAAGTTAAGGGAATGCTTTATGTGGGAATGCCCGAAAAAAACTTGACTCAAATTTCAACGCTATTTAATAAGAAAAAATTCTTTGACACTGGTTATCCTTATATTGTTGGAGCCGATGGCGATCTTATTGTTCATCCTAATAGTGTTGGAACAAATATTAATAAAGAGGAGTTCTTCCAATTTATGCTAAACCACAAAACTGGTCAGGTTGTACGCGACGAGTATATGTGGCAAGGGCATAATAAGGTGCAGTATATTAAGTACTACGAGCCTATTGATGCTTTTGTGTCGGTTGGTTTTTACGAAAGCGAAATGAGCTCTTTATTAAATAGAACACGCCTTGTAATACTAATCGTAACCTTGGTTTCAGTTGGTTTGGTAATACTAGTCCTGCGCACCATTGTTCAGTCGGTAGTTGGTGCACTTCGCAAAGGAGTTGATTTTGCAAAAACAGTTTCAACAGGCGACTTAACGGCAACAGTTGATGTTTACCAAAAGGACGAAGTTGGCGAACTTGCCGATGCGCTCCGAAATATGGTTGCTAAGCTGAAGGATATTGTTGAAAATATTCAGTCGGGAGCCGATAGCATTTCGGGAGCAGGTTTCGAGGTTAGCTCCGCGTCGCAGCAACTTTCGCAGGGAGCAAGCGAGCAGGCCTCGGCAGCCGAGGAGGTAAGCAGCTCAATGGAGCAAATGGCTGCTAACATTCAGCAGAATACCGATAATGCCCAGCAAACCGAAAAAATATCGCTAACCGTTTCGCAAGGGGTTCAACGAGTGGGTTCAGCCTCAAAGGAAAGCCTAGAGTCGATTAAAAATATTGCAAGCAAAATTGGGATTATAAACGATATAGCTTTTCAAACAAATATTTTAGCCTTAAACGCTGCTGTTGAGGCTGCCCGAGCAGGAGAGCATGGTAGAGGGTTTGCTGTGGTAGCTGCCGAAGTTCGTAAACTGGCCGAGAGAAGTAAAATTGCAGCCGACGAAATAGTTGCCTTGGCATCTCGTAGCGTTAATGTAACCGAAGAAGCATCGGAGCTTATGAGTAATTTGGTTCCCGAAATAGAAAAAACAGCCAAATTGGTGCAAGAAATATCGGCTGCCAGCATTGAGCAAAACTCGGGTTCCGACCAAATTAACAATGCAATTCAGCAGTTAAATCAGGTAACTCAACAAAATGCTGCTGCAAGCGAAGAGTTGGCAACAAGTTCAGAAGAACTTAGCAGTCAGGCCGAGCAGCTTAAAGAATTAATAGGGTTTTTTAAAGTCGACACAACGGGAACTGCTGCTTCTCACAAAATACAAGTAAAATCGAACAATGAAAATTACAAAAGCCACACTTCTGCCGTTAATAAAAGTAAGGCTAATGGCAACGGAACATACGGAGGAGGTACAAGTACATTAAAGTCGAAAAACAAGGGAATAGTTTTGAAAGGGTTTAGCAACCCTAAAAACGAGGGCGATTTCGAGAACTTCTAGAGATTTTAATATGCATAATCCGCCCAATTACCATTGAATTGGGCGGATTTCAAAATTCTTAATCTTAAAACGTATAGTCATGAAAAATAACGAAACAGTTTCAACAAGTTCGTACCTCTCGTTTAAACTCGGAAACGAAGAGTTTGCAGTACATACAAGCAAGGTGCTTAGTATTCTCGAAATGTGCGACGTAATAAGCGTACCAAAGGCTCCAGTATATATGAAGGGGATTATAAACCTTAGAGGAGCAGTACTCCCTGTTCTCGATTTAAAGGTTAAGCTTGGCATGTCTTCAACACAAAATTCGGTTAACACTTGCATTGTAGTTTTCGACATATTTATCGATAATGAGTTGACACAAATTGGAGCTTTTGTCGATTCGGTGCAGGCTGTTCTCGAAATTAGTAGTACTCAAATAATGCCTGCCCCTAGTATTGGCAGCAAATACAACAGCAATTTTATTGAAGGAGTTGTAAATGTTGAAGGCAGTTTTGTAATGCTATTGAATATGGACTCAGTTTTTTCGAACGAGAAGGAACTTGCCGAAAACTTTGTAAAGGATGTTGCATAGTTATACAAATATTGGCGCGATTCACCCACCGTTCTCAATTTAATAATATGCTCGATTTAAATAAATATCAACTGAAAGGAAGGATTCTAATTATCGACGACGATGTGGACTTTGCCCATTTGCTTCGCGATATGCTGTTAGCCGAAAACTACGAAGTTGATGTTGCATACGATGGGGTTAAAGGGATTTTATTTCAAAATAAAAATCCTTACAATTTAATTGTAACCTATATTGTAATGCCTGATATGGATGGTATTGAGGTCATTTTACAGGTAAAGAAATCGGCACACGATACAAAGCTAATAGCTATTTCGGGAGGTGGGTATTTCCAATCGCAAGACTACCTTTTTATGGCAAAACAATTAGGAGCATCGATGGTGTTTAGCAAACCATTTTGTGCCGCAGATTTTAAAAAAGCGATATCTCAACTACTCAACGTAGAAGTGTAATTAATATTATCAACATTTTGTATGGAAACTGAACGAAAAACACCCATACTTTATATCGACGATGATCCTGAAAATTTATTAGGGTTTAAGTTAAGTTTCTCAAATCAATTCTCAATTTACACATCGAAAAACACCGAGGAGGCTTATTTAATTCTAAAAAATACAATTATAGCCGTTGTGCTGGTCGACTATAAAATGCCTGTTGAGGATGGAATTGCATTTGTTGATCGAATTAGGCACGAGTTCCCAAATGTTGTTTTTATTCTGGTTTCGGCTTGGGCCGAAGTATATTTCTTGATAAAAGCATTAAATATGAATTGCTTTTTTGGATTTATCCAAAAACCATGGAATCACTTGGAGTTAAGTCAAATGCTTCAAAATGCTTCGAAACTATTTTATATCAAATAAATGATTGAGGCTAGGTTTTAAAAAATTGAGATTAGGCTTATGCATTAAAAGCAATTAGCATAAATGGAGTATTCACAAGTAAATAAGTCTTGTTCCCAATTTTTTTAAAACTTTTCAATTTACTTCTTTTTGTTATATTAAGTAATGATTAATATTTAATG
>DDWL01000007.1 GCA_002345675.1 Bacteroidales bacterium UBA2287 | reverse complement strand
TGAAAGCACTTAATCGAAACTATACTAACCGTGTAAACTATGGCTGGTCGAAAAGGGACAAAATACTACGACATATTTTTGCATTACTATGTTTGGCTCGAAAATGTTGAAGGTAAAGATATTGTTGGTGGAGGAAAATTCGAATTGTTGCTGGCTATAGAAGAAACTGAATCGTTAACTGCCGCTGCCGAAAAATTAAATATAAGCTATCGAAAGGCTTGGGGTAGTTTGAGAGAAATTGAAACCCATTTAGGGTTTCCTATAGTAACTAAACTGCGCGGAGGAAGTTCAGGTGGAACAACAACGTTAAATGAAGATGGGCAAAAATTAATTTCGGCGTATAAAGTTTTTTTAGCAGAAATTGAAGAGAAAATGCGTGATTCGGCTAAAAAGTTTTGGTCAGTTGTAAACGAATAGTTTTTTTTAAACACCGATATGCTATGAAATACATAACACATATTTTATCTATTGTTATTAGTATTATTTTACTTAGTAGTTGCAATAGTTCTCAGAAGCATACTGCTGAGCAAAAGAACTTAATTATATTTCATGCTGGGAGTCTTTCGGTTCCTTTTAAGGCAATAGCGGACAGTTTTAAGAAGGAAAATCCAAATATTACAATAATACTTGAGGCTGCTGGAAGTGTTGAATGTGCACGTAAAATTACCGAACTTAATCGCGAATGCGATATACTTGCAAGTGCTGATTATTTAGTAATTGATAAACTTCTTATACCAAATTTTGCAAACTGGAACCTTCAATTTTCTGGTAACGAAATGGTAATTGCGTATACTTCAAAATCCAAGTTTGTAAATAAAATCGATTCAATTAGTTGGCCAGATATTTTACTTAACGACGATGTTTACTATGGAAGGAGTGACCCCAATTCCGATCCTTGTGGCTATAGAACTTTAATTACCCTTAAACTTGCCGAAAAATACTATAAAACAACAACCGATTTTTATAATAAAATTGCTACCAAAGACAATAGGTTTATTCGACCAAAGGAAGTGGATTTATTAGCACTATTACAATCGGGTGCTATTGACTATTTGTTTATATATAAGTCGGTTGCATTACAGCATGACTTAAAATTCATAAGCTTAAATAGCGCTATAAATTTAGGTGACTCAAAATTTAAAGATTTTTATAGTAATGTTAATGTTGAAATTAGAGGTGCAAAACCAAACACATCTATTACAGTTTTTGGTGAACCTATGATTTATAGTTTTACAATCCTCAAAAACGCCCCAAACAAGGAAGTTGCAATCCAATTTGCTCAATTTATTCTCGATGAGAAGAAGGGATTAGTTATACTACGAAATTTAGGCATGCCTATAATTCAGCCTAGTTACTCTGAAGTTTCGTTTAATATTCCAGATACAGCATTGAACTTTTAATTGATGAGGCATTCAGCATTTACTCTCATTCTAATAGTGCTTAGTGGTTTGTTGCTGCTATTTATTGTGGCACCATTACTTGGGATGATGATTTCAACATCATCGGAGCAGTTACTACAAACTGCTGTGGAAAAAGAGGTATTAAATTCGTTTTGGGTTACAATATGGATTGCATTTACAGCAACTTTTGTTTTTTCTATTCCCGCAATACCTCTTGCATATTTATTAGCCCGAAAAAATTTTAAGTTTAAAAAAATAATAACAGGATTAATTGACCTTCCTGTTGTAATTCCTCATTCGGCAGCAGGAATAGCACTACTTGGATTTATTAGTAGAGACTCAGTAATTGGAAAGGTTGCGGGTTATATGGGGTTTAATTTGGTTGGTAGCCCTTTTGCAATAGCCATAGCAATGGCTTTCGTAAGTATTCCATTTTTAATAAATGCTGCAAGGAGTGGCTTTGAGTTAGTTCCTGAGCGATTAGAAAAGGCTGCATTAAATTTAGGTGCATCGCCAACCCGAATGTTTCTAACTATTTCGTTGCCCTTGGCATGGCGTAGCATTGTTTCGGGTTTAGTAATGATGTTTGCCCGTGGAATGAGCGAATTTGGTGCAGTTATTATTGTTGCCTATCATCCAATGGTGGCTCCAGTACTTATATTCGACAGGTTCAACTCATACGGATTAAAGTATGCGCAACCCGTTGCAGTCCTTTTTATAGGTGTCAGTCTTTCTATTTTTATTCTTTTCAGGCTACTTAGCTCTCCCAAAAAGTAAAACGAAATGCTTTCAATAGAAAATATTAGTAAAAAACTTGGAGCCTTTTTATTATCGAGCATTTCATTGTCGGTGAATAGGGGAGAATACTTCATAATTCTGGGTCCATCGGGAGCTGGAAAGTCAATTCTTTTAGAAATTATTGCAGGGCTTGTGCAGCCCGATGATGGAAAACTTACACTTAATTCGAAAGATATTACAACCAGCCCAATTCAATTGAGAAATATTGGGTTAGTATTTCAGGATTTTGCAATTTTTCCTCACCTAAATGTTAGAAATAACATTGCCTACCCGTTAAAGGGTAAAGGGCTAAGTGGAAGTGCACTAAATAGAGAAGTACTGAGTTTAGCAAAAAAATTTGGTGTTAGTCATTTACTAAAACAGAATGCTTCAACCCTTTCAGGAGGCGAACAGCAGAGAGTTGCATTAGCACGTACCCTTGCTTTAAAACCCGATGTGCTTCTGCTTGACGAGCCATTATCGGCTCTCGATTCGGAGAGAAGGGTTGAGTTACGTTCGCTTTTAAGAGGCTTAAACAGAGACGGCCAAACAATTATACATGTAACCCACGATTACGAAGAAGCCATAGCGCTTGGGCATAGGGTTGCCATAATGAGTGGTGGAAAGTTAGAGCAAGTTGGTACCCCCGAGCAAATATTTAACAAACCTGCCTCGACTTTTATTGCAAATTTAGTGGGAGTTAAGAATTTCTTTTTGGCATCGCTTACCGAGTCGAACGAGGTAAATTTAATGAAGGCGCATTTAGCAAGTGGTTTAATTTTTTACGTTTATGCCGATGCTTGTGGGAGTGGATATATTACATTTCCCGATAATTCGGTTACTCTTTCGCTAACACCACCACAAAGCAGTGCTTTGAATTCTTTTTCTGGAGAAATTGTCGATATGTATCCCCAGCGATACGGTTACGAGATTGTTGTAAATATAAAAGTGAAGATTTTCGTTAACGTAACCCACGAGTCGGTATTAAAACTAAATTTGAAAATTGGAAGTCGAGTATGGATTTCGTTAAAAGCTAGCAATATTCAATTTATTAGAGTTGATTAGCTATTGATTTAAAAGAAAAAGTTTTATAAACACCAAAAAGTAAAAGCTATGAAAGGTAAATTGTTCGTCATTCTTATTACACTGCTTATAAGTGTTATGTTTTTTAATTGCAATCAAAGGGAAAGAGTTCCTTTAAATAGCATCGACTTAGAAGTAAAAATTAAGCGATTCGATAGCGCATTATTTTCAGTTAAAGAGGTAAATGATGAGTTTGTTAAAACCATTGCCAAGGATTATAGTCTATTTTTTCCTGTTTTTTGTGAAGGGGTAATTGGTATAGGAAAACTTGAAGACGATGGGTTTAATGATTACTTAAATAGTTTTCTAGCCGATAACATGGTAAACGATGTTAGACGAAAAGTTGAAGAGGTTTTTCCAAATACAAATGAACTTGACTTTGAGTTAACCGATGCTTTTAAAAGGGTAAAGTACTTTTTCCCACAAAAGCCAACACCAGCGGTGTTTGGATTTTTATCGGGTTTTAATAATTCAATAGTTATTGCCGACAGCATTATTGGAGTTGGCTTCGACAGGTATTTAGGCCGAAACTGCGACTTTTATCCAAAGTTGGGAATTCATAAATACTTAACTTATAACATGCAGCCCGCTAAAATTCCTTCGGATGTTATAAGGTCGTACGCCATTGGAGAATTTAACTTTAACGACTCTATTGATAACTTGCTTAACAATATGATTTACGAGGGGATGCTTATGTATTTTACATCGCAAGTATTACCAAATCACCCCGATAGCCTTATTTTTGGCTTTACTCCCAATCATATGAAGTTTTTAAAAAGTAATGAAAAGTATATGTGGACGTACTTGATTGAACACAAACAACTTTTTAGTACCGAATCGTTTGCAATTCAGAGATTTATTGGCGATGCCCCATTTACCCAAGGATTTCCAAACGAATCGCCTGGACGAGCAGTGGTTTGGATTGGGTACCGAATTGTAAAGGAATACATGAATCGAAATAAGGAGGTAACTCTTGCTATGCTTATGAATGAAAGGGATTATCAGAAAATACTAAATCGGTCGAAGTATACACCCTAAGTCTACAGAGCAAGTTCTAAAAGAATTTCGAATAGCTGTTCATCAGCAAGAGGATGGTTGTTACTATGTACTAATTGGTTGTAGTCTAACATAATTTTATTTCGACCCGTTAAATGGTATGCAATTCCAGCAATGTAACGAGTTGAATGTAACCAATTACCATTACTTTTCACATTTTGAAAGTCATATCGTCCGATTAGGCTTACTTTTTTCTTCAGCAACTTAATCTCTGCGAAAGCACTATTACCTTTGTTTAAAAGCGAATTCCCTGTCGTTTCATCAATTAGACAGCCGGCATAATCGCCAATTGCGCTATATCCTTGTCCTGTTATATTAAACCACTCGTGTTCGTACGACAGGGCAATCGATTTCATATTCCATTGTGGAGAAAGGTTGGTATTTCCTTTGCCAATAACCCCTGTAGCGCTCAATTGAAAGCCTGTAAGGCTTTTAGGTAGTGGCCTAATGCTAACTCTCCACTGAAAAGTTTTATTGCTATTCTTTTCAAGAGCATGATATCCGCCACCATTGTATATGCCAATAGCTATTGATCCAAATTTTCCAGCATACCTACTATTAACAAGTTTTCTATAATCGCTGTCGAGTTTGCCACCAATAAGTGTAGTAAAGGTTACACCAAAGTCGGCCGAAGGAGTTTGCTTAATACGATTGAGGAAATGAGCCCCTTCGACTCGATAGCGATTAATTTTTTCTTCAAATTCAATCCACGGAGTAAAAACCTGACCTATATAAATTGATGGCTCAGTAATAAAAGACCATGTTGGAATTTTAAATTGCATATAGCAGTACTTTAATCGTAATTCCACATCACCTTCTCCATCGCCCTCTTGGTCAATTGTAATATCGGGAGTAATACGGCCAACAATAAATGGTGAAATATCTTTTGAAAAGTTAATATACCCACGCTTTACAACAAACTCGTTTGCACCACTATTTGGGAAGTTATAGTACTGATAACCAAGGAATATTTGGGATGAAAGGTAGCTGCCATCGAGCCATTTTCGTAAAACCACATTGGCAACTTCGGTTGAATCGTTTTTTTCTGTTGAAGCAAATGTCGACATTGAAAATAGAAGTGATAGTGCTAAAGCCTGTATCGATTTGTAGTTCATAATTGAATATTTTTGCTTAAAATAAATGCAAAAATATTCAATTTAACCAACAAAAAAAGCAGAATGTTTAAAGCCTTGGAAGTTTAAGGCAGTTAATGATGGGGTATATAAATGGTCAAAGCCCGGGCTGCTTAACTCCGGGCTTTAAAAAGGGTTTGAACAAGCTGTTGTAAAAAACCACAAGAAAGTTTCATACTAAAGATGCTTGAAAGGACGAAAAGGTTGCGTGTACATTAATTAATTATTGAAGAAAATAATTAAAATGCAGAATAGTAGTCACTTATAATTAAATAAAAGTTTGTTAAAAATAATGTGAATTGAGTTTAAGGCAACTTTATTTCGTTTGAATCTGTTGGAACAATAACTTCTCCTAATATTGAAATCTTAAGGGAGTTTCCATTTAAGGCGTTCGAAGTTACTGTTACTGTTCTGCTAATCCTCGAGGGGCGGGGCTCAACCCTAAATGAAGCCTTAATTTTTCCACTTTTGCCAGGAAGTATTGGTTGTTTAGGCCATTCCTTTACAGTTGTTCCACAGCAAGCGTTAACTTGCTGAAGAATTAAAGGCTTTGAACCATCGTTATAAAAAGTAATTTCGATATTGCCACTTTCGTCGGTTACGCTGTTCATGGGTATTTTGCCCATGTCAACTTCGGAAGGTTCGAAGCGAAGGAAAGGACCTTTTGTTTTAAGTTCGTCGTTACTGTTTGGTTGGCTTATTGATAATAAAGGGAGCGTAACAAGCAGTGCTAGTAAATATAAGTACCTCATTTGATTGAATAGTTAATTAAAATGATAAATTTGATAGTCAAAAAGTGAACCAAATATAGTTAACCAATTTTTAATAGACTAACAAATATTTTTAAAAAAGGTTAATATGTAATTAGTTGTAAAACAAAATAAACACTTGTATTATCGACATAAACTGCTTATTATTGAAATTGTAAACGATTGACTTATGGGGAAAACAATTATTCTCGATGAAGAGTACGCAAAGGTAAGTTATATGCCAGAATATAAGTTAGTTCAAATAATTTGGAATGGAACCATAACAATTGAGCAGTACCAGCGTGTATTCACAATAACACTTGATTTTCAAGAAAAGGAACTAGTGCCCATTCACAATTTTATGTCGGATGTTAGAAACCAGGGCGTAGTTAACCCTGAAAATCGAAAATGGTTCGAAACGTACGCATTGCCACGTGCTGTAAAACAGGGACTTAAAAGAGCCGCAGTGGTTTTCGATGGCAATATTTTTAAAAAATACTATTTAAACCTAATTCTGCAATCGACTAGTCGTTTTGGAATGCCACTAAGGTTTTTTAGTGAACCAAATGAGGCAATTGCATGGTTTTTATCGGTGGAGGAAGACTAATATTTTTACCGATATATTAAAGTCGCTCGAAATAGTTTTTAAAGTTTTGCAGGTTGAAACTTCTATTTGGGTGCGATCTCGAGATTACTGGATTTTGATTGTTTCCCGAAATTTCAAAAGTAAATACAAACCAATTTTCCTCGTTAAATGCCATGCTGCCAAAACGTAAATCGTAAAGCAGCAATGAGTTATTTTCGTCTTTATTAACTGCATAAAACCCAGCGGTAAATCTTATTAGGTTTTTAACCATTGTATTGTTTTCAAATTCGCCTAAAAGTTCACGGTTTCGCTTAATGTAAGTTAGCTTGGTTTCTTCCTTGTCGAATGTGCTTCGGTAACCGTAGTAATACCCAGTTGAGTCTTCAACAAGAATTAACCACAGAAAGTTTGTAGCGGGCAATGGCGATGTTTTAATTCGAGTGTACTCAATTTCGTTGCCTTTCAATTGGCTCGTAATGCGATTTTCAATATATAGCTTATTGCCAATGGTTAATGTTGTAAATAGAATTGTAAATAGAATTGCCCCAAATGCAAGTCCTCTTCGAACTGCATAGTTCTGTTTAAAAAACAGAATGGTAATGACTAGTATTATTAGGGTGAAAAGCAACGTGAAGTCGATAATGCCAATTGAGTCGAGCGCTAGGCGTGCATTGCTGAATGGTGCTAAAAGTTCGGTTCCATACGTATTGAAGCAGTCGATTAAACTATGCGAAAGAATTGCCACGAGCGACAAAAATGTCCATTGGCGAAAGCCAACTTCTTTTGGCTCTTTGTGAATTTTCGAGATAATATAACCAAGAATTGGTGCAATAACAATTGCAAAAACCAACGAATGGCTAAAGCCTCGGTGAACAAAAAGAGCATCGACAGGATTGAATAACGAGGTAATTGCCACGTCGAAATCGGGCACAGACGCTGCAAAAGCACCCCAAAGCATAGCTTTATTGCCAACTTTACGACCAAGTACTGCTTCGCCAACCGCAGCGCCAAGTACAATATGTGTTAGGGAGTCCATCGTTTTTTACTACCTTTGTTGCTTTCTGTTTTACTCTAAAACAAACAACGTTTTAGGGTTTTCGTTCAAATTGTAAAAGTACAAAAAGTGAGGAAACATAGAAGTAAACCTTTGCTTCAAAAGGTAACAATTGAAAGTGTGGCTGCCGAAGGCAAAGCCCTTGGTCGTGTTGATGGGAAAGTGGTTTTTGTACCCTTTGCCATTCCTGGCGATGTAGTTGACATTCAGGTTACCCGTAAGCGAAATAGTTTTATGGAAGGGTTTATAACTCAATTTCATACTTACTCACCAAATAGGGTTAAGCCTTTTTGCAGCCATTTCGAAACGTGCGGTGGCTGTAAATGGCAAATGCTTCCTTACAGCGAACAGCTGCGCTATAAACAGGAACAGGTTGTGGACCAGTTTGAACGTATTGGAAAGGTTTTGCTACCCGAAATTAGCCCAATAATTGGCTCGGAAAAAACCCGTTACTATCGCAATAAATTGGAGTTCACCTTTTCCAGCTCTCGCTGGCTAATGAAAAGCGAAATTGCCAGCGGCGAAGACTTTAACTATTTGCCAACCCTAGGATTTCATGTTCCAGGAAGGTTCGACAAAGTTTTTAAGGTAAACGAGTGCTTTTTGCAACCCGAACCCTCGAATGTAATTCGCCTAGAAACCGAACGATTTGCCCTCGAAAATGGCTATTCGTTTTATAACCTAAGGTCGGGCGAGGGATTTTTGCGAACAATTATAATTCGCAATTCATCGCTTGGCGATGTTATGGTTATTCTTACAGTAACCAGAAATGATGAGGAACAAATTAACCTAATTCTAAATAATTTAAAACAAAAATTTCCTTCTATTACATCGCTATTGTATGTGGTTAATTCCAAGGCAAACGATACTATAAACGATTTGGATGTGGTCCTGTTTTCGGGAAACGACTTTATAATGGAGGAAATGGAGGGCATTCGCTTTAAAGTGGGGCCAAAGAGTTTTTATCAAACCAATTCGGAACAGGCTTACAAGTTGTACTGCGTAACTCGTGAGTTTGCCAGTTTAACTGGGAAAGAGCTCGTTTACGACCTTTACACAGGTACTGGAACAATTGCCAACTTTATTGCAAATAACAGTAGGAGAGTAGTTGGCATTGAGTACGTTCCCGAAGCAATTACCGATGCAGTTGAGAATTCGAGCCTTAATGGAATTGATAATACCAGTTTCTTTGCTGGCGACATGAAGGACTTGCTTGTACCCAATTTCTTTCAGGAAAATGGTTATCCCGAAGTTGTAATTCTCGATCCGCCCCGTGCTGGCATTCATCCCGATGTTGCAGAAGCCTTGCTTGCGGCTCATCCTTTACGTATTGTTTATGTTTCGTGCAATCCTGCAACACAGGCTCGCGACGTAAACTTGCTTAGCAGCAAGTATAAGGTAACGCGAGTTCAGCCAGTCGATATGTTTCCACACACACATCACGTGGAGAACGTTGTGCTACTGGAGCGAAACTAAAAGAAGGTTTTATTCGGGACTAATTACAAAAATTTCCTCGTCGGGTTTTTTCATAAGGTATTGCTCGCGGGCAAACTTTTCGAGATTTTCGTTGCTGGTACGGAGTTCATTAAGTCGGGAACGATCGTTTTCAATTTTTTCGAGGAAGTAAATTCTTTCCTTTTCGAGGGAGTGAATTTTTCGAATTTCCGAAAACATGTCAATCCAGTTACTGCGGTCGAATATTAGCATCCACATAAAAAAAACAGCCAAGGTTAGGATAAACTTATTCCCTAACTTACTGTATATATTTTTTAAAATGGTTGCTGTATCCATGTTGTTTCAATGCACTATTTTAAGAATCCCAATAACTCAATAACTCAATAACTCAATAACTGAACATTTGAACATTTGAACATTTGAATAATTGAATAACTGCCCAGATGGCTATCGGGGAACTGAATAACTCACTAACCCAAATCACCCACCGCTAATAAGATGAATTACTTCAACATTGTCGTTTTCTCGTATTAAAGTAGTTTGGTAATCATCTCTTTTTACGTTTTTCCCATTAACCCTTACCATTAGCATTTTGTACGTAAAATTTTTAGCAATAAGTAGTTCTTCAATATTAATTGTACCTGCTTTAACGTCGAGTATTTCGGGCCTATTGTTAATTACTAAGTTCATAAAAAAAGGAGATTTGCTTAACAGTCGCAAAAATAGTTAAAAAGAGATGGATAAAATCGAATTAACAGAATTTAGTTGTCACGATAAAAGTGAGGTTTAATAAAATTGGTTTTAGGTAGTGCTTGTAATTACAATTAAACAGTAGAAAAAATAAAATTCTTTTTTATGTTTGCAGTACGAAAATAACCACAAACCATTTCGATTATGAAAAAAGTATTAGCTTTTGTGTTGCTTTTATTTGTTTGGGGAGTCACTTTCTCGCAAATTTTTAACACAGGGCAAACTTTAAAAAAAGGACAAATTTCGGCTGGTTTTGAGCCAGCAATTCTTTTAAATGGGGGAAACGACTTTATGCTTTTTGTGCATGGAGGTTACGGTTTAAAAAAGGGAATCGACCTTGGACTAAGCATAGGGGTATTAGGCCCCAATAATTTCATTGGTGGCGACGTGGAGTTTGCCATTGCACGGTGGTCGTCGTTGGCTTTTGGTGCGCATCACTTTGGTTCGTTTGGGCTCGATGGCACGCTAAATTTAACTTTCCCTATTCGGCAGGATGTTAGAGTTTTTACTGGAGCCGACTTGGATGTAAACTTCAATAGCGATAAAACTCGATTTTTACTTTGGTTGCCCATTGGAGTAGAAGTTGGGTTAAAGAAAAATATGAGTTTTATATTTGAGGCATCAGTTGGCTTAACCGATCCTGCGTACCACTTAATAGGTGGTGGTTTGAATTTCTATTTTTAAATAGGTATAAAATTGTAAATGCCGATGGGCTGTTTTGCCCGTTGGATTTTTTTTATTTAATTGCATAAAAATATTAACTATGGGAGCATTTCATGCATACGACATTAGGGGCATTTACAATAAGGACTTTAACAAGGACGATGCCTACAAAATAGGTTATTACTTAGTTGGGCTACTTAAAACCAAAAAGGTGCTGGTTGGACGAGACGTTCGAACCTCGTCGCCCGAAATTTTTGAATACCTGTGTAACGGTATAACCGACGCTGGTGCCGATGTGTACAATATTGGGTTGGCAACAACACCAATGGTGTATTTTGCCACAGCGCATCATGGCTTTAAGGCATCGGTTCAAATTACCGCCTCGCACAACACAAAGGAGTATAATGGATTGAAGGTTTCGCGTGAAAATGCGCTTCCCGTTGGATATGATTCGGGCTTAAAGGAAATTGAAGAGAAAATTAAGCAGGGAGCACCAACGCCAAAGGCAGAAAATAAGGGGAAAATTATCGATTATCCGGTTAGGGTTGAATACATTGCGTTTTTGAAAAAATATTTAGGCGATTACTCCAATTTGCAAATAGGAATCGACTGTTCGAACGGAATGGCGGGTCTTTTAATTAAAGACTTACTAGGGAATAAACCCCTTTACATTTACGATGAACTCGACGGAACTTTTCCAAATCACGAAGCCAATCCACTTGTTGCCGAAAATGTTGTCGATCTTCAGAAATTAGTTGAAATTAATGCCTGTGATTTGGGTGTTATTTTCGATGGCGATGCCGACAGGGTTATGTTTGTCGATGAGAACTCGCGCTTCATTTCGCCCGACCTTATGATTGCCCTTTTAGGGCATTATTTCCTCGAGGAAAGAGGTGAAAAAGGTTTAGTTCTTCAGGATATAAGAACCTCGAAAGCTGTTGGCGAGTACCTAAAGCCACTTGGTGGCGAAATGCGCACATGGCGAGTTGGACGAGCTTTTGCTGCGCACAAACTTCGCGAAATTGATGGTATTTACGGTGGCGAATTGGCGGGGCATTACTATTTCCGCGATTTTTACTACTCCGATTCGGGCTTGCTAGCTTGCCTTATTATTCTTAATGTAATAAGCAAATTTAAAAAAGAAGGAGTAACTCTTTCGCAGTTAATATCTCGAATTGAAACCTACGCTAATTCTGGCGAAATTAACTTTCGTATTGAGAATAAAAAAGGTGCAATGGATGCCGTTCGTGAGCACTTTACAAAACTTGAGACACCAACCGCATCGTACGATTTCGACGGTTACCGTGTTGAGTTTCCCGACTGGTGGTTCAATATTCGCCCATCGAATACCGAGCCTTACCTACGCTTTATTGCCGAGGCAAAGAGCCGTGAACTATTGGATGAAAAGGTGAAAAAGGTGAGAGAAATAATAGCAAGCTTAGCCTAATTCTTTTTAGCCTGTCTATAAAAGTAGTCGGAGCGTTCCTTATTATCGAACCTCGAGTAAATATTTCCCAAGTATGTTGCGTACTTGGGATTTTTTTCTATTTCCCAAAGGCGTAGGTAATAGTCGCGCGAAACCTTAAAGTTTTCGTTAATGGTTTCGAGTGCTTTAAGTAAAATGCTATACTGTTTATTAGTTCTATTACTATTGTATGTTTTCATTTCGCTTTGGTACCTGTTTTCGGCTAACCAAAAATACTTGTCGGCTAATACTTCGAGTGCGTCAACATTTTTTTTGTCGAGTTTTAGAATTTGCTGCGCTGTTTTATCGCGCTGCTCATCGAGTCCCATTTTTCGACATACACTGAGGTAGCCCACAATATATTCGGTGCTATTTTGGCACTCGTCGCCAATGGCTGTCCAAAGAGTATTGGCTGGTTCCCAGTTTTCGCTTCTAACGTAAGCAGTAAAAAGCTGCTTACGAACGTCGGAAAGTTCAGCTCCACTTGGAAATTTCTCAATATATTCTTCGAGGTTGCTAATTTCTCGCGAAAGGTTATCGGCATTAAAATATGCTTTTGCAAGTGTAAGGTAACCAAACGAAGTTATTTGGGGAGTTTGCTTTGCTTTTTCGAGGTAATCAATGGCTTTTTGCGACTGTTTTAGTTCCCACGCCGAAAGACCAGCGTAAAGGTATGCCGATCCATCAACTTCCTTGTTTTTGCTAGCGTAAAGCGCTATTATGTTTTCGTATTGAGAAAGAGATTGCTCGTAATTTCTATTAGTATATTCCTTATGGGCATTGCTGCTTAGCTGAGTAAATTGTTTCGACGAAAAGCACGAAACAGCGAAAAGAAGAATGAAAATGTAGAAGTAAAAATATTTCATTTTGAAAATTTTAAAAAGTGAACAGCAAAGGTAGTAAAAAAGAATCGGTTCGGTAATTTGCCGTGCAAAACGGAATCGCCGAACCGAATGGATTAGGGTAGTTGGAACTATTTGCCCTCTATTTGTTTAATAGTGAAATTTAGTGCTTCATCGAGCATTTCTTGAGGTGGGTTTTTAATAAACCCGTTATCGCAAACCGAGTGGATTAATGAACGAGAGTAGTCGATACCTTTTTTTGCCTCTTGGTAAGCCTCTTCCCAAGTCATTTTAACCCGAGCCACATCGTCTTTAATGGCCTGCATGGCTACATCGGCTGCTTCTATGGCAAAAACGTCGGGTTCATCCATTTTAGGGACGATATTCTCGGGGTTTATACCTCGTTTTTCGGCAAAATTAGCTAGCGAATGAGCTGCTGCTATTGCCATATTGTCGGTTATTTTTATAGCACGAACTAGTAATGCCCCTTTTAAAATTCCAGGGAATCCAATGGAATTATTTACTTGGTTAGGAAAATCGCCTCGTCCAGTTGCAACAATGTAGGCTCCAGCTTCTTTTGCTGCGTATGGATAAATCTCTGGAACTGGATTTGCGCAGGCAAATACAATCGATTTATTTCCCATTAATTTAACCCAATCCTTTTTAATTGTATCGGGGCCAGGAGTTGAGAGCGATATAAGAACATCGGCATCCTTCATGGCCTCTTCCATTGTGTTAATGCAGTTGGGGTTAGTGTTTTCGCAAATTTCCCATTTACGATAAAACCTTTTATCGGCTTTTATGTCCTCACGGTTTTTGTGTAAACCACCTTGGGAGTCGAACATAATCATCTTTTTAGGATCGCCACCATCGGTAATAATTAAACGGGCTATAGTGGTGTTCGAGGCACCAGCACCAAAGCATACAATTTTTACATCGCTCAACTTCTTGTTAACAAGTTTTAATGCATTAAGTAAACCAGCTAATGTAACGCAAGCCGTACCTTGAGCGTCGTCGTGCCAAACGGGAATATCGCACTCTTCGCGAAGCACATCGAGTACTTTGAAACAGTTGGGCTGCGAAATATCTTCGAGGTTAACAGCGCCAAAGCTATGTTGACACATTTTTACAAAGTCGATAATTTTATCGGGATCGTTTTTACCATCTTTTCCTTTGCTGTCAATACATAATGCAACGGCATCAACGCCTCCAAGGTACTTCATAAGAAAAGCTTTTCCTTCCATTACGCCAAGGCCACCTGGAGGTGTGCAGTCGCCATCGCCAAGCACGCGGGTTGAGTCGCTAACTACAGCAACCAAATTGCCACGGTTCGAAAGATCGAATGATGTGTCGTTATTGTCGCGAATGTTAGTTGAAACCTTCGAAACACCAGGAGTATACCATACATTAAACCAGTTGAACCCCGGAACAGGAACTTTTGGGATTACTTGAATTTTTCCGCTGTAGTGTTTGTGAGCCACTTCGGAAAGACGTTTTAAAAAGAGGGTTTTGCCTTTTGCCTTTTGCTCCTCAGTCCAATTATCGGGGAAAATCTTCCCTAAATTTTCAAGTTTAACACTTACTTTTTCCATAACAAGCAGAATTTCTTTAGGTTAGGTTTTTTTGTGGTTAGTTTATTAGAAATTCAAGTTACAAAAAAATCGTGAAGTACACTTTTTTTATTTAGTTTTGAAGAAGCGTTTTACTGTAAACAATACTAATAATTGGTTCTTGATATATAAATAACAATATAAATATGAGCGTTTTAGTAAATAAAAACTCCCTCGTTTTGGTGCAAGGTTTCACTGGCAGCGAGGGTACATTTCATGCAACTCAAATGCTTGAGTATGGAACAAATGTGGTTGGTGGCATAACACCAGGCAAAGGTGGGCAATCACATTTAGGTTTACCAGTATTCAACACTGTTTCGGATGGTGTTAAAGCAACAGGTGCTGATGTGTCGGTAATCTTTGTTCCACCTTCTTTTGCCGCCGATGCAATTATGGAAGCCGCCGATGCTGGGGTTAAGGTAATTGTTTGCATAACCGAAGGAATTCCAGTTGCCGACATGGTAAAAGTTAAGCAATACCTAAGCGATATTAAGGGTTCAAGACTTATCGGTCCTAATTGCCCTGGAATTATTACACCGGGCGAAGCAAAAATAGGAATAATGCCAGGGTTTATTCATAAAAAGGGTAGCGTGGGAATTATATCGCGCTCGGGAACTCTAACCTACGAAGCTGTCGATCAGATTACAAAAGCTGGTTTAGGCCAGTCGACATGTATTGGAATTGGCGGCGACCCAATTGTTGGAACAACAACCCTCGACGCCATTAAACTTTTTAACGATGATCCCGAAACAGAGGGTATTATTATGATTGGCGAAATTGGTGGAACCATGGAAGCCGAGGCGGCATACTGGATTAAAGATAATTGCAAAAAACCCGTTGTTGGGTTTATTGCTGGGCAAACAGCACCGAAGGGTCGCCGAATGGGACATGCAGGTGCAATTATTGGTGGTGCCGACGATACAGCTGCAGCTAAAATGCGAATAATGACCGAGTGCGGAATTCACGTTGTTGAGTCGCCTGCAGAATTAGGTGTTACTATGGCTAAAGCGTTAAAACATAAATAATTAATATACACTTAGTAAATCAAAAAAGCCCTGATATTCAGGGCTTTTTTGTTAAGGTCTCACAAATAAAATTTTAATGAATCCTATAAGCTGAGTAAATTAGTTAGTAAAAGAGGCAAAATTTCCTGATTGGAAATAATTTCCGAAGGAGCGATTGTAATTTTGCTATGAATTTATTTTAAAATCCATGAAAAACTAATCGTTTAAAAATTTAATTATTTCATTTTCATCAAGGTCCCTATAACCAAAGCATTTAATCGAATTGCCATTTTCTAATAAGAATATTAAAGGCATGTTTCCATTAGTTGTTTTAAGGAAAATATCTGTATCAAGTTTTAAATATCTAAATATATGAGAGTTTGTTTCTTCAAAAAAACTAGCCACAGATTCTTCAGATCCCCAAAAAACATAAGTAATTAAATCTTTTTTGTTTGTTTTGGTTGCAATAACCGAAATTTTTTGAGCTGCTAATTTGCAAAATCGACAACTTGACCCAAAAAAGCATATTACACTTTTCCCTTCGGAGATTTGTACGTTGTTATTTATAAAGTCACTTAATCGAGTTTCGTTGTAGTTTATGTTTTTCGAATACTTTTCAAACATGAATGAGTCGGGAGGAGAAATAATAAAAGGTAATGCTAATGAAATTGCAATTGAAATAAGTAAAATAAGTTTACAATACTTATTTTTTACTTGAGGGTTATTGTATATTATTATAAGTAGGGCAATTAGGAAAATGTTTTTTAAAATTGATGAGAAATGGGATAACTCAACAATGTCTCCAAAGCAATGGCAATGATCTTTGTTGTTTGTTAAAAGCAATATGAGAATAAATATGCAAAATCCTGAAAGTGTTAAAATTGATGCAATTATTACTTTTTTTAAGTAACAACCCATAACTAGCAAAATTCCTGCAAATAGTTCTATAGAAATAATAAAACGCGCTAGTAAAAAAGAAAAATTTAGGCTTAATATCCCAAAACTATAGATGTAAACTTCAAAAGAATCAATAGATATTAACTTAAATATTGCTGAGATTTCAAAAACTAATCCGATAACAATGCGGATGATAATATTTAATGATTTTGGATAAGTTTTATTCATGGTAGGATTTGTGAAAATCGAAGAAAATAATTTTTACAATAAAAAAACTCGGCTCACTATTTAGTGAACCGAGTTTTGTGAATTTTTACTGCTCAACACAATTGGTTTTCATTACATCACCCAAAAGAGTCGTTTCTGAATTACCATCACTACAATCTTCTTCAGTGGTTAAAGTTGTTTCTGAAATAACATCACCGTCAAGTGTAGTTGTACATTTACAGGTCTTTTCTTTATTGCAACTTACTGTAGCAAATGCTGCAACTACTAATAACATTAGAAATACTTTTCTCATATAAATTATATTTTATTTTTTTTTACCTACCGTTAACGTTCTTCGGTTTTGACGGGTCATTTTGAAATGATTGTCCAACATTTTTATAATTACATTTATATTATTGGTGTCTGCCAATAATACAGTAAGATACATTATCAAATGGTTTGATTTACTTAGGAACTTGTCAAAACTTAATGTGTATTTCAGTAATAGTAATAGTGCTTTTTAACACCTTATTTTTTAATGCTTTTTTAAAGATACAAATAAGTTTTTATAATAATACATTACTAAAAAAAATGTTAAATCTCTTGCTCTCTTTTATGTTAATTTACTGTTGGTTTTTTAGCTAAGTGAAAAAATAATGAGTCATCCAAAAGTGGGGATGACTCATTATAAAATGAATTTTATGTTGCTTTACTTATACTCTTTTGGAAGAACATCGCCTCTAAGCGCTGCTAATCCATTCATGGCTAGAGCTTGCATTTCGTCCTCACCAGGATAAACGGCAACTGGAGCTATAAATCCAACCATTTCCTTTACGTACTCTACTAAGTATGGGTTGTGTGCAATACCGCCGGTAAGGATAATTCCATCGACTTTTCCTTTGAGAACAGCAGCCATTTGGCCAATCCACTTACCAATATTGTACGACATGGCGTCTTGTAGAAATTGCGCTTTTTTATCGCCAGCCTTAGCTTTCATCTCAATTTCGTAGGCATCGTTTGTTCCCGCTAGGGCAACAAGACCACCTTCGCCATTTATGATTTTCTTCACCTCTTCGAAGGTAACTTCGCCACTAAAGCAAAGTTTTGCAAGTTGCCCTGCAGGAATTGTTCCGGTTCGCTCGGGCGAAAAAGGACCTTCACCATCGAGAGCATTATTTACGTCGACAACTTTGCCCATATAGTGTGCCCCAACGGAAATTCCGCCACCCAAATGAGCAACAATAATGTTAAGCTCTTCGTACTTTTTGTCTAAACTTTTTGCGTACTGACGAGCAATTGCCTTTTGGTTAAGGGCATGAAAAATTGAAACTCTTTCAAATTTTGGATGTCCAGCAAGTCGGGCTACATCATGCATTTCGTCGACAACAACTGGGTCGGCAATAAATGCTTTCGCATTTGGAAGTGCTTTTGCAATATTGTCGGCAATTAGAGCGCCAAGATTACTGGCATGCTCGCCACGAATTGAGTTTTTTAAATCCTCTATCATGCGATCGTTTACGAAGTAAACACCAGACTCAATAGGCTTAATAAGACCGCCACGGCCAACTACAGCCGATAGTTTTTCAATTTCAATGTCGGCATTTTTCAGTTCCTCAAGAATAATGTTCTTGCGAAACTCGAATTGGTCGGCTATATTTTTGTAAGGCTTCAATTCTTCAGCCTGATGACGAATTGTTTTCAGAAAAATTGACTTGGTATTTTCGAATACCGCAATTTTGGTCGATGTAGAGCCAGGATTTATGGCCAAAATTTTGAAGTCTTCCATATTTATTTTGAAATTGGGGTTAGTTTACTTTGCTGCATTTGCTGCTAAAGCAATGGAGTACATTTTCGATTGTACGCTATCGCCTCTTGAAGTTAGTACACAAGGAACTTTTGCACCCATAACCATTGCGCCTAGTTCGCCTTTGGCCAGTTTTGTGCAGGCTTTAAAGAAAACGTTTCCGCTTTCGATATTTGGGAACAGAATGCAGTCGGCATCGCCAGCAACGTTACCGCCAACTTTTTTAATTTCAGCCGATTCTTTGTCAATAGCAACGTCAAGAGCTAAAGGACCATCAATAAAAGCGCCTTTAATTTGTCCGCGGTCGGCCATTTTCGAAATAATTGCTGCATCAACACATGCCTGCATGCTTGCCGACATTTGTTCGGTTGCAGCGTTAAGCGCTACCTTTGGCTTTTCAATACCAAGCGAGTGAGCAGTTTGAATTAGGTAGTTGGTAATGGCAATTTTTTGGCTAAGATCGGGAGCAGGAATAATGGCAACATCACCTACAATTAGTAGTTTAGGGTATGTTGGAACCTCAACTACGGTAACATGTGTAAGAACGGCTTTTGGAGGCAGTAACCCAGTTTCCTTGTTAAGAATGGCACGCATATACTTGTCGGTACTTACAAGTCCTTTCATAAGAACAGCACCTTCACCTTTATTAATAAGTTCAACGGCTTTGTTCGCAGCCTTCATTTCGTCGTTTTCCTGAACAATACGAAACTTTGATGGGTCGATGTTGTGCGAAGCGCAAACCTTTTTAATAGTAGCCTCGTCGCCAACAAGAGTAGCATCGATAAGTCCCATGTCAACTGCCATACTAACAGCTTCGATGGTATGGTCGTCGTTTGCATAAGCAGCTACTAACCTTTTTTTTGGCTTGCTTCTAAGAAGGTCGAACAGTTGTTCGAGTTTTGTAATTGACATATTTGTATGTTTTTATAGGTTTTAAACTAATTATGGCTTAGCAAAGGCCTTCTTTTTTTGAACGTGCTACAATAACAGCAGTGTCCGAGGCAATAACTAGTTCCTCGTTGGTTGTAATGGCCATAACTTTAACTTTCGAATCGGGCTTGGTAAGCAGCTTATCTTTTCCGCGAACACCCCTGTTGGCCTCAATGTCGAAGTCGATTCCCATAAAGTCGATGGCGGTCGATACCTTTTCGCGAAGCAAGCTGTCGTTTTCGCCAATACCTCCAGTGAAAATAATTAAATCAACGCCATCCATTGCAGCTGCGTATGCTCCAACAAACTTTTTAACCCTATAGTAGTACATGTCGAGAGCAAGTTGTGCACGTTCATGACCCTTTTCTGCAGCTAGTTCGAGGTCGCGCATATCCGACGAAAGACCAGAAATACCCATTACTCCGCTCTTCTTGTTAATAAGGTCGTTTACACCTTTTAGGTTAAGGTTTTCTTTGTCGGCAATGTACAGTAGAATTCCTGGGTCGATGTCGCCGCAGCGAGTTCCCATAATTAATCCTTCAACTGGAGTAAACCCCATTGATGTGTCGACCGATTTTCCGTTTTTTATGGCTGCAATTGAGGCGCCATTACCTAAGTGACAGGTTATTATTTTAGAATTTTCAAAATCTAACCCAATAAGTTTACAAGCCTTTTTAGCTACAAATTTGTGGCTAGTGCCATGGAATCCGTAGCGACGAATTTTATAATTCTCGTAGTACTCGTAGGGTAATGCGTAAAGGTACGAGTAGGCTGGCATAGATTGGTGGAACGATGTATCGAAGACAGCAACCTGTGGAACACCGGGAAGTAAAGTTTCCATAGACAGGATTCCCTTTAAGTTAGCAGGATTGTGAAGGGGGGCAAGTTCAATACATTTTTCAATTTCGTACTTAACCTTATCGGTTATTAGAGAACTTTCGGTGAAAAATTCACCACCATGCGCTACCCTATGACCTACAGCTAAAATTTCATTTAACCCCGAAATAACACCATGATTTTTATCGATTAGGGCTTCGAGGATAAGGTTAATCCCAATGGTGTGATCTGGTATATCTCTTGTTATTTCATACCTGTCTTTCCCCTCTGGTTTATGGGTTAACACACCATCGGTAAGACCAATGCGTTCGATAATTCCTTTTGCAAGGAGTTTTTCTTTTTCGCACATGTCAATAACTTGGTACTTAATTGACGAGCTGCCGCAGTTTAGAACGAGTACAATCATTTTAATGTGGTATTATTTGATTATCAATTAGTTGTATTTCGGTGAAGTAATTCTCAAAACTAATGATTATTAATGAGATACAAAAAGCAAACCGTCATGTTTTAAACATATTATAAAACATATTGCTTACAGTTATTCGCTAATGGGTTTAAGTAACTTCAACAATGAAAGGCGAAAGCCTTTTTTTAGTTATGATTTAAAACATGTTTTTGTGGAACCATTTCTCTCTCTTAGCGTTTAACGTGAAAAATAATAATAATTAAATCCAAAAACAACTAATTATAACACTCAATGAAATACTTCATCGCCTTTAGAGCGATTATTCGAACCAAAACCCTTCGGTAAAGGCAATTCATGGCTTATTCGGTTCAAAAGGCTAAGAAATTGCTAATGATCTTATTGCATTTAGAACATTTAATATGAATTCCGTTGGAATTGAAGTGCTTTCGAAGCCGTTTTTATCAGAAGGCTACCTCGAGAAAGGCGAGTGCCATTTTGTGGAAAAGAAACTTTATGCCAAGCACTACGAGCACCCAACAGCTAAAAATGCTCCCCGTATTTTTATTAGTGAATTGCTTGTTGATGAGTTTAGCTCTTTTTTAGTGAACACTGTCGATTCAATTATTTCGAAAATTCCAAAACACCTTCAGAGTAACGAGTCGTTAATTTTTTCGGGTACGGTTTGGGGTTAAATGGTTTTTTAATACATTCTCTTTTTAAATTTTAACGGCTTGCAAATAATGGGCAACCCTTTTAGTTGAATTATTTTACCTTTGTTGCCTAATATTTTGTTATGCTTTATACATGGGGCGATACCCGCAGGTTTAATAGTTACGCAGGTTACATGAAGCGCACATTTGGTGGGCGGGTTCAAAAACTCACCGTCGATGCAGGGTTTACTTGTCCCAATCGCGATGGGAGAGTAGGCGTTGGCGGTTGCACCTTTTGTAATAATGCTTCATTTAGCCCAGGTTACTGTATTCCTGAAAAGGGTGTAATTCAACAAATTAATGAAGGAATTACATTTCACGAAGTTAGGTACAGACGAGCCGAAAAGTACTTGGTTTACTTTCAGGCGTATTCCAATACTTATGCTCCACTCGACTATTTAAAAAGCCTTTACGAGGAAGCCCTTTCGCATCCAAAGGTTGTGGGTATTGCAATTGGTACGCGCCCCGATTGTGTTGATGAAGAAAAACTCGATTACCTTGCTCAGCTTTCGGAAAAGTACTATGTAAATTTAGAATTTGGTGTGGAGTCGTGTTCAAACGAAACGTTAAAGCATATAAATAGAGGGCATACTTATGAGCAATCGGTTTGGGCAATTAACGAGGCTGCAAAGCGAAACCTAAATGTGGGTACACATTTTATTATAGGTTTGCCTGGTGAAAGTGAGAGTGGTATTTTTGCAATGATTAATGAAATAAATAGGCTACCCATTTCATCGGTTAAGTTTCATCAGTTACAAGTAATTGCTGGAACAGCCATGGCAACAGAGTATGGTCACAGTGCCGAAAGTTTCAACTTTTACACACTCGATGGTTACCTCGAACTAATGGTTCGAATAGTTGAACGACTTAGACCTACCATTGTTTTCGAACGCTTTACGGGCGAAGCCCGTCCCGAAACCCTAATTGCTCCTATTTGGGGAAAACTCCGAAACGACCAGGTTTTAGTTAAATTCGAAAAGTTGCTCGACGAGCAAAATACATGGCAAGGACGGTTTTTTGTGGAGTAAAGACGGACACTTCGATAAACTCAGTGTCCGAGCTGAACTGCTCCCTGCCGAATGTGAACTGCTCCCTGCCGAATGTGGACTGCTCCCTGCCGACTGAAGATCGAAAAACACACGTTTCTTTTTTATTAAACATTTGACGAATAGTGCTTTATTGAATGCGAATAGTTGTTTTTTGACTATTACTTTAAAAGCAATCGCATTTTTATTTGCATATTTAGAATCAAGATGTTAGCTTTGCCATAATTATTTAACTGTTTGTATAACAAGTAGAATGAAATTTAAATCGAAACTTTTAATATTTTTATTGGCAGCGATTGTTTTTTTACTAATCGACTTGTCGTCAACAATTACCCCAACAGCAAGGGTTTCGAGTAGTAATAATTCTCTTCCAGTAAGCATTCGCCTTACAAATTCCGATTCTGAAAACGAGTCGTTTGCCAAGTTCGACCAAATGGTAAAGGGGTTTCTTTCGAGCAATGGAGTGAAGGGTGCATCGGTAGCCATTGCTCGCGATGGCAAGTTACTTTACGCAAAGGGTTACGGTTATGCCAATGTTGAGGACAAAGTTGAAACCGAACCGTACCACATTTTTCGTATTGCAAGCGCTTCGAAGCTAATTACAGCTGTTGCCGTTATGCGCCTAGTTGATAAAGGAATGCTGTCGTTAGAGTCGAAAGTTTTTGGACCAGAAGGTGTTTTAACCGATTCGTTATATACATCCTATCTCGACAGTCGAATTGAAGAAATTACAGTTAAGCAACTGCTAAACCACTCTGCAGGCTGGACAACTCGTTATGGCGATCAACTTTTTATGCACGAAAGCATTGCTCGTCAGCTAGGTAAAGAGTTGCCCATTACCAAGGATGATATTATAACATTTGCTTTTTCGAAGCGACTTCATTTTAGTCCCGGAAGCCGAAGTTCGTACAATAATTTAGGATACCTATTTGCTGAAAGAGTTATTGAAAAGGTTGCTGCACAGGGTTATGAACAATTTGTAAAGGAGCAAATATTTTCTCCTTTAGGCATTTTCGACGCATACATTGCCCAAAATTTCGATAGCTTAAGGTATTCGTCGGAGGTTCGTTACTACGAAGTTCCCGAGGCAAAACCAGTTCCAGCGTTCGACGGTTCGGCACAAATTCTTTTAAAAGCGAGGGGTGGTAACAATGTTCGTGATCTTGGTGGCGCAGGTGGCTGGGTAATATCTTCGGTAAGTTTAATGAAATTTATTCTTGCCCTCGAAGATGAAAGCCAAAATTCGCCACTTAGTGCCGAAGTAATGGAAATACTATCGCAAACGGAGCAAGGTTTTCAGCCAATTGGCTGGCGGGCCATATCGCCAAACAAAAATAAGTGGAGAACAGGCTCGTTTGCAGGTACTTCAACCTTAATTATGTCGCGAAACGATGGGCTTCGTTACGTTTTTATAACAAATACCAGTCCTTGGCAGGGGGCAAAGTTTCCTCACCAAATCGACAGGTTTATGTCGAGCGCCTTTGGCCGAATAAACGAATGGCCCGAAAGAAACCTTTTCAGCCAAGAGGAGGTAGTTCATCAGACAGCAATTTGGCCTAATTTTAATATTCCCTATATTGAGTCGAAGGTTGAAAGCCTTAACGAAGAAGAACCAAACGATGAGGTTAATTTAAGTGGAAGTTATTTTCAATCCGTTGTTCCTGAGTTAGAATAAACTCCTTTAGTTTCAGCCTATTTATTAAAAAATTCTCACGAGTTTTATCGTCCTTGAGCGTAAGTAATTTGTATTTCTGCTCCGAGTTTAGCATTAAAGCCCTTGCAACATCGAGCATACTTATGGAGTTGTTAATAATTAGTGTTCCAAGCGAATCGCTTAGGTTTAACCTTAGTTTTTTCACAAGAACTGCTAGTTGCGAGTTAGTTGTAGCGTAGTTGTTTTCGATGTGTTCCACAATTCCTCCGCCGTAAAGTTTCCCTGGAAGTTCTTCGGAAAAATTGTGCAGTTTAAAAAGATTTATTCCCCTTATAATAATTACGCTGTTCCCATTTTCAATTTTAGTAACTACTTTATGAAGAGTTACATGACTACCAATAGAAGTAAGCTCATTGCTGTCGATAAATGGTATCCCAAACGACATACCTGTTTCCTCGCATTCGGAAATTAGCTGCTTATAGCGAGGTTCAAAAATTCGTAAAGGCACTTCCTCGCCCGGAAAAACAATAATATTAAGTGGAAACATGGCGAGACTATACATTTGTGTTTTCATCAGTTACCTACTTTTTTAGGTTTTTCAAACTTTAACGACGCTGAGTTTATGCAGTATCGAATTCCCGTTGGCTTAGGCCCATCGTTAAAAACATGACCAAGGTGGGCGTCGCAATTATTGCAAAGCACTTCGGTTCGTATCATTCCATGGCTTTTGTCGGGTACAAGTTTTATGTTATCAATAAAGTCCGAATCGAAAAAACTTGGCCATCCGCAACTCGATTCGAATTTAGTATTCGACTTAAAAAGTTCGGTATTGCAGCAAACGCAATGGTATGTTCCTGCTTCGGAGTGTTTCCAGTATTCTCCAGTGAAAGGCCGCTCTGTTCCCTTTTCTTGGGTTACAAAGTATTGGGTAGGAGTAAGCGCTTTTTTAAGCTCCGCTTTTGTCACTATTTTGTGGTTTTCTTTTTCCTGTGCCATACTATTTGTGTAAACCATAAGCGATAACAGAACAACTAAAACACGAATTGTCATAGTATTAAGTGTTTGTTCATTAACTATAACATAACCCAACAAAAAATGTTTAGTATCCTTGTTTTTATTGAGTTGTTTGTGTGGTTTCAACTCGTCCGACCGCTCAAAGCGGTCTGACCGATAAAACCGAACTTCGACTATAGAATTGCAAATTGACGATAGTTGGACGTTCTATTCAACCCACTGGAATCGTGATATTTGCTTAAACAACGAAGCCCGTTTGATTTATTCAAACGGGCTTCGTTGTTATTTCTAAACTACATATTTACTACTGGGTATGTAGCTTCCCTTTCTTTAGCCTTTTTAATCCACTCGGGAATAATAGTTTCTATAAACACCTTTTTCTCGGCAGTAAGTTTTTTCATGTCAAGCCCAATGTAGGCCTGAGCCTTTGCTTTAGTCGATATGTCGGGCTGTGGAACGGATTCGTTGTAACCTAATTGTGCAAGAACTCGACTAATTTCGAGGCGTGCCTCCTGAGCCTTTTCAATTCCCAACGCAATTATTCGTGCACTTTCGAGTGGTGCATGAAACGATGAACCATGGCTTGCAGCCACATAGTCCCAACGCCACTGCGCAGCACGAATGAGTTTAAGTGTGCCATCCATTTGCTTTTCGTTTGCTCCTTTGTCCCAAGCAAATTTAGCTTCAATGTGTGCCTTTGCTAAAACTTCTTCGAGTAAAGTTCGGGTTTGATAAATTGCATCTTGCCGTTGGTAAACATTTCGTACTAATTTTTCGGTATCCTCGCGGTGACAAACTTTGCATGTGTTTTCAACATCGGCTAAAGGACTTTGAATATGATGATGCGTATACTTTACGCCACCTTGGCTGCGGTATGGCATATGGCAATCGGCGCACGAAACGCCACGGTCGAAGTGAACGCCAAAACGGTAAACTTCGTAGTCGGGGTGTTGTGCTTTAACCATTGGCGTTTTGCTAAGTGAATGTTTCCAGTCGGAAAACTGAATATTGTCGTAGTATTCCTCCATATTCTCCATTGAAAAACCTTTGTCCCACGGGAATGTGAGATATTTTCCTTCGCCCTTAAAGTAATACTCAACGTGACATTGGGCGCAAACCAACGAGCGCATTTCTTGGTGTGTTGCTTTTGTTATATCCTTTCCTTGGCGCTGAAATGCTTCAACAAGTGCAGGGCGGGTAATGTGAAGATTCATTGTTTTGGAGTCGTGACAATCGGCACAGCCAATATGATTAACCACTTCGGGGCCAAGTTCCGACAGCGTGGAGCTGTAAAACTCGGCAATTCCCATTTGATTCATAAGTCGAGGAACATCGGGGCTTTTGCATGTCCAACATGTCCCAGGCATTGGCCCATCTTCGGGTTTCATTGGTGCCCCAGGACGAAGCGAAACCCGAACATCTTCTACTGCCCAGTAGTGGCCTCGACCCTGACAATAATCCTTTGAAAAAGGATATCCTGCCCAAAGTATTACCAATTCGGGGTAATCGGCAAGCATATCTATTTTGCTACCACCGTAGTATTTGCTTTTAAATGTTGTGTCGGCAGTTTGCATGTACGATTCGTACTGCCGAGGGAAATTTTTACCCCAAACCTCGTTGCGGGGTTCCCATTGTTCGTGCTGTACCTGAGGGGTATAGGCAAACACAGCTTCGGCTCTTCGCTCAATTATCGACGAGGCTAAAAGCCCAAGAAGAAAAACGACAACAATTGTTAAAAAGAACATTGCCCAACCCAGCCAGGGTTTCTGTTTCACAAGTTCGCCAATTGGTTTCATAGTATAATGTTTTTTATGTTTAAACTATTTTTTAGTATTCTCTTTCTCCATAGCCTTTTTTAACCATGTTGGTATTGGACTTTCGGGTAATGGTACTCGTGCATATGGAGTTGACGATAAGCCCTTAACTTTTCCGTGAGGCGTTTCGCGATGGCATTCCCAACATTTACGTTCAAGTCGCTTTTGGTTCGATGTATATTCTGGGCGCATCATTTTTACATTGGTGAGCACTTTTTCGTGGCAACGTATGCAGTTATTCTGAACAGCATTTCGACCAGCTTCTTTTATTTCAATAACCTGAGGTTCGGCTCGAAGTGTAAAAATTGTTGCATGCCTAAGCCCATCCATTGCTTTAAAATAGTAGTGATTTGCCATATTGTTATGAGGCACATGGCAATCGTTACAGGTTGCGTACTCCCTATGTGCGCTGTGTGCCCAAGTGGAGTATTCGGGTGCCATTATATGGCAATTTGTACATGTTGAAGGGCTATCGGATAGGTAAGAAGGCGCCCTCGAAATGTGAAAAGCAAAAGCGCCAAGGCCAACAAAAATACCAATGGCAATAATTACAGGAACTATCCATTGGCTGGGCGGGGTTAACTTTTTAATAATGCTAATCATCGCCATTCTTCTTATTAAATTCGATGCAATTTAGTTAAAATTGTGTCTTCAAAATTGAAAATGTAATTAGAAACTTAATAGAATAGCCCAATTTATAATTGGTTTAAACAAATAGGCCTTTTTAGTGAAAAGTATAAGTACTCTGAATAATGGAAAATCAAGTTCTGCGAAATCTTCAAAAACGGCAATCTCATTCAACCTAAATTGCTAAATTTGCATGACTTTTTTAGTGAATTTTGATAGAAATAGGAGATTTTTGTTGATGAACGAACGCTTAATTTTAATCGAAGGTATTGACCCAATTGTGCTTTTCGGCGTTAATAACGTAAAGTTTAACCGTATAACAAACCACTTCCCAAAGCTGAAAATTATTTCTCGTGGAAGCGAGATAAAAGTCGTTGGAGAGGCGCAGTACATAGATTTGTTTGAAGAGAAAATTAATAAGCTAATCGATTTTCAACGACGCTATAATTCTCTTTCCGAAGAAGTTATAGATGACCTGCTGAACGACACCGACGATACAATTTCGAAGGTAGAAGAGGATACCACAAACACTTTGGTTTTTGGTAACAATGGTCAAATTATTAAAGCTCGCACAGTAAATCAGCAACAACTGGTCGATTTGTACAGTAAAAACGACATGCTTTTTGCCATTGGTCCAGCTGGCTCGGGAAAAACATATACTGCTATTGCATTGGCAGTTAGAGCGCTGAAAAATAAAGAGGTTAAGCGAATTGTGCTTACTCGTCCTGCTGTTGAAGCGGGCGAACGCTTGGGCTTTTTACCTGGCGACATGAAGGACAAGCTCGATCCATACTTGCAACCGCTATACGATGCGCTTCACGATATGATTCCTGCTAGGAAACTTGCCGATTTTATGGAAGATGGAACCGTTCAAATTGCACCTTTAGCTTTTATGCGTGGTCGTACCCTCGATAATGCTTTTGTTATTCTCGACGAGGCTCAGAACACTACCCTTAGTCAGCTTAAAATGTTTTTAACCCGCATGGGTAAAAATGCCAAATTTATTGTTACTGGCGACGTAACGCAAATCGATTTACCTCGAAAGGAAGATTCGGGGCTAATTACGGCTCTTAAAATGCTCGAGGGTATTCCCGAACTTGCCATTGTGCACTTCGACTCGCGCGATATTATTCGCCACCGTTTGGTAAAATATATTGTTCATGCCTTCGAAAAGTTGACCAACGAAAGTAACGTAGAAAAGAAAACGCACAAAAGCGATACTAACTCCTAAAATTCCCATAGCGCTATGAATAAGGCAATTATTAACACCGAGTTTCGTTTTCCGAACCAAACCAAAGTTTACCATGGCAAGGTTCGCGATGTTTACACCATTAAAAACGATTTAATGGTAATGGTTGTAACCGACCGTATTTCGGCATTCGATGTGGTTTTGCCAAAGGGAATACCCTTTAAAGGCCAGGTACTAAACCAAATTGCTGCCAAGTTTCTCGATGCTTCCGAGGACATAGTTCCCAATTGGAAAATTGCCTCGCCCGATCCTATGGTAACCATTGGCTATAAATGCGAACCTTTTCCTGTTGAAATGATAATTCGTGGTTACCTTACCGGAAGTTCGTGGCGAGAATACAAAAATGGCGCACGCCAAATTTGTGGAGTTACTATTCCCGATGGAATGAAGGAGCATCAGGCTTTTCCAAAGCCAATAATTACACCAACAACAAAAGCCGAACATGGCGCCCACGACGAGAATATTTCGCGCGAGCAAATTATTAACAGTGGCATTATTTCGGAAGCCGACTATGTTCAACTTGAGAATTATACGAGAAAACTTTTCGACTTGGGTTCGAAAATTGCCCGCGAACAGGGTTTAATTCTTGTTGATACTAAGTACGAATTTGGGAAACGCGATGGAAATATTTACCTAATCGATGAGATTCACACTCCCGACTCGTCGCGCTATTTTTACTTGGAAGGATACAAAGAACGTTTCGAAAAAGGCGAGCAACAGCGCCAACTTTCGAAGGAGTTTGTTCGCGAGTGGCTAATGGATAATGGTTTTATGGGTCAGCCAGGTCAGACTGTTCCCGAAATGACCGACGAAGTAGTTGAAAATATTAGCAAGCGATACATTGAACTGTACGAAAAAATTACAGGCGATAAGTTTCACCCTGTAACCTCGGGCGATGTGGAGAAACGAATTGAGGAGAATGTTGATTTTGCCCTTAAGGATATTGCTTAATATTTGAAGAAGACACACAAATAAAAAAGACCCGAAATTTTCGGGTCTTTTTTATGAATTAAACTGTAAGTGTGTTACTATAATGTCAGTTTAATATAAGGAATTAGGCTTAATGGTCAAAAATTAGGCT
>DDWL01000051.1 GCA_002345675.1 Bacteroidales bacterium UBA2287 | reverse complement strand
CTTACACACTTTATGGGATACTGTCAAAAAAAGCCAAATTGTTGCCATTTCTGCAAAGCAACCAGCAATTTTCGCACTCTTTCTGTTAACGGCAACAATATTTAAAGTCTAATTGTTGTTCCAATTCTTAATCCAACGTGTTTGTCTAAATATAATTCTTCTGGCAAAAATCCTTTTGTTTTATAAATAAGTCCAGCATCAATTGAAAAAGCATTTAGCCATTGGTCTCTTTTATTCAAGATGAAATACTTTACTTCCAAATCTAATGCTCCACCCGTGAAACTATTTGAAGTGTTAAAGTCGAAGTCTTTAGGTTGATTCCAGTAATGCCCCGATAAGCTTGTGAAAAAAGTTTTATAAAGATTAAAATTGTGAATGCTTACCCCGAATCCATTAAACCAATTCTCTCTGTTTTGAAATTGTCGAGCGTATACACTTAAATTCAAATTATTATGTTTAATCCAAAGAGTTTCATCAATGAAATCGCCAAAGGGAGACATGGTGTATCCAACACCAAAATTAATTTTCGTATTCTCGTTCACTCTAAAGTTTTCTTTCCCAATTATTAACGGATTTAGCAAATTAAGCATTGACCGAAATCCAAGTCTTTTTACAAATTTCACTTCTTCATTGGTTAAGTCTTCGAAACGAGTATATCTGTAGAAATCCATTTCTGGACGATGTAGGTGTCTTGCTGCACCATAAGTGTCAAATCCTACAATATCACGTTCAAGTTCATCTTGCTCTTCTTCCAAATCAATTTCTAATTTGAAAAGACCAGACATATAGTACTGAAGAATAGCAAGTTTCCTGAAAAAATACTCCACTTTATAATTTTTAAAATCATCAAATTCAAAACTTCCAATATTTTCCATGCGCTTTGTAAGCATATAGTCCGATTCTAATCCCCCTGTATGAAGTCTAATGTAATTTGGAAAGTTAGTATCTCTTAAATCTTGTAACGTTTCGTCAGTAACACCTTTAACATAAGCAGCACCGTGTTTATTAAAATATGGTTGCGAAATTGAACCTATGTTGTTTGCAGTTAGTATCGACCTATGACCTTCTTCGTGGGTCAAGGGAACTAAAAAAAGTCCTTGAAGCCCAACTTGGATTAAATTAGCAATCGTTTCATTTTTTGAAGCGGAATATAATCCTTTTGCAAAAATTCTATACCCTGAAAGATAGGATTCGTTCACTTGTCTCATGGTGAATAGTTGAGCAGGGGAATCCATTATTACAAAGCTATAATCTGTGAATCGGTTTATCGAATCGTTTTGCCCAAAACCTTTTAAGATTGGTAAAAATATCAATAGAGTTAGTATCTTTTTCATTGTTTGCCAGTAAGTTAGTGTTGCTGCATTAGCTTATTCCTCGTTTTCATACTTTATTAAATTCGATTCTTGAACGCTGTCTATAAAAAGAATTGCATCGTAATATTCTACAAGCATTGTTTTCAAATATTTATAGTCGTATGCAGCACCAATACTATAGCAGTTTTGAAATGAGCACAAATAGTCTATTATCATTTTATGGCTCGACATTGAAGGCTTAAGTTCAATCAGATAGTTATTGCTATTTGCTTTACTAAGAAGAAAATTAAGGGAATTGCTTGATGGAGGCGTAACCTCCATTTTATCCATTTTAAATTTATTGTTTGGGTTGAAACCCATAAAAAATCCCTTATTAAATTGAATTCCAATAAAGTAATAATCGTCTTCGAATATTTTATTAAGCCAGTAACCCGTAAAAAAGTCTTGTTCCCATAAATGATAAAAAATATCTGGCTGCATTGTTCTTACTCTTGGACTTAAAATGTGAAATTTTCCAAGATGCCCGCTATGAGCAGAAAGAATTAATTTGCTATCCTCACCAAGTTTATCGGTAACCCACTTAATTATTAATGCATTACACGAATCGCGCATTAACACACCATCTGAAAAACTACTATTTGCCATTTTTAGATGATTTTCAAAAACAAACAGTTTTTGTTTCCCTAAATCACAGTCAGCGCTACTACATTCAATAAATTCCAATTTTGCTTTATTCAAGGTATTGCGTGTAAATTCAATTTCGTCTTTTGTGAAATTCTTGTATTTGTTGCCTTTTGTACTTATTATTTGTTTTATTTTATCGAAATCATTTGATAAACTCTTGTTTTTTAGTATGAAGTAGTTTGTTAAATCGTCTGTTAAGTCTCTATTTCCTTGTATGTCAAATCCAAATACTTGTACTTTATTAATCCTATTTTCATTACATTTTTTTATCCATTCAATTAAATCAATAAATTCATAACTTTTAATAAAAAAATTAGAATTACTAATAATGTCATTAATATTTCCTTTCCCGTTCAATACGTAGTCATTAACTTCAAGTCCTGTTTTAAACGGGAACTCGAAAGCAATAGCACTGAAACCGTTGTTTTGTATTAGGTGTTTAGCTAATGTGTTTCTAATTTCATTAACTGTTTTTGAGCCATGCACTGGTTCTCCAATACCTACAATTCTTTTGCTTTTAAAAATTTCATCTAACTCAGGCGACTTGTTGACATCTAAATTGTTTACCCTTATTAATTTTTCGTTTAACCAATTAACAAAAATAGTTGTGTCGAATTCTTGCGATTTAACAACATTAAGTTGAAGTAAAAATAAAATGATAATAAGAAGATGTTTCATATTCACAGGTTTATTAAATTAATGCTAAGTTATAGAATAACAGCTGTTTTTAATGTTTGTAGGTGTTTCTCCTGTTAAGGCGGATTTCAAATCCGCCTCAAATTTACAATAAGATTTGTAATCCGATAAGTATTAGAACGGGATTAGAGGATTAGCTTCCCTGCCTGCCGAAGTGATGGCACGCAGGCAGGGCTGGGTTCCCTTTGGTCGGTTGCAATTACTTAGTTAACAAACCCTCGGATTGACTACGTCGAACTCGCAAAAAGCGCTCGGTTGCAAATCCGAGGGGACATGGGGGGACGTGAGCACGACATAGTCAATCCGTCGCAAGTGTAAAAGAATGTACTAATAATATGATATAATGCACTGAAATAAAAATAATAAAATAACACAAAAAAGAGTAAATAACACAGCAAGGCGAGCAGTATATATTATTTAGATAAAATATAAATTACAGTTAAATTTAAATATTTTACATAAAAGATTGGATAATTCCTTTTTTTTTTTTTTGCTTTGCCCCGCCAAAATCCCATTAAGACTTAAGTGGTGAGCTAGGAATTAACCTTTATAAAACTAACTTTAAACCGAAAGAAAATTATGAAATTAACTAAATTATTTATTGTGCTGCTCTTATTGGTGAGTCTGCCAGTTGTGCTTTCTAATTGTAAAAAAGAAGCGAAACTTTGCGAACCCCTGGATCCTGAATCTTTCGTAAATTTTGAGTTAAAAAGCAAAATCGAAGACGTTAAAGGTTACTACGCCGATGCGTTGGTTGTGGTAAATAAAAACGGCACTAATTTTAAAAACGCTGGTGAAAAGATACAGGAAATCGAAAAGCTAGTTGTTGTCCAATGCACAAAGAACTTTGGACAGGAATTTGAAAAAAGTTATCAGCAGTTAAAAAGTCAGACACAATTAGGCAATAAATCAGATATTGTTGTCAGTGAATATTTTAAAGAATCGTTTAAAGAAATAAACTTACAGTTTGCAGGTCTTTTTGATGCGGAAGCAACGCCCTCGGAGGAAGAAATGATAGAAGCGCTCTCAACAAAAATTGAAGACTTGAAAATGATGATTGCTTCAGATTTTCAATTCAACCATACGGAAAAGTCAAATTTAATTAATGCCCTTACAACTCATTCCGCCTTATTAACGACTACCTTTGATATTGTGAATATTGCTCTTCAGGATTTAGACGATAAAAACCAATTTTTAAAATGTTGGATTTGTAATGCCTGGACCGCAGTTAGCAACTTTGCGGTTATTGTTTTTACATATGCAACAACTGGAGCTGTTTTAAGTGGAGGAAATGCATATGCAATAATAGGAACAGCAATAGTTGGATTAGGCGCAGCAACATATTGTTCCATTTATGGGATGAATCATTGTGTTTGCAATATTTGGCGTTGTTTTTTTGAGGCAACAGCGTAAACGAGAAACTTAATATAGAGTAAATCCGATTTTTCATATTTACATGATTTGTTTTAGGATGCTTTTTATAAATCTTGTTTTACTTTTGGTTATACATAATTATAATTTATGGGTAAATTTTTGTTAACAATTCTACCAATCCTGTTTTTCTTCCAGCAACTTTCAGGTCAAATTACCCTAAAGAATAAGGTAAACGGCAAAGAACTGAAAATTGAAACTAATGAAAGGGTCAAACTAACTTATTATCAGAGCAAATGGGAGATGAAGGGGTTGTACCAATTTGTTTTTTATGGAAGAGGCAAAAACTCCAAATTTGGCAAGTTGGTTGCTTATACCGATAAGACTCTAACAGTTAGGTATGGACCTTTGCGAAAAAAACATGAAATTCCCATTGATGCGATTCAATCGATAACTAGCTACAATCTTGCTGCCCGGTATTCCACAAATATACTTTCGGTTTCAGGTACAATTGCCACAATGGCTATTTTATCCGCAAATACGCCTATTTTCCTTGTTTGTAGCGCTGGGTTAATAATGACAGGTGGTTTTTTTGCGTTGGATGAGTTTGTACTATTTCCAAATAAAAAGGTCAAAGGGGGCGACTGGGTTTTGGTTGTAAATGAAGAGAATAAATTCGAATCTGTTGAGATTACTTCGGGAAGTGTTGAAGAAGCAAATGACCTAGGGGAGAATGAATAGAGTCTTTTGAAAAAAAGGGTTTCAATCTTTGTAGTTGCTTACTTATACTAATTTCAAATATTAACTATTGCGTTTCATCTTTAGTAAGTAAAATAGGGTTCAATCTAACCAGTTGAACCCTATTTTATTACAATATTAATGCGCATCCAACCAGTTTTCGCCAACTCCCATTTCAACCAAAAGGGGAACTTTTAGTGTAAGAACATTCTCCATACAACTTTTCACCAAGGCTTTCATTTCGTCGAGTTCGGGCTTGTATACTTCGAAAACCAATTCGTCGTGTACCTGAATAATCATTCGACTTTTTAAGTTTCGCTTTTTAAGTTCGGTGTGAATGGCAATCATAGCCGCTTTAATAATATCGGCTGCCGAACCCTGAATGGGTGCATTTATGGCGTTTCGCTCGGCCAGCCCGCGCACCATTGCGTTTCCCGAACTAATGTCGGGGAGGTAGCGCTTGCGCCTGTAAATGGTTTCAACGTAGCCCTTTTCGCGGGCTTGCTTGGCGCAAAAGTCCATGTAGTCTTTAACGCCCTTGTAGGTTGCAAAGTAGCCGTCGATTAGCTCCTTGGCTTCGGTTCTACTAATTTCGAGTCGCTGCGAAAGTCCAAAGGCCGAAATGCCGTAAATCATCCCAAAATTGGCGGTTTTTGCTTTGCTTCGTTGCTCGCGGCTAACCTCGGGCAAGGGCACTTTAAATATTTTCGATGCCGTGGCAGCGTGAATATCTTCGCCACTCTGAAAGGCTTCGAGCATGGTTTCGTCGTTGCTCATGTGCGCCATTAGGCGCAGCTCAATTTGTGAGTAGTCGGCCGAGAGAATAACGTATTCGGAATTTTCGGGAACAAAGGCTCGGCGTATTTCGCGGCCTCTTTCTTCGCGAATGGGAATGTTTTGAAGGTTGGGGTTATTGGAACTTAATCGGCCTGTCGATGCAACAGCCTGATTAAACGATGCATGTATTCGCCCAGTTTTTTTGTTGATTAGCGTTGGCAATACTTCAACATAGGTTGAAAGCAACTTTTTAACCGACCGGAAGTCGAGAATTTTCTCAACAATTGGGTGCTTGTCCTTATACTTTACAAGTTCCTCTTCGTTGGTGGAGTACTGCTTGGTTTTGGTCTTTTTTACGTCGGTTGCAATGCGAAGCTTTTCGAAAAGCACTTCGCCCAGCTGCTTTGGCGACGAAACGTTTAGGTCGGGAACACCCGCCATTTGCTTAATTTCATCATCGAGGGCAATTAGTTCCTTATTCAGTTCTACTGCCAGTTCGTTTAAACTTGTGGGGTTTATGCAAACCCCATTATACTCAATTTGTGCAAGCACATCGATTAGCGGTTCTTCGAGGGTGTAGTATAGCTCGGTTAGCGATTCCCTTTCGAGTTTTTCGAATAGAATGTTTTTAAGCTGAAGCGCGAGGTCGGCGTCTTCTCCAGCGTATGTTGCAATGGTTTTTGGGTCGACATTTCGCATGTTAAGCTGGCGTGGACCCTTTTTGCCAATTAGCTCCTCAATTTCAATGGGTTTATAGTTCAGGTAATTCTCCGACATTATGTTGAGGTTGTGCCTCATGTCGGGCTCGAGCAGGTAGTGCGCCAGCATCGAATCGTTTAGCCTTCCCTTTAGCTCAACGCCATAGTTTTTAAGCATAAGCAGGTCGAACTTTATGTTCTGACCAACCTTTGCAATGCTTTCGTTTTCGAAAAGCGATTTAAATTTGGTAATTACCTCGCTGGCCTTAGTTTTGTCGGCTGGAACGAAAACGTACCAAGCTTCGTGGGGTTTAATGGCAAACGACATGCCCACTATTTGCGATGTGTGGTGTTCTAATCCAGTTGTTTCGGTATCGAAACAAAACTCATTTACCGACGAAAGGGCTTGAATTAAACTGTCGATTTCGGTCTCTGTTTCAATAAGCTTATAATTCTTGCTGAAATCGGCAATGGTTTTATAGGTTGGGGCTTGCTGTGCTGGTTCAAAATCGTCGTCGCCAAAAAGGGAACCTTGAATGGGTTTAGCCTTTTCAACCACTTTGGCTTCGCCAAAAACTTCGCGCATAAGGCTTCGGAACTCCAATTCCTCGAAAAGTGCCTTTAGCGTATCGGTGTTGGGCTGTGTTCGCTTAAAACTGTCGAGGTTAATGTCGATGGGAACATCGATTTTAATTTCAACTAAAACCTTTGCCCTGTCGAGAATATCGCGGTTATTAAGCAACTTTTCTTGCTGCGATTTCGAGAGGTCACCAATATTCTTGTAAATATTGTCTATTGACCCGTATTTTGAGATTAGGGTAGCAGCCGTTTTTTCACCAATTCCCGGAACACCAGGGATATTGTCGGAAGTGTCGCCCCATAGCGCCAAAATATCCTTAAACTGCATGGGTCGCTCAATTCCATAGCCTTCGCAAAAATCCTTTGCAGTAACAATAACAATTTCGGCTCCGCTACGCGATGGTTTTACAATTCGTGCCTTTTCGGTAAGCAGTTGCCCGTAGTCCTTGTCGGGGGTCATCATTAGAACTTCAAAACCATCGTCCTCGGCAACTCGTGCAAGGGTTCCAACAATATCATCGGCCTCAAAGCCTTGCATTTCAACAATGGCAATATTCATTGCCCTAAGCACTTCCTTAATAATGGGAATCGACTGGCGAATATCCTCGGGGGTTTCCTGTCGGTTTGCCTTGTACTCGGGGAATATTTCGGAGCGAAAAGTTTTTCCGCTAACGTCAAAAGCAACGGCTACGTGGGTAGGGTCGAAACGCTTAATGGCGTCGAGCATAGATTTGGTAAAACCAAAAATGGCCGAGGTATTTAAGCCCTTGCTGTTCTTAATAGGCCGACTAATAAATGCAAAGTAAGCCCTGTAAATAAGAGCGTAAGCATCAAATAGAATAATGGTTTTGGGCATTTTGCAAATGGTTTATTTATCCTCAAAAATAGGAATAAATAAGTTGCATTTTAGCTTATGACAAGAAGATTGTGAAATTGGTTAAGATTGACTTCCACTTTACTTTTTACCCATTCGTACTATGGCACGCCACACTAAGGCAATAATTATAATAAAGAGAATGAGAATAGCAATTCGGCAAAGCAACCCGTTTGTTAAGCCTGCGCTGCATAACGAAAAGAATGCAAAAAACAGCATGAGCAGCATTTTTACTAAGCTAACCAAACGAGTTCCTTCGCTGTAAAGTTTTGCAGCATTTTCGGTGGTTACTTCAACGGGAAAACTATAAATGTGTGGAAATTGGCCAAGAATTGTAAGTCCTGCGTAAACAAAAAGCCCTTTAACTGCAAAAAACCAAACGCTCCCATATCCGTTTGTTGGTACAGTAAAGTTTTCGCTGTAAAGGCTAATTGCCAGCGACAGTCCAATTAGGAAGAGCAAGCAAATTATCGAAACTAATTCAATGGCTAAATCGATTGGGCTTAACTTGAGTTTTATGCGTGGCTTTCTCATTAAATTGTGTGGGTTTTTCTATGAAGAGAATAGAAAATGAAGTAGCGCACTTACTGATTACAGTAATCCCTAAGCATGGTTTCAATTCCTTGCTTGCCCATTTCCTTGGCCTTTAAAAGTTCGATGCAGCCCTGCGATTTATATCCATGCCGGTAAAGAGCTACTCCTTTGTAGTAGTATGCTTCAACGTAAGTAGGGTCGAGCTCAATAACCGCTTCGAGGTCAACTACAGCTGCACCGTAATCGTTTTGGGCAAACCTTGAAAGCGCTCGATTGAAAAGTGCTTTTTTGTTTTTTGTATCGAAGGTTAAAACTTTGCTAAAATCCTCAATTGCCCCGTAGTAATCGGGAATGGCATGCTTTGCAAGTGCTCTGTGGTAGTAGGCTTCAACTCGGTTGGGATCGAAAATTGTTACTCTGCTAAAGTCGTCGACTGCCCCTTTAAAATCGGCAATTGCATACTTCGAAAGCGCCCTATGGTAAAATGCTTGGGCGTGAAGTGGATTTATTTCGATGGTTTTGGTAAAATCGGCAATTGCTCTTTCGTGGTTGGTAATTTCGGCATTGCAAATTCCACGACAAAAGTACGAAACGGCGTACTGGGGGTTAATGCGAATTGCTTGTGTAAAGTCGGCTATTGCTCCCGAAAAATCTTTTTGCGATTGCTTCGAAATGCCTCTGCTAAAGTAGTCGTCAACCGTTTGTGCGTAGCCCAAAAAGCATAAATTAAAAAATAGGATTGCGGAGAGAAAAAGTATTCGTTTTACCAAGGATCCTGACGTTTAACTTCTTTACAAAACTCTTTAATTAGAATTTGGGTCTCGACTTTCCCAAGTTCCTTTGCCTTTTTCAAATCGATACAACCACTCGAATTTTGACCAATAAGAATTTTCGAAAAACCACGTGCGTAGTAAGCTTCGGACATTTCGGGGTCGATAATAATTGCCTGATTATAGTCCGTAATTGCATTGGCAATATCGCGAATATCAACCCTTGCATTTCCTCTAAGAACCCATCCCATTGCATAGTTCTTGTCGATTTCGAGTGCGCGGCTAAAATCGGAAATGGCCGATTTGTAATCCTTCAATTTCACCTGTGTAATGGCCCTATTATTATAGCCCATGGCAAAAAGTGGCACAATTTTAATAAGGCTGTTATAGTCGAGAAGCGCACCTTGGTAGTCGTTTATTTTGGCTTTATTATTTGCACGGTAGTAGTAAGCAAGTGCATACATGTCGTCAATTTCAATTGCCTTTGTGTAGTCGTCAATCGCTCCCTGAAAATCACCGCTTTCAGCCTTCGAGTCGCCTCGGTAAACGAAAACGTATTTGTTAAGTGGGTCTGTTTCAATTACATTCGAAAAATCGGCAATTGCCCCAACAAAGTCTTTCTTTTCGTGCTTTAAGTTTGCTCTCAGAATAAGTTCTTCGCTTGTTTGCCCTAGGGTTACTAAACTAAAAAACAGGCCGATTGCAAGAATAAGTGTTGTCTTCATAAAATAATGTGTGCTTTTTATTTAAGCTAGTAGGTAACGGAAAAAATAGAAGAACAATATTTTAAAAACGATTTCAAAGATATAAAATAAAATAACCCCTGCATAATCAATACAGAAAGATAGGCAATTGTTGTTTAAGATCGAAATCCGAACGCAGATTTTTCTAACCACAGAGTGCGCTGTGAGCGCTAAGATAAACTTCACTTATAAATAAATGAATAAAACTCTGCGGTTCTCTGTGTTCCCTGCGGGTTTCATTCTTCCCTGCGGTTTATTTTATTTTACATGCGGATTTGGAGGGAGAAAGCAAAATTCAAACTAAAGGTTACAAGCCTCCAGTAGTTCTACAAAATGACAAACACGATACCCCCCCCAATTAGTATTTTTGCTTTGCCAATGGTCCATGTTTCCCCCCTTCGCGAAGGGGGGGCGCAATGCAGTTGCATTAGCAGGGCAGCAGGAGAGGGGGGTAAAGAAAAAAACAATATAGTTCTCATCGTTTCTTACCTAATGGTACGTCTGTGGATTAAATTAATTTACACAGATTTTTCTAACCACAGAGTGCGCTGTGAGCACTTAGATAAACTTCACTTATAAATAAATGTGTAAAACTCTGCGGTTCTCTGTGTTCCCTGCGGTTTATTTTATGTTGCCTATTGATTTGAGTAAAGGAGGGAGTTTAATGCGATTTTTTAGCGAAAGCAGTAACTGTTATGCATTGTCGCTTGCATACCACTCGGCGTAACTGGTTTGGGTTTCGTGAAGTTTAAGGTGGTGTAGTTTTAGCATATCCGGAAGCTCGGCCGAAATGATTTGGGCAATATGCAATAAAAAGTTTTCGCAGGTGGGCTGGTAGTCCACTAGTTCTGTTTTTGTTAAATGGCCGCTTTCGGCAAGTTTCGATAGGTCGGTGCCCTTGCGGAGCAAAAGAATATGGTCAAATCGTTCAATTACTTTCGATTTAACAATTCGCTTTAAATCGCTAAAGTCCATAACCATTCCCAACTTGGGGTTGGCAACATCGTTTACTGGACTTCCTATAACGGTTACTGCAAGTTTATACGAGTGGCCATGAATGTTGGCGCATGGTCCATCGTAGCCCGAAAGCACGTGTGCCATTTCGAATGTGAACTCCTTTGTAAGTCGAATTTGCGACATTTATTTGCGATTTTAATGCCTTAGTAACAAAATGGTAACGATAGGGTTTGAAAAACTTGTAGAATTGGCTAACTTACTTGGCGTTACATCGCCCTAAACAATCGAGAATTTTCGACATGCCCTCGTTTTGTAAGAAGTAGTAGGTGTTTTTACCGTCACGTTTCGACTGCAGAACCCCCTTGTTTTTTAAAATTCCCAAATGGTGCGATGCTGCCGATTGCTCAATTTGAAGCCTTTCGTGAATTTCGGTAACGGTTAACCTCTTGTCGCCCTCAAGCATATTAAGAATTGCAATTCGCATAGGGTGAGCCAGTGCCTTTAGTGTCGATGCGGCTTGCTCTAAAATTTCAACATTTAGTTCCATAGTAATGTGTGTACATATATAACGCATGCAAATATATAAATATTTAAATCAATACAAGGGTGTGTAAATTGGTTTTTTATTCGAATGTTTCGTGAAAAAGAGCTTAATTTGCTTTAGCAAAAACAAAACATTAAATGTCGAAACTCGATACCATAAAGGAACCCGTTGCCAAGGAATTAAAGGAATTCGAGCCTTTTTTTCGCAATGCCATGAAATCGAACGTTCCGTTGCTCTCGGTAATTACAAACTATATTCTTCGAACCAAAGGTAAGCAGCTTAGGCCGCTACTGGTTTACCTTTCGGCTGGACTAAATGGCGAAATTGGGAATTCGACCAAAATTGCTGCAGCAATGATTGAATTGCTCCACACTGCAACCCTTGTTCACGACGATGTGGTTGACGAAGCCTACGAAAGGAGAGGGTTTCTTTCGATAAATGCGCTCTGGCGTTCGAAGGCCGCTGTGCTTGTTGGCGACTTTTTACTTTCGAAGGGCCTGCTTTTGGCCATTGAGAGCAATGAGTTTGAATTGCTTCGCAATATGAGCGAGGCGGTAAAAAAAATGAGCGAAGGCGAGCTGCTGCAAATTGAGCGCTCACGAAAAATGGATATCGACGAGGACATTTATTACCAAATTATTAGCATGAAAACGGCCATCCTTCTGTCGTCGTGTACCATAAATGGGGCTTTTTCGGTTGGCGCTTCGCCCGAAAACATTGAACGAATGCGTGAATTTGGCTTTAACCTTGGTATGGCATTTCAAATTCGCGACGACCTTTTCGACTACAAGTCGAAGGGAATTTTAGGAAAACCTACCGGTAACGATATTCGCGAAAAAAAACTGACCCTCCCTCTTATTTATGCCCTTAGCAAGGCCGATTCTTCAACTCGGCGCGAAATACGCACACTTGTTCGAAAAAGCAAAAAGGACTCGAAGGCTGTTGAAAAAGTCGTTGAGTTTGCCAATAGCAAAGGGGGCATTGAGTACACCGAGCAAAAAATGAATTTTTACCATAAAAAGGCAGTCGATGCACTTATGGGTTACCCAAAAAGTTCGTACAGGGATGCCCTCGAAAGCCTTGCCGATTATATTGTTGAGAGAAACAGCTAGTTGTAATGTTTAATTTAAATTTATTCCTATGAACTATATCGACATTATTCTTCTTGTAATTTTTGTAATTGCTGGGTTTAATGGTTACAAAACAGGTTTTGTGCGTCAGGTTGCATCGCTTGCCGGACTACTTTTAGGAATTTGGGGCGCAATTCATTTCTCCGAGTTTACTGCCAATTTTTTGGTCGAAAACTTCGAAATAAAAACTAAGTACCTGTCAATTATCTCCTTTGCTCTAACTTTTGTTGTAATTCTAATTGCAGTTCATTTTTTAGGCGAACTGATAACCAAAGTATTCGACCTTGCCATGCTTGGCTTTGCCAATAGTATTCTTGGTGTTGTATTTGGGGTAATTAAAACGGTTCTTGTGCTTAGCGTACTTCTGGTGTTGGCCGAAAAGTTTAGCGGTAAAGTGAACGTTTTGCCCGACAATATTGAAGAGCGGTCGCTTTTCTACAAACCAATAAGGAATGTTGCTCCAGCAATTTTCCCATACCTCCATTTCGACGAAATACAGAGCAAGTTTAAGGAAACCTTTACGAACGAGGAGGAAGAGTAAATTAAACACAGAGGCACAGAGAAACAGAGACACACGGAGATTAAATCCAACGACGCGAAGCTGTTCTCGGTTATCTGTTGTTTGTTACCAGTTCTCTTGTCTGATTGAAGAGTCGATTCTTATTTCAAATGTTCTGATGTTCTGATGTTCAAATGTTCTGCTGTTCAGTTGTTCTACTGTTCAGTTGTTTCTTAACTATAATCTTCTGTCTAAATTATCAAAATAAAAAAACTCACAACATTAAACTTCGAACTCCCGAATTCGGTCTTCAGTCTTCAGTCTTCGGACTTCCGTCTTCCGTCTTTTTTCATATCTTTGACCGCTTATTTTGTATTGTTTAATACTCAAACTATTATACTGTGAATTTTGTAGAAGAACTTAAGTGGCGTGGAATGATTCACGACATTATGCCAGGAACCGAGGAGTTACTCGCTAAGGAAATGACTACGGCGTACGTGGGTATCGATCCAACTGCCGACTCGCTCCATATTGGCCACATGGTGTCGGTTATGATGCTTATTCACCTTCAACGTTGCGGGCACAGGCCCGTTGCGCTTATTGGCGGTGCCACTGGCATGATTGGCGACCCTTCGGGAAAGTCGCAGGAGCGTAACCTGCTCGATGAGGCAACACTTCGCCATAATCAGGAATGTTTAAAGGCGCAGCTTGCAAAGTTCCTCGATTTCGAGTCGAAAAAGCCAAACGCAGCCTTGCTGGTTAATAACTACGACTGGATGAAGGAGTTTTCGTTTCTCGAGTTTATCCGCGACATTGGCAAGCACATTACTGTAAACTACATGATGGCCAAGGATTCGGTGAAAAAACGTATTTCGTCCGACTCGGGAAGTGGCCTTTCGTTTACCGAATTTACCTACCAACTGGTTCAGGGAACCGATTTTCTTCATTTATACCAGCACTATAGCTGCAAGCTACAAATGGGTGGCTCCGACCAGTGGGGAAATATTACCACAGGTACCGAGCTTATTCGTCGTAAACTTGGAGGCGAAGCCTTTGCCCTTACCTGTCCGTTAATTACTAAGGCCGACGGGGGTAAGTTTGGTAAAACCGAAACGGGTAACGTTTGGCTCGACTCGCGCCTAACCTCGCCATACAAGTTTTACCAGTTTTGGTTAAACACATCGGACGAGGACGCCGAGAAGTACATTAAAATTTTCACCCTACTCGACAAGAAAACCATTGAAGAACATATTGCCGAGCATAAGCAGGCTCCTCATCTTCGCAAACTTCAGCAGGTTTTGGCCCGCGAAATAACCATTATGGTTCACTCCGAGGCCGATTATAATCAGGCAATTGCTGCTTCGCAAATACTGTTTGGCAGTTCAACTTCCGATGCGCTAAAGTCAATCGACGAGGAGACATTTTTGGCAGTTTTCGAGGGTGTACCACAGTTCGAGGTTAGCGCAGAATTAATTCGAAATGGGCTGCCATTTTCGGCTTTAGCCGCTGAGCATTCGGCTGTATTCCCTTCCAAAGGCGACCTAAGGCGCAACGTAACCGCCGGTGGTGTTAGCGTTAATAAAGAGAAAATTTCCGATCCCGAAATGGTTATCGACTCGTCGTTTTTGCTAAACGGGAAATTTATTCTACTTCAAAAGGGGAAGAAGAATTACTTTATAGTAAAAGCAGTTTAACAAGACGTTAAATAGTATAATAACTTAAATCTGCAAGTTATTTATAACTCATTGCTCTCGCAAATTGCGCAAATAACGCAGATGATAAGTATTTATAATAGCTCTCTGCGTAAATCTGCGTAATCAGCGAGAAATTTTAAAATCACTTTGTTCCCCATTCGGATTTACAATAAAAGAAAAAAGTCCCGAAAGGGATTTTTTTTATGGAAAAACCTCGAAGGCAATTATTGAAACATCGTCGAAAATGCCAATATCCTTGGTTCCGTCTTTAAAAAGTTGAAAGTTCACCAGGTAGTCAATGTTTTCCTTAATCGACTGTGGATTCGAAATAGCTTCCTCAATTATTTGAGTGCCAAACTCAACTTTATCGTCCTTAGCAAGTTCTACAAGGCCGTCGGTGTAGCAAAATAACTTCGAGTGCTCGGTAATACGGGTCGAACCCACATTCATAACTGGTATATCGTCGAGCATACCAAGCCCTACGCAACCTTCGGTAAGCATTGTGAGATTTCCAGAGGTTGCATTGTACATAATGGGCGGATTGTGCCCTGCGTTAACGTACTCGAGCGATTTGCGGTTTAAGTTGTAACGGCCAATAAATATGGTAATAAATCGCTCGCCTTTGGCGGTACTCATAACCCGCTCGTTAAGTCTTTCAATTAGTCCGGTTAAAGTTATGTCGTGAGTAAAAAGTGCTCGCAGGTTTGCCTGAAAATTCGACATTAAAAGCGCTGCCGAAATACCTTTTCCCGAAACGTCGGCAATGCAAAAGCCAATTTCATCCTTACTAAGCTGAATAACATCGTAAAAGTCGCCACCAACCTCGAGGTGTGGACGATAGTAGGATTGAATTGTAAGCGTTTTGCTTTGGGGTAAGCTGTCCTGGCTTGGTATAAGCAAACTTTGCATTTTCGAAGCTAGCTCAAGCTCCTTTTTAATGGCTTCTTGTTCTAAAGTTTGATGAAAAAGCCTTAGGTTCTCAATTGCAACAAGAATAATTATAGAAAGGGTTTGAACAAAGTTAAGGTGCTTAATGGTTGAACTTACCCCTTTGGCTTGCTCTTTAGTGTCGGCAATAAGTATATATGCCAGCTGAACATTGTTTTGTATAACGGGAATGATTATGTCAAACTCCTGAAGTCCATTGTTCTGCGATGTGCTCACGAATGTTATATCCGTTAGAGGTGACAAATCTCTTTCAACATCAATTTTTTCAATAACACTGTCGGGGCAATTGGTTTTAAGAATAAGCTCCCACGTTTCTTCTCGCTTGTAAAAAAGCACTCTATCAATCTCTAAATCTTCGTTTAGCATTATTTTAAAGCGAGAAATAATGTCGTCAATCTTCATGTCGCTACTTATGGCTTGCGCCATGCTAAGCAACGCATTTAATTTAAATGTGCTAAGTTTTAATCGTTTCGATGACGAGTTGAACGACATGCTGTTGAGTCTTCGTTAGGTTTAAGTAGCCCAGATTATTTTGCGAAACAAGCGAAAATATACAAATAAAATGGATACAAAATAGTTTTTTTTGACGATTAGTGCAACTATCGCTACTAATCGGAAGAATTGGATGATATCAAAAAAAAACCAATGGAAACTTTCCATTGGCTAATATGATAAGTTATGGTAAATAAAGCTTGGAAACTATTTTACCCTTTCGTAGTAATCCCTTGTTCTTGTGTCGATTCGGATTTTTTGTCCAATTTCGATGAAAAGAGGAACATGAATTGTGGCGCCTGTTTCAACGGTGGCCGCTTTTTGTGCAGTCGACGATGCCGTGTCGCCCTTAAGTCCTGGTTCGGTATAGGTAACCTCAAGGTCTACAAATGGAGGTAATTCGCAAGTAAGAATATTTTCCAACTCGGCATGAACCATCATTTCAACGTACTGGCCTTCTTTGTATAAATCGAAACTATCGACTAAACTTTCGGGAAGCGAAACCTGTTCAAATGTTTCTTGATGCATAAAATGGTAGCCTTCATCGTCCTTGTAAAGGAACTGGTATGGCCTGCGCTCAATACGAACTGGGTTTATTTTTACACCCGAGGTAAAGGTGTTCTCAATGGTCTTTCCCGATTCAAGGTTTTTTAGTTTTGTGCGAACAAATGCTCCACCTTTGCCAGGTTTAACATGTTGAAATTGAACTAATGTGTATAGCTTTCCGTTGAACTCAATGCACATTCCGTTTTTAAAATCTGCCGTTGTTGCCATCTATTTTTGTTTAAAAAATTTTTGCAAAAATAGTAAAACACTATTTCTGATTACGATGATTCCTGTTTTTTTTATTGTAAACCTGAAATTACTTTTTTGTTAGCGCATCGAAATTGTATAAAAGCCCATTGTAATCTACTAAATCGCAGTAAACCGAGCCAACAACTATATCGAATTTTATTCGAACTGGTACAAAATTTCTATCGGCCGAAAACCAAACAGCCATGTCGTCCTGCGATTTAAAAACCCTGCCCGTAATTACTATGGGCATAAACTTCATGGCTCGTATGGTGCCAATTTTCATTTTAATATTGTCGTATCCTAAAAAACGAACCTTTAGGGTGTAAATTTCGTCGGTAAAGTAGGTTTGTATTGTAAGGGTATCACCAACTTTAATGGGTTTCCACATTAGTTGGTTGCGTAAAAAGTAAAATGCAGAAAGAATATCGTTGCTGTTTTTTGGGGCTAGTTTTTCCCCAACCTTCGAACTATAAACAATTGTAGAGTCGCTTCGAGTCCAATGGTCGAAAACCTGTTCGCTATAGTGTTTATATCCGCCCTCCTTTATGTCGCGTATTGCCTTATAGGGCAAGTCGGTTTTTGCATTGGTAAAGCTTTGGTAAGTATCGTGTACCCCATAAAGCATATTTGCTACGCCAATGGTTTTTCCGCTTAAAACTAAATGGTTGGCTGGTTTGCCTTCGTAAGCGCCTGCTTTTACTTCGAGAATAGCTTCCCCGCCTTTTATTGGACCGTAGTTAATTAAGTACCTTAGTCTTTCGCCCTGTTTAAATGCTGTTTTTTGCTGCGCATTACTTGGGAGCGAAGCAAGTAGGATAAAAAAAAAGGATAATGCAACAATTAATTTGCAAGTAGGATTACCCATTGCCCAGTATGTTTTTCGTCGATTTAATCGCCACGAAGTCTTTAAGATAGAATGGTTCGAAGTATGCAACATCTTCAAATGCCTTTTGGTAGTATTGCTCATAGGCTAATGGTATCATAAACCGTGCCGAGGGCAAAATATCTTCCAAGTACAAGGCATTTGGACTGTTTATGGTAGATTTTACTTTGCCTGTGCCGTTTCCAATAAATAGAATTTTATTTACTTTTAGTAAATCGGCAAAGCTTTCGCCACTAAGTATAAGCGCCTGCGTGTCCATTATGCAGTTCAGTTTTAAATCGTATACTGCTGTGTAAACCTCCATACGACGAGCATCGATGGTAGAGCAAATAAGGGTATTAGGGTCAACGAATTTGTTGCTGGCAATTGCCCCTTGAGCCATAACTTTTAAACTGTTAATTGCAATTAGCGGTATACCTGCTGCGTAGCAAATTCCCTTAGCCGTCGAAACGCCAATTCGAAGTCCGGTATACGAACCTGGCCCTTTGCTAACAGCAACTGCGCTAAGTTGCGAGGCACTAATATTCCCTTCCTTTAGAACCTCCTGAATAAAATTCGACAGGTTGCTTGCGTGATTTGTCTCTTCGGCATGTAACTCCCTAATGGAAATAAAATTGCCATTTTCGCAAAGCGCTACCGAGCAGGTAGGAGTTCCCGTTTCAATGCAAAGAATATGTGCCATTTGCTTTTTATACCTGTGAGTGCTTACTTTTTATTGCCTTTAAGAAGTTTTTCATTGGCAATTCGGGTTACTAATTTCCCATCGGAAAGTTTACGCGAAATGGCGCTGAATGGGGCTACAACTACATCATTGTCAATAGTTAACCCCTCGATTATTTCGATGTACTGGTTGTTTTGGATGCCCGTTTTAACTTTAACCAATTTGGCGCTGTCGCCTACGGCGATAAATACAATTTCTTCGAGTTTGGCTATGGGTTTCTTTTCTTGCGACTCGGCTTCGCTGGCTGCAACAAAACCTTTTGCCCCTGTCGAAACGGAGTCGGATCGGGTGGTAACGGCTTGTATTGGAATGGTAAGAATATTCTCTTTCGTTTTAGTTAGAATATCAACTGCAGTCGACATGCCAGGACGAAATGGGGTTTTTACATTTGCTGCCAAAAGGTGATTGTACGATTTTTCGAGTAGGAAAATTCGAACCTCGAAGGTAGTTACCTGATCGGACGAAAGCCCTGCAATACTTGCCGAGTTGGCAATTTGTGTTACTAATCCTTTGAATTTTTGTGTTGGGTACGCATCAACTTCAACAAGAGCTGTGTCGTTAAGTTTAACTCTTACAATATCGTTTTCGTTAACGCTAACACGGGTTTCCATGCGCGAAAGGTCGGCAATGCGCATAATTTCGGTTCCTGCCATTTGAGCCGTTCCCACAACCCTTTCGCCAAGTTCAACGCTTAGCTTCGAAATGGTGCCGCTTACAGGTGCGTAAATGGTGGTTTTGTTTAAATTTTCGTTAGCCTCTTTTAGCGAAGCTTCGGCACTTTCAACGTTGAAAAGAGCAGCCTGAACATCGGCTTTTGCCATTTGGAAAGTGGTTTTTGCATTCTCGAAGTCGGCTTCCGAAATGGCCTTTTGGTCGAATAGCTGCTTGCTACGGTTAAAGGTTAGCTCCGATTGCTGAAGCTGTGCCTGAACCTGCGATAGGCGTGCCTTAGCCGAGTTTACGGCAGCAATGGTTCGCTCTTTAATCGAGATGTAGGTGTCGGGTTTTACACGGCAAAGAAGTTGCCCTTTTTTAACCTCGTCACCTTCGCGAATGTTAAGTTCAATAAGTTCGCCCGATACTTCGGAGCTAATTTTAATTTCAATTTCGGGTTGAATTTTACCGTTGGCTGTAATGCTTTCGGTAAGGGTACGAAGCTGGGGCTTTTCAACAACAACTTCAACCGATTCGGGTTTGCCAAACCAGCCAGCCTTTTTCCCTGCAAGGGCAACAACTATTAAGATAACTGCAACTGAAAGGACAATAATGAGGGTTCTATTCTTTTTCATACTATTAGTTATTTCGAATTAACACAATGGGATTTTTAGAGTTTTATGGGGTTGCCTTTGTAAAAATCGAGAATTTTAGTTTTAAAAATAAACTCGTACTTGGCTTGTAAAAGGTCGGTTTCAGATTTGGCTAAACGCGTTTTTGCCGTAGTATAGTCGAGGGTTGTTACCATTCCCAGCCCAAACTTTTGCTCGGTATACCTGTACGACTCCTGAAGTGCCGAAAGGCTTTTAGTAGTGGCTTGGTATTTCTTTAATGCTGCGGTTGCATCGGCCGAGGCTTGCTGAATTTCTTTGAAAAGGGTGTTCTTTTTATTTTCGAAATTTAATCGTGCCATTTCGGTGTTAATGCGAGCGTTCGAAACCGAAGTTCTTACCTGCCAAGCATTAAAAATAGGTATAGTTAGGTTGAGACCAACAGAGTAACTTGCATTCTGTTTAATTTGCTCCATAAATGGGTCGTTTGTGAGGAGGGGAGGGTTTTCTTTTAAATAATTACGCGCCCCTGTACTGTAACTTCCGCTTAGCGAGAGGCGAGGGTAGTATCCTCCTTTAGCAATTGCAAGACCTTTTTGTGCACTTATAACCCTTAGGTTTGCCGCTTTTATTTGCGGCAAAAAGTTTTGCGACTGTTCAAAAAGATTTAATGGAGAATCGGAGGGTATTGTTTCGTCGAATCCTTCTAGGTTGGGCTTTTGAATGCGAAAGTTCTCGATAGTTTTAAGGTCGAGCATTTGAATTAGCACGAGGTAAGCCATGTCGAGTTGATTCTGTGCGCTTACTAGTTGTAATTCGTCGGAGGCTAATTGGGCTTCAATTTCAAAGAGGTTGCCTTCGGGTAAACTGCCTGCTTTTACAAGAATTTGAGTTCTATCCTTTTGCAGTTCCGATAGTTCAACTTGCTTTTTGTTTGTTTCAACTAGTTCTTCGTAAAAAAGAATTTGCAAGTAAGCCGAAGCAATATTTAAAGAGATGTTGTTTTTTAATTCGTTAACATCTGAAATCGAAGCTTGAAGATCGATTGAGTTTTGCTCTCGTGTATTAGTAATTTGAAACCCACCAAAAAGTGTGACCGATGAACTAATTGACATGCTAGTAGAAGCTAAATCGCTAGAAACGGTGTTGCTTCCATAGTCAATAGCTCTTCCAAAGTTATAATTGTGGTTTGCGTTAGCATTTAAATTTGGAAGGTGCGCAAATTTAGATTGTGTGTACCTGTTCTCGTTAACACGAACATTTAACTCCTGCTGTTTCAATTGAATATTATTCTCAATGGCATAGGCAATGCACTGTTCTAAACTCCAACTCTCTTGGGCCAAGATGTTGCCGAGCGATATGGTTATTAGACTTAGAATGCTAAAAAACCTTACAAGTGACTTCATAGGTTGATATTTCGGTAGGTTTGTAATTGTATTTACAAGAAAAACAAATGTATGACGATTTTTGGTTTAAAAAGTTTACAGCATACTCTGTTTAAAGCTAAAAAACCGTAAATTAAACAGAAAAGCGCTCGAATTAGTATGCTAAAAACAAAAAAACCCTTGCCAAACGACAAGGGTTTTTAACTTTTTTGTTGACCTACCAGGATTCGAACCTAGACTAACAGAACCAAAATCTGCTGTGCTACCTTTACACCATAGGTCAATCGTAAGTGCCTTTTAAAGCGTGGCAAAGATAAAACCCTTTTTGGAAACAACAAAATAAATTTAATAAACTACATCATTTTTTTTATTTCTCAATATTTATAGGTGGTTTAGATGGTTTGTACTAGTACTCCACCATACGCTCCTTGCGCATAACCCACGTTTTCCCAATTAGCTCGTCGGGCCAGCAAAGGCAAACCTCTTGGTTATTACTTAGTATTTCCTCAAGGTTTTTTGCTATATAAATTCGCTTGCCAACGGGAACATTAAGCGTAATTTGTAATTCTTGAACTCTCCACTTTTCGCCATCTTCAAGGCTAAAGTAAGGGTTGAATTTTAAAACGGAATCGGTTAAAGTGTAGCTGTAGTTTAGGTTCATTGCACTTTGTATTGCACTTGCTTCGGTGGCACCTCTCGATTTTTTTTCGATTACAAGCTCGTAGTTGTCGCCTGTGGCTTTGCCAATTGTTATGCTTGGCTTTCCGTATATGCTATATTGTGTTTTACTTACTCCAAGTATGTAGTCGTCTACATTAATTGGTTTGTTAGGGCCAGTAAAGGTGCTATCGCCTTTGGTTAAGGCTTCTACCGTAAGCGTTTTACAACCCTCGGGAACGCTAATGGTAATTGTTTCAACAACTTTTTCGCGTATTGTGAAACTGCGAGCCTGTAAAAATAGGGTTACTGCAAGAACTACAATGGACCCAACCCAAACCAGAGCTGCTGTTGATGAAAATAGGGCGTTTCGAAATTGAAAGTTGAAAATAATACGGATGCCTAAAAAGATAAGCCCAACGAGTGGAATGGCAATTATTAAAAAAACAGGAATCGAAACCCATGCTATCGACCCAAGGTCGAATGTTGATGTTAGCAGTTCGGTAATTGAAATGTCGCCAAATCGCTCCGAAATTACCGATAGCGCCATGCCACCAAAAAAGACTGACCCAATAACAGCCACTAAGGCTAATGAGCCAATTATGATTAGGAAAATAGCAATTATAATTCCTATAACTTTTACAAAAACCCCAATTACTTTAATTATAGCAAGAAAGAATTTGCTGAAAAAGGAAATGCTTTTATCCACAGTTTCTTTCGATTGTTTGCTGTTTAGGTTGGCTTTAACTGCCTCGTATTCCTTTTTTATATTCTTCTCAATATTCTCGAGGTTAATTGGTTCTCCCCTCATTTCGAGTTTTTGCTTCGATGTTAATGCCCTAGGCGCAGCAATCCAAAGAACAACGTAAAGGATTAACCCCAGTCCTGTGGCAAAAAATAGTGCAATAAAAATAATGCGAAAAACTATTGGGTCGACATTAAAATATGCCCCAAGTCCCGAGCAAACTCCAGCAATTACTGCATTTTCGCTGTCGCGATAGAGTCTTTTTGTCGAGCCTACACTTGTCGATTCGAATGTAGCATTCGAGTTGGCTTCGTTAGTGTCGCCTGCTATGTCCTCAGGTTTTCCTAGCGTTTCCATTACACTGTTAACCATTTCAATGTTTACCGTGTCGGAGCCTTTAAGCATTTCCGAAAAAAGTTCCGAAGTTCTTTCCTCAATATCATGAAGAATTTCGTCGGTTTCCTTTCCTGCTCCTAACTTTGCCCTAATGGCATCGAGGTATAAATTTAGTGTTTGGTAAGCATCCTCTTCGAGCGAAAATGCCATTCCAGCCAAACTAACTTTTACAGTTTTTTTCATGGTTAAGGTTTTTACTGGTTATTCCTAATTGCATTAACTGTTTCAACAAGTTGAGCCCAACCCTTGTCGATATCGGAGAGGTATTCGCGACCTTGCTCCGTAATTGCATAGTATTTTCGTGGAGGTCCTTGTGGCGATTCTTCCCAGCGGTAGCTAAGAAAGCCAGCATTTTTCTGTCGGTTTAGCATTGGGTAAAGGGTTCCCTCTACAACAATCATTTTAGCATCCTTTAGGGTATTTATTAAATCGGTGGTGTAGGCATCGCCCCTCGAAAGCACCGACAGTATGCAAAGTTCGAGAACCCCTTTGCGCATTTGCGCATTAGCATTTTCTACGCTCATAGTTTCTTTTTTTACTTGTTATTTATCTGTATTCGAAAAAGTGCGACCTATATTTTCGGCGGTAACAGGTTCGCCCCGCATTTCGAGCTTTTCGGCTGCGGTTAGCGCTTCGGGAAGTACTGCCCATAGAATTAGGTAAACAATTCCGCCTATGCCGCCCCAAAATGCCGTTATGGCAAAAAGAATACGGAAAAGGAGCGGGTCGGTTTTAAAGTAAGCGCCCATACCTGCAGCAACGCCGCCAATTAGCCTATTGTCGGGGTCGCGAAACATTCGGCGGTACTTTTTGTTTTGGTAGCTCCAGTCGCTACTTGATGACGATGAAGCGCCATCGCCCAAGTCGTTGGGTTGCCCCATAATTGCAATAACCTTCTTAATGTCTTCGGACGCAATTACATGAACAGGCGATAGCGCCTTTTCCTTTAAGTGTTCGGCCATTCGCGACTCAATGTCGGCTACAATTTCGTGGCAGTCCTTTTCGCTGGCAAAGCGAACTTTAAGCTGCTCAATGTAAGTGTCGAGAATGCGGTATGCATCCTCTTCGAGTGTAAAGGCTACGCCTCCTAAACTAACCGATACTGTTTTTTTCATGGCATTAAGTGTAAGGTGTGTAAAATGGTATTATTACGATGCAAATATATAATACGAAAATATACTATGCAAAACATAGTAGTAAAAAAATGAAAATAATTCACTTAAAAAGTGTTAAGAGGCTGTTTGGTTGTTGTTTAATTAGTCTTAATGCCTCTGCTATGTGGCTTTTCAACGTTAAGCGAAGACTAGCAGCTGGGAGAAATGTCCGGCATCTTGCAGGCAAGGTTCTTTACATTTTACATTTTCAATTTTTAGTTTTACATTAAAATTAACCGCAAAATGTTAAAATTATGCCGTTGTAGCATTTTCATCGTTTGGGTTTAATCAGCTAGCCATCACTGTCTAAAAGACACAAGATTAATATACATTCAACAACTGTAATACTTACAAGTTAGGTGTCTCGGGTTGTTGTTTCCACACGAGAGGAATCGTGCTTCAGCGGGGAAAATGTAGATTTAAAACAATCCGACATTATTTTTCAACGTCCACATGACTTGAAAACGTCAAATAACCACTTTTAATAGTCGGAGTGCGACTCGGAGTCGCGCCCCGACTAAAATAAAAAAACCCTGTTCCGAATAACATCGGAGCAGGGCTTCCAAAAAAGTAAAAAATAATTATTTCTTAATCATTTTCTTAACCAAACGAGTGCCATTTTCGGCAACAAAACTTACCATATAAACACCTGCAGAAAGACTAGATGTTTCAATTGTAGCAGTACCGTTGGAGCTAATGTCAAGTACGTTTTGTCCAATTAAGTTAGAAACAACAACTCTTTTAACAGCAGCTGGATTGCTAATTGTAATTTGGTTGCTAAATGGATTTGGATAAGCGGTAAAGTTTGCAAAAGCACCATTAGTTTCGACACCAGTTGCTAAAGGAGTAACACTTGCCCAAGTTGTTCCAACACGAATTTCGTCGATGTTTGCCTTAGGAGTATTTCCTCCGTTTCTAATGCAGATCGATTTGAATTCTATGAAAGTATTTGCAGTACCTGAATTATTAGAAAACCCACCTGCTGGCTCAGCACCTCCAAGACCTGTTGGATTTACCCACATCGTAGCTACTGTAAGAGCTGCATTAATATCGTATTTTACAACAATTAAATATGTTGTTCCAAAAGCCAAGTCCTGACCATTGTCAGTCCAAGTTGGCGTTCCTCCTGAATGGTTTCTTATTAGAAATCTAAACCCAGTTCCAGAAGATTTAACTCCAGTTCTTGCACCTAAAACAGTAACAGCACTTCCGTCTGTTGCTCCAAAACTCATAAAATAGTCACCGTCAACACTTAACTGTGTAGCATCGACAATATTAACAAGAGCAGAGAAATACATTACTTTTTCTGTACCACCAACAAATGGACGATTAACGTCTCTGGATACTGTTGTGTTTGCACCTGGAATAAATACTTTATTTCCAGTTGAAGCAGCTAAGCCTGAATAAGTTAAACTGCCTTCGATAATGTCAAGTGTAGTTGTTTGACCTGCTGTAACAGAGTGAGTTGTCCAATTGTTTGAAACTGCACCTGCATCTCCATTACCGCCAATAAATTCACCTACTGTATAGTTAAAATCTTCGGTGAGTAATAATTGACCCATTACCGAACCAGATGACAGCAAAAGAGCTGAAGCGACAAGCGTTGTTGTTAGTAAATTTTTAAGTTTCATAGGCTAATTTAGTTTTTAGTTTAACAAAAAAAATAATGAAATGGCTTCAAAGTTACAATTTATATAAATGGTAGCGTTAACAATTCGTAAATATTTTGAACTTCAATATTAAGTTTTCAAGTTTTTTTCTCGCAGATAGTGCAGATAACAGGCTCTCGCAGATAACGCAGAAGTCGCAGATGTAAATCTCATCAACTTTATTTCTGCGTAAATCAGCGTAATCCGCGTGAAATACAATTCAATATATCTCGCAGATCTCGCAGATGCCGCAGATGAAAATTAAAGCAACCAAAAATTCTGCGTAAATCAGCGTAATCCGCGTGAAATACAATTCAATATATCTCGCAGATATCGCAGATAAACGCAGACTAAAGTGAGTTAAACAACAATTCTGCGGAAATCCGGGTAATCTGCGTGCCCCCTTTACCATTATTGCTAAAAATATTCTAGCATTTTAGGTAACTTTACATTTTAGCTTAGCGTAAAACACGGAACCCCTAAAGCCTATTCACTATGTATAAAACCATTACTATTCATACTCGCTCAACTTTTTGGACTAATAGCGAAACTAACGAGGTTTCGAGCGTAGTTGATTCCGACGACCTTTCGAAAGAGATTGAAATTCAATGCAACAAACTGTACAAGGATGGGTATTCTGTAATGTCGATAAACCCTATAATCTCAGGCAGTATTACGCATGGCACTGGATACGTGCATACCGAGAGTGTAATTATTACTGCCAAGAAGTTTTAATTATACCCATTACTTTTACGCAATTTCGATGTCATTTACCCAAACGTATTTGGTTTACAAATAAGGGAATAAGGTAAAAAACATTCGGAAACACTATTTCTACTAAGGTTTATTGAATAAATAAGGTTTTAAGTCGTTTTTAAAAACCTTATTCAATTACTTTCAACCTTAGTAACTAAAATTTCTACTCCAAGAAAAACCTTATTACCTTATTATACAGCATTTTTTTCGACCTTCATCGAACTTAGGTTATTTTATTTTAATACCCAAGACTAGCATATCGTCAACTTGCTTGGTGTTGGCCATAAAATCGTTGATAGTTTGCTTAATTTTTGCATTTTGGTACGACATGCTAAGGTGCTGAATGGAAGCCAGCAAGTCCTTTAACGCTGTAAGCAAAAACTTAGTGTTTCGTTCACCGCCAAACTGGTCGATAATGCCATCGGTAAAAAGGTAAATTGAATCGTTAGCCTTAAGTTCAATGGCAGAGTTACTAAATGGCAAATTTTCGAGGGCATAGTACCCAACGGGCATTTTGTCGCCACGCACTTCGAGTAAGTTACAGTTTTCGTATTTCGTAATTCTCGACTTTTCGGGCAATCTTGCCTCGTCGAATGCACCTTTCCTAACAATAATAACTGGATTATATGCTCCTGCAAACTCCATTTTAAGATTTTGTGGATCGATTATACAAATTGCCATGTCCATGCCATCGGCTTGGTCAATTTGACCCGACTTTGGGTTAAGTGAATCGATAACCATTTCCCTAAGCTTCCAAAGTATTGTTGAAGGCGAAAGGTGGCTTTCGTGAACTACAATTTCGCGAAGCAAGGTTATGCCAAGCATGCTCATAAATGCACCAGGAACTCCATGTCCTGTGCAGTCGGCAACGGCAATAAGTTGCTTTCCGTCGTTCAGCTTCGACGACCAGTAAAAGTCGCCGCTTACAATGTTCTTTGGTTTATATAGAATAAACGTTTCCCAGGGCAACTCTTCGAGAATGCGGCGTGTAGGCAAAACCGCATTTTGAATACGACTAGCATACGTTATGCTGTCGGTAATAAGCCTTTGCTGATCGGCAATTTGGTCGCGCTGTCTGGTAACAAAGTCGCGTTGCTGCTCAATTTCTTCCTTTTGTTGCTCAATTTCACCCTTTTGGCGAGTAATTTCATTATTCTGCTGAACGAGTACTCGGTTTACTCGCTGCTTTACCCTAAAAGCGTAAAAAACCGACATGGCAAGCCCAATGGCTAAAACAAAGGCAACAATAAAGAAGATAAGTACAACTCGCTGCCGCTCCATTTGCATTTGGTGAAACGTTTCGCGCTGCTGCGCAACAAGCTCCTGCTCCTTTTCGCGCTTGTCGAATTCGTACTGCATTTCCAGTTTTGATATATCGCTGGCGTTAAGACTATCCTTAAACATGCTATGGCTTGTAAACGCCTCGAAGGCGTTTCTAAAGTCGCCCTGTTTCTTGTAAATTTGGCTTAGTATTAGGTATGTTTGACCCAACTCCGAAAGTTGCTTGTTTTTAGTGGCAACCATTAAACTCTTTTGCAGGTACGAAAGGGCAACTTTATAGTTAGCCCTACGAAACTCAACTTCGCCTAAATACCTGTTTAAAGGAGCCAAGTCGATGCTGTCGCTTACCAGACCCTTAAGTTCAAGAGCTTTTAAAAGATGTGTTCGAGCCTGCTCATTTTGTCCTTTTTCTAAGAATATAACTCCCAAACTCATATAATTCGAGGCTTGCCCGTGGACATTACCATTTCGAACGTTAATTTCGAGAACCATTTTTACGTACTCTTGAGCCCTGTCGAAATTTCCCATTTTTTGATAAACACTACCCAGTTCGTTTAGGCAAAGGGTAACGCCTGTTGTTTTGCCCGTTTCGCGTTCCAGTTCGCGGTACAGCCCAAGGGCTGTTTCGGTATACTGCATGGCCTTTTCGTAAAGTGCCAAAAGTTTAAAAAGCCTTGCTGTTCCCAACGAAGCCCACGCCATGCCCTCGCGATCGCCTGTTTTTTCATGAATTTCCATAGCATGTAAGAAATGCTCAATGGACCTTTGGTACTGACCAATTGAGCTGAATGCGTTGGCAATATTCACAAGCGTTCGAGCAATTTCGGGTTGAAAATCGTTTTTGATATTTATTTCGAGAGCGCTGTTATAGTAATCGAGCGCTTGTAGGTAGTTGGTTTTTAGATGAAGTACGTTTCCAATTCTATTTAGCGCAAGAGCTTCGCCCTGAGAGTTCTCTGTTTTTTGAGCCAACTCCAAGGAAATGCGAAAGTGGTGAAGCGCCAAATCGAAGTTATTTCGGTTATAGTAAATGAAACCAATTTGATGCTGAACCTGCATTTGCGCAACCGCATCGCCTCGTTCGAGGGCAATTCGGTTTGCTGCAAGGGCAATGGTTAAAGCCGAATCGGAGCTCTGCAAAAGCATTTGCTCCGATTTTTTAATAAGATTTTGAACGGTATCGGAATTTTCGGAAGCTAAAACATTAGTCCCAATAAAGAGAAGCGGAAAAAGAACCGCAATAATAGTTAGTTTTATGCGCATGCCTTAGCAATTCAAAATATAAGCTAATATAGGCTTTTGATTCAATTTGATTACAAATATGCTAAGCATAATTTAAAAGCGCATCGGCAATTTGCTCCGAAGCTTTCCCATTTCCGTATAGGTCAACATCGAATTCGAATTCTCCTTCGAGCATTAGCGACGACATGCTATAAATATTGTAGCTATTTGCACCTGAAAGTATATTGAAGCCATTCTCGACTAATTCAACCCACTCGGTTTCGTTACGAAGCGTAACGCAAGGTTTTGCAAAGAAAAAGGCTTCCTTTTGCAATCCCCCGCTGTCGGTTATAACCAGCGAGCAACGTTTTAGCAGCTCAATCATATCGAAATAGCCAACAGGGTCGATAATTGTAAACTCGGGCGCAATGGAAGTTTTGTTTATATACTCTCGTGTTCTAGGGTGAAGAGGCACAATGACTTGCATTTCTTTATTTAACAAGTTTAGCCCATCGATTATTTGGGAAAGCCTTTCGATTGAGTCGGTGTTTTCTTGCCTATGAATTGTAGCAAGAACAAAGGTTTGATTAAGTTCGATGGCTGAAGCAATAGTCGATTTTTGCTGCGATATTTTTGAGTAAAAAAGTGCTGCATCTTGCATTACGTCGCCAACATTTAGAACCATAGCGGGAATGTTGTCGAACCCCTCGAGTTTAAGGTTTTCAACAGCATTTTCGGTTGGGCAGAATAGCCAATCCGAAATTCGATCGGTAAGAATGCGGTTAATCTCTTCGGGCATTCGCATGTTAAACGAACGCAATCCTGCCTCAACGTGAGCAACACGCGTATGAAGTTTTTTAGCTGCAAGCGCTCCGGCAAATGTGCTGTTGGTGTCACCGTAAACCATAACTAGGTTGGGCTTTTCCTGCATAATTACGCCCTCAATTCCCTCAAGCATTCGGCCAGTCATGGCGCCATGAGTTAGCCCATGTATATCGAGATTATACTTAGGTGTGGGAATTTGCATTTCGTCGAAAAAAACCTGCGACATATTATGATCGAAATGCTGGCCAGTATGCAAAAGGACTTCTTCGATGCCTCTTTGCGAAAACACTCGGCTTACGGCAGCAGCCTTAACAAACTGAGGACGAGCCCCAACTACAGTTAAAATTTTCATAAACGAATACTATTTTTTTATCAAATCATTAAAAATCGAAACCATTTTACCAGTTAACTCTTTACGAGAGTAGCGATTTGCCTCTTGGGGATTGAAGTTACCCCAACCCAAAGAGTACCCTTCCCAAAACCATTGCAAACCTTCGCGTATTGAACTGGTACTGTCGAAAGGAAGGCATTTGCCAGCTTTGGTTTCGTTTAAAAGGTTATCTAAATCGCCACCCAATGGGCCAACAGCAAGAATTGGGCGCTTTGCAGCCAAATACTCGTAAACTTTCCCCGTAAGAATTCCCTTTGCATTTGGCGAATTATTGACCAGAAGTAAAAGCACCTGCGACGACATTTGGTATTCCAAAGCCTTTTGGTGAGAAACAAATCCTGTAATCTCAACATTAGCCATTAAGTTCAGCGACTCGAGACTTGCTATTACAGAACTGTCGACCTGACCAACAAATCGAAGTTTTAGTGCTTTTTTAAAATCAGAATTTTCAGCCGCCATTTGGGCAATAGCAGACCAAAGGCTTACACAATTTCTATCGGGTGGCACAACGCCAACATGGGTTATGGTAAAATCTTTATCGAGAGCAACCCCATTTTCTGTCGAAAAATCAGCAGAATCGAAGCCATTTTGAATTACATGCATCTTGTTTTCGAACCTTTCGGGAAAATCGGCTTGCCACGAAGGAGTAACCGTAACGGCAGCATCGCACTCTTTTAGCACCGAAAGTTCCATTTTTCGGTGAACTGAATCGGCGAACTTTGTCAGCCTAAGCTGATGGTAAAAGTCGATATTAGTCCAAGGATCGCGAAAATCAGCAACCCAAGGAATGTTCAACTTTCGTTTTAAGTTACGTGCAATTAAGTGAGTACTATGGGGAGGTCCAGTTGAAACGATTATATCGACTGGATTTTCCTTTAAATACTTAGTCAGCTTTCGAACCGAAGGTTTAATCCAAAGCATTCGAGCATCGGGAATAAAAAGGTTTCCACGAATCCAAACAGCAACTTTCGAAAAGAAACTCTTTCTTTCGAGCCCAGCAAAGCCAACCCCAATTTTTTTTCTCTTAAAGCCAAACAGGGCTTTGTAAATAGAATATGGCTCGAAGGCTTTGCCTTTAATGGTTTCGACCCCAATGGGAATTTCGGCAATTAGCGTTTCGTCGAAAGTGGGCGCTTCGGGATTTGATGCAGTATAAACAACAGGCTCCCATCCATAATCGCGCAAATACTTAACGAACTTCAGCCATCGCTGAACTCCGCTTCCGCCTGCTGGCGGCCAGTAGTACGATATGATTAGGACTTTGGGCACCTTATCTCAGTCTTCAGTTCTCAGTCTTCAGTTCTCAGTCTTCAATCTGCAAATGCCGACTGTGAACTGCCAATTGCCGACTGTGGACTGTAGACTGCCGACTGCCGACTGCGAACTGCTCTTAAATACTCATCAACAGTTTTCTCATGCTCACCTTTTCCTCCATAATTTCGCGGAGGCGTGAAGCGGGAACTCTCTCTTGCTCCATGGTATCGCGGTGACGAATGGTTACGGTGTCGTCCTCGAGCGTTTGGTGATCGATGGTTACGCAGAATGGTGTTCCAATGGCATCGTGACGGCGATAGCGCTTTCCAATAGTGTCCTTTTCTTCGTACTGGCAGGCAAAATCGAATTTAAGATCGTCCATTATTATGCGAGCCTTTTCGGGAAGTCCATCCTTTTTAACCAAGGGAAAAACAGCAAGTTTAACTGGGGCAAGTGCTGGAGGAATGCGAAGGACAATGCGCTCGTCGATTGATCCGTCCTCCTTTGTAAGTTTTTCCTCGGTGTAAGCCGACGAAAGGATAAGTAGGAAAGTTCGGTCGAGACCAATGGACGTTTCAACAACGTATGGTACATAACTTTCGTTTGTTTCGGGGTCGAAGTACTGTAACTTTTTACCCGAATGCTTTTGGTGGCTGCTCAAGTCGAAGTCGGTGCGGGAGTGTATGCCCTCAACCTCTTTAAAGCCAAAGGGAAACTGAAACTCAATATCGGAAGCTGCATTGGCGTAATGTGCCAATTTTTCGTGCTTATGAAAACGGTACTTTTGGTCGCCAAGCCCCATTGCCTTGTGCCAGCGCATACGCTTCTCCTTCCAGAACTCGTACCACTTCATCTCCTCGCCAGGGCGAACAAAGAACTGCATTTCCATTTGCTCAAACTCCTTCATGCGGAAAATAAACTGACGGGCAACAATTTCGTTACGGAAGGCTTTTCCAACCTGAGCAATTCCAAAGGGAACCTTCATACGTCCAGTTTTTTGCACGTTAAGGTAATTCACAAATATTCCCTGAGCCGTTTCGGGGCGAAGGTAAATTGTACTGGCGTCGTCGGAAACCGAACCCATTTTTGTGTCGAACATTAGGTTAAACTGACGAACCTCGGTCCAGTTGCGTGAGCCCGAAATGGGGCAAACAATTTCGCAATCCTCAATAATCTTCTTAACTTCAGGTAGGTCGTTAGCATCGAGCGCCTTAACCATTCGGGAGTTTACAGTCGATATTTTTTCGAGAACCTCCATAACCCTTGGGTTAGTTTGGCGAAACATTTCTTCGTTAAAGCTGTCGCCAAAACGTTTTGCAGCCTTTTCAACCTCCTTGATTACTTTCTCTTCTTGCTTTGCCATCCAGTCCTCAATAAGAACATCGGCACGGTAACGCTTTTTACTGTCCTTGTTGTCGATAAGCGGATCGTTAAATGCCCCAACGTGACCCGAGGCAACCCACGTTTGAGGATGCATAAAAATTGCAGCATCGAGTCCTACAATATTCTCGTTAAGACGAGTCATTGCTTCCCACCAGTAACGGCGAATGTTATTCTTAAGTTCAACACCATTTTGTCCGTAATCGTACACAGCGCTAAGGCCATCGTAAATTTCGCTGCTCTGAAAAACAAAACCGTACTCCTTGCAGTGAGCAATAAGCTTTTTAAAAAGTTCCTCTTGGGTCATGGGGATTAATGTATTATAGTTGAATTCGATAGATTTACTTTAAGCGGAGCAAAAATAACCAAAAAAACTTACAAATGGGAAAAGAGGGCTTAGTTTGATTATGGTGATTCCTTAATGATAGCATTAACTCGGGAAATTTTTATTTCACGCAGAGACGCAAAGGCGCAAATTATTGATTGTCAAAACAATAATTAAGCATGCAGCCATTACGTATCCTTCGTATAATCAGGCAAATGCTAAACACTAACGAACTATTGTGATAGTAGAAATAGAAAAACATTAGCATTTTGAGTTAGCGTTTCTTTTATACCTTTGCGTTTCAATAAAACCAATCATTATGTCACCCATTCGTCGCACACATAGAACTACTCCTACGTCTTTTTTTGGAGTACGCTCGTTTGTTATGTTTATAGCTGCAATTGCAGTTTTGGTTATATGGATTTGGCTTCGAGTGCAAACCGGCGAAAGGAATACATGGCTACTAGTACTATCGGCAGCAATTGCTTTTGCTGCATTTGCCATGAGCGTTTATGGCATTTTTAAAACCGCACGAAAAAAGTAAATTGACTAGTTAAAGCCTGTCCATAAATTCTTTATTCAGGTTACTTATTTTGAATGATTGAATGCACATTAAGTGGGATTTTGGATTAAAGCATCACCAGTAATATTTCAACTTATTTCGAGACCAGTTCTTTTAACTAAATCAACTAATGGTGAATTATCGTTACTATAAAATTTATTTTTGCCAACAAGAAATGGCTCAATTTTAGAGTTTATTTTTCTTGTTAATTTCCAAATTTTCCCTGCTAAATAATCGTCATTTTCATTCTCAGTCACAATCATTAAATCTATATCACTATCTGGTGTTGCTGAATCGGTTAAATAGCTTCCATATAGAAAGGCCTTGTCGACCAATATACCTTCCGATTTTAACAATCTAACATATAATTTAAGCGCCTCAATAACTTCGACTTTAGACATTTAAAAAATTTTTAGTGCTGCTAAAATATTCATTAACCCTCTTTTGGTCAGGAATCACTATCAAATTTACAAACCAATTCTAATTAAAGCAAAAATTTGTTGGTATTACTCCTACCCTAAAGGTATCGACAGCCACGCCCGTTGATGTATAAACGTAAATATCGCCCTCGCTCATGTAGTCGGAGGCATCGGATATAAAAACAGTTCCTGTTGCTAGATCGACTCCCAATGCTCTGAAATTACGACCACTTCGAGACACAAAAGGAGTTGGCGCAAGCATTTCACTGTTAACTGGCATTCTATATAAATGGTTACAAATATAGTAAAGCGTATCGCCAGCAGGATTTGTTGCCATTTGGCCTACCCTATCCATTTGCGAAGCAAAATTTAACCGTAGTTCAACCTCGAGGGTTTGAGCATTTAGTCGCATTAGCGAAGGTTTCTCGGCACCAAAGGGACTTCCAAAGTAACCTCCATCGTTCATTACCCATATTTTGCCGTTGGCATCGGCAACCATTTGCATTGGCTGAATTCCAACTTCAACCGAATCGATAACGGTTAAACTCTCTGCATCAATTACCAGCACTTTGTTGTCGTAACTCCAGCAATTGGTGAAAATTCGATTGCCAATTCGTAATAAATTTTCGGTTGGGTGTTGGTAAAAAGGCATGCTTAAACTTCCAGTTTTAATTTTGCCCACAACCTCACTACTCATAACATTAACAATGCTAATGCCTCGAGCGTAAAGGTCGCTAACAAGAGCTGTATTGTCGTTTAGGAAAAGAATATTTCGTGGAGAAGTTAACCCCTCAATGGTTTTTTCGAGAAGGATTGTATTGGCATCGATTACATGAACACAGCCCGAGTTGTTGACAACCAGATAGCCTTTTCCATTTCGAATAACCATGTTGTAAGCCACATCGCCAAGGGGAATGCCGTTTGCAGCCGAAAAAATATCGTTAATTACCTCTTTCGTGTTAATGTCGTAGTACGAAAGGGTTGAATTTCCGTACAAGTAGTTCCCCTCATTCACAATAAAAACTCCACGGCTTCCAAATAGGTCGACTGGCGAAACGGGTAAAACCTCATCGTTCATGCAGCTTGTAAATGCAATTGCAGTAAAAATGTAAATTGTTAAATGAAGTATTTTTCGCATTGCATTTGGGCTATAATTCTATACGGAAAAGAAGACTGTAGTTTCTCCCGGGCATTGGGCGCCAAAGGATTGACTGGTAACTCTCGTCGAGTAAATTGTCGACTCTGAGTTGAAGACCAAATCGGCTTTTAAAAGCCGAAAAATCTTTCCCAATCGAGGCACTACTCATGTAGTATGGGTAAAGCCTTCGAAACGAGTTGGGGTTATTACTTGTGGTGGTAAAACGTTCGGAGAAGTGAGTGAATGAGTAAACAAGGTAGAAATTATTCCACAATGCATTAACAACAATACCACCCGAGTGAACAGGAATAAAAGGAAGCTGCTTTCCGTGCGATTCGGGCCGAATGGTGCCACCTGCATTTTCAATAGAGGAGCGAGTGTAACTGTAGTTTCCCTGAAGTTTGAGCGTTACCCTTTCAACTTTGCTAACAATTAAAACCGATGCCTCTGCGCCTTGCGCTTTAACCAACTGCAAATTTATTGGCTCCCAGTAACCCTTTAAATGGGGCAACCACATTATCCAGTTTTCAATTTTCGAAGCAAACAAAGTTATATCTATGTCTGCTTTAAAATTCGATGGTTTGCTCGAAAATTGAATTCCACTTTCATAGGTTAATCCGCTTTCGGGTAAAAGTTTGCTGTTTCCTCCGGGATGCCAGTATAAATCGTTTAACGAAGGGTAGTGGTAGTTACGTGCAATAGCACCTTTTAGCTTTATGTCGGCATTTTTAAAAACTTTATATTCAACCGAAAAAGATGGCATAAAAGGCGAAGGTTTGCTCCTCTGTAACTCCTCGTTTAACAGAAGCGACAGCGAAACCCGCTCATTAGGCGTAGCAATTAGCTTCGTTCTAATTGCAGTTTGATACTGCTCGCCAACGTAACCTGTCAGAAGAATTAGGTCACTGCTCGACACTTTTTGGTAACTATTCGTTAAATCGATAGATGCTTGTAGCCATTTTAAAACATCCTTTTCGAACCCTGTCCTATTACTCCAGCTAAACGACTGGCTTTCGGCATTTATAATGGGTTGCTCAAAATTTTCGTTCGAATACTTACTATAAAAATAGTTTAGATTTAATGCTGATATTCCTGTTGAAATAAGCATTTTGGTTGAGTTGCCATAGTAACTCCAATCGAAAACGGAGTTTAAATTCTTATCGCTTTGCCTATTTCTTTCAGCCACCGAGTAATTCGACATAAGGCGAGGAATTCCCCTTTCGTTCTGCTGTACCCAAAGTCGAAACGAAGCTACATTTTTAGCATTTGGACGATAGTATGCCTCTTGCAATACTCCATAGTTATGGTAATCTGCATTTTCCTGTATCTCCGTTGGGTAGCCAGACCTTGCCTTGTTTCGGTATGCAAAATTGTTTTGCGAACTCTCTCTGAAAATCCTCGTTTGCACTTTAACCTTTCTATTTCCATACGTTGCATTTACTCCAGTTGAGTATGATCCATAACTACCAACCGACTGATAAATTTTTGCTCCATTTTTCTTGTTCCAATCGGGACTACTCCCCAAGTTCACCGAGCCACCAAGGCCTCCGCTTCCAAAGTTCATCGACGACTGACCAAAATGAATGCTCACATTATCAATAAAATACAAAGGGATTTGAGAAAAATCGACTTGCCCACTCATGGGAGAGTTAATTTTGAGGCCATTCCAAAAAACCTGCGTATGCGAAGCCCCTGTTCCTCGAAACGATGCTGTAGCCGTCGCTCCACGACCATAGGTCTTTATAAAAATTGGACTATTTTCGCCAAGCAGTTCCGCAAGGCTCAAAAACGATTTTTCCTTAAAAACCATTGAATCAATCGATTCGACCTTGGTTCCCGGAATATAGTCGATACTGTTTCGATTTCGATAAATTGAAATGCTTTCAATTTCGATGGTATCGGTTGCAATGCTCTGCGAATATGCCATTGGCGACAATTCGAGTAGAAATACACATAAAACCGAAATACGAATCAACCTAACCATCTTTTTTCCTATTTAATTAACCTAAACAGGGGCAAGGAGGTTTCGTTATGGCAGACTAATCCTCCTAATGCCGCCTGTTTTTGGCTCACTAACAACTCTGCCACAGCGACAGATACGAGGAATTTGGGGTTGGGTGGGATGAAAAGGTACTCATCCTCGCTTTTGTCCCGAAAGCGCATCTGAAAAATGGCAGGTATTGGCAGGTCTTCTGACTTGCTTCCCTCCTGAGCGCCTTCCCACTCATTTTAAAATGAATAGTGGCCCGAATGCTCATTTGGTAACGAAGCTTACAGCAGCGGGAACTGTTGCCGAATTCCTTCTTTTTAAAGATGGGCACGGCATTCCCTTTTAATCCCCTGAGACGAAATCTCGATGGAACCAATACAGTGCAAAGGTAATGCTATTTTGGAAATTGAAATAATTTATTGCTGAGTAAAATGCTATTGTATAAAAATTGAATTTCATCCTACTAATTAATTTAACAATTAAAGTATTAACCATATTTTTGCAGCAATAATAAACCCTTGAAAAATGGAGCAACTAAAAGAATTCAGGAACAAACTGGCATATAGCGACAATGGAACTGGGAATGTGTTTGTACTTCTTCACGGTTACCTCGAGTCGAAGGAAATGTGGAGCGATTTAGCTGCAGAATTATCGAAAAATTACCGAGTTATTTGTCCCGACCTACCAGGGCATGGAAAATCGCCTTTTGAAGGGAATGAAGTGTCGATGGAAATCGCTGCAAAAGCTGTGGAAAATTTATTGAATTCTTTAAGCATTGAAAAATGCGTGCTAATTGGTCACTCAATGGGTGGCTATATTGCGCTGGCTTTTGCCGAACTTTTTCCCGAGCGATTATGCGGTTTTGGACTTTTCCACTCGCACCCCAACGCCGACAGCGACGAAAAAAAGGCAAGCAGAATGCTCGAAATTGGGATGATTGCCAACGGTAAAAAAGCAGAAATAGTTGAAACAAATATTCCGCGGTTATTTGCTAATTTCAACCTAAGCCGACTAAGTAAGCAGGTTGAAAAATGGAAATCAGTTGCTTTTGTCACGCCCGATAGCGGAATTATTGCTAGTCTTCGTGGAATGGCTTCTCGAAAAGATCGGAACTTTGTACTTTCGCAACTAAATGTTCCTAGCATCCTAATTTTTGGAAAATCGGACAATCTTATTCCGAAGGAGATTGGCATTGAGCTAAAAAACAAACATTCGCACCTTCAAGTTGTTTGGCTCGAAAACTCGGGGCACTTAGGAATGATAGAAGAACCCAATCAGGCAAGATTAGCAATAACATCTTTTCTTTTGGCAGTTTTCTCGCGAGCCTGAATCCATAATTCATAGTTTGATTTCTGAAAAGCTGCATGCGAAAACTGCTGAGCAGTTGAGTCATTGGAGATAATCTCAATTGCCTTCAACAGTGTATTATCAACTTGCCGAATAATTGGGTAAAACCCTTCGTTGTCGATAATATTACGAGCAATGCTTGCCATAAGCTGAACTTTAAGCAGTTCCATCGACTGCTTTACCTGAGTTGGATTGGACTCAACCCCACTTTTCTTGGCAAATGCTATGAATTTCTCTATAACGTTTTGTTTTTCTAAAAATGCTACTATTTGCTTATAGTCCTTCATTTTAGCAAAATCCTTTCGATGACTATCGGTAAAGTCGAATGCGAAGCGGTAAATTAAATTTCGGTTGGCTACCTTATTAAAGTAAGGCGTAATTCCCGAAGTATCGAGGGGAACAAAGTAATCGGGCATTATACCGCCACCACCATAAACAACGCGACCTTTTGGGGTAATAAACTTTAGCGAATCGGCAAACTGAATGCTGTCCTGTTCCTGAAGTTCGCCATGAAGAAAGCGATTGTTTATATCCATAAAGTAATCGTCGTTTCCGCTACTGTATGACTTTTGAATGCTTCGCCCTGTTGGAGTGTAGTACCGAGCAATAGTAAGGCGCAGAGCCGATCCGTCGGAAAAAAGAATTTGCTCCTGAACAAGCCCTTTGCCAAACGAACGGCGACCAACAATAACTCCACGGTCGTTATCTTGTAGTGCACCAGCCAATATTTCGCTAGCTGAAGCGGCAAACTCATCAATTAAAACAGCAACAGGTGTTTTAAGGCACGAACCCTTGGAGTTAGAGTATATATTCTGGCGTTCGCGGGCTTTGCCTTGGGTATAAACAATAAGTTTACCATCGGGTAAAAACTCGTTAGCAATATTTGTTGCAGCATCGAGGTACCCACCAGTATTTCCCCTTAAATCGATTATAAGTCGCTCCATTCCAAGTAACTGTAGTTTGCTTACTGCCTCAAGAAATTCGCTGTAGGTTGTGCGGGCAAACTTCGAAATTTTTATAAATCCAACCTTTTCGTTTAGCATGTACGAAATGTCGACACTATACAAAGGAATTTTATCGCGAATAATTTCGAATACTATTAGTTCCTCAACACCCTCGCGCTTTGCACCTACTTTTACTTTTGTACCATTTGGGCCCTTGAGTAACTTAACAATATTGTTCTGGTCAATTTTTTTTCCAGCAACTGTTGAATCGTTAATGGTTACAATTCTGTCACCTGCCAAAATTCCAACTTTTTCAGATGGACCACCTTGTATTGTAGAAATAACAACGATAGTATCGCTGGGCATGTTAAATGTTATGCCAATTCCATCGAAGCCCCCCTCAAGAGGTTCGTTTGCTTCGCGTAGCTCCGAAGCGGGGATATAAACAGAATGAGGATCGAGGTGCTTTAACAGCGTAGGAATAGTCGTTTCAACTAGCGACGACATAGAAACTGTATCGACATACTGATTTTCGACATACTCGAGAACACTGGTAAGTTTATCGGCTCGTGGATATACTGTCAAACTTTTTCGATCGGGAGTGTTATTAAGCTTAACGCCTATTAGTATCCCCGCAATTAACACTACGGCTAATCCAATTGGATATAAAATGTCCTTGCGTTTATTTTCGTACATCATGGCTAAATGAAAGTTTAGGCAACCTTCAAAGGTAATATTTTTACCACTATATTGTTTTTGATATGATGCTATGGTTAGGTTTTAGCTTTATTTAGTAAAGTGTAAAAATGCTTTTGAAAAACAAAACTAAAGTTCCACTTTAACCAACTCAATACCTGACCTTTGAAGCAATTCCGAACCGTCGAACGTATGGTAGTCGTCACAAAAAACCACGCGACGAATTCCGGCTTGAATTATAAGTTTTGCGCATTCCATACAGGGCGAAGACGTAACGTAAAGCGTTGCTCCATCGCTGCTATTGTTCGACTTGGCTACCTTGGTAATTGCATTTGCTTCGGCATGAAGTACATATGGTTTTGTTTTGCCAGTTTCGTCTTCGCAAACATTTTCGAAACCGCTAGGAGTGCCGTTGTAACCATCGGAAATTATCATCCGTTCCTTAACAATTAAGGCCCCAACTTGTCGCCTTTGGCAGTAAGAGTTTGTAGCCCAAATACGAGCCATTTCGAGGTATCGGCGATCGAAATCGGGTTGTCGAACGCCGTAAGGATGAAGATTGGCTTTTGTCATAACTTGTTATTTACAAAAAAGGGTGCCTTTCGACACCCTTTTTTTGATTGTACCCGGAGCCGGGATCGAACCGGCACGGTATCGCTACCACTGGTGTTTGAGACCAGCGCGTCTACCAATTCCGCCATCCGGGCGGTTAAACAGAATTTTAGGCTTGCGAAGATAACGCCTTTTTTGAATTGGACAAAATGTTTTTGGGTTTTGTTGGGGTATTGAACAAAACTCTGGCTAATGAGGTTCGGCTAATTTGTTTTGCCTGCCATTTTCGACACAACAATTCCCTTTAGGGTTGTGTATATACCATCAACGTCGAGACCGTTCTCCATATAAAGTTCGGCGGGTGTTCCATGCTCAATAAAGGTATCGGGAAAGCCGAGGCGCACAATTCGGTTTGTGTAAGCCTTATCACAGAAATACTCCATAACTGCCGATCCGAATCCGCCCTGTAGGCATCCATCTTCAATGGTTACTATGGTTTTATAGCGACAAACCAGCTCCTCAAGCAGCTCTTCATCGAGGGGCTTAACAAACCGCATGTTATAATGGGCAACCGATATTCCCTCGAGATCGAGCCTATCGATTGCCGTTGCGGCAAAGTTTCCAAGCGGACCAAGCGAAAGTACTGCAAGATCTAAACCGTCACGAAGTTTTATTCCCTTTCCTACCTCCATGGCTTTTAGTGGCGTACGCCATTCAGGCATTATACCATTTCCGCGGGGATAACGGATTACCCAAGGACCCATTCCTTCGAGTTGTGCGGTGTACATCATATTACGAAGTTCCTCTTCGTTTGCTGGGGAGCAAATGGTTAGCCCAGGTATTGCCCTGAGCGAGGCAATATCGTACAGACCATGATGGGTTGCACCATCGTCGCCAACAACACCAGCCCTATCGAGGCAAAGAACAACGTGGAGGTTTTGCAGTGCAACATCGTGGATTACCTGATCGTATGCTCGTTGCAAAAACGACGAGTACACATTGCAGAATGGAATCATCCCTTCAGCAGCCAATCCTGCCGAAAATGTAACAGCATGCTGTTCGGCTATACCCACGTCGAAGGTTCGGGCAGGCATTTTTTCCATCATAAAATTTAGCGAACAACCCGAAGTCATTGCAGGAGTTACAGCAACAATTTTTGGATTTTGCTCTGCTAATTCAACCAAAGTATGACCAAAAACATCCTGATAACGAGGAGGCATTGGCTTGTCGGGAGTAGAGACAATTCTTTCTCCAGTATTTCTGTCGAAAACGCCAGGAGCATGCCAAAGAGTTTGGTTCTTTTCAGCAGGTTCAAAGCCTTTACCCTTAACGGTTATGCAATGTAGAATTTTTGGCCCAGGAATATTCTTTAAGTCGTTTAGTATTTGCGTTAGGTAAACCACATCGTGACCGTCGACTGGCCCAAAGTACCTAAATCCAAGAGCTTCGAAGTAATTACTTTGCTTTATAAGTGCCGACTTTAGGGCATTCTCGAGTTTTTGAATAATGTTACGCGAACGGGGTATAAACCTATCGACACGCCCAAGAATATCCCAAATATCTTTTTTTACCTTGTTGTATGTTTGTGAAGTGGTAATATCAACCAAATACTCCTTTAATGCTCCAACATTTTTGTCGATAGCAATATTATTATCGTTTAAAATAATGAGCATGTTGGTATTTAGCATCCCGCCATTGTTTAGCCCTTCGAAGGCCATTCCTCCGGTCATCGAACCGTCGCCAATAACGGCAATTACCTGTCGGTTCTCATTGTTTTGCTTTGCAGCAACAGCCATTCCCAGTGCAGCCGATATAGAAGTTGAACTATGACCTGTTCCAAAGGAGTCGTACTCGCTCTCGGAGCGTTTTGGGAAGCCGCTAATTCCTCCATACTTTCGGTTGGTGTGAAAAACATCGCGGCGACCTGTAAGTATTTTGTGCCCGTACGCCTGGTGACCAACGTCCCAAATAAGGCGATCGTAAGGAGTGTTAAATACGTAGTGTAAAGCAACGGTAAGTTCAACCACACCGAGGCTTGCCCCAAAGTGACCTGGATTATTCGAAACCACATCGATAATAAACTGCCTAAGTTCATTACTTAACTCGGGAAGTTCCTCGGGCTTCAACTTTTTTAAATCCTTAGGCGAATTTACTTGCTCCAAAAGCGATTTTCGCTTACTCATCAAATTAACATTTACAATTGGGTAAAGATATAACAAATATAATTTTTTATTGTTGTATGCCGAATTCTAAAGAACCTATTATTCTTTACCAACTATAGTTAAAACCCTTAAATTTTGCTGTTGTAAAAGCAATACAACCAACATACAGCTTAGCCATAACCATGTCATTTTGCCTTGCCAACTACTATTCATTCTAATAAATTAATATCTTTGCTTGAGTTTACTCTTTAACTCCGCGTAAAGTTACATAAAAGCCAACCTATGAAAATGAATAAAACCATTGCTACAGCAACAGTATTATTAGTTGCAACCCTATTCTCGTGTGTTCCAGCCAAGGAGTTTCAGGCTTTACAGGATAAAAATCAGAAGTGCGAAGAGGAACGTGAGCGCTTTGAGACCGAAAACACTGGACTAAACGTTAAGGTTACCGAAACCAACTCGAAAATTCAGGTTCTCGAAAAAGAGGTGGAACAACTAAAGCGCGATAGTGCAACTAGAGTAGTTGACCTTATTAGGTTAAAAGAAGATAACGACAGACTAAACTCGCGTTATGCTGAACTGCAGCAGGTTCAGGAAAGTTTTGTTAGCGGAAATCAAAAGGAAACCCGAAGGGTTTTAGCACAGCTACAGGCTACACAGGAAGAACTGCAAATTAAAGAAGATGCCCTTAAGGAGCTTGAGCGCAAGCTTAATAATCGAAGGAAGGAACTCGACGAAGCCATGGCAAAATTCAACGTAATGAAAGCCGAACTCGATGAGCGAAATGCACGTTTAATTGAATTAGAGAAAATTCTTGCTCGTAAGGATTCGGCAGTTATGGCACTTCGTCGTAGGGTTTCCGATGCACTTTTTGGATTCGAAGGCAAAGGCCTTAGCGTAAAAATTCAGAATGGCAAAGTTTACGTTTCGCTCGAAGAGAAACTTATGTTTAAATCGGGTAGCCACGTAGTTGATGCAAACGGGATTGCAGCGCTAAAACAGTTAATTCCAGTTTTGGAACAAAACAAAGATATTAATATTATGGTTGAAGGCCACACCGACGATGTTAGGTTTGCTGGTCGTGGCGAGCTTCTCGACAACTGGGATTTAAGTGTAAAAAGGGCAACGTCGATAGTTCGAATTCTTCTTACAAACTCCAAAATTGCTCCCGACAGAATTACCGCTTCTGGTCGTAGCGAGTACTTGCCCATTGATGCAGCCAAAACACCCGAAGCCCGTCAAAAAAACCGTCGTACCGAAATTATTCTCACCCCAAAACTCGACGAACTTTTCGACATTCTCGACGCCAATTAGTCATAAAAGAAAACAAACCCCAAAAAACCAAAAGTTATGAAACGGAAACATATTGTAATTGCGCTGCTTGTAATCTTCGGAACAATCGGAGTGTACGTTTCGATACCCCAAAACCAGTACATTGTTAGGGCGTTAATACACCAACGGCCCGACATTGACGACTACAAAATTTTTGCAAACCGAACCATCGAAATGGGTGAAGCCCAGCACTGGCAACAGCATGTGCTTTACAACAGCTACGATTTATCGATTGAGGAGCGCGCCATTCTCGAGAGCTATAAAACGGTTTCGTACCTTGTTGCTCGCGACTCGCAACTTCTTTTCGAAGCTTACTGGGATGGTTACGGACCCGAATCGCTTTCGAATTCTTTTTCAATGGCCAAAAGTATTGTTAGTTTGCTAATTGGCTGTGCAATTGACGATGGTTTTATTAAAAGCCTCGACCAGCCCGTTGCCGACTTTATTCCCGAATTTAAAAACGACGAAAGGAGTAAAATTACCATTCGTCACCTTCTGCTTATGAGCTCAGGGCTAAGCTGGGACGAAGCATATGCAAGCCTTTTCTCCATTACAACCCAGGCATATTATGGTAAAGATGTACGCAGTTTAGCTGTAAATCAAAGCGTAATTACTGAACCCGGAAAAGCATACAACTATTTAAGTGGCGACACCCAACTTCTTTCGCTTATTGTTGCTAAAGCAACAGGAAAAACGCTAAGCGAATACGCTTCGGAGCGCATTTGGAAGCGCATTGGCGCCGAACACGATGCCATTTGGAGCCTCGACAAGGAAGGTGGTTACGAAAAAGCATACTGCTGCTTCAACTCAAATGCACGCGACTTTGCTCGTTTTGGTATTCTTATGCTGAATAATGGGAAGTGGGGCAATGACCAAGTTATTTCGGAGGAGTATGTAAACGCATCGTTAGCGCCTGCAACATTTTTAACCGATCCAGAATTGGGCGGAAAACCAAACGAGAGGTATGGCTACCAGTGGTGGATTACCAAGCACAAAGGGTACGACATTAAGTTTGCCAGAGGCATAAAGGGGCAGTACATTTTTATTATTCCTGAACTTAGGCTTGTTGCTGTTCGGCTTGGGCATACTCGTAGCGAGGAGCGTATTGAAGGCAACCCCATTGATATTTTTCAATTTCTCGACATTGCGATTAGCATAAACAGCGCAGCAAACTAAAAACAAACCAAGAGACTGTCTCAAAAGAAAAAATAACCACAAAGACCGCAAAGAAATAACAAAGAAACACAAAGCCAACACAAATATATACAGTTCTTTGTGAACTTTGTGTAAAACCTTTGTGAACTTTGTGGTTAGGCGTTTGTATCTTATGAGACAGCCTCTTGTTTAAAACCAATTATGTATGAACGAAAAACTAAGGGTAAAACTTCTTGCATTTCCTGCTGCCGACCCAGCATTTTTTACCCGTTCAAAAAAACGACTTTCAAAACTTTTTCATCAGGACAGAATTCAATTCGTTAATCAGCAACCTGACGTACTGGTCTTTCTTACTGGGGGCTCGGAGCGGGTAGCGCTTCACTCGCTTCACGGCTATAAATTCTACCTAATAATTGCCTCTTCGTACGAAAATTCGTGGGCTGCGGCCACCGAAGTAAAAGCGTGGATGAACCAAAGCGGAATTGAAAGTTTGCTGGTCGACGAAAACGATCCACAAGCCCAAGCCATTATCGATGCATTTTACCAAGTTCGAAACGGGCTTAAAAATCTTCGTGGAAAAAAGTTTGGGGTAATAGGCAAGCCTTCCGAATGGCTTGTTGCATCGACCATCGATCCATTTATTACTCAATCGAAACTTGGAATTGAGCAAGTCGATTTACCCTGGGAGGCTTCAATTCCAAACGAAAAAGGGTTAATAGCTCCAGAGTTTACAAACTTTTTTAAAAGCAAGGAGGGGCTTGGAGTTGAAATGGCTGGCAGGGTTTACGAATCGATTTCGAACGTGGTTAGAGGCTACGACCTGTCGGCTGTTACAGTAGAATGCTTTCCGTTGGCTCAAAAGTGCAATACTACTGCATGCTTAGCGCTTTCGAAACTTGGCATGGATGGCATTCCTGCTGGCTGCGAGGGCGACATTTGCAGCATGGTGGGCATGATGATTGCCAAAGAGATTGTAGGCACAATTCCATGGATGGCTAACATAGCCAATGTAAAAGGCAATAAGCTTTTACTTGCCCACTGCACAATTCCTGCCGATATGCTTAGCAGTTTCACTCTCGAAACCCACTTCGAAACGGGCATTGGCGTTGCCATTAAGGGCGAGCTGCGCTACAAAGAGGTTACGATTTTTAGGGTCGACAATAACCTAAGCCGAATATTTATTGCCACAGCAAAAGTTGTTCCCGCAAAGCATTCAAAAGACGCCTGTAGAACCCAAGTTACCCTTGAAATTGACGATAAAACCAGCCGCTACTTCTTCGAATCGCCACTCGGTAATCACCATTTAGTTTTACCCAACGACTGCACAAAGGAACTTTGGCTCACTGCAAAAGTTTTAGGAATGGAAGTATTACCCCAGTAAGGAAAGGAATAGTTATAAACCTCAAAATCGATACCCATCATGCCAGCTTAAATGGCCTGATGGGTGTCGATTTTAATAATGTCTATTCTATTAAAATAGTGAATTTTAGCTAATAGGAGTATCAAATCGCCATTCATGAGCTAACTTTGTGCCTCTTATGAAAACCGAAAAGCGAATAACCAAGTGGAGACTTAGGAGCTCCTATCTCTCGTCGATTATCAGTAACTCGCTAGTACTCTTTATGCTAGGCGTTGTTATGCTTTTAGTTTTTAATGCAAAAAAGTTATCGGATTACGTTAAGGAGAACATTGGTTTTTCGGTTATTCTTCACGACGACATACGCGATGTAGAGGCAAATTTCCTTCGGAAAACACTCGATGCCTCACCCTACGTTCGCACAACCGAGTACATATCGAAAGAAGTTGCTGCTGCAGAGCTTCAGAAGGAACTTGGCGACGATTTTATTGGGTTTCTAGGTTACAATCCGCTTTCCTCGTCAATTGAGGTAAAGCTCAAAGCAAACTACGCCAACCCCGACAGCATTCGAAAAATTGAGGACGAACTCATGGCTCAGCGCCCTGTTAAGGAGGTATTCTACCAAAAATCGCTTGTTAACTTAGTGAACGAAAATGTTAGCCGTATTAGCGCTATTCTTTTAATTTTTAGTGGCCTCTTGTTTTTTGTAGCACTAGTCTTAATAAATAATACCATTCGCCTTTCGGTTTACTCAAAACGATTTATAATTAGCACCATGAAGCTGATTGGCGCAACCTGGGGGTTTATTCGCACACCCTTTTTACTAAAAAGCATTTCGCATGGAATATACGCTTCTGTTCTAGCAATTGGACTCCTGTGTGGCATAATTTACATAGTTCAGGGCGAGTTTTACGAGCTTGTAAACTTTGGGCAAGTCGAATTGCTATCGGTTGTTTTTGGCCTAGTTATGCTTTTGGGTGTAATTATAAACCTTATTTCTACCTTTTTTGCAGTTAACAAATTTTTAAACGTAAAAACCGACGATTTATACTATTAAAAAATACAATTATGAGTAAAAATAAAGTTGAACAGAATACCGACACAAGCCTTTTTCCGCTTGGTAAAGAAAACTACAAGCTTTTGCTAATTGGGTTTGCAATTATTGTTTTTGGATTTATCCTTATGCTAGGTGGAGGCTCCGACGACCCCAAGGTTTTTAGCGAAGACATATTTAGCTTTCGCCGCATAACCCTTGCACCATTAGTTGTGCTCTTTGGCTTTATTTTCGAGATCTATGCCATAATGAAAAAACCAAAAGAGTAACCCAAACACTCCGTTTTTAAATGAATTTAATCGAAGCCATTATTCTTGGAATTATCCAAGGCCTTACCGAATTTTTACCCGTTAGCAGCTCTGGGCATCTCGAAATTGGCAAAGTACTTTTGGGTGTAAATGCTGAGGATAGCCTTTCGTTTACAGTAGCCGTTCATGGCGCAACAGTTCTTAGCACGCTGGTTGTTTTCAGAAAAGATATTGCAACCCTAATTTTAGGGCTATTAAAGCTTAAATGGAACGAAGAGACACAGTTTATTGCTAAAATTTTCGTTTCAATGATTCCTGTGTTAATTGTGGGATTCTTTTTAAAGGATTATGTTGAAGGGCTATTTACTGGAAACTTAGTATTTGTGGGCTTAATGCTTTTAGTTACCGCATCGCTTTTAATGATTTCGAGTGTAATTAAGCCAAAGGCTCAAAAACCCGTTGGGTTTTTCGATTCACTCGTTATTGGATTTGCACAAGCAGTAGCAGTTATCCCCGGAATTTCGCGTGCAGGGGCAACAATTTCAACAGGTTTAATTCTTGGAAATAGAAAAGATGAGGTCGCTCGGTTCTCGTTTCTTATGGTAATAATTCCAATTCTTGGGGCAAACTTACTCGACGTTGTAAAGGGCGATTTCTCTGCATCATCGGGCGTTGGAACTGGGGCAATTATAGCTGGTTTTGTTGCTGCTTTTATAGCAGGCTTTATAGCATGTAAGTGGATGATTAACATTGTGAAAAAGGGTAAACTTTACTGGTTTGCATTATACTGCGCCATTATTGGCATTTTTGCCATTGTATCGACATTTATATTTTAATTACACATAGATAATAGTGCAGAGTTTTAGCTCAAATACTAATTGGAACGAAGGTGTTGTAATGCTTTTCGACAAGCCGCTATACTGGACCTCTTTTAATCTTGTAAACAAGGTTAAGTCGTTACTTAAGCGCAATGCTGGGCTAAAAAAAATTAAGGTTGGGCATGCTGGCACGCTCGACCCATTGGCTTCGGGACTTCTTATAGTTTGCATTGGCAAAGCCACGAAAAGGGTACAAGAATTTCAGGATAGCGAAAAGGAGTACTTGGCAACCATTAAATTAGGGGCAACAACTCCATCGTTCGACATGGAAACCGAAGTTGATGCGGAATTCCCAACGGAACACATTGCCATTGAACTTATTAACGAAGCGCTGGCAAAGTTTAATGGCTTTATAATGCAAATACCTCCTCTTTACTCTGCAAAATTTGTAAATGGGAAAAGGGCTTACGAACTTGCCCGTCAAGGAGTTGAGATGGAACTAAATGCTGTTCCAATTGAAATTACTAGCATTAAAGTAGAAAGTTATGAGGCACCGTTACTTACTGTAAGAGTAAGATGTAGCAAGGGAACCTACATTCGCTCGTTGGCTCGCGACATTGGCGCAGCCCTAAATTCGGGGGGGCATTTAGTTGAACTCCGACGCACTGCTAGCGGTAACTTTAGGGTTGAAGATGCAATACTTCCAGAACAATTTGAGGAATCGATTAAAAGCGCTTATGCAGTAATGCCAACGGTTGAATTGGGAGACAAGCAAATCAGCTGAAAATATATTTTTAAAACACATTGAAACCAATAGACTATTTGTACGTATAAAGTCCGAACCTATCAACACAAGCCAAGGACTAATAAACAAGCAATTAGTTCGACAAAATAAGAAATTACAAACAGACATAATAACAACCAAACATGAAACTGTCGCAGTACAAGTTTAACTTGCCACCAGATTTAATTGCAAAATTTCCTCAGGAAAACAGGGATGAGTCCAGGTTAATGATTATTAATCGCAAAAAGGGAACAATTGAGCATAAGGTTTTCAATCAAATTATCGACTATGTTGATGAGGGCGATGTATTTGTATTTAACAACACCAAAGTATTTCCTGCTCGCCTTTACGGAAACAAGGAGAAAACAGGTGCTCAAATCGAAGTTTTTTTGCTCCGAGAACTTAACAAAGAGCAAAGGTTATGGGATGTTCTTGTTGATCCTGCTCGAAAAATTCGAATTGGCAACAAACTTTACTTTGGCGACGACGACCTACTCGTTGCTGAGGTTATTGACAACACAACAAGCCGTGGCCGTACATTAAGATTCCTTTTCGATGGAACGTACGACGAGTTTAAGGAGACCCTTTATCGCCTTGGCGAAACTCCGCTGCCAAAATTTATTCGTCGCGATGTAATGCCTGAGGATAAAGAGCGCTACCAAACCATTTACGCTAAGCACGAGGGTGCTGTTGCTGCGCCAACCGCAGGCCTTCACTTTAGTCGCGAGCTTATGAAAAGGCTAGAGATTAAAGGTGCTGTTTTTGCCGAAATTACGCTTCACGTTGGCTTAGGAAACTTCAGAACTGTTGATGTTGAGGACCTAACCAAGCATAAAATGGACTCGGAGCAAATTGTTATTCCCGACGATGCTGTCAACATAGTTAACTGCGCCAAGGAAAATAAGCGTAAAGTTTGTGCTGTTGGCACAACAGTTCTTCGCACCCTCGAGAGCTCTGTTTCAACAAATGGTCGCTTAAAACCCTACACTGGATGGACCAACAAGTTTATATTTCCCCCCTACGATTTTAGCATTCCCGATATGATGGTTACTAACTTTCACTTGCCATTATCGACACTGCTAATGATGGTTTCGGCCTTTGCTGGATACGACTTACTTTTTGAGGCTTACAAAGTTGCCATTGAGGAAAAATATCGCTTTGGAACCTATGGCGACGCAATGCTAATTATATAAAAACTTCTTTTTATAGTAACATTAAACCCTCTGCCTTTTGGTAGGGGGTTTTTTATATAAATTGCATTACAATGGAAATAAGCAAAATAGTTACTAAAAATAGTTCACCCCAAAAGCGACTTTTGAGATTTACAAACATATTCGACAGCAAAAACGAAACTGGAATTGCCGCTAAGTACACTATTTCAATTGACCCCCATGGCAGTAACAAAACTAACGAAATTGAAATAGCTAAAAACCAAAGGAATATTGAGTGAAATTTTCGAATGCTAATTTTTTGATTAGCTAACGAACCTAATAGATGTACGATTGCTACTAATACTATTAAACCTAAGGTTCCTGCGAAAACATAAAATGGAACTCCCAAGCCATGTGCGCCTTTTTCAACAGAAAAAAGAATTTGTAAGTAGTACACGAAGCTAAAGTTAGTAGAGGAATAGTATTCGTAAAAAAACATAAAAAACCAAGGAGTAAGAAACCCTAAAACAATCGAAAGCCAATGCCTTAGGTTAAATGGACGAAATATTGCAGCCGAAATAAATATTAGTAAAATATAAAAGGCCGAAGGGCTATAGAACAGCGATGCAAGTGCCACCAGAAATGCCGCTTGGTAAAGGTTATTTACGGGCTCAAACTTATCGTACGAAGCAAAAACACGATCAAGAGCAAAAACAAGTAGCAACGCAGAAACTATTGCAGGATCGAACTGCTGAAGCGGGCGAAAGGCCGAACTGAAAACTACAAAAAACAAAGCTGGCAAGTAGCTACGCGACTTTGTAAGTATATGTTTTGACGACACCTGGATAAGCAGCACTGCCGTAATATAGATTATTGCAAACGCTAAAAAGGCTTGAATATAGCCGTTAACTCCTGCAAATGAGTTTAGCAATTTATGCAATGGTGTTGAGCTTACATTAAATTGAATTAACTGACTATTGGGTTTTAAAAATGTTTGAAACCAAATTGCAACCGAAATAGCCGTAATTGCAGTAAGTACTAGTGGTAATGGCCGTTTTAAGAATTTGAGAAGCATAATATTCTTTTAAAAATTAGTAGTATAAACTCAGAATATCTTGTCCAATATCCTTCCTAATGTACTTGTTTTTATACTCAAATCCATTAGCATTTTTATAGGCTAAGTCAATTGCTTCCTTAAGGCTAGTTGAAACACCTACAGAAGCAAAAACTCTTCCTCCTGATGTTACCAATTTCGCTTTATCGTTTTTTGCAGTTCCTGCATGAAAAACAAGTGAACTGGGTGTTCCTTCGGGAAGTTTAATTTCATAGCCTTTCTCGAAATGCTCGGGGTAACCTCCCGATGCGAGAATTACAGCAGCCGAGAAACTATTAGAGTGCTTTACCACAGCCATGTTAAGTTTACGCTTAGCCGTAAGACTAAAAAGTTCGAGAAGGTCGCAATCCAAACGGGGTAAAACAGCCTGTGTTTCGGGGTCGCCCATACGAACGTTGTACTCAATAACAAATGGCTCCCCAGCAACATTCATTAAACCAACAAAAATAAAACCTATGTACTCAATTCCGTCGGCCTTTAGGCCGTTAATGGTTGGTTTCACAACTCGCTCTTCAACCTTTTGCATAAACTCGGGTGTGGCAAACGGTACAGGTGAAATGGCGCCCATTCCGCCAGTATTTGGCCCACTGTCGCCATCGCCAATTCGTTTATAGTCCTTCGCTTCGGGAAGAATAACATACGACTGGCCATCGGTTAAAACGAAAACCGAGAGTTCAATTCCCTTCAGGAATTCTTCAATTACAATGGTTTTACTGGCTTCGCCAAACTTGCCAGCAAAAAACTCGTCGACAACCGAAATGGTTTCCTCTAAATTAGAAGAAATTACAACCCCCTTGCCTGCTGCTAAACCGTCGGCTTTAATAACGTACGGTGCTTCGAGGGTTTTTAAAAAGGCTATAGACTTTGCTCTGTCGTGAGGTTTAAAACTTTGATAGGCAGCAGTGGGAATGCCATGCTTAACCATAAATTTTTTCGAAAACTCCTTGCTTCCCTCGAGCATTGCTCCTGCTTTTGTTGGGCCAATAACGGGAATCGATTTCAGTTTCGAATCGGCAAGAAAAAAGTCGTGAATACCTTTAACCAATGGGTCTTCGGGGCCTACAACCACAAGTTCAATTTTATTTTTTAAAACTTCTTGTTTTACCAATTCGAAATTGGTTGGGTCGATGGAGATATTTGCTCCTAATAAGTCAGTTCCAGGATTGCCTGGGGCAATATAAAGTTTTGTGAGTAATGGAGATTGCGAGAGTTTCCAAGCAAAGGCATGCTCTCTTCCACCCGAACCAATTAGCAGAACATTCATTTTCAGAGTCTATTTAATTGGGCATAAAATTAACCCATTAGTTTTGATTGGCAAAGGGGAAAACGTTTCTATGTAAAAAACAAAAGCCCCCAATTCGGGAGCTTTTGTTAATCTACGTGTATTTGTTTTACTTTTTAATCATTTTATGGGTAATGCTTTCGCCATTTTTTCCAGTAAACTTAACCAAGTAAACTCCTGCTGGTAGAGCCGAAGTGTTAACATGACTCACTCCATCAATTTTATTGGAAATGACGATTTGTCCAATAATGTTCGAAACATCAACCCTAGTTACCAGTTCTGAATTGGAAAAACGAATCTCTGAATCGAAAGGATTGGGAAATGAATTCACTATCAATAATGAATTTTGAGAATCTAATCCTGAAATCAAGTCAACAGGAATTAACATAGCCTCTCCATTAACCGTAAAGTTCGAAGAGAATTCCTGATGATCAACTAGTACAACCCAAAAGTAATACAAACCATTAGGCAAATTAATTACAGCATAACCCTCGTCGTTTGTGTAAATATCATCTTGACCTTCAATAACTACTGCCACATTTGAAACTGGAACTCCTCCCAAGGCAGTTACTAAAAATGTAATGGTGTATGCTTGAGGCGGATTTGCAGTAATTATAAGTTCGTTACTTGTTCCGGTGCAATTGCCTACTGTTACTTCAACCGAGTAAACTCCAGCCTCAGTGGCAGTGTATGTAGCATCGTTAGCAGCAGTAATTAAATTACCATTAAGAAGCCACTGGTAAAAATCGGCTGTTATGTCAACAGTAAACGTTACGCTTATGTCGTCGCCAATAGTCCACACTAAATTATCGGTTGTGCTAATTACTGCAACTGGCAGCGGGTTAACAGTAACCTCAATTTCGTTACTAATCCCTGTGCAGCCATCAGTAGTAACTTCAACCGAGTACAAACCTGCTTGGGTTGTTGTATAAGTTGACAACGTTGCGTCTTGAATAATCTCGCTATTTAATAACCACTGGTAAGTATTGCCAGTTATGTCGATAGTTAGGTCAACGCTAATTACTTCATTTTCGCAGTAAACAAGATTGCTTAGTGTCGAAATAATGGGCACTGGAATTGGATTCGAAACAATTTCGAGTTCGTTGCTAATGCCAATGCAACCATCAACTGTTACTTCAACAGAGAATATTCCAATTTCGGTTGCAGTGTACGTGTTGGTAGTAGCATCGAGGATTTCGGTTCCATTAAGCAACCATTTATAGCTATCGGCTAGTATGTCGACAGTGAAAAGAGTACTAACAACCACTTCGCCACAGTAAATAAGGTTATCGAGTGTTTGAACCGTTGGCTCAGGTAGAGGTTTCGATACTATTGCTATTTCGTTGCTTTGGCCTGTGCAGCCATCAATAGTAACTTCAACATAGTATGCTCCCGCTTCGGTTGCAGTGTATGTACTTTCGGCAGCTAAATCGATTTCAACACTATTAAGGAGCCACTGGTAACTATCGCCAGTAATGTCGATTACAAAGAGAGTACTAATGCTTTCGTTGGCACAGTAGCTAAGCGGATTGGCCGAAGAAATTTCGGGATTAGGAATAGGCTTAACGGTTACAATGGCCACGTCGGATTCAACCTCGGTGCAAACACCACTTTTAATAACAGCTCTAAAGTAAGTTGTTTCGGTTAGAATGTCACTTGTATAAGTATCCAGGGTGTTTTCAATAGTAACCCAATCGGTAAATGGCGATACAGCCTGTTCCCATCTTACAACATCACCTGTATAACCCGTTAGGGTAAGCAAACCACTTATAAAACCCGAGCAAATTGGTGCTGCGCCTTCAATAATTCCACCAACAGTAGCAGGATTAACAACAACCTCGGCATATTCTGAATAAACTTCATCGTAAACCCCAGTTTTTAGCACAGCCCTAAACCTTGTGGTTTCAGAAAGTACGTCGCTGGTGTAAGTGTTAATTGTATTTGCAATTGGATCCCAAACCGTGAAAGGTGATACCGAACTCTCCCAGCGAACAATATCGCCAAAATAGTCGATAAGCGTTAGTTCGCCGCTAGTGCTGCCTGTGCAAATGGCTGTTCCTCCAGTAACTGATCCTCCAACTGGGGGCTCCTGAATTCCTATTGCAAAATAGCCTAACTCGGTAATTGTATTTGAAATAATTGTATTTGAAGCAGGGGCAGTTGAACTCGCCAAATTATACTCTCCTGTTAAAGTAGCCGATTGAGCAAGTGCATTCTGTGGCAGAAGTGCAGGAGAAGTTTGTGTAACCCTAACACTTGTATTAATAAGATTTTCTGCACCCGAAGTAATCTCGGCATTCCAGTAACGGCTCCCAAGGCTTCCTGGTTGAATGTCGGCACCAGTTGTTCCGCCTGTTGCAGCATCTAATACTTTGGCTTTAACTACTACAGAACCTCCAGCAGAAGTTGTTGGGTTAACCAATTCGAAATGGTTGGCGCTTCCTTTACCAATTGGATAAATATAAGTTGACCCTGTAGCAAGCGATAATGGCAGGACGTAAGCTAAAGGGCCTTGAATGTATCCCGTGTTACCAGCAACTATGGTTACATCGGCTGGGGTGCCGGTAATTGTAAGTAAATTGTCATTTGATGTTACTAGTTTACCAGTATTTGAAGCAGCAAACTTAAGTTTTTGAATCGAAGCTGTTGCTCCAAAAGTAACATCAACATTTGATGCTAATTCAAGTGTACCAGCAAGTGAAGCAGGCAATTCGAAACCAGTTGTGTAAGGACTAAGACCTGTTGAATATAACACCCCATATGCAGAACCAGCACTAACAGCCGGTGCCTGATCGAACGAACCCACAACAACCGATGAAGTTCCTCCTCGTTGAACTACAGGCGATGAAGCAACACCATTACCAAGTGTAATATAATTTGCTCCCAAAACAATTCCTGTAATTAGGTTTACCCTATTGGTTACAACTGCCGATTCGAATTTCACGCCCGATGCATTTGAAACTATTACTCCAGCCATTGGAGTAGTAGCATTTCCAAAAGTACCTGAACCTGAAATAGTTTGCAAACCGTGGGCGCCAACAAATGAGAATCTGTTGGATCCTGTTGCCGAAGTGTTAGTTATTAATCCGTTATTAACAATACTTCCAACCTGATTAGGGTTACCAACCAGCGACAGATTGCTGGTTTGTAAATTTAAAATTGAACCAGTATTAACGGTTATATTTCCACGAATAGTTGTTGCTGCGCTTAGCAATGCTGTTTTTGCATTTGTAGTATTGTCAACCACTAAATTAGGTGTAGTTCCCTGAATTCGAAAATCGAAGTTTGTTCCTGTAGCAGCAGTTCCAATATTAAGAGTGCCTCCCGTAATATTTAACGTTGAGCCGTTCAGGCTATAGTCTAATGGAGAGGCATTCGTGTTTCTATTTACAAGGTTAATGTCACCTCCAGAAATATTAATTGTATTGGATGTTGATATTAATCCAAATGAAGCATTTGTTGTTGAATTACCAAGCGTATTAACATTAATGGCTCCGCCCGATTGAGTATAGTTTATTGCATTAGTAGTATAGAAACGGCTCGAAAGGTTTAGCGTTCCACCTTCAATAACTATAATTGAGCCTGCACCTGCGCCAAGCACATAAAGTGAAGAATTGCCAACGCTATAGGTTCCGTTGGTGAGTCGAAAGTACCCATTTATAGTTGCACTCGAAGTAGTTCCCAACACTGTAAAATTGGGATTATATAGCCAAAAGCCAGAGGTTGCTGAAATGGTGTAACCACCCGAAGCAAAAACATTGGAAGAAACCGTTGCTGTTCCCGATATTTTTAAAGTTCCGTTGGTTAGAGTTAGAAAATTGGTAGCAGCCCCGCCCTTGATAGAGAATGTTCCGTTTGCAGCAATTTCAGCAATTTGGGAATATGAACTTCCTTTGTTTACGGTTACGTTTCCTAAGTCGGTTGTTCCAATTGCATCGAAAGTTTGAGAACTAGTGCCTGTAAAAGTAACTCGACCAAGCTGAGTATCGGAAACAAAAAAGTCGAATGTTCCATTATTTGTTACATTTCCACTAGTTGAAAGATTGGCTGTGGTTCCCGGAGTAACACTTATGCTCCCCGTTTCAGATATTGTAACGTTTTTGCCTGATAATGTAAATATACCGAAGGCAAGCGACCCATTAACCGTTAGGTTATTAAAACTACCTGTAGCATTAACAGTTACAGTATGGCCATTTGCGATAACTACATCATTAGTACTAGTTGGAACAACTGCTGGATCCCATGTAGCAGGGTCGTTCCAGTTACCAGTAGCAGCTGAAGTTATAATCCCAGCAGGTAATGTTTCCTGAGAACCAGTAAGGTATGCCGATTCGGCATCGACATAAGCACTAATTCTAAAGTAGTAAGTTGTTCCTGGCAGCAGGCCAGTAATTGCCTGAGAATATTGAGTTCCTGTAGTTGATTGGGTTGTAGTGAGAATATCGCTTCCGTATTTTGTATAATTTGTTCCATCGGTCGATATGTATACCCTAAACCCAACTTCGTTGGTTGAGTTATCGTCCCAGAAAACTGTCATTTCACTTTGCGAAACACCAGAGACAGAAAAATTTATAGGTGAATTGTTCGCAGCAACAGGCTTATAAATACGAACTTCGTCAATAAAAATGCTCCTTCCTTTCTGGCTAGTTCCTTTTATAATAATATAATTTTCCGAACCATCGTACGAGGCAGGAATGTCAAAATTGTAGCTGTACCATCCACTTGCCGATTCGATTGGCACAGAAGTGATGGGGCGATAAATTGAACCAAGAAAATATGCACCAGATAATGAGTTTGTTGTGTTTATGTAAAAATCTGCAACATCTAAATTGCTTGTCAACATATTGTCCCTAAAAAACCAGAGCTGCAATTTGAGCCCTGTGATACCAGATAAATTGATGCTGGAGGAAGTTAATACAGCGCTAGTGCCAGCATCGTAAGTAAAACTGTTGAAACGAATCATTCCTGCACCCGACTGAGGCGAACATGTTGGATTAAATCCCGATGTACTTCTATTCCATAGTCCTGTACCAGAAACTTGTGTTTGAGTCCAGCCAGTTGGAGGGAAAGTGACGTCGTCGAACGACTCGAGCATATAGTTTTGCCCAATTGCCGCTCCCCAAAGAAGTGTAAACATCAACAAAATCAGCGGTTTTTTAATAGGCTTTAACCTTTTCATTATTGTAGTATTTAGTTTTAAAAAATATTAAAAAAGTTATGTAATAGTTTCTTGTTGCTGTAATCATACTTATATTAACTAATTTACGTATTTAAGCAGCAGTTTACAAATGTTTTTGATAAAAAACTATTAATCAGAGACTAACATTAAACTATTGCTTGTAAAATAGTTTGAAAAACTTCAAAGTTCTTTATAGTTATACTAAACTGGTTGGCAATAAGTTACAACTCACCGTTGACAACTATAATATTTTAATAATGTTATTAAAAAGCACTGTAAATATAACATTTATAAACTGTTCCGCTCAATAAAAAATTTAATACGCTAAACAAAATAGTTGAAATAATAGTTTAATACTACAACCATCGTGCTATCTTTGCATTTAATATTCTGACATTTAAACATTAAGCTGTTTAAATAATGGAAACAAGTGTAGTAACATTTTTGTTATTACATTTGGTATATTAATGTAATGGCAAAACATTAACTTAACATATTGCTTATTTTATCGTATAAAGTTTATTACCTCTTTCTTTTTTTTAAATTGAATGCAATGCAACAAAAAATATAATACTATGAGAAAAATAATTTTTACACTTTTAGTATCAATTTCTGGGCTAAGTTTAGCTTCGGCTCAATTTAGCGGAGGAAACGGCACCTCGGGAAACCCATATTTAATTTCGAGTGCAACCGATTTAGCCAGCATAGCTGGCACTGGCTATGTAAATGGAGGTTTTTACTTTAGGCAAACTGCAGATATAAACATTGCTGGCTATACGAATTGGACACCAATTGGCACTACTACTTCTCAGTTTAATGGTTTCTATGATGGAAATGGAAAAACGATTAGTAATTTGACAATAACGGGTACAAGCACATACAGGGGTCTATTTGGCTTTACTAATACTACGGCTGTTATTAAAAACCTTAGTTTAACAAGCGTTAGCGTAGCAGGAGGTAATTTCACAAGCGCCCTTGTTGGCCAAAATCGCGGAAAATTAAATAATTGCTCCTCACAAGGGAATGTAACAGGAAGAATTCCAACTGGAGGGCTTGTTGCATACAACCTAAATACTGGTATAGTTATTAATTGCCACTCAAATTGTGTGGTTACTGGGCGAAATACCGTTGGTGGTTTAATTGGGCAAAACGAAGGCACTGTTAGTTTTAGTTATGCAACCGGCTCGCTTTCATCTAATTCTGTTTCTTACACTACCATTGGCGGCTTTGTTGCATCAAATGCTGGAAATTTATCTCAATGTTTTGCTACGGTTAATGTATCTTCTTCCGTTATAGGAGTAAATGGAGGCGCGTTTGTTGGAGTAAACACATCAAGCGGAGTAATTGCCAACTGCTACTCAAACGGAACTGTTATTGTTGACGAAGACCCTGGCAACGAAGCTGTAGCAAGTGGTTTTGTAGTTACCAATAGTGGTGAAGTTTCAAATAGCTATTCAAGAGGAACTGTCGCTGGTAGTGAAGTTGCAGGTTTTGCCTTATTTAACTCGGGGACTATTAACAACTGCTTTTGGGATGAAGGCACATTTGGAGCAATAGGATCGGATGGAGGAACGGCTACCAGCACAGCTAATATGCAGACCATTTCTACCTTTACTGGCGCTGGATGGTCTTTTGCATGCGAAGTGTGGGGAATAAATGGCTCCGATAACGAAGAATACCCATTTTTGCTGTGGCAAGATGACTACGTTTTACCTGCCAGCGACTGCAACTATTGGACTGGTGCATCGAGTACTGTTTGGGCAACCAGCGGAAACTGGAGCAGTGGCGTACCAAGTTCGGGTAGCAATATTTTGATTAGAAGTACAGCAACAAACTTCCCAGAGGTAACCACAAGTGTTTCGCTTAACATTACAAATGTTGGGGAAAATGCTAACCTTACTATTTCACCAACTGGCACATACACCTCAACTGGACAGCTTATTAATAATGGTTACATTATAATTAACCCAGTTGGGAAAATGACTTGCTCTGGCAGTTTGGTGAACAATAACGGAGTTGAAGGCTTAGTTTTGCAGTCGGACGCAAGTGGCTCGGCTACGCTTATTCACAGCACCGATAATGTACCTGCAACTGTTCAGCGTTTCGTATATGGCACACAGCTTTTTCATGTTATTTCAACACCTGTTGTGGGGCAATCAATAAAGAACTTTATAAGCGAAAATACTGGGGTAATAGCTTACAACCCCAACCCAACTGCATCTCCAGGTGTACCTATATATGCCATGAGACATTACACTGCTGGAACTGGATGGTCGGCTTACTACATTGAAGCAAACCTAGGATCACTTGGAAACGTTGTCCCCGGAACCGCCTACACAATTGGGCATGCAGCGCCAGGAACCTTAACTTTTAAAGGAATGCTAGTAAACACAACCCAAACAAAGGTACTTTCGGGTTCGGGAACAGGCTGGAACGGAATCGGAAACCCTTTTGCTTCGGCATTACACGTAAATAATGGAATTAATAGTTTTTTCCAAAAATATAAGGAGCAACTCGATGCTGACTTTCGTGGCCTTTATGTTTGGGATCCGGTAGCCAAGCATTATAAAATCGTTAATGGAGTTCCACTTCCGATATTGGCTCAGGATTATTTGGCTACGGCTCAGGGATTTATTGTTAAATCATTACCAGAAGGATCAACTGTTTATTTCGAAACTGGTATGCGGGCACACCAAAACCCTTCGTTTTTAAAAGTCGAGAAGGATGCAGGCGAGTGGCATGGTATTATTTTGGGAATTGAAAGTTTAACAGGAAAAAAGTTAACAACGGTTTTAGCCTTCAATGGCGATATGACTTCCGACTTTGATATTGACTACGATGCCGGAAACTATTCCGAAAATCCCAATCTTAAGTTTTATAGCAGGTTGCCCATTGCAGGGAATGAGATTAATCTGGGAATTCAGGCCTTACCAAACCAATGGGGAAATCCTTTAGTTATTCCCTTAGGTGTACTAAATACAGAAACTGGAATAACTATATTCTCCATGGCATCAATGGCTCTACCAAACGATGTATTAGTTGTTTTAGAGGATAGGGAATTAAATACATTTACCGACCTTGTTGCTGGCAACTATGTAATTAACCTATTGACTACAACCGAAATAACTGGTCGTTTCTATTTGCACGTAGGCTACAACGTTACCGCCGAACCTATTAACCTTTTGAATGATTTTTCAATAAACGTTTACCCAAATCCTTCGACGGGCAATTTTAATGCCGAGGTTAACCTAAAAGAAGCATCGAACCTTGAGTTTAGTTTATTCGACATTTCGGGCCGAATGGTAACGAACATTCCTCAAAAGCAATATAGCGAAGGCAAAAACACCATTATTGTAAATACACAAAACCTATTGCCAGGCGTATATATTTTAAAGGTAAGGGGATATGATGCTCTTCAAAGGTCGTTACTTTTCGAAAAAGGATTGCGAGTAATGATTAAAGGAATGTAATTGAAGTTATTGAGATAAGTTTTTATATTTGCAAGCATGAAAGAAAAAGAGAACATAGAGACTAACAAGGAACAAAAAGAGGAGGAAAACATTTCGAGGAGAGAAGCGTTGCGCAAAATTGGCTATGCAGCGCTTGCTACTTCAACCATGTTTCTGTTACTCAACAACCCAACAAAGGTATATGCTCAAAGCCCAGGAGACCCTGGAGATGACTGGGAGTGGTAGTAACGACGCAACCAATTCTCCAAATAATTCTGTGGCTTACTTAGCAAAAAAAATTGAGCAAGCCCATGTTGTTTGGTTCGAGGCAAGCAATCAGTGGGTACAATTCGATGAGCAGCAATGGCTCATCTTTTGTTTTTACAAAAAGGGGTTAAGCCAGAAATCGGCTACTAAAAAGTACTGCACAAAGTATTCGCTCCCCGAAGTTGACGCAAAAAGTATTATTGAAAATTTTTACACTTCGGTTTCCAACCTTTTCAATCCCCCTTTCGAAAAGCCCAACTTTACATTAAACTCCCAAGGCGCCTCGATACATATACCAGAAAAAACCAAAACGCAAAGTTATAGGCATTGTAATAAGACCTTTGGCATTACTTACGGGTCGGCTTTTCTCGAAAACTACATTCACTTACCGTTAGCTCACCTTGAAACTGATGAAAACAGCAGACCTTCATTACGGCTTGAGGTATTTCCCATTGAAGGTCGCTTTATTCTGCGAATAAATGGAGTTGGGGGGAGATGTTTGTCGGCAGAGGAACCAGGGCAAATTAAGCGACTACTTTACATCGAATTAGTCAACTTACTTTACAACAAACAAAGTAGCGATTGGCTATCGTTTGCACACGCCTCGGCGCTAAGAAGAAACGACCAAGCAATTTTACTAACAGCCTCAGGAGGTTCGGGGAAAAGTACCCTTGCTGGACTTTTGCAGCTTAACGGCTTCGAATTTTTATCCGACGATTTTGTGCCTATCGACAGCATAAGCAAAAAGGCATTTCCTTTTCCTGCTGCACTTTGCGTTAAAAACAACGCTATTAAGCTGCTCGAAGATAAAGGAATGGAGTTTACTGCAAACCCAACTAAGAGCACAGCTTACGCAAAACCTTTGCATAATTGGGCACAAGCGAAAGCTTGCAAAATGAGTAAAGTGGTGTTTTTAAAGTATAACCCACAAGTTGAACTAGTATTTGAAACACTACCAACCCTCGATGCGCTATACATATTTCTTCAGGAGGCATGGGTTGGCGACGACATGAAACGTGCAAAAAAGTTCATAAATTGGTTTTCGAAACTCAGCTTCTATAAACTCGAGTACGGAAATAACAACAAGGCCATTGAAGTGCTTACCAAACTAACGGACAAAGCATGACCCAAAAGGAAATATACTACCTTATTTCACGAACGCTTTCGCTTAGCGTTAAGCCCAATGCTGCCAACGAAATAATTGCTATGCTTCCCAGCGAAAAGGAGGATTGGGAAAACTGGGTTAAAATGGGCAACAGGCATCTTGTTCTCCAATCGCTTTATTTAGCCCTAAGAAACAATCGCCTTCTAACCTATTTGCCAGATGATTTAGCTGAATACCTTGGATACATTCATAGTTTAAACGTCGAACGAAACCTAAAAATAGTTGAGCAAGCCAAAGCAATAAAAGAAATTTTCGAAAAGGAAAGTATTGCCCATGTCTTTATGAAGGGAACGGCCAATATATTCGATGGTTTGTACAGCGACATTGGCGAGCGATTGGTTTACGATATCGACATACTTGTTGAGGAGGGCAAAGTGCTTAATGCCGCTAATGCCCTGATTGAAAATGGCTACAGAACCCAAAAGATATTTAACCCAACGGCCTACCCATCGACCATGCATTACCCAATTTTGGTAAAGGATGAGTGCGTGGCAGGAGTTGAAATTCACCGATTACCAGTGCAGTACCTTTACATAAAGCGGTATAGTGCTGCAAGGGTTTTCGAATCAAAACGGCTATCGAAAGAAGAAGAAGGATTTTGGGTTATGGACGACAGCAATAAAATAGTTCACAACTTTATGCACTCGCAACTAATGCACAACGGGCACTATCATGCCGATGTTTCGCTTCGCGACTTGTACGATTTGTTGCTGCTTGGTCAAAGAGAGAATCCAGCGAAAGTATTCGACGATTTTAAGCATTACCAAGCAAAGAGCAATGCTTACTTAAACCTTATGCACAGTATTTTTGGCATTTCTGAAAATGACTTTAAAAAAAAGGGAATAAGCAATTACCTATTTATGGCTCGACATAAACTTACAGTAACCATGAGCCAAAAACAAAGGATTTTATACCACTTACTTGTTGCTTCAATAACAAAATATATTGTTCTGCCGTTTCGAACAATTTTTAATACTAATGCTCGAAACTACGTTTTTTCGCGTTTAAAAAACAAGCACTGGTATATGCAGCACATTAATGCCTACAGGAGGAAGTTTTCAAAAAGCAGAAAGTTAAAAGCTTAAGGCGCCAGGTTCTCCGCATTTAAAAATTGCTTAAAATAGGTTGGTTTTAAACTAATTATCTTTTTCTTATTCGATACATTGTCCCGCTAAGGACATATTTAAACTGTTAATCAATTTATTTGTACAATGAATTAATTCTTATTTTTCTGATTTAAAAAATGTCCAGAGAAATACTACAAGATGAGCAACTCCTATTATTAACCCAGTCCAAAGAAGAAACATGTCACCAGTTTTAAAATATCTAAGAACAGATAATATTCCATAAAATATCCATAATGCATTTATGAGTAGTCTTTTGTTCTTGGTAAGTGATGTCAGTTTCATTTCTGTTTTTATTTGTGAATTGTTCTATTTTGATATCGATTCATTATGGTTGCTAACCTCCAAATAAAGATAATGTTAGCCAACCCAATTTCATTATGCCGTTAGGTGCAGAATATTCTGTACCTAACGGCACGGTGTTTTTTATTCTGTATTTAAGTTCTACCGATATAATGACCCTAACGGGAAATTTTTTAAATGTGTTTCCCAGGGCACTCCCTACTCAATTACACCAAATTTATACCCTTTTGCTTTAATGGCTTCGAGAGCCCTTGGCAGTGCGTAGCGTAAATTTTTTTCGGCTTTTTTCGAATCGTGAAAAACAATTATTGCTCCCGAATGCAGGTTGTTTACAACTATGTTTGCGCAACGGCGACGGGAAATGTTTCGGCTATAGTCCATACTTAGCAAATCCCACATAATAACTTTGTAACGTTTGCGGAGCACACGAAACTGCGACGGCTTTATGCGCCCATAGGGCGGACGGAATAGTTTGCCTGGAATAAAATCGGCAGCAAAGTCGACATCCTGTACGTACTGCCCAGTATGGGTCTCCCAACCCTTAAGGTGACTATACGTGTGGTTGCCAACGGCATGGCCCTCGGCCATAATTCTTTCGAATATTTCGGGATGCATTTCAACCTTTTTACCAAGGCAAAAGAAAGTCGCTTTAGCATCGTACTTTTTAAGCTGGTCGAGCACCCAATGGGTAATTACCTCGGTTGGTCCATCGTCGAACGTTAGGTAAACCTTATTCTCTTTATTTGGAATAGACCAAATAAGATTTGGGAATAGATTCGTAAAAAACTTTGGAGGACTTAGGTTTATCATGAATTATCCCGCATTTGAAATTTTACTTTCGAGCACCTTAAAAAGTTCCTCGAGTTCGTTTACGTGCTGGGAAGCATTATAGGTCGAAGCCATTCTATGTAACTCCTGAACTATGTAGAGGTTCAACTGAACATCGCTTTTAACATTTCCAACAAATTTTTCGGGTAGCCCTAAGAGGTAACGAAGTTCATCGGCACACTGCTCCATGTAAATCCTCGAGTACTCAATTGCCTTTTCGTTACTATTGGCTTTATAGTACCCCTCGATGAGCGACAGCGCAAAGAAGTTAAAGGGAACAACTTGAGGCGGAATTACTTCCATACACTTATCGAGCGCATTAACGGCTAAATCATTCTTCCCTTCGTCGGCAAGTTGAAGTGCTAAGCGACCAAAAATATTTCGGTAGTTCGATATTATTCGCGAGTTATTTTCGTCAATGTATACCTTGGGGTCGTTCATGCTGCGGTAGCGATAAACGTTCATTAGGTTGTTATACATTCGCTCCGAATCGACTTTTCCATAACGACCACCAGTGCGGGGCGCTTCGATGGGAACAATTCTATAGGCCAATCCTTCAAGCTGGAAAAACTTATCGAGATTCTGATACGTTTCGGAACTTACAGTAATGGCGAAGTATATTGGACGCACCCAGTTATTCGAAGCCATTAGGTCCATTAAAAACAAGCCATCCTTCATAAGGTAATTAGAAGGTATTTTCCAGAACATGGTATCAAGAACTTCGTTCATTCTTGCAGGGTTAACCACATTGTTTTTGGAAACTAAAGCCTTATCGACTGGCAGGAAAAGATTTTTAGATGGAAAGTAATCGGCCTTTGCATTTCGCTCAAAGGGCGAGTTAACCTTTGTTTCGGGCTTATCGCTTAGCACAAAATCAACAGCCTGCTTTACATGAAGTGGGTATGGAATTCGATCGGTGGCCAGCACAACATCTCGGGTTCCAGTAACATACTGACTTTTCACCATCGTCGATGGAAGCGGGTCGGATTCGTATGCTTTACGCTGCATTTGCTCAACGTACCAATCGGCACGGAGGTAGCTAAGGTTACTAACCCTCACGTCGGTTCTAACCCCTTCAACTTCTTGTGCGTACCACAATGGGAAAGTATCGTTGTCGCCATAGGTGAAAATAACCGCGTTGGGCTCGCACGAGTTTAGGGCGTTATACGCAAAATCGATCGACACATAGCGACCCGAACGGTCGTGGTCGTCCCAGTTTTCGTAAGCCATTAAGCCTGGCACAAAAGCAAGCGAAAGTGCCGATGCAGCAACGGCTCCTGGCGTTTTGTCGAATGCCTTTTTAATTCCTTCGTAAAGGGCAAGCACCCCAAGTCCAATCCAAATAGAAAAGGCGTAAAAAGATCCTGCAAAGGCGTAGTCGCGCTCGCGAGGTTGATACGGTGTTTGGTTTAGGTAAACAACAATGGCAATGCCAGTTAAAACGAAAAGGAGGGAGACAATCCAAAAATCCTTTTGCTTTTTATAGAAATGGAAAATTAATCCTGCCAAACCTAACAGAAATGGGAGTAGATAGTATCGGTTGTTTGCCTTATTCTTATAGGTTGATGGTAAATCGTCCTGAGAACCAAGGCGAGCCGAGTCGATAAATGAAATGCCGCTAATCCAGTTGCCTTTATTTATTTCGCCATGGCCTTGAATATCGTTTTGGCGACCAGCAAAGTTCCACATAAAGTAGCGCCAGTACATGTGCCCTATTTGGTAGTTGAAAAAGAACTTGAGATTTTCACCAAAAGTTGGAACATGCTTAACTTCCTGTTGCCCTCCCGACATTACCTTAACCTGTCGACCACGGAAATTGCTCCACTGCTTGTATCCACTTACGTGGTTTTGCTCCGAGCTGTGCATTCGTGGAAAAACCGACACAAATCGCTCGTCGTAAATGTATTTCGATTTATGGGTTGCCACCACGTACTTGCCATTCTTTTCAATGTACTGTGGAGAGCCCTCTTCGCTGTCGACAATTGGAGCACCAAACGAAGGTCCCGAAATCAATGGCCTGTCGCCATACTGCTCGCGATTAAGGTAGTAAAGTAGCGAGAACATATTGTCGGGGCTATTCTGATCCATTGGGGGATTTGCCGACGAGCGAATTACGATAAGCGCAAACGAACTGTAGCCAATTAAAACCACCAAGAAACCAACTATTATGGAGTTTAAAACGGGTAGCGATTTTCGGTGAGTGTATATTATCCCCCAAACTGCTAAGCCAATAATAGATAATAAGAAAAAGATAAACCCAGACTTTATTGGAAGCCCAAACGAGTTAACAAAAACCAGTTCGAACTTCGATGCAATTACCACAACGCCCTGAATTATTCCATACATCATTACAATAAGGAGCACCAAGCTAATTGCAAGAGCCGCAATAATTCCTTTAGTGCTTGGAGTATACTTTTTAAAGTAATACACCATAACAATTGCAGGAATTGCCAGTAGGTTTAAAAGGTGAACACCAATTGACAAACCCATAAGGTATGCTATAAGAATTAACCAGCGGTTGGAGTGGGGTTCGTTTGCAACGTTTTCCCATTTAAGAATTGCCCAAAAAACAACAGCGGTAAATAACGACGAAGTAGCATAAACCTCGCCCTCAACAGCCGAAAACCAAAAGGTGTCGGAAAAGGTATAAGCCAAAGCGCCAACCAATCCAGCGCCCATAATAAGGGTAATTTGCCAAGTTGAAAACTTGTTTTCTTCGTTATCGAATATTTTACGAGCTAAGTGGGTAACTGTCCAAAACAGAAAAAGAATTGTAAATGCACTTGCCAGTGCCGAAAGGGCGTTTGCAAAAATTGGGATTAGCTCCTTGCTGGGAGCCAGCATTGTAAAAAAGCGGGTAAGAAGCATAAAAAAGGGCGCTCCCGGCGGGTGACCTACCTCGAGTTTATAGCCGCTGGCAATAAATTCGCCACAATCCCAAAAACTGGCTGTAGGCTCAATAGTAACGAGGTAAACTGTTGCGGCAACTAAAAAAACTAGCCAACCAATAATATTATTGAGTATTTTAAAATTCTTATAGTCAATCATATTTAATATGTTAATTTTTTAACTCCCAAAAGTACTACTTTTTAGTACATGTACTATTTATTGACTATGCTGTAGAGCTAAAAAGTTAAATTTTTTGTTACGATTTAGCTAAATTCTTTTAAGAACACCGAGTCATTTACTCAATAACTTAGCTTACACCAAAGGTTCAATTAGCTTTACGACAATACTTTTGTGCAGAATAATTTTGCATGAAAGACAAAATCCTTTTTTTCTATCTTAAAACCGGAGGCGGACACTTGGCTCCCGCCAAGGCAGTTGCCGAATGGATAACCAATAACGAATCCAACAGAGCCGAGGTTAAGCTCTGCGATGGTTTTGAGAGTGCGCCCCAGTTTTTAAAAAGCATTATTGAAGATGGCTACCGGAAATCCCAGGCTTCTTTCAAGTGGGTTTTTGAATTGCTTTACTTAGTAAACAAATTGAAACCTATTGGTTGGCTATCGAGCTATTTGGTGGGGTTTTTTATAGCTAAATCGCTTACAAAACTAATTGAGAGCGAGATGCCTACAAAAATAGTTGTATTCCATTTTTTTCTTATTAAACCTATTTATGCAATTATACGCAGAAAGGGGCTTGCCATTCCAATTTTAACTGTTGTAACCGACCCGTTTACAGCCCATCCCATTTGGTTTATTGAGCGTAATCAGCAATTTGTAGTATTTAGCGACAGCTTAAAAAACTACTTGGTTTCAACAAAAAAAATTACCCCCGAGAGCATTTCGGTATTCCCATTTATTATTAACCATCGATTCGATGAGCAGGTTGACTCAAAAAAGTTGGAACAGGTTTGTCGGAATTTAAATATTGGAATGGAATCGGAAATAATTCTTCTTCTCGGCGGTGCCGATGGCATTCCAAATGGTGCTAAACTGTTACGAAAATTGGCGAAAGCAAACTTTAATTCTCCTGTAGTTTTAGTGTGTGGACGAAACGAAAGACTTTATGCTAAAGCACAAGCCATTAAAAAAGAATTAAAATTTGACCGCCTTAGAGTTTTGGGCTACATCGACTATGTTAGAGAATTACTAAGCATTTCGGAGGTTGTTATTACTAAATGTGGAGCATCAACATTTATGGAGGTGCTTTACAGTAAAAAAATCCCGTTAGTCAATAGCTTTATATGGGAGCAGGAGAAAGGCAATGTTGATTTTGTTTGCAATAACAACCTTGGACTTTACGAGCCGAGTCCCGAGAAAATAACAGCGCTTATTGGACGAATAATTGAAAGTAGGCCTCTTGGGCATTGGTTTAAAGACAATATTGAAAAAATGAGATTAGTAAACGGAACCCCACAGGTTTCGACTTTCATTTTAAACAAAATGTAATTTCGGATATGGTAATTCTGATTATTTCTGATTTACACATTGATTGTGGCGACAATTTTGGAACCTTTGGCTGGAAGCCTGCCCGTTTCATTAAAACTCTCGACAAACTTATTGAAAGTTGCGGTGCCGAACAGGTAATTTTGAATGGCGATATTTTCGATTTGTACAAGTACACATTTAAGCAGGTTTACAAAAAGAACTTTGAGCTTATAAGTTACTTCAACAGAAAGAATTTTATTTACCTAAGGGGTAATCACGATATTTTTAACCCATTTGCCAAGGACTTTCATCATATAGCAAACTCAAAAGGACAGTCGATTTACATTGAACATGGGCACAATGCCGATTTTTTAAACGGAACCCGAATAGGCAGAGCTATTAGTATTTTGGGTTTTTCAATTCTTAAGAAAATAATACACATTCCATTTATTCAAAAGTTATACTTTAAAGCAGTTGAATACGACGACGGCGTAAATAGAATTCCGAAAAAGTATAATACTTACCGTTACTTGAAATATGCGTTAAGGCTACTTTTAAATTACGATGTTGTAATACTTGGGCATACGCATAAAATTGAGAGCTATAAAACATACTACTTAAGTCAAAAAAAAGTATTCCTCAACTCAGGCACCTGCTCACTTGGAAGGCTACAAGCGATAATTCTTGACACAGAGTCGCTTAAATACGATTTAGTAAAAATTGGAAATAAGGAAAAATTTAAACCTTCCGAATCGTTTACCAGCAAGCCTGTAATTAAGCTTTCGATTCCAGCTTAATTTAAATCCCGTACTATTAAATGATTGAGATAACAGATAAAACTAAAGTAGAGCCACTTCTTGTATCCTCGGAAATGGGGCTAGGACATTTAAGGGCTCTTTACCCTTTTGAAGAACTGTTTAACACCAAAACAGTTGTTTTGGGACAAAACTCAGTTTCGAGCAGCCGAAGCCGATTTTTGTGGCGAAAAGCATTTAAAAGCTACAATTGGATTTCGAGAAACCAGCGATTACCAGTTATTGGCAGGCCACTTTTTAGCATACTCGACTCGTTGTTAGCAATTGCGCCTTTGAGCGATAAGAAAATCGCTAGCAAAGGCTCATTTCAACTAGGACTGGTTGAGTATGCCATAAAGGCTGGATTATGTGACGAACTTGAGAATTACTCACATAAAAAAATAGTGCTAACTTCGTTTTATGCGCCAACAATATACTTCTCGAAAAAGCGCAATGAGGTTACACTTCTTTGTCAAATTTGCGACACCGATTTAAGCCGGGTTTGGGTGCCCCGTAAAGCCTCGAGCAATATAATATATTTAGCAACCTGCTTGCGGGCATACTACCGATTGCTAAGCTATGGCGTTGCTAAAAACAACATTCATATTACTGGCTTTCCTTTCCCTAATAGCTTGGTGGGCGGTATTAACCAAAACATTGCTAAAACAAACTTTGAAGAAAGACTTGTTAGGCTCAAAATGGCAGCAGGGAAAACAAATACAAAAGCCCCTCTTCGAATTCTGTTTGCCATTGGTGGTGCAGGTGCTCAAGCCGGCATTGCCTTGCAGGCTGCTCAAAGTTTATCGGTTCAAATACTAAATGGCGATGTTGAATTTACCCTTGTGGTTCCACCTCAATTCAAGAATCATAAGAACCTTGATAAATTCAAAAGCAACTTTTTTAATAATTGCGATTTTTTTAGAGTAGTATACTCAAACTCGCAAACCAGTTATTTCAACTCTTTCAACAAAGCAATTTCTGCTACCGATGTTCTTTGGACAAAACCCAGCGAGTTGTCGTTCTACTCAGCACTTGGAATTCCAATAATTATATCGCCACCTTTGGGAGCACAGGAAAGGGCCAATAGGGAATGGTTACTTGAAATGGGTGCTGGGGTCAACCAAATGAGGCCAACGCAAACACATATTTGGATTAACAACCTGCTTATGTCGGGCTTGCTTTACCGAATGGCCAAACAGGGATGGGAAAATGGAATTCGAACTGGCTCCTACACGACCGTTGATTTAATTAATTCGCTGCAATAACTCAAACCGTAAGGTATATTCTAATTTACTTCCGTTTCTCGAAATAATCCTTGAGAGCCAATAAAGTCTTTGTACCAGTTTCCTTTAGCCTGGTTGGGTTCAATAGCATCAACAAGTCCAATTCTTTGGCCAATGCAAATAACTTTTCTTACTTCCTCCTCCGAATCGTCCATTTGAGGCGAGAAAACAGCCTGAATGGCAATGCCGTTTCCATTTAAATCGGTACGGTGAATTATTCCCTTAAAACTCTCGCCCAGTAAAATTCGGTTCCATTCCTTCCGGTTTTGGCTCTCGCTGCCGGGTAAACTTCCATCGAAAATGGTTGGTCGTTCGTCGGACGAATTTACTTTCACGGTATTGTAGTAATTATGATTCGCCCTAAGAATCGAACCATCGGGGGCTATTTCAATTACAATAAAGGAACCATCAATTACACCCTTAAGCAATTCGAATTCGTATTGTTTCGCTTTAATTCTATCAAGTTCTTTGTGGTACTCATTTTTAATACTTCTAATGCTCCCTTTTTGCGCCTCAATTTCATCGAGCAGTTCCCTTTCCCGCAAAGTCATGGTTTCTTGAGTGGCTTGCATTTCCTCCATATTTTGCCTAAGCTCTTCCTCGTGCTCTGCAAGAACTTCGGCCTGCATTTTCATTTTTTGGAGCAGTTCGTTGGAGTTTTCCCTTGCCCTAACCATAGTAAGAGTTGATGCGACGTTCTCAATTACTTTTTCGATAAACTCTATTTCGAATGGGCTATACTCGTTTAACGAAGCCATTTCAATTACTCCAATAACTTCAACCTCGCTTTTAAGAGGAACCAGAATTAGGCATTTAGGCGATGCTTGCCCCATTCCCGAGGTTATAAAAAGGTAGTTTTCGGGAATATCGGTTAAGTACGAAGTTTCGGCCTCGAGGTAGCACATACCAACTAAGCCCTCGTTGGGTAAAAGTTTCTTTTTTAAGAACTTTCGACGCTCGTAAGCATAGGCTGCAGTTAGTTCTAACTCACCATTCTCATTTTTCAGGAATAAACCAGCCTGATTGGACTTTGTGTACTTAACAATATTTTTTAGTATTTCAAAAGCAAAATCGTCGATGGACATTTCTCGTTTTCCAAGAATTTGCGCAAAAAGAGCCATTCCCTCGTTAGCCCATAAACGTTGCCGAGTATCGTTAGCTTGCATTTCTCTTTCTTTGGAAACCTGAAGTAGTTTCTTTCGCATTTCAATTAGTGCACCTCCAAGGTCGCCTTGGTTGCCAAAAACATTTACTTCTGTCTCTAAATTCCCATTACCTACTTCAATAGCAAATTCTCTAGTACTTTTTAAATTAACTGTTAGTACGTTAATCGATTCGGCCATTTGGGTTATTTCATTTTGGCCATCAATTTGCATTTCATCGGGTAGTTCACCCTTTCCTAACCTAATAACAAAACCTCTTAGCTTACGAATCGACTTTACGATATGGGTTGTAACCCAAATAATTGTACTTACTGCGAAAACCGAAATAACTATAATAAGCCCAAAGAGGGTAAGGATTGCAACTTGTATTGCACTTTTCGATTGATTGTATATTTCGGCATGAAGCGCTTTAAGCTGACTTTCGAACTGCTCGCTTGTTATTTTTAGATCCTTTAGGAGAGCCTCATTTTCGTTCAGCCCAATTTGTTGACCATTTTCGATTAGCAGGTTGAAAAGTTTACCATAATCTCTTAGCGATGCTATTATTTGGGTATTTCTGCTGCTGTTTCCTTGCTTGCGAATTTCTGCTGTGAAATTCTCAAGAACCTCCCAAAAACTATCCTTATACTTAATCTCCTTCCTAAGCAGGTAGTCCTTTTCATGCCTTCGAAGGGTTAACATATAAGTACTAAAGCGGTAGTCGCTCGATTCGTTTAGAAGTTTTTCGACATTATGTATGGCTTGGCGAAGTTGACCCTCAACCCCATAGTCCTTGAAACCTTTCTCCAAAGTTAAATCACTTATTTTAAGGAAAATGGCATTATACTTATTAAGTAGAACAATGGCGCTATTAATTTCGGTTCCGTAGGCATTTCCTTCAACAAGTTCATTTGCCTTAAGGTTGTTCATCAATTTAATCGCATTTCGCGAAGTGGAGTCGAATTGAATAGTGGATGGACCTTTCCCAAATTTAAAGAATTCGGGATTTATGGTTTCGCGCAGTAAAAAATCTTTTTCGGCCTTCCGAAGCTGAAGTTCAACCCTAAGCACTTCGTCAATTTTCATCAATAAATCGAACTGCGAAAACGACTTGTTAATGTAATGGTTTGTTGTAAGCCCTATAATTACTAACACAAAGGCAATTAGGAATGCGATAAGGAAAAGCAACTTCTTTATCGAGAAATTATTTAAATTCATTATTCTAATTTTTTGCAAACCTAACCAACCCTTATTACTTGGAATTAAAGCGAGAGTAAAGAGAATATGAATAATTTATGCTGATTTTATAAAAAACGATTCGCACACACCTTTTCCTATAGGGCAAACGCATTTAACAATTGCTTAAAATGCTATATCTGTACACCAATTAGAATTTCCGTATTTGCTTTAATGTCCCGTCAGGGACAAAATGTCGGTAGAACTCACATACAGTTTATGAAAACCGTGCCGTTAGGTACGGAATATTCTGTACCTAACGGCACAGAGAAATTGGGTTTTGTAATATCTTTTACCGATATTTTGTCCCTAACGGGACACTATTTTTTAATTGCGTTTGCCCTGCTATTCCCACTATTTTTTTGCACGGATTAAAACATTTCGTATTTTTAAGCTCTTTAGCAAGCATATGCTAATTAAGTGGCAAAAAGTAAACTAACCCCTTTTAGGGCTAACAACAAAAGCATGGACATTCGCTTTAAAATGAAAATTAGAACCAAGATTCTAATCTTTGTTCTGGTTACATCAATAGCAATACTGGCAGGAATAGGCATTTTTATTCAGTACCGCACCTATAAAATGGCAATGAATAATGCCATGGAAATTGCCGAGTACTACTCGCAAAATGCAGCAAATCAAATTAGGGCAGAACTCGAAAACGACTTGGGCTTTTCACGCTCACTTGCTCATGCGTTAGGCGGCTACTACAAAATCGACTCGCTAACCCGCGACTCGATATATTACAACATTATCAAAAATCAAGTTGAGCAAAACCTTCGCTACATTGCTGTTTGGATGAACTTTGAGTACTATGCAATCCGCCCCAACTATAAAAAGAACTTTGGACGGAAGTCGGTATCGGCTTTTATGAAAGGTAACTTGAGCCAAATTCTTATTGAACACAAAAATACAACAGGCGATATTCTTACAAGCGGCTACTACAAAGCAAAAAGCACTAATGCCGAAACAGTTCTCGACCCTTACTTCTACACATTCGATGGGGTAAATAATTTTCTTGTTACCAGCCTTTGTGTTCCCATTCGCAAAGATGGAAACTTTGTAGGGCTAGCTGGTGTCGACATAAGTCTCGACAAGTTTCAGGAAAACATTAAACGCATAAAACCATACCCCAATACATTTTCTCAGCTGCTTTCTAACAGTAGTTCAATTATAGCGCACACTAATGTGCTTTATGCAGGTAAATTATTCGAAGAAGTTTATCCCGACATTGAAGCTGAACATTCCATTAAAGCTAAAATCAGCAGAGGATCGGCATACTCTTATAAGTGGACCTTTGAAGGGGTTGAATATATTAATTTTATTACCCCAATTACAATAGCATCCACCACTACACCTTGGGCTATTGCCATTTCAATTCCTGTTGATGAAATTATGGTGCAAGCCCGAAACTCGATGATAAGTGGGCTTTTAGTTGCACTTTTGGGGCTAATAATCCTTGGCTTTGTACTTTACTATATTGCCCTTTCAATTACCAAACCCATTAACGAAACTACTAATGTTTTAAAAGATTTGGCTCAAGGCGACATTGACCAAACAAAACTGCTAAACATTGCCAGCGGCGACGAACTTGAGGACATGGCAAAATCGGTTAACCAGCTAATTGAAGGGCTAAACCTAACCGAAAACTTTGCGCGCGAAATTGGCAAGGGCAACCTCGATGCAGAGTTCAAACTACTTGGCGAAAAGGATATTTTAGGAATTTCGCTACTCGAAATGCAAAAAAGTTTAAAACATGCTCGCGAGTTCGAACTCGACCGCAAAGCCGAGGAACAAAAGCAAAACTGGGCAACACAGGGATTAGCAATGTTTGGCGAAATTCTTCGACAAAACAGCAATAGCATTAACGAACTATCGTACAGTATTGTACAAAATCTTGTTAGCTTCACCAATTCAAGTTTAGGCGGAATATACGTTTACAACGACAACGACAAAAAGAACCCAATACTCGAAATGACAGCCTGTTACGCCTATGACCGCAGGAAGTTTCTCGAGAAAACCATTGAACTTAACGAAGGGCTTATTGGCAGGTGCTTTAGGGAGCATAAAACAATTTTTATGACCCAAGTTCCAGCCGATTACATAAAAGTAACCAGCGGTCTTGGTCACGATCGGCCTCGCTGTTTACTACTTGTTCCCCTTAAAACTAACGACGAGGTTTTAGGAGTACTCGAAATAGCCTCGTTTAAGGTTTACGAAAAGCACCAAATTGAGTTTATCGAGAAAATTTCGGAAAGCATTGCATCAACACTTTCGAGCGTACGCATTAATATTCGCACAGCCGAGCTTTTAGCCAAGTCGCAGCAGCAAGCCGAAGAAATGCTTGCCCAAGAGGAGGAAATGCGCCAAAACATGGAAGAACTTCAGGCAACGCAGGAAGAAATGGACCGCAAACGCATTGAGCAAGAGCAAATGCAAGACTCGCTAAAGCAAGAAATTGCCCTTTTAAATGCGCTAATGGAGAATATTCCCGACTTTGTTTACTTTAAGGATACCAACAGCCGATTCTTGCGCATTAGCAAGTCGATGATTAGCCTATTCCAAGCCAGTTCGGCCGATGAGCTTATTGGCAAATCCGATTTCGATTTTCACACCCAAGATCATGCTCAAAAGGCGTTTACCGAAGAGCAAAACATTATGCGAAGCCTAAATCCAATTGTCGACCATGTGGTACAAGAAAAGTTTGAGGATGGTCGCGAACAGTGGGTTTCCACTACTAAAATGCCTTTAGTAAGCAAGGCTGGTGAAATTATTGGCGTTTGGGGCATAAGTAAAATAATTACCGATGTTAAAGTTGCCGAAATCGATGCCCAGCAAAAAGCTCACGAAGCCGAAATATTTAAAAATAAGCTAAACCGCTGCGAAAAAGAGTACAAGGCAATTACCAAAGCCATTGACGCCAGCATGTTTATTGCCGAACTAACCCCTGAGGGTTCGTTTACCCGAGCAAACGAGCAAATGCTTAGCCTTATGGGTGTTCGAAATGCCGAAATTGCCGGAAGACCTCACAAAGAGTTCTTTGCCCTTAAAAACGAAAGTACAAGCGAGTACAGCGAACTTTGGACCGATCTTCGAAACGGAGTTGTTCGTCAGCGCGTATTCAAGGGTTCGCTAAATGGCGAAAAGGTAACACTTAACGAAACCTTCTCGCCCGTAATTGACGCCGACGGAAAAGTTGAAAAAATAGTACTCATTTCGGTTAAAATGTAAATTCTTTTCATAGGGCGTTTGGTCGAAACAAAAAATGTATTAAAATTGCATCAAAACCAAAACATATTTTTTTCGTTTAACAACTAAATTATTTAACCATTTAAGCTAAATTTTCAAACAAAACCAGAAATGAAAGCGAAGAAGGATCTGCGGAAACCTGAATTGAAGGTTTCATCCGAAGCCGATGATTTAAAAATGGGTCGTAAGTTAAAACCCGTTAAAAAAGAGAAAAATGTTAAGCGAGCCTTATTTCAGGAAATCGATGAACTTGAAGACTTGGATTTAGACTACAAAGATGACGAACTACTTGACAACTTTGACGATGAAGAATTAGACGACGACGATGAATAGAAAATAGAAGCATAAAAACCGCAGGGGCCAAGTGCCCCTTTTTTTATAAAAAATAATTTGATGCACACTATCTGCATTAACTAAAAAATCGATAACTTACACCCTAACTTTCATTTGTTTATAAAACACTATTTATAAGAGTATGCTTTTTAGGCCATTTAAAATAGCAGGGTTAATGCTCCTATTACTTTTTCCAGCAGGAATAAGCAATGGCGGCTCATTAAGCCAAGACTCGGCAAACAGGCTACTCGAAGCTTCATCGAACGAACAGCGCCTCGACATACTAATTTCCTACTCAAATCAGGTAAGGCTTAAAAAACCAGACGAAGCCGCTGAGTACGCAAACATGGCAATAGCCTTGGCCCAAACCCTTAACAACCCTGATAAACTTGCCATAGCACAAACCTGTTTAGCGAAAGCATACTATATTCTTGGCAATTACAGCTCGGCACTCGACTGGATTGAACGCGCAGAAAAATACTACTTAGAAAAAGGCGACAGTCTTGGCATTTCGGAAACATACCAAGTTTTGGGGCAAATTCATACTCGAATTGGCGACTTTAAAAAGGCTCTCGATTTCACCCAAAACGCATTTGCCATTGTTGGCAAAATGGGCAATAAGGAAAAGCTATCGGAACTTGTTCGCGAAACCGGAAACATTTACTTTTACTTTGGCGAAAAAGTTATTGCCCTCGACTTTTACCAAAAGAGCCTAAAAATAAGCCAAGAAGTAAAAGATAACGACGGAATGGGAAAGGCATATAATAACATGGGGCGAATATACTCCGAACTTAATCGTTACGACCTTGCCCTCGAATGCCTTCGCAAATCGCTATCGCTAAAAAGTAAAAACGACGATCCCCTTGGTTATGCAAATACGCTACTAAATATTGGAACTGTTTTTTTTAATAAGCACGAAATCGACCAAGCCCTTGCCTACTTTCAGGAAGCCAACCAGCTATTTACAAATATTAAAAATCCCGAAGGGATGGCAAACTCCCTATACTACATAGGGCGAACAAATTTTCACAAGAAAAGAAGCGCACAAGCACTTGCCGTTTTTGAGGAGGCACTTCTTATCGCTACTGGCACTAACTCAAATACGCTACTTGTAAATATTACCAAAGGGCTTTCGGAGGTCTACTCCGAAAGGGGCGACTACCGAAGAGCTTTCGACTACTACAACAAGTATAACACCCTTAGAGATTCGGTTTTTAGCGAAGAAAAACGAAAACTTTTAGTCGAACTCGAAGCACGATACCAAGTGCAGGCAAAGCAACGTCAAATAGAACTCTTAACAAAAGAAAAACTTTTAAAAGAATCCGAGAAAAGCCGAACTCAATTCCTGTTTTTACTAATGGGCAGCTTGTTCCTTTTACTAATAAGCTTTACATACATTATTTACAGTAGGTTTCGCTATAAAAGCAGGGTAAACGTTAAACTGCTCGAAGAAATATCGCAGCGAAAAGCAGTTGAAGCAACCTTACAGGAGCACCAAATGCTCCTCGAAAGCATTGTTGAACAACGAACCCAAGACCTTCAGGTAGCCAAAGAAAAAGCGGAGGAATCGGATAGGCTAAAAACCGCATTTTTGGCAAATATGAGTCACGAAATACGAACCCCAATGAACGCAATTGTTGGGTTCTCATACCTGCTTACCGACCCCGAATCGAGCGAAGAGTTAAAGGCCGAATACGTTAAAATTATTAGAAGTAATGGCGAGGTTTTAATGAACATTATTAACGACATTCTCGACATTTCGATGATTGAAGCGGGTCAACTAAAAACCAAGATAAAACCCGTTAACATTTTTGAAACCCTAAACGATTTGCTTCTACACTTCGAAATTGAAAGGGACAAGTGCCAAAAACCCAATATTCAAATTATTCAAGATTTCGACCAAATACCCAAAACGTTAACGATAAACACCGACAAAATAAGGTTAAAGCAAATTCTACTAAACCTACTTTCGAATGCCATTAAGTTTACCAACGAAGGCTTTATAACCATTGGAGTACGGTTTAACGAGAATAACGAAGTGCTTTTTTATATAAAGGACACTGGAATTGGAATAGCACCCGAAAAACACAAGGTAATTTTTAACCGTTTTAATAAGGTGCACGCCGAAAACGAGAGTAAACTTTTTCCAGGCACTGGACTTGGCCTTTCGATATGTAGCGAACTTGTTAAGCATCTTGGTGGAACTATTTGGCTCGACTCATTTCCGGGCAAGGGGTCAACCTTTTACTTTACGGTTCCCAACACACCTGCAAACCCCGAAACAGCTACAAAGCCACAACCCGATTCTTCGAAAATTGCCAACAAACTTACTGGAAAAACCATTCTTGTTGCCGAAGATGTTGCCACTAATTTTCAGCTTATAAGCGCCTTTTTAACAGCTGCTAACGCTAAAGTGCTGTGGGCGCAAAATGGACAAGAAGCAGTGGATATTTTCACAACAAACAAAAGCATCGACATAATTCTAATGGACATACAAATGCCCGTAATGGATGGATTAAAAGCTTTGCAAAGAATTAGAAAAATCGATCAAAAAATTCCAGTTATTGTAAACACGGCATTTTATGTAACAGAGGAAATGGAGCGAAGCTATGCCGCTGGGTGCTCCGACTATATGACTAAACCAATTCGCAAGGAAGAACTATTTATTAAACTATCGAACTTTCTTTCGTAACTCGAATCTCCGTCCGAGAACTATTTCCCCTTACGCATCGTTTTGTCCTTAACGTAAACTTGGCGTTCAAAAGCCTGGTCGAGCGAAATAAATGTTTCGGTATTTAAAATTCCAGGAATATTTTGAATTGTGTTTACCAACACCTCCATAAGGTGCTCGTTATCGCGGCAGTAAATTTTGAGCAAGAGCGCAAATGCTCCAGTAATAAAGTGACATTCGACCACCTCAGGAATAACTTTTAGCTCCTCAACAACACCTTCGTACTGGTTAGCCATTGAGAACTGTATGCCAACAAATGCGCAAACATCGTAGCCCAAGGCCTTAGGTTTTACAACCATTCGTGAGCCAACAATAATGCCAGCTTCCTCCATTTTTTTAACCCGCTGGTGAATTGCTGCTCCCGAAATACCGCATTCGCGTGCAATTTCGAGAAATGGCATTCTAGCATTTTTTACTAAGTACGACAGAATTTTCTGGTCAATCGCATCAACTTGTATTTTTTCCATCATTTCTTTTCAATTTAAAACTAAAAGAGATGTAAAAATAATAAATCGTAACGTAAAACTGCTTTTATGCAACACTTTTTTGAATTGGTTCTGTTTTTGACCAATTATCGATTCGGAAACCCAGCTAAAAAATCTCAAACTTTTGGGTCGAAACCTTTCCGCTGGAAACTAACCTACATATGTATAATCCTGAACCCTTTTGCTTAAAATTTTGAATGCGAAGTTCAATTTCACCAGCGGCACAGTTCTCGAAGTTTTGCTTATGCACCATACTTCCTCTTATGTCGAAAAATTCCACTGTAACGTCATTGGAACTTGGCAGCTTTATGAAAAGGTGTAAATTCCCTGAATTAGAGCTATAGTGAATGCTCAACGGAATATGGGTTATGTTTTCTGAAACCAGCACTTGGTTAGGCCACTGAAACTCGTAGGCTCCAACGTCAACGTTACCATTGCTAACTCTGGGCAAACCCAGCAAATCGTAAAGAGGAAGTTGAAAATTGGTAATTTCGGTTAGTCCACTATCAATACATGGAGAATCTTCTGTCAAGGCAAATGGCGTTTCAGGGCTGTTACTAAAAAGCGGATCTGATTCAAGGCAATTGCTGTATACTCCAGTAAACCCACTTCCCGAAAAGTCGCTTGCTCCATGCTCAAATACGCTATTATAAAATTCGGGCTGCGAAACCCCATCGATAATAAAAACCTGCATTCCGTATCCTGCTGCAGCTACATTTCCCCATAAAACAGTATTATATATCTTTGGGGAGCTTCCATCGTTGCAGTAAATTCCACCTCCGTAAATTGTGCTATTGTTTACCAGTGTATTGTTAACAAGAACAGGCGATGCAGCAACCATGGCAATTGCGCCACCAAAAAAAGTAGAACTATTGTTTGCGCATATATTATTCGAAACTACACCTCCTGTTGTAGCTCGTAAAAACCCAAGCGCACCGCCAAGTGCGCTAAAATTGTTCTCGAATTTGTTGGCATACAGAATAGGTATTTCGAACTCGAAGCTACAAGCACCTCCAATGCCTGTAGACTTGTTATTCCGAAAAATATTTCGTGAAATTTCGGGTTGTGACGATACACCACAAATGGCTCCGCCATAGCCCCAATGCTCTTTTGTTCCAGCTACTATATGCTCAAAAATATTTTGTCGAATAATAGCCCTCGACGAGTTTAAGTAAATTGCTCCACCATTTTCGAACGAGCGTAAGTGAGAAAAAACGCTATTACTAATCCTTATTTTTGACGATTTTTCGATGTAAAAAGCCCCACCATGCAGCTGAAAAGTATCGGTTTTCGAATACTCAAACCTGCAGTACTCAAAAATTGTGGAATCGGAGTCTTCTGACTGATTTGCTAGGGTAATCCTATTCCAGCATCCCTCTTTTAAATCGAAATTGTAAAAACCTGTTGTGTCGGCAACGGTGAACTTAATGCTGTCGCCTTCGCTTCCTTGCGCCAAAATGCTTCCTCTAATATCAACAGAGTAAAACCCGTTAAATTGAATAACGCTTCCCGAAAGAATTGTAAGCTTTTGGCTTTCGGGAACAACCAAATTGCCTACAACATATACGGTATCGACGTCCCAAGTGCCACTAACTTCTCCTTCGACCTGAATTGACTGCTGAGAAAAGACTATACTAAATGGCACTAAAAGCATTAGGCAAGTAAGAATATTCTTCATACACAAAATTTTTAGCGAAGGTAAAAAGAAAACCCCAAGCACAAAATTCGAACTTGGGGTAAAAACGATAATATTAAAAGTTAATAGTTTCCGGCTGGGTACATGTCGTTCCACCAGTCGTTTCGCTCCTTTAAATGCTTGTCGAACCAAGCAATAATGGAGTTTGTCCACTGAACTCGACGGGAATACTTTTGAATGTGGTGGTTCTCGCCATCGACCTGAATAAGTTCAACCTGTTTACCCAGAAGTTTAAGAGCTGTGTACATTTGAATGCTTTCGCCAACGGGAACGTTTGTATCGACCGAGCCATGCAGCAAGAGTAGCGGAGTTGTAACCTTGTTGGCACTAAAAAGGGGGCTTCTATCAACATATAGCTCGCGGTTATTCCACGGAAAGCTGTTGGCACTTGCCTCGGCGCTATACGAGTAACCCCAGTATCCTTCGCCCCAGTAGCTCGAAATGGAGCTAATGCCAGCATGCGAAATGGCTGCAGCAAACATATTTGTTCGGGTTACCAAGTACATTGTCATAAAACCCCCATACGATGCGCCAATGCAGCCAATTTTGGTGGAATCGACAAACGAGTTTTGCCTAAAGAATTTTTGTGTACCCTCAATAATTTCGTCGGCAGTTCGTTCGCCCCATGCATTTACGTGAGCAGCCGAAAAATCTTGTCCAAAACCTATTGCTCCGCTAGGCTGAAGAACAAGCACAACGTACCCGTTTGCAGCAAACTGCTGCTTGGGGTAGCGACCACCAAAAGCCCTGTCGACAGGTGTGGTACCACCATAGTAGTAAAGAATCATTGGGTACTTTTTATTGGGGTCGAAATATGGAGGCAGGTAGTACCTTCCTGTAACCTTTTGTCCCTGAGCCGAAACAAAACTCCAGTCGCCAGTTTCGCTAAGCTTAACATTGGCAAATGTTTTTTCGCTTGGGTTATCGAGTAGGGTCGATTTCATTGTTTTTAAGTCGACCCACCACGCTTTTGACCACGAATTACTGCTCGAGCCAGTGTAAACGGCTACCGTTTTGCCTTCGGCAAATTGTATTTGTCCAACAACCTCTTCGTTAAGTTTAAGTTTGTCGAACAACTTCTTTTTAACATCGTAGCGGTAAACCGAGCGCTTATCCTCATCAACAGTGTTAAAGTAAATATTACCAGTAAGTGGGCACCACCATGAGTCGCTAATGGAGGGATTGAACTTAAGCGTTATTGGGTCAACTTTTCCGCTTTCGAGGCTGTAAATATATGCCTGCGTATCGTAGCCGTTTGTAATTTTGTTATCCTTAACATTTACCCCAAGTTCGCCAAAAGCAAGAGGTGCGCCAGTTACAAGAAGTTGCTTGCCATTGGGCGAGTACGATACGCTTGTTCCAAAAAGCTTGTCGACCCAAAGGGTATCGAGTTTCCGAGTTGAAAGATTTAACCTAACAAGCGAATGTTTTCGGTATGGGCGCTCCTTGTAGTGCTCGTTGCTAATGCCAAAAAGAATTTGCGAACCGTCGGGGCTTATATCGTGCAACCAAGTTGAACGGTTTCCCCAAGTTAGCCTTTCGTGCATTCCTGTGGCAATATTTGCCATGTATAAGAAGCTTCGGTTGCGCCAGCCCGACTGGCGATCCTCCATGCTTACAATGCGCTTTAAATCGCTTTTTGTGGGTTCATCCTCCTCGGTTATGGTATAAATAATAAAGCGCTCGCCTTTTTCCCACTGAAAACTTGCAATATCGGGTAATTTCTGAAGCAATATGGATTCGGTGTTCTTGTCGAAATCGCGTACCCATAAATTGCCATTGGCAATGTACGATATTTTGTTGCCTCGTGGCATCCATTTTATTTGCGACATGCCCGACCCATAGTACTGAGCCAAAGTTGCACCGTCGGCAATTCGAACAATTTTACGCACTACGCTATTCGACTCCTTTTTGGTATCCATTTCGGTTTGAGAAATCAGAACCAAGTCGCCCGTTGGCGAAATGCTTACACTACCCATTTTGGGTCCTTCGAGAATATGCGAAAGGGCAACACGCTCGGTTGGGTTAGTTGATACTGAAACAAGATTTGTAGAGTCGGGGTACGATGGTTTTAAAAAAGCCTTAAACCCAAGGTTGCCCGTTAGTGTATCGGGAATTAGAATTTTCACAACCAGCTTTTGCTTACCAGCAATAAATTTCACGTCCTTATCGACCAGTTTCGGGCTACTGCTCCAAGAGTACCTATCAGAAATCTTTTTCCCGTTTAGGTAAGTTTCAAAGGCAGCTTGCGATTTAATGCTAAGCGAACCCTTCCAAAAATTATCGACATCGAGGTAAGTGGCTAGTAATTGAACTCTGTATCCATTTCCGTTAGCATCGAAAGTTAGTGTGCTATCGGCAGCAATGCTAAACTCTTCCCATAAGCCAAGTTTTTCGGCCAATGCTTTGCCCTTTTCGGGCACTTGGTTTTCAACATTAACAATTGGCATTTTAAGCAAATCCTTTTCGCTAAACTTTTCGCCTTTAACATTTTGGGTCGAGTAAAAAGCGGGCATGTGAACTGAAATAGCTGGAGAAACCAGCCACTTGTCGACAATAATATTCTGTGCTACAAGCGCATTTAGCGAGAAAGCAAGTGCGAAGGAGAGGAGTAATCGGTTCATAATTAAAATTGGATTAGCGTTTGATTTTAAATTAGACGTGTTTCCCTCTCGTGGTTTAAAATTCGAATGCTCAAGTTATCAATTAGATTGGCACACAAATATTTTTTTTGGGTAAAACTGAAAAAAGGATTACATTTGCGGCACAAAAGCGAGGCCCTGTAGTTCAATGGATAGAACGAAAGTTTCCTAAACTTTAGATTCAGGTTCGATTCCTGGCAGGGCTACAAAAAACGCTGCAAGCATAGTGCTTGCAGCGTTTTTTATTATATCCATAAAATAATTTAAATAAAGGAATTTAGTACCTTACCACCACATACGGCTTTATGGGCAGCGCACGATAAATTGAGCGAGCATCTTCGCGAGGTACTTCGATTACCAAACTATAATAGTAACTGGGGCTTTCGGGATGAGCAAGTGCATTGACATTTTTTTCTCGAAGCCATTTCGCTTTTTGCCTACTATAATGCCTAAATTTTTTAGGTGCACCCACCAGCTCGGTTTCCTGCTGCCTTATTTCAATTACAATATTTTTGTCGAAGGCTAAGAAAATAAACACATCGCTTTGGGTTGGAAGAACTGGTGCAGACGACAGCATATTAGCTTCGGTTGTGTCCTTAGGTGCCTTTTTAACGACAATTGGGAATTTCTCGATGGTTACAATTTCCTCCTTAATAAGCATTGGACCGCTAAAAAGACTGTCGCGCAGTAGTATTGGCAGCCGTTTAATGCCATTATTCTTTTCTATTAACGAAATTTTCGACTCGAAAAGTGCAATGCCTTTGAACGAAAGAACGGCTAAGCTGTCCCTTAAGTCGATAAGTAGCGCAATGGAATCGGTTTTTGATAGCATTAGGTTCGACTTAAGCACTGCTTCGAGGTGCTCGGCCGAACGTATTTTCGAAATTTGCTCGGCCTTACTTTCGGTTAGTTCAACATTAAGCGTATCGTTTTTAGCGTTAATAAAAGCCGAAACGTTTTTTGTTTCCTTACGAACAGGAAGAAGCCCAAAAAAAATAAAAGTAGCAGCAGCAATAACTACTTGTAGGCAAACAAAGAGAAGAACTGCTTTAAAGTTAACCTTATCGACTACGTTTTTAACATAGTTGCCAAAGGGCTTAAGAAATTGTTCGATGGATAAAAGTATATTCTTCATTTTTACTAAGACTAAAAAATGAACACTTTGGAACCTATATCGAGGTTTGTGTATACCAATTTCAAGTCGTCGTCGCCAAGCCTAATGCAGCCATGAGTTACAGGCAAACCAAGGAAACGCTGGTAAAGCGTGCCGTGAATTAGGTAACCTTGACCGAGAGCAAGCGCATAATCGCCGAGTGTGCCATACTCGTAACGGTCGGGATGATTTTTGGGAGGAACGGGCAAACCTTCTTCAACAAAAGCCCAGTCGGGCTTATTCCACACAGGATTGGAGGCTTTTCCAAGTATTCGAAACTGACCCTTAGGGGTTTTAAAAATCCACTGCTGATTCTCGCCAGCGTCGAGAAGCGTATAGCTGCCAGTTGAACAGATATTTTCCTTAATAATTTTTTTTCGAGTTCGGAGAACGAAAGTGTTCTTTGTTGAATTTATAATAAGGTAAGGCGAGTTTGGTGCAAGTGCATCTATTTTCTTTTTAATGGCAACAATGCGTTTTTGTGTTTCCTTTAAGTGTTTTTCAAGCTGGAGTGAATCCTTTTGAGCAATGCTACTAATGGGATCGGCAAAGGTGTAAAATGTGAATGCAACCTCCTTTAAATAGTTCGATTTGTAAAATCCTATTGCCACAATGCTTATTGTTACTGCAAAGGACAATAGTACGATTAGCAAACGAACAATTATGCTATTTTTTTTCACAGGTAAAACTACCTCATCTTCTTGTTCCATAAACATTTAAGATATATTACTTTTCAAATATTTCGTTAAGTGGAACAAGCGATCCAACAATTGCTATTGGAGTACCAACGGAGCAAAGCGAATAGAGCTGATCCATATCCTTGTTATGTAGGGCAACGCAACCCTCGGTCCAGTCAATCCCTTTTCCGCCGCCACCATGCACTTCAATTGAGCCTCCAATATTATAGCTTCGTGGAATATTTCCCTTCGCCTTTTCGCTTGCAAACTGCCTTTTGTCCTCTTCGTTGGGAAAGTTAATTAAAAGCGCTTTATGGTAAATGGTTTTATTCCCACTTTTTTTTGCAACAATTGAGTACTTTCCTTCGGGCGTGGCTTTATCGCCTCTATGTTTTTTATCGCCAAGCCAATTCATACCAAGTTCAACATCGAATTCCTTGTACTTTTTACCCGACTTGTATACTATACACTTTTTCGAAAATTTGTCGACCACAATGCTTGTTGAGTTTCCGTTTTTCGACAGGCGCCTCATTTCTTCGTCGGTTTTAACCCACAAGGGATAGCTACTGAAGTAACTATCGAGAATTTCGGTAGTTTGGCTTTTTAGCTTTTCTATGCTTTTCTTTGCGTTATCGAGGTTTTTTTTAGCCGAGAGTAAATCGTTACGATTATATGCCGATTCGCACTCTTCGAGCTTAAGTTTTGCAGGGGTTAGCTTATTTCGAATACCGTGATTTAATGGAAGTTTTGAAGTTGCCTTTTCAATATAACTGGCAATTTCTCTTAGGTTTTTAAGTTCCTTTTTTAATTCGGCGTGAATTTCTTTTTTTGTAGTTATAGCCGTTTTTTTCGATTGCTCGGCAAGGCCAATCGACCTATCGGCAAGTTTCGATATACCATCGAATTTTCTAAGAAATTTTGACTTTTCGTTATTCTTTTCCCAAATTTTCATGGCTTCATGCCAAAGCTTTTCGGCCTGATGCAATTCGTTTGGCGAATAAACGTTTGCTTCCTCCTTGCGAGCTTCGGCAATTGCTTTTTGGCAGGCGTTGAGTTTTTCGATTGGGGGTTTTTCGGAGAAAATAGCCGATCCAATTAAAATTATTGGAACAATGAGGATAATGACTAAGAGGAGAAACTTATATTTTTTATTTCGGAGGAAGGTCATTGCAACTCGAGTTATTGTTTTTTAAAAAAGCCCTGAGAAATTTCAGGGCTTTTTAATTTGTTGCAAAAATAGCTTTTTCCCAGAACGAGAAACATCTATTTAAAAAATACTAACGTCTTTTCTTAGTTTTTGCAATTGCAGCATTAAGTTCTTCCTTAATGGCCTCCGCTTTTACTTTCGAAGCGTTTACTTTATCTTGAGCAGTTAGGTAGTCGCCATTGGTAACAAGAGTGTTAACCTCGTTAACCGAAGCTTCAATAACGGTAATGTCGTTTTGAATAGCCTCAAGAGCTGCTTTACCTTCTTTACCTTTAGGAGCTTTTTTCAAAAGAGCCTTATCTTCTTCAATTAAAAGAGAAAGAGCAGTAAGGGTTTCTTGAACTTCGGTTCTTACAGCTGCTTTGCGTTCTTCGGTTTTAGCTTTAAGAGCATCGGCCTCAGCAGTAAGAGCAACTAATTTTGCAGTTACAGGCTTATAGTCGCGAGTTAAGAAAAATTTACCTTTTTGGGTTTCGATTTCAACAAGTGCAGAATTCAAAGAATCTTGAACTGCGTTGAATTCGGGAGCAATGTAACGGTTTGCTTCAACCGATTTTGCTGCTTCAACAGATGCTTTTGCAGTTGCTACTTCGGCTTCTGGCATTTTTGAGCAGCTAGCTGCCATAACTACTAACAGCGCAAGGGCTGATACTTGTAAAAGTAATTTTTTCATTTTTGTTTTGTTTAAAGGTTAATAAAATTTATTTGGAAAGTTATTTTTCGTTTTAAAAACGCGATTTGCATATATCAATTCAAGTGCCACGATTTGCATAGTGCAGTATATCAGCACTATACCCGCTGTGCTCCTAAATATACTTATACATACAATATCTTAAATTAATACTCCTTCATTGCTGTATTTAACTGAATACGTTGCACCTAGCGTTTACGCATGTACAGGTTTGTTTAATGCTGAAATGGTAAAATTTATTTGCTATGTGTAAAGAAAGTTTACACAAAATGGGTTGTTTATTTAAAGGTAAAGCAGCTGTAAAAGTGGAGGTATTATTGTATGATGTGGTTTTATTAAGCAAAACCTTAAGAATCTTTTTAAATTTTATATATTTTAATAGCCACGGGCTTTAGCCCGTGGTTGATTATTGTCAGAAATATTGGGCTTCCCGCCTGAACGGAGGGCAGGTAGCCCAAAAACGATTTAAAAGTTTGGCTAAAGCCATGTCTTTTCCTTCGATAAATCCACGGGCTTAAGCCCGTGGTTATTGTAATAATATATTTTCAATTATAAACTTAAACAGATTCTAATAGTATCATTTGATAGTATCAAGGCTTGCTGTTTTATTTATAAAACAAAAACTGCCTGAATTACAGTATTTTGTTAAATACTAACGGGTTGAAGCGTGGCAAGTGCGGGGAGCGCGAGTTTCGATAACGTAGTGCAGCGAAAATGCACCGAACTGGCTATATAGCATTAAAGTCCCGAAATATACCCGCATTACTTGCTCCCCTTTTTGCTTTTTATATTCTTTTGAAGCTGTCAATTTATTACAACATAAAAGTAACGAACCAATTATGAGAACGACAGGACGGCTCTAGTATTTTACTATACTTATATTGCCCGAGCCTGTTGTTATAAAAATGCTATTGCCACCTAAGTTTAAATTAGTTTTGAAGATTTTAATTCCTGTTTTTTCTTCTGTTTCTATTGGATTCTGGCTCGTTGCAAAATCAGAAATTATCTCACCAGTAAGGTTGCTCGCAATTATATTAGCATTTGCTGTAGCTGGAAGCCTGAGCGTAATATTTCCTCTTAAAACTCCTATAGATATAGGGCCAACAAGGTTCTCTTTAGACAACTCAATATCAACATCGCCACTTACGCTCGAGATTACAATTGGACCAGAAACATCCTTCAGCTTTATATCGGATGTTAATGTGTTAATATTTATTTCGCTCTCAACTCCTTCTATGCTTATTTTACCCCCTTTTGAAATATTAGTACTTTCAATAAGGGCTGCTGTATTATCAATTAATATGTTAAGTTTACTTTGAATGAGAAAAGTATAGCTGTTGGCAATCTGGCTTTTAACTTCATAAATTAAATCTTTCCCTTCATCTTTAGCAGAAAAGGGTGTTCTGTAACTACCCCCACTAAAATGCTTCTTATATAATAATGAATCGTATCTAAACCAAGTATGAATACAGCGAGTGCAATTAAGCAGTTTTGCATCTTTACCAACTATCTTTATATCCTTTACAATATTTTTAACTACTAATCGGTTGGCGCCTCTATTAGTCATAAAGGTGTATTGCTGAGTAACTTCTTTTTCCTGCGATAGCGCAACAGTGGTAAGTAGCATTAAGCCAACCAGCAGAAATGTAGTTTGTGTTTTCATTGTCTTCATAGTTTCTAGGTTTTTTAAGTTAAACAGTTTAAGCTGGCCAGCTTTATGTATACCCAAGGGTTATATTGTCAGTTGTTTTATTTGTATATCCAAAAGTTGTTTCACCTCATCCATCAGGTCTTTCGACTTGGCAAATTGCTTAAGGCTTTCGGCCGCATGGGGAGCATTGCTAGTCACAATTATGTTGATTAAGGTAATTTGCACCAGCGGATTGGTTTGCTCATGAAGGCTACTAATTAGTGAATCGCGAACCTGTTCGGAGGCCATATATCGCGACAATGCTTGCGCTGCAGATAGACGTACATTGGGGCTTGGGTCGTCGTTTAGGGTTTCCAACAGAACGGCGAAAAGCTTATTGTCTAAATGGCTTAGTTCAGTTGTCATATTTAAAGCCCTAACTCGTTCGCTTGCCGATTCTTGATTAATCATACTTAAAACCAAAGCCTCTTTCAACGACGAAACCTCCTGCTTTATCATTGCAACTTCTTGTTTTGAGGATTGCTCCAAAAGGTAAGGGTATGTGAACAGCCCAATTGCATTTCCAACTAAAAGCAGGGCAATAGCCGCTGCAACTCTCACAAGTATTCTAGTTGTATAGCTTATTGGCAACTTAGTACTACCCTGTTGCTGCGTTGCTTGCTCCTTGTTGATAAGTTCCGAAAATTGTGACTTTAAGTACGAAGGAGGTTCTGGCTCGTAAGCATTATCAATTAATTCGATTAGTTTTTTAAGCTTCGCAAGTTCGTTATTGCAGTGGCTACATACTTTTAAGTGTCCTTCAATCGCTAAACTTTTTTCATTACTCAGCTCCAATTGCAAGTATTCCGAAAGAAGTTCCTGCACTTCAACACATTCTATTTTTTTGTTCGAGGTTTCCATAGCTGTTGTATTATTCAAAATCGATAGTTCTATCTACTTCAAAGTATTTTTCCTTTAGAAGTGCAATGGCCCTATGTACTTTTACTTTAATATTGCCTACCGAATCGTTTGTTATTAGGGCAATTTCCTCATATTTTAGCTTTTGAAATTTGCTCATTTCAATTAGTAGTTGCTGTTCTTTAGAGAGTTGCCCAATGGCTCTATATAAAACTAAATCCTCCCTCGATGCGTAACCATGCTGATGTTCAATTTCATTATGCCGCACATTATCAATGTCATTCGAATATTCGACCAATTTATTCTTTGAATTATAAAAGTCGGAAAGAACATTCCTTGCAATTTGGTACATCCAAGTTCGAAACTGGTGTGCAGGATTATATGTATGCCTAAATTTTAATATTCGCAGGAACACATTTTGCGTTAAATCGCAGCTGCAAAAAGAGTTATTTGTAAGCCTTACAAAGAAACCATACAATTTTTTCTGATGCCTATCGTATAACTCGCCTATAGCTTTTAAATTACCATCTTGGGCTTCGAGCATTAGAGAATTATCGCTTTTTAATTCAGTTGCATTCATTCATTTGGGTTTTCATAAAGGATTACCATACTAAAGGGCAAAGGTTACAGAATTATAATGAAAAAAATCAAAGCCCAGATACTCAGCAATAATCCAATCCTTTTTTCATAACAATTATGATGTTAAATTTCAAATTAACACCCTTTATTAAACTATAAATCGATGGATTTTAAATAGATGTATGTTCTATTCATATAGAAAATAGAAATCCTAATTAATCAATGTCGGTTATTTAAGCGGCAGCGCCGCACAATATTTGTAAAATTACCATATACTCGTTGTCATCAAGGCGCAGAGCACCGTAATAATCATCTTCTCAACTACTGCTTTAATTCGTACTTTTCTATTCGTTCGTGAATCATAACCCTTGATATGCCCAGTATTTTAGCGGCCTGTGCCTGATTCCAGCTGGTTTTATCGAGTGCCCATTTAATGAGGTCTCTTTCGACCTCGTCAACAACAAGTTTGTAAACATTACCCTCGGATAAGCTGGTTGTTTCGGATAGGTAGTTCGACAGCCGATCGTGACCTATTGGGCTGTGAGACGATGGTTTTTCGATGCCTTCGAACAGAAGATCGGGGTTTATAACATTACCTTTTGTAAGAATTATAGCCCTTTTAACTACATTTTCGAGTTCCCTAATATTGCCTGGCCACGAGTACTCTCGCATTTTACTCAATGCTTCGGGGTGCACTACAAGTCTGTCGGCTCGGTTTTCCTTCGAATGCTTTAGCATAAAATGCTGGGTAAGCAATGGTATGTCGTCCTTTCTCATTCGAAGCGGGGGCAGGGTTATGGTAACCACTTTTAGCCTATAGTAAAGGTCTTCGCGAAACGCCTTTCGAACAATGTCGTTCTCGAGGTTTCGATTAGTTGCTGCTACAATGCGAACATCGACCTTAATGTTTTTAGAACTTCCTAAGCGTTCGAAAGTTCCCTCTTGAAGAACTCGAAGCAGCTTCGACTGAAGCGACAAACCCATGTCGCCAACCTCGTCGAGGAAAAGGGTTCCGCCGTTGGCTTCCTCAAATTTTCCAAGCTTCTGGCGCTCGGCGCCAGTAAAGGCACCCTTTTCGTAGCCAAAAAGTTCGCTTTCGAGTAGAGCTTCGGGAATGGCAGCACAGTTTATTGCAATAAACGGCTTTCCCAACCTGTCGCTATACCTATGAATTGCCTTTGCAACCAACTCCTTACCTGTTCCGCTTTCGCCAACAATAAGAATACTTGCATCGCTTGCCGCAACACGCCCAATAAGTTTAAAAACCTCTTTTATAGCCGAACTTTCGCCTACAATAACCTCGTCGTTGGGTTTAACCTTTTCTTTCGAAATTGCTTTGGGGTCGACAATATTCCCGCTACTATGTTGAGTGGCTTTTAGCGCCTCGTCGATTATTGATATTAACCGAGGAATATCGAATGGTTTCTCAACATACTCGTATGCACCGTACTTCATTGCCTTTATAACACGGTCGCCCGAGCCATACGCAGTTATAATAATAACTGGGGTTAACGGAGAAATTTCTTTGAGTTCCTTTAAAACCTGAATGCCATCTTTGCCAGGCATTTCAATGTCGAGAATTACTAAATTGGGCTTCTCTCGATTAAAAGTAGCCAGAGCTGTTTCGGCATTACTGGCTTCAATTAGCTCGTAGTTCGACGTTCCTAAAAGCTTTTTAAACGAGTACCTTACGCTTTGCTCGTCGTCGACAATAAGAACTTTATACATTTTATATGCTTTTTAATCGTTACGATTTAATGGGAAGAAAAATATGAAAAATTGCTCCCTTTTCGTGCTCCTTGTTTTCGGCACTAATCCAGCCACCGTGAGTTGTGGCAATTCCTTGCGAAATTGAAAGACCAAGACCAACCCCTTGCTCGCTGCCCCTGATAAATGGCTCGAAAAGAGTTTTCATAATAGCCTCGGGAATTCCAGGACCTGAGTCGTTAAACGAAATCCGTAAAAAATCCGTGTGTGCAAGAACTTTATCGTTTTGGCAATTCGTAATAATACTCGCATCGATTAGCAACTGCCCATTTTTTGGCATAACCTCAACAGCATTAAGAATAATATTCATGTAAAGTTGCTTTAAATGGCCCACATCGGCCATAACATAGGCAGTATTTACCGAGGCATTATCGATTAGTTGAATCGAATTTTTCTTTAGTCGGGGCTTGAGCAGCTGAATTACTTCAACAAGACTATCGGTTGGATTTACAAGGGTAAAAATGGGGTCGGCAGGCTTTGCAAACTTTAAAAAATCTTTTGTAAAACCCTCCATTCTGTCAATTTCGCTCGAAATAATATCCAAATCCTCTTTTATTGAGTCGGGTAAGTTATGCTCTTCTCTAATAGAATACACCAACATTTTAATAGCCGCCAAAGGATTACGAATTTCGTGCGCAATGGTTGGCGCAATTTTGCCTAAAGTTGCATACTTGTTCGAGTACTGTAGCAACTCTCGATTACGATTTAAGTCTTCGTTTGCCTGATTTATCCGGTCAATTAAATCCTTAACCCTGTTGCCAAGTTCGTCGAGTTCGCCACCATGGGGAAGTTTAAACCGCTCAAGTACGGTTTCGCCCGTAGCGCTTCTAATGGTGAGCACAAGTTGATTTATTGGTCCAAAAAGCATTCGGGTTAAAAGCCAACCAAGCAGCAACCCAGCTACAATGCCACCTATACCAAGTGAAACCATTGTTTTTAGAATAATGGAATTAGTTTTCGCAATTTCGAGTTCGTAAAGCGTTTCGGCGCTTTTGTTCAGTTTAATGTACTGATTACTTTTGTCTTGAATTGTGCTAAATAAATCCTGTGCCGAGTGGGCAATTAGCGCATTGGCTTTACTAATGTTTCCAGTTTTTACAAGCGAAGCAGAAGTAATAATATTTTGCTCGTAGTTGGTAAAAAGTGCCGAAATTTGCTGAACCAGCCTCTCCTCTTCGGGCGAATTGGCCTTAGCTCTGGCCCTTTCGAGGTAAATAATAAACTTCATTTGTCGGTTCTTCATCGAATCGAGCCAAACATCGGACTTATTTACAAGGTAAGTAAATGTAAGTCCGCGAATTGCGGTAAGCTCGTTCTCCATTTCCTTGGCAATGCTTACACTCGTTCGAGCCGCTTCAATGTAGCTTTCGGTTTTCTTTTGAAGCTTATACGAAAAGGCAATAACCAAAAAGCCACCTCCCATTATCAAAGCGAGGATAAGGAGTACCCAAATAAAAATACGATAGTTAAAAAGAAATTTTCGGAACAAGGCGGTAGAGTTTGATTATACAAATGTATATCGCAATTCGATTGAAACGTTCTTAAATTCGTTACAAGTTACCCTTTTTTACCTAAAGCACTACTAATCAACTCCTTGTTTTCGACGGCAAAGACCAATAGGTTATTAGCCCCCGAAATATCCAGTTTATTGGCAATGTTAGTTCGATGGTTTTCGATGGTCTTGAAGCTGTTGCTTTGCCTATCGGCAATTTGCTGTGTGGTTAACCCTTCGCCAATAAGCGAAAGTATTCGTATTTCGGTTGACGTAAGCTCCTTAAGCCGATTTACAATTTTTTGAACTGAATTATGCTGCTGCTGAAATTTGCTAATTACCTTTCTGCAAATTTGGCTAATAAACACTTTACCTTCGGAAATACTCTGCAAGCATTGTGGCAGCTCGTTTATGGCATTTTCTTTTAGCAAAATGCTAACCTCTTGCATTTCGGCTATTTGCATAAATGTTTTAGGATCGGTATGTGCCGTAAGTATTACCATTCGAGTTGGCAAATGCAGTTCTACAATTCTATTTACCACATTAATTCCGTTGCTTTTAGGCATGTCGAGGTCGAGAATTGCTATGTCGGGCTTGTGCTTCACTATTAAGTCAATTGCCTCAAGTCCATTTTCGGCTTCTCCAATTACCTTGTAGCCCTCAATTCTATTTAAAACGCTAACTACGCCAACCCTAAAAATAGGATGATCGTCGGCTATAACTATGGTTTTGGGAGCAAAAGCCATTTGTTACTTATTGGGTATACTAATTGTGAAAACGGTTCCATTGTCAACCTCTGATTTAGCAACAATTGTGCCTCCCATTTTAGCAGCAAACTCCTTCGAAAGCAAAAGCCCCAGCCCAGTTCCGGAGTTAGTACGCTTTTTCCCTCGAAATTTTTCCTCGCTAATTTCGAAAAGAGAGTTAAGTTCTTCGGTTGTCATTCCTTTACCTGTATCGCTAATTGTAACCGAAATGTTGTTGCTATTTATTGCAGTTGTAACGAAAATTTTGCCTTGTTCGGGAGTGAATTTTAGTGCGTTCGAAAGTATATTCCGAAAAATAAAAAGAAACATATTTAAATCGGTTTCAACTTGAAGCGATTTGGGAATGTCGATTTTTAAGGCAATGTTTTTATGCGACGCGATGAGCTTTGCATTTGTAACCTCAACCTCGAGGCACTCAGCAACATTAAACTCTTCGGGCTGAAACTCAATGGAATCTTCCTGCGATAGCGCCCAAAAAAGGAGATTATTTAAAAGGTTAATGGTATTTGTAAGGGCCTCTTCGAGAACCGAAAGGTTTCCATGCTGGGTATTCTCAACAACCTGCATCGATTGCCTCATATTATAAACCGAAGTTTTTAGTGCAACCAAAGGGCTCTTTAAGTCGTGTGCAACAATTGAGAAAAACTTGTCCTTTGTTTGGTTAAGCCTCATTAATTTATGCTGCGAATGTAAAAGCTGCTCGTTAATGGTATTAAGCTCCTCGTTTTGCTGCTCAATTTGCTTGTTTCGCAGAGCCAGCACCTTGCTTGCCCTAATTCTTCCAACTAAAAGAAAACTAATGAGTACAAGCAGCGGAAGAGTAATTGCGACAAGAATTAAAAGAAGATTCCTTCGGGTTTCCTCCTTTTCAATAATTAAATTTTGCAGTTTAGCTTCCCTTTGGTAGGCATCGAGTTTGCGTTCGAGCGAACTGGCAGGGGAGTTTTTCTGAAGTTTCCTTTGCTTCAATTCAAATTCGTTTCGAATGCTAAGGTGTTTCAAAAGAATTCTGTTTGCCTCCAGAGGTTTTCCTCGTACTGTATATATTTCGGCAAGTTGAAAAGTACCTTTTATGGCTATTTGCTTTAAACCAATATTATTAGTCGAATCAACTACTTCGTTGTAAAGGGCTATGGCGCTAACTGTATTCCGCTTTTGCCATAAGGAATTGGCAATAACAAGCCGAGTGCTCCAGTATTCTTCGTTCTGTTTTACAGAATTAATAAAGGGTTTGGCTTTTTTTATTGTTTCAATTGCGCTATCGGGATTATTACTGGCAGCCTGAATCAATGACTTCAAAATCGTTACTCTAAAAGAATCAATGGGAACCTTTTCGGCCAATGCTAAGTTGAGATATTCTTGCGATTGGAGAGGATTGCTCAAAGCACATATTTCTGCTAAAGTAGTATAGGCCTCCATATTAAGGTCGGGCCTATTAACCTTTTTAAGGTTGAAAAGCGATTCTTGAAGAAGCGTTTCGGCCGTTACAATGTTTTGTGCTTGAATGTTAGCTTTTGCCAAAAGCAATATTGATTCGCCCAAATGCTCAGGATTTCCAATAATCGAATCGATTCGAACACTTTTTTTAAGAAATTCAATTGCTTTTTCGTTACTTCCTATTTTCGAATAAAATCGACCAATAGCCTTTAGTCCTAACGAAATGCTCTCTAAATCCGATTGTGTTCTATCTAAATTTTTTTCGTTAATATATTTACTTAAAGGTATTGTGTCGTGCCCCAGCTGGTAATGGGCAATTCCTATTGAGTTCAATATTTCGGCTACAATGTCGTAATTATCAATTTCGTTAAGATTGGCCAGCAGCGGGTTTAGGGTTTGCAAAATGCTGTTATAATCGCGAACAGTTTTGTACGACTTGGCAATACTTAGTCGACAAACAGCCTGTTGCTCAATTCCCTTTGTTTTCTCAGCAATTTCGAGTGCTTGTAAAGCGAAGGTGCGCGCTTTTTTGGGGCGAGTTATGCTATACTGCTCGGAAAGACTAATTAACGAGTCGATTTGCCAATTACTTCGGGCTACATTATCAGCTTTAACTTGGCTAACATTTTGAGCAAAGCAAATATCCCCAATTAACGAGAAAAGCAAAACAACAAAAACCATTTTTATTGAAAGGCATCGCATTTCGAAGCAATAGGTTAAGGTAATTGCAAATGTAGCAAAAGATGTTTCTTTTAAACAAAATCGAGTTTTAAAATTAGGTGAATCCCCCTATTAATTTGAATTGGAGTTACGCTAACATTGCCAAAATTATCCCTTACCTAAAATTATTTGTTTATGAAAAGATTTTACTTAATTATTGCCCTCGCAGTTTGCGCTCTTATTGCAAACGGGCAAAGCTATGTAGAAATTGGAGGAGGAACCGTATCAACATCCTATCCAGTTTATGGAGCATGGTCGTACGGCTGGCACTCGGCAATTTACCCTGCGCAGGTTGCAGTTGGAGCAAATGCCATTACGCAAATCGCGGTTAATTGTATAAATGGCCCCAAAACCGCAAACACCCAAAAAATTTATTTAAAACTCACCACCGACAATGTTTTTGCTGGCAATAACTACGAAAACCCCGAGAGCAACGGTTATACGATGGTTTACAGTGGAAATATCACTTTTAATGGTTGGACAATAATTGACATTACCGATTTTGCCTACGATGGAACTAGCAATATTATTGTTCATTGGGAAAGTCGAAATGGCGATTTCAACTACCAGTACCCCAATTTCAATTCAACCACATCAACTACAAACAACAACAAGGGAAGTGGCTCCGACACAAGTTTTCCAACTGGAAATGGATTTTTAAATCCTTACCCAAGCAGTTTACCCAATATTCGCTTTTACTACGAAGCAGGCGCTGCTCCCGAAACTCCACAAAACGAGTTACCAGCATCAACCTCAACAAAAGTTGATGTTGACACCGAACTCTCAATCGACCTTGGCGATAACACAACTGCCTACGATGTTTACCTAAGCACCAACGAAACTCTTGTAACTTCGATGAACGCTAGCGCACGAATTGTTACCGATGCCGAAGTTACAGCACCTGGCACATTTACAGTTACGCTAACCGAACCCCTTTTGTCGAAAACCAACTATTTTTGGAGAGTTGTTGCAAAAAATGCTACCGACGAAACTCCTTCGCCTGTATTTAACTTTCAAACCCAAAGGGTTATTTCGGCACTGCCTTACACCCAAGGGTTTGAGGATACCGAAATTTGGACTCCCGGATGGTATGGCGACATGACAAAAACCGATTGGTACTACCAAACAACTCCAATAAACTGGAATAAAGCTAGCGAACTCAATACTCATAGTGGCGTTGGCGCAGCGGTCTGTAATCCTAGCACCACTGGTGGCGATTTTGTTTTAGTTACTCCCAGAATTAACCTTCCAGCTAATCATTTCGTTTCATTCTGGTGGAGAAATAATTCAACCATAGTTGAAAAAGTTGAAGGCTCGGACGTTACTTACATTGAGGTTTCGGCCGACGGTGGAGACACATGGAACGAACTCGGAGCCCTTTCGCCAGCAACCCCAAATGAATGGACTTGGGCTTTCTTCGATTTATCGGCATACGCCTCCGACAATGTTTACCTTCGCTGGCGCTACTCGCGTCCTGAAGGTCAAGCAGGAGTTCCAATTTTTATCGACGATATTGTAGTTGATGAAATTTCTGGGAATGGTGAAATTACGCTAAGCTCTAGTAGCGTTGACTTTCCGCTGCTTGCAATTACGGGCTCAATGAGCATTAACGTTACCATTTCGAATACAGGAACTGGATTTTTAAACATTACTGGGGCAACTGTTGATACACCATACTCTTGCAACTTTACCGCAAATATTGCTCCCGGCGAAACTGTTGATGCCGTTATAACCTATTCTCCTACAGCTGTTGGTGCTAATTCAAAAAACCTAACATTCAATATCGATGGCAACTTTACGGGCAATAACACAATTGCTCTTACTGGCAATGCTTCTGCGTTAGTTAACAACTTTTTCCAACCATTCGATGCGAGTTTAAACATACCAACAGGCTGGAATGCACTAAACAATCCCAATCACGAATTTACGTCGGTTGCCATAAAAGCCGACAGCTATGCATACTCGCTTCCAAACGTGGCAAAATTCGTAATGTTCTCCGAGAACAACTACCCCGTTACATTAGCAACTCCAGGGCTAAATAATTTTGATACTCACCAGCTTAAGTTCTACGCTAAAAAAGGTGGCGATTACGATATGTCGCTTATTGTTGGGCGCATGGCTAACCCTTACGACGTTGAATCGTTTATTGAGGCTGAAACCTTTGTTCTTACTGCCGAGCACCAACAGTACACTGTAATTTTCGAAGAAATGGAAGGTTACCCTTACGTTGGCATTCGCCATGGCGGAAACCCTGAGTTAACTTCGGTTAGCTCCATTTGGCTCGACGATGTTAGCTGGAGTTTAGCTGCTGGCACACCTCCAAATGTTGCTCAGGTTTCGAAACCTGCCAACGGTGCAATTGGCGTAAACATTATGACTAACCTTGTTTTTCAATGGATTAACGGTGGTGGCGACCCCGACGGCTACAAACTTTACTTTGGCGAAAGTTCCAATAATCTAACCATTATTGACGGAATGGATTTTACAGGAAGCAATAGCACTTCCTACACCTACACGGGAACTCTTGAGTTTGAAACAACCTACTTCTGGAAAGTGGTTCCTTATAACGAGAATGGCGATGCAACAGGTTGTCCAGTATGGTCGTTTACAACAATGGCCGACCCAACAATAACGAATCTTCCTTGGACCGAAAACTTCGATGCAGTTGTTGCTGGCCCCGGTTCGAATTACCCAATTGGCTGGACCGTTGAAAACACCAATAACGATGGCCCCGTTTGGGATGTGGTTACAAATGCTGCTACACCAGAAATGGCTCATTCGGCACCTAATGCAATGAATATTATATTTAGCTTTTACGACATGAACGATTGGCTAATAACTCCTCCTGTTGTGCTACAAGCTAGCGAGAGCTATAACTTAAAGTTCTGGTTCCGAACAATGGGCGATATGATTGTTCCAAATCCTATTGAAAAACTTAGCGTTTACTTAGGCAACAACAATGTTTCAACTGCAATGTCGGCAACACCAGTTTACCAGAATCTAACCCTCGATAATTTGGAGTGGACTCAAGCATCGCTCAACTTTAGTCCTGCAACCGACGGAACATACTTTATTGGTTTTCATGGCCATAGCGACGATTTTCAGGGATACCTTCTTTTAGACGATGTTCAACTTGATATTAGCACGGGCATCTCAGACAATAACATAGTTGTTAACCAAATGCAGCTATTCCCAAATCCAGCAAAGGGTTCGGTTAACATTGCAATCGAAAATTCCTCGATCCAACCGTATACCGTTAAGGTTATTAGCATAACCGGTCAGGTAATGATCGAAAAGTCGATGGTTAATGGTTCGCTTTCGCTCGAAGGTATTGCCAACGGTGTTTACTTTGTAGTAACCGAAACCGAAAACGGCCGTTACATTGGAAAGTTAGTTATAAAATAGTTTTTTCAGCATCGCTGCTTACGCTTGAATTGCACCAGTTCGTAGTGTAAGTAGTGAGGTAAAGGGTTAAGGTAATGGTGCAGGCAGGGGGCAAAATTGCTCCCTGTTTTTTTGTTTTAAAGTGAGTCAATATTTCACGCAAAGGCGCAAAGACGCAAAGACGCTAATATTCTACGAGCATAATCGTAAGCAATTATATGCCAGAGCAAATTACAATAATCATCTTGTTTAATAATAGAAGTCTGCTGAAAATATTCATTTACTAATGCATAGAAAAAGTATGGGACATCAAAAATATCAAAGCGAAATTAATTAGAAATCCCAAGCAGTTAACCATGAGCGACGTGCGGGGGGAAGGCAATCCCGATAACTATCGGGAGAGCGGCAGCAAGAGGGGGAATGTCGAATCGTTAGCCCCATGTGCAAGGGCGCTTGCGTTCGAGATGGAACGCATTGGTTGATGGCGCTTAGATAGTTGAACCATCGCAAAACCATTAATGCAAAGGAAGGGTTTCCCATCGCTGCGTTGGCAACAAGTGTAAGGAAGACAGACGAACTGGCAGATACGATAATGATAAAATTGAAATAAGAAAGGATTTAACTTTTATAAAGAAGAAAGAAACCCCACCCACAAAACAGCACATTTGCAAATCGCACAAGTCAACGCACGACCTAAATTTGCAAAAGAGCTGTTTTTTTTGCCGACACTCAGCAGAAGTTTGTATTTTTACATTCTGAAATGTTTGATAATGACATGAGCATAATTAAAGAAATACCATTTCAATTTATTTACATCTTGCTAGGTGCTGGATTTATTGTGATTATACTTTTCACCTATTTAATTGTAAGGCTTTCAAATTCAGAGAAAAAGAAAAAGGTGGTTGAATCAAAATTTCAAGAACTTGAAGATAGAGTTAATGCATTGCAGCTTGAAAAACTTGAATCGAAACTAAATCCTCATCTTTTTAAAAACATACTAAACTCTATTCAATCACACGCATATCAAACATATTTTGCACTAGACAAGCTAGCAAATGTTCTGGATTACATTTTGTATGATAGCCAAAAAAAATATGTTACACCAAAGGAAGAAATAGAATTTGCCATTAACCTGATAGAAATTAATAAAATTAAAGTTAGTCCGCTTTTTGAACTAAAGGTAAAAACAAAGATTAAGGAATCTGAACCACTTTACGAACAGAAGCTATTAACGCCTTTAATATCTATTGACCTCATTGAAAATGCGTTTAAACATGCCGACCTGCAAAGTCCTGATGCTTTTATATCAATTGTATTCGAGTTTAATGATAATACTTTCTCCCTTACGGTTGCCAATAAAATATCATCAAAAGTCCCGATGAAAAAAGAGAATAGCGGCTTAGGCTCTGAGCTTCTAGAACAACGACTTAAAATAATCTATAAGAACAATTTCATTCTTACTAAATTTATTGAAGGCGATGTTTATATTAGTCACTTAAAAATTAATTTACTTGAACACAAAGCTCAAATGCTTGCTGCTCGATGACGAGCTTACAGGTTTATCGTACCTGAAAATGCTATGTGAGCAAATTCCTGAATTGGAAGTTGTAAAGGCATTTAACAGTCCGTTAAAATTCTTTACAGAACTGCCCAAACTAGATTTCGACCTTTGTATTTTGGATATCGAAATGCCTGAAATGAACGGTTTGCAAGTAGCTAATTTACTAAATGGTCGACCCGTAATATTCACAACTGCCTACAAGGAATACGCCGCTGATGCATTTGACCTTAATGCTGTAGATTATGTTCGTAAGCCCTTAACAAAAGAGCGACTTGAAAAGGCTGTTAAAAAGGCTTTAATCCTGCACAATAATGCAAAAATAAAGAAAGACTATTTTCAACTAAATACAGATAAAGGAAAAGCAATTCTGTTTTTTAATCAGATACTTTATTTGTATTCTTCTGATGGGGATAGCAGGGATAAAATTATTTTATTACAAGATGGCACAGCATTAACAGCAAAGAACTATACATTCAACGCAATACTTAAAGAGTTGCCATATTTGGATTTTTGTCAAATTAATAAACGCGAAGCGATTTCGATAAAAACTGTAGTTTATTTTACAAACGAAGTAATTACTACCAAAATAGCTCTTCCATCAGGTAAACAGCTAATAGTTCATTTAAGTGAGAGTTATAAAAATGAATTTCTGAAAAAAATTGGTTCCTAATTCATTACATTATTTGCCCACCTTATTACACAATCAACACCATTCAATTCAACTCTTCAAAACAATCTTTCTATTCGTAATATCTTGCACTTAAAACGTAAGAGCAGGAAATGTGAATTCAATAGGTTTCCTGTTAAAAACAATATTTATGTATGGTTGACTATACTTATTCAACCTCCATACATACGGCTATTATTAGTTTACAGCTAACACAATAATAATTTTCACAAAACAGAAACACATGGACAGTATTCCATCTTTTCAAAGTAGGTTACGAAAAAACATAGTTACAGTTCCCGAAGTAATCGATGAATGCTCGGGAATTCGAATTTTTGGGCAGTTACTAAAATCATTTTTATTCTCTACAGATGTCGCAATTATTAGAAACACCAATGCAAATGCTATTTTAGCGGTTTATCCATTTACACCTCAGCCACTAATATCGCATTCGCTTATTTTAGCATCTGATAAACCAATTTTTTGTGGTGTTGGCGGAGGATTAACAAACGGAGACAGGTCTATTAACCTTGCTATTGATGCAGAATTTCAAGGCGCACTAGGTGTTGTATTAAATAAGCCAACATCAAATGATATAATAAAACGGCTTAAAGATAAAATTGATATTCCTATTATAATAACAGTAGTTTCAGAAAACGACGACTTTGAAGGGAGAATAAAAGCAGGGGTGGATATATTTAATGTTTCAGGTGCAGAAAAGACTTCAAATATCATTAAAATAATCAGAGAAATAAATAGCAAAATTGCAATTCTTGCTACTGGTGGTAAAACGGAAGAAACAATACAGCTAGCAATAAATTCTGGTGCAAATGCAATATCGGTTACTCCACCTACCATTGGCGAATTATTCAAGGATATTATGAAGAAATATAGAAATGAAGAATAACATATTGATTAATGGGAATATTTTAACAGTATTTTTGCATAAACATTTTAGCATAAAAAAATGAAAAAAATAAAAAACACCGTCTTTTATATAGGAATTATAGGCGGATTTTCTGCCTTAATGTACTGGATTATTGTATTAGGCTCAAAACTAGAAAACGGACGAAAAGTATATATTCCAAAATCTGAAAATAGTCAGTGGGACGATTTTATTAATTCTTTACTTTTCAACTTGGAACATCCGCTGGCTGTTTTATTGGCACAAATTGTCACCATCATTATTGTTGCTCGACTTTTGGGTTGGTTATGTAAAAAAATAGGTCAACCAACGGTCATTGGTGAAATTGTTGCTGGTATTATTCTTGGTCCTTCTTTAATTGGTTTCTATTTCCCTGAATTTACATCAGCACTATTTCCTGCTCATTCTCTGGGGAATTTACATATTATAAGCCAAATTGGACTAATCTTGTTTATGTTTATTATCGGCATGGAGTTAGACTTAAAGGTTCTTAAGAATAAAGCCCACGATGCGATAGTAATAAGTCATGCAAGTATAATTATTCCGTTTGCGCTAGGCATGGGCTTAGCATACTTTATTTATGATTCATTTGCACCTGACGGGGTTCAGTTCTCTTCATTCGGCTTGTTTTTGGGCATTTCAATGAGTGTAACCGCATTTCCTGTGCTTGCCAGAATTATACAAGAACGGGGGATTCATAAAACCAAAATTGGTGCAATTGTAATTACATGTGCAGCAGCCGACGACATAACCGCATGGTCGTTATTGGCAGTTATTATTGCTATTGTAAAAGCTGGTTCTTTTGTAAGTGCAATTTATACCATTTTGTTAGCAATAGGGTATGTGTTTTTTATGATAAAGATAGTTCGCCCGTTTTTAAGTCGTGTGGGAAATATTCATGCTTATAAAGAAACTTTGAGCAAATCAATTGTTGCAATCTTTTTTCTTACGCTCATTCTATCGGCATATGCTACAGAAGTAATAGGTATTCACGCATTGTTTGGCGCTTTTATGGCTGGCGCAATAATGCCCGATAATGCAAAATTCAGAAGTATTTTTATTGAAAAAATAGAAGATGTTGCTCTGGTTCTATTGCTGCCTTTGTTTTTTGTATATACAGGTTTGCGTACTCAAATCGGATTACTTGACGACCCGTATTTATGGAAAGTAACAGGGCTAATAATTCTTGTTGCTGTTACTGGTAAATTTGTTGGAAGTGCATTGGCTGCAAAATATGTTGGCCAAAGCTGGAAAGATAGCTTAACGATTGGGGCTTTGATGAATACTCGTGGCTTAATGGAACTAGTAATTTTAAACATAGGGTATGATTTAGGCGTGTTAACTCCCGAAATTTTTGCCATGATGGTGATTATGGCATTGGTTACAACATTTATGACTGGGCCCGCTCTAACATTCATAAACTGGGCATTCAAAAGTCAAAAAGCAGAAAACGAGCATGAGTTAAGTGCAATTAGTAGGTTTAAAATATTGGTATCGTTTGGCAAGCCTGCTAGGGGCGTATCGTTACTGCGTTTAGCAAACAGCCTAGTTAAAAGGTTAAACGGGAAAGCCTCTATTACCGTAATGCACTTATCTCCAAGCAATGAGTATAATAACTACAATTTAGAAAAATATGAAAAGGACAGTTTTCTCCCAGTAATTCGGGAGTCGTATATTCTTAATCAAAAAATCACAACCCTTTTTAAAGCATCTAACGATATTGAAAATGATATAGCTTCAGTAGCAAATAAAGGTGATTTTGATTTATTACTTGTGGGAATAGGTCATTCAATTTATGAAGGAAGTTTCTTAGGAAAGATATTTGGGCTAACTACAAAAATCATTAATCCAGATAGGGTTATAAATCAAGTCATTGGAAAACAGAATTTTTTTAAAGATGCGCCATTTGATGAAAGAACCAATTTAATTATTTCGAAATGCAATGTTTCAATTGGCGTGTTGATAGATAAAAACCTAAAGGGCGTAGATAAAGTTATAATTCCCCTGTTTACTGAAAAAGATGCATTTTTAATAAAATTAGCACAAAAATTAATTCATAATTCAGGCTCTCAAATTACTATCATAGATGTTAATGGACAAATAAAAAACAATACTGAAATTAAAGAATCGATTAAAGCAATTGAGCATATTGCCCCCAACCATATTAACTTTTTAAATAAGAACGGAATAGATTTAATTATTTTAAACCAACAGAATTTAATGCTAATTAGTATTTTTGGATGGAAAAATTTAATTGATGAAAAGAGTTCTTGGCTAGCTAAAATTCCGTCAACTTTAATTATCGACAATAAATCATAGCAAACTATATCAAATTAATAGGAATTGAAGCACACACAGGTGTAAGCACATTTGCAAGCCCGCACAAGCCAACTCTAAAACCAAAGGCTTTCAAAAGAGCTTCCGCCTCTCCAGCCCGAATAATCAACTTTCAGGTCTAGGATTACAAATGCTAAAAAAAATAAAAGTGTGCTTTGTGGATAGGATATTTCGTTATGACATTGGTTTGAAAATAAAAAACTAAATAAATACCAAACAGTACGATATGAGTAAACACCAGTTGCCAACAAAGGGTGTATTGCAAACTGGTTGTCTAGCGGATTTGGAATCTTTTCAACTTTTAGGTAGCTTCGTATCGGGGGATAGTGATTCTGTTTCAATCTCCAGTTCGCAACACACCCCCAACCGTTCCATATCGCTTACGTTGCCATGGGGCTTACGATTTGGCAGGGCGGGTGGCAGCGTCGTTTTGCCTTGATTCTTTGGTTCCTTTCTCATCAAGGAGAAAGGAAAGAGGAATAAAATGAACTTTGGAGTTCCAGTAACCGTTGGGAAAACAAACTTAACCTGACGGCTATGAATAATTATCGGGATTGCGTGAAATCACTCTTTAATGTTATTCCTTATATCGAACTGACCTTAATATCAAAAAAAAGAACTAATTTTGACAATAATTGTCAATTTATTTTGAAATGGAAACCTTTGGAGGATTAATTCGAAAACATCGAGAGCAAAACAAGCTCACACTTAATATTGCTGCCTCTTATTTAGGAATCGACAAAGCCATACTCAGTAAAATTGAGCGAGGATTGCGAAAGGCAAAACGGGAACAAATTCCTGTTTTTGCAAAATATTTCAACATTAACGAAAACGAATTAGCCATTGCTTGGCTTTCCGACAAACTTGCTAACGATATTGGCAGCAGTAACGAAATTGCCCACGAAGCATTTGTTGCTGCAGAAACAAAAGTTGCGTACCGAACTTTTAGTAAAACCGACAGAGGTAAAATATTAGCAACGATTACTAAAATCATTAAGAATTTTACTGGAATTAATAAGGCTTGGATTTATGGCTCGTTTGCCCGTGGCACCGACAATCCTAAAAGCGACATCGACATTGCTGTTGAAGCAACCAAATCGTTTAGCTACTTCGACTTAGCCGAACTTCAATTTGAACTTGAGAGAGAATTTAATAGAAAGGTTGATATTGGATTTATTGACTCGTTTAAACCTTTCGTTCTCGAAAATGTTAGTGATGACTTAACGCTTATATATGAAAAACGCTAAACTCGACAGTTTAAACAGGCTTCTTCATATAAAAAAAGCGATAGAGGCTATTGAGGAGTATGTTAAAAGCGAAAACGCTGAGTCGTTTTGCATAAACCGCATGGTTCACGACGCTGTGCTTTTTCAGTTCACAGTAATTGGGGAAACCATAATTCATGTCGACTCTAAAATTACTGCATCCATCAATTACCCATGGTATAAAGTTCGTGCGTTTCGAAATTTTATTGCTCACGAGTATTTCAACATTAAGCTAAGCGCAGTTTGGGAAATAATCGACAGAGAACTCCCGCATTTAAAAGAAGTTATAGTCCAAGTAATTAACGAAATTGAAAGTAAAAATTAGTTTAATGAGAATTGCACTTTATCTATCCATAGTCCTTAGCTGCATTAGCATCTCGCTATCGGCACAAGAACCCCAAAAGAGTTCGTTAATCCTTATGTTTATTGGCGACGTAATGGGACACGGCGGTCAGGTTAGGGCGGCTTTCGACGAAAACACGAAAACCTACTCATACGACAGTACTTTTTCGCGCATTGCTCCAGCTTTTGCACTTACCGATTTGGCTATAGCCAATCTCGAAGTTACTTTAGCAGGCGAACCGTATTCGGGTTACCCACAATTTAGCTCGCCCGATGCCCTTGCCGATGGACTTAAAACGGCAGGTATCGATGCGCTAGTGACGGCCAATAACCATTCGGTCGACAGGGGCAAAAATGGCATAATCCGAACCATCGATGTGCTTAACAACCGAGGAATTCCCTTTGCTGGAACCTATAAAGACAAGGCTAATAGAGACTCAACATATCCACTGCTCATTGAGCAGAATGGAATTAGGGTTGCACTTTTAAATTACACCTATGGAACTAATGGCATTCCTGTCCCATCGCCTACCATTGTTAACCTAATCGACACTGCCCAAATACGAACCGACTACCAAAAGGCAAAAGCTATGCAGGTCGACGAGGTAATTGCCTTTTTACATTGGGGAAACGAGTACCAACGAACCCCATCGCTTGAGCAAATGAAGCTAACGGCATTTATGCACAACCTCGGATTACGAATCGTAATTGGCTCCCATCCACACGTACTGCAACGCATGGAGGCATCGATGGATACCGACAGCACCGAGGGCAGGGTTGCCGTTTACTCGCTTGGCAACTTTGTGTCGAACCAGCGAAGCCGTTACCAAAACGGAGGCGCTATGGCATTAATTCGCCTCGAAAAGGACGAAAAAAGCACTCGCATAGCTCATACCGGACATATACTTGTATGGGTTCACCTACCCAAACGAGAGGGTAGGAAAATTTACCAAGTTCTTCCCGTTTCGCAGTACGAGCAAATTTCCGAATACTTTAGCATTGACGACGAAGCATTATTTACCGAGTTTGCAGCCGACTCGCGGAAACTGTATGGCCGCGAAAACTACAACTTCCCCGAAATTCACTACCGAAACGGCCAGTGGCAAGTACCTTGGATTCGAATCGACCAGGAATTACAAATTCCACAAAGAATAAATCGCATAGTGCCTTGGCGTAAAAAAGTTACTCATCCAAAGCTTAGTTTCAAATTTTAATTAACCGACGGTTTAGCGGTTCGGCTTAGGCTCCAGCCTAAGTCGTTACTATCCTAGTAGGTTGTGCCTGCAATTGCCAAAGTTACAGTTAGCATCAAGTTTCCTTTATTTCTGCATATCGCAGGCACAGCCTGCTAAAATAGTTCGACGACGGTATCTCCCGATAGCCATCGGGACGCCGCCGAACGACGTTTCAATCTTGCAGCCTCGGGTATTGCAACTGATCAATTTCTGCATATTCCCCTTACTTGCTTTAGGCATGTATTTTGAATTGCTCAACTTAGTATAAACAAGTTCTTGTTTTTGCACTATCTTTACTGACGTTAATATTATTGATGTTTAATTTAAAGAAAACCCATATGAAACGAATAGCTTTGGTAATGATTAGTCTGGCATATATAAGTGCAAGCGCACAGGATAATTACAGCGTAGCAAAAGAGTCGAGTAGTTTTGCTTACAGTATATTTCAGCAAATGGCAGTTGAAAAAGGCGAAAATGAAAACATTTTCTTTTCGCCCTATAGCATTACCATGGCAATGGGAATGACCTATGCTGGAGCTAATAATGCCACAAAGCAAGAAATGGCAACAGTATTACACTTTCCAATTGACGATTCGAACCTTCATAAACAGCTAGGTGATTCTCAAAAATCGATTCTTTTTTCTGGGTCGAAAGGTGTTCAAATTAGCATTGCCAATCAGCTTTGGGCCGATAAAAAGTACAAGTTTAGCTGCAAGTACCTAAGAGGTGTAAAAAAAGCGTATGGAGCACCAGTTAAGCTCCTCGATTTTAGAGAAAAGCCCGAAGAGCAAAGACTTGCAATTAATAACTGGGTTGAAAAGCAAACCCAAAGTAGAATTAAAAACCTTTTGCCTGGTGGCTCAATTACCGACCTTACTGCGATGGTGCTTACCAATGCCATTTACTTTAAAGGCCAATGGGACGAGAAGTTTTTAACTGAAAATACAAATACAGCTACATTTTTCCCTTCGAAAAAGGAAAAAATGGAGTGTAGCATGATGAACCGCAGGGGGAAATATAACCTTGCCAAGGGCGAAGGGTTTAGCATGATCGAAATTCCATACGCTGGGAAGGATTTTTCGATGTTGGTTATTTTGCCCGACGAGGATAGTGCAATTCAGAAATTTGAAAATTCTCTTTCTGTCGAAAAAATAGCGTCCTTGTCAACCCATTATGAAGAAGTTGAAGTGAATCTTTCGCTTCCTCGGTTTAAGTTCGAAACTCAATTCGAGTTAAAGCCAACTTTTACTGCAATGGGAATGCCTTTGGCATTTAGCAATTTGGCCGATTTTACTCGCATGTCGTCGAAGCCCGACCTTAAAATTGACGAAGTGTACCATAAGGCTTTTGTTGAGGTTTCGGAAGAGGGAACCGAAGCTGCAGCTGCAACAGCAGTGGTTATAGTTCGCAAGTCGATGCCTGCTTACTTCGAATTCAACGTGAATCGCCCATTCCTTTTTCTTATTCGCCATAATAGTTCTGGAATTATACTATTTATGGGTCGAGTTACCAAGCCAACATTCTAAATTTCACCATTGTCGTGAGCAAGCATATTGCTGAGCTTATCCGCCAGGGGGAGCATCAGCGGCTCGATTTTAAGCACTCAATTAGCGACTCGAAAAAAATTGCGAGGTCGCTAGTTGCATTTGCCAATACCAGTGGGGGTACCCTACTTATTGGTGTTAAGGATAATGGGAATGTGGCTGGTATTAACTCCGACGAGGAGTACTATATGGTCGAAACGGCTGCACACCTTCACTGTAAACCCGAAATAAAGTTTGAAGTTGCCCGCTGGGAGGTTAACGGAAAAGTTGTTCTCGAAATTATTGTTAAGGAAAACCCCAAAGTACTTTATAAGGCTCCCGATAAGAATGGCGAGTGGAAAGTTTTCTTTCGGTCGAACGATGAAAATTTAGTGGCATCGCCACTTCAAGTAAAGGTTTGGAATGCCATTCGTTACCGAAAACCGCTAAGGCTAAAGCTCTCAAAGCACGATAAAGTTTTAAGAAATCAACTAAAGGAGAAAGGACAAATTACGGTCGACCAATTTTGTCGCATAGCCTTTATATCCCATCGCGAAGCTGAAGAAACCCTCGTTAACTTTGCGGTCTTAGGAATTGTTAAACTCGTTTCATCGGATGAGGGAGAGCATTTCAAACTAGTCAATTTGTAGTTCCTTTGAATATAAATATTTGACTTCGATATAATTCATTGGAGCATTAGGCTCATCAATAAGGGAATAAGGTAAAAAAACGTTCGGAAACAAAATTTTACTAAGGTTTTTTGAAAAAGAATAAGGTTTTAAATTGATTGAAAACCTTATTTAACGTCAGTATTATCTAAGATGCAATCTTCAAAAGTGAGAATGAAATTCATTTCATTTTTAATGATTTTGCATTATTGCAAAATCATTAAACCTCTGTGACCTCTGTGATCCTCTCAATAACAATTAACATCATCATGGTGAATTCAAATCGTATTAAAACAATCATTTTGTAAAATGCAAAACAAAACCTCTGTGTTAAAATTAAGTCGAACTCACGATAAATACAAAACCCGCCCTTCCAATTTTAGAAGAGTGGGTTTCTTTTTTAGAAGAATGTTCTTACTGCCAATCGACTACCTGTCCATTTACTACTTTAAAAACGTTCCAAATTTTTCCATTTAAAAAAGTTGGAATTTGGAAAGTTTTTAGCAATCTGTTGTCGGCATAAACTCTAACGGTAGCATTCGATGCCGATAGAGGGCCTGCAGAGGAATTCCTTTCGGCCGAAAAATTGTGAACAAAAAAGGAGTACTCAGCATTGGCGTCGATACGCTCAATGGTAATGGTTTCTGGGCCATAGCCATCCATGTCGTCGCGGTCGAGTCGTCCTGTTCCATCGCTCAAAACACGCGTGTTTTGGAAGCTAATATGGTAACTATTTGCTTTAACAAAATGCGCATCTAAGTCTTTTGGCTTTTCGCCCCAATCGAGAACTACCCTAAATTGGTTAATATCCAGAACAGGAGAAACAATGAAACGGTTCCTTAAAATTGTTTCGGCTGCTACATCAACCATAAAAACGGCCGCAATATACCCTTCCTTTTTAAATAGGGTGCGCAGAAGCCCGTCGGGTTGCTTTGGGAATTGAACGCGCCCAGCCGAATCGGTTTCGAATACGCCAATGCTCTCAATTAGAATTTGCGCCTTTTCAACTGGATTGCCAGTAAGTGCATCGAAAAAACGAATGGTGAAGAGGTTTTTATCACGTTCGGTGAAAACGTCTTCCATTATCTCGTCCATTTTTTTATGCTGAGCAGTTGCATTTGTAATCCCTAGTGTAAGTATTGATAACACAAGGATTAGCGATAGTTTAGTTGCTTTTTTCATACGGTTAAAGTAAAAGTTGGTTCGACGAATAGGGCTAATCAAATATCTTACCAAAGATATAAAATACCTTCGATTAGAAATTGAATAGCCAGCGAAGTTCCATTTGTGCTATTGAAGTTTAATTAGCCACTCTAAAAAAACATAGATTATTGGAAGCGTAAATACGCTTAAAATTGTAGTTACAAAAAGATTCGAAGCTGCAAGTTCGTGGTTCGAGTTAAACCTTTGCGAAAGTACTACGATTATAGTTTGGCAAGGCATTGCTGCTTGAAGAATTAGCACGAAGAATGCTGTACGGTCCATTTCAACGCCAATAAAATTTAATCCGTAAAAATATGCAAAGGCAAATAGAATTGGGGCTAATAGCAGTTTGTTAAAGCTGAGTAGGTAAACGCTCTTCTGCTTAATTGCCTTTAAAATATTCATTCCCCCTAAAAGGGCTCCAATGTATACCATCGAAAGTGGACTGGTACATTTTCCTAACCCTTCGAAGGCAACCTTAACTGGCGAAGGCAGTGAGAGCCCTGTAACCAGAAATACCGCCCCCAACCCCAAAGCCATTGTGTTGAAATTAATTAAGCTTCGCCATCCACTTTTTTGGGTTCCGTTGCTTAGCTTGTAAACCCCATAGGTAAATGTTACCGAATTTGAAGCAAGTTGGTAAACTGCGCCGTAAAACACGCCAACCCCATTTGGGAAAAGGGCGTCGAGTAGGGGAAAGGCAAGAAATACAATATTACCAAACATTGTATGAAGTGTGTGAACGGTTTTGCTTGCATCGGTTAGCCCCAATATTTTCGACGAAAAAAGGCCTATAAAGTGAAGAAAGAATAGGTTTGCAAAGGCCAGCACGAAAACCAACAACCCGCTTTTTAGCAAGCCTGTCTGGGCCTCCATTCCCGAAAAAGTGGTGAATATTAAAAAGGGTAGCGTTAAGTCGATTACAATGCGCGAAAGGTTATTTCGAATTTCGGAGCTAATTACCTTGGCGTGAAATGCAATTGCGCCTATTGCAATAAGAATGGCGAATATAAGTAACTGTCGGAGAATTATTTCGATAGCCATTGGGGGAGGGAAGTTATTGAGTTGATTAAGTTAATTAGTTAATTAGTTGATTAGTTAATTAGTTAATTAGTTGATTAGTTGATTGGTTGATTAGTTGATTGGTTGATTGCACTTCGACCCTTCGACAAACTCAGTGCGGCGCTTCGCTCAGTGTAAAATTGGTTAAATGGTTGATTTTATTGCTACTTCGTAGCCTGTATGTGTGCGAATGTTTAGCACGCGTCCATCGCTAAAAAGTAGGTACTGGCCTTTAATGCCAGCTAGTACACCTTCAATTTCATTCGTTTTATCGAGATTTATCGAGGTAACTTTTTTGGGGTATAGTTCAACAGGATAGGTTATGGAGTACTCGCTGTTGGTGGGCACTGTGAAGTTATACCCTTTATTGTTGACGATTTCGAGTGCGAGTTGCTTCTTTTCAATAAGATTCACATTATCGGATATTCCCATAAGCATATTACGCCAGTTTGTTTTGTCGGCAAACGATTCCTTTAAGGCAACCTCAAGTTGACCCGCAGTAAACCGATTTGCCGTTTCGGCAACTATTATTGCTCTATTGGCACCCTGGTCAACCCATCGGGTTGGAATTTGGTGGTAACGGGTAACCCCAACCTTTAGTCCTCCCGACTGGGCAAGGTAAACGTAATGGTTTATTAAGCAATGAGTTTTTGCGTATTCAATGTCGCGAGCAATTCCTTCGTGAGCTCTGCAAAGTTCGGGTCGTAAAACGCACTCCTCGGTTTCGGGAACCGAAATAAAACATGGGTAGCAGTAACCTTGACCGTACGATTTTCGAGTGGTTTTTCCGCAAGCAGAACACGTAATTCGGCCTAAGAATTTAATTTCAATTTTATGGCCAAGCAGCGCGTTAAAATTTATTGAACTATTGGCTAATTCTATTTTGTAGTTCGGCTTAATCCTAAACTCGTCGCCAACATTTTCGAACGCCATCTTTTTTAGTCGCCCAGTAAATACCATACTGTTTTTTTGTTAAAATTAAACAAATGCAGTTTTATACCACGTTAATTGTTCGAAAAATGAAATGGATATTTTAATAATGTTCCCATTTATGTGGCGTTACTAAAGGTATATGCTATATAACATTTGTTTAAAATCAATTAAAGTTCACTTTTAGGTGCCGTGTTTTTAAATAATCCCTAAATTGAATCGCAAAACAAAAACACAAACACTATGGGTAGCATTTTTAGCACATCAATTGGTAAAAAATTGGTAATGAGCATTTCGGGTTTGTTTCTGTTAACATTCCTTTTGGTGCACTTAACGGTGAACCTTATGCTACTGGTCGATAATGGTGAGACCTTCAACAAGGCAGCGCATTTTATGGCAACCAATCCTGTTATTAAAATTGTGGAACCTTTGTTAGCCTTTGGCTTCATTTTCCATATTTTATTTTCGGGTTACCTGTACATTCGAAACCTGCGAGCACGACCAATTGGCTACGCTGTGTCGGCAAGCGACGGTACTTCAACCTGGACATCGAAGAATATGCTTATATTGGGGTCTACCATTTTAGCATTTCTCATTCTTCATATTGCTAACTTTTTTTGGAAAATGCGATTCGGCGAAGTGCCCACCATTTCGTACGATAACGGAATTACCGTTATGCAAGATGCTTACCCCTTGGTGTCGGGTCTTTTTATTGATTACTGGTGGTACGATGTCATTTACATTGTTGCTGCTGTACTTTTAGGGCTTCATCTTAGCCATGGATTTTGGAGCGCATTTCAAACACTTGGATGGAATAACCAGAAATGGATAAGTCGACTTAGCACCATTGCCTACATTTTTGCTGCTGTAATTGCTTCGGGGTTTACCATTATTCCGCTTTACTTCCTCATTTTTAAGTAAATAATCCATAACTATTACAATATGAGCAATAAACTAAATGCAAAGATACCAGCAGGGCCCTTAGCCGAAAAGTGGACTAAGCATAAAGACTCCCTAAAATTAGTTAACCCTGCAAATAAGAAAAAACTCGATATAATTGTTGTTGGAACCGGTTTGGCTGGCTCGGGGGCTGCTTCCAGTCTTGGCGAACTTGGTTATAATGTTAAGGTGTTTTGCTACCAAGATACTCCCCGAAGAGCCCACTCGGTGGCTGCTCAGGGCGGCATAAACGCTGCTAAAAACTATAAAAACGATGGCGATAGCGTTTATCGTCTCTTTTACGATATGCTCAAGGGTGGCGATTATCGTGCTCGGGAGGCCAATGTTTACCGAGCAGCCGAGGTTAGTAACGCTGTAATCGACCATTACACTGCCTTGGGTGTTCCTTTTGCCCGTGAGTACGGTGGAATGCTCGACAACCGCTCGTTTGGTGGAGTGCAGGTAAGTCGAACTTTTTATGCCAAAGGGCAAACCGGCCAGCAGTGCCTTTTAGGTGGATATAGCGCGTTAATGCGACAAGTACAAACAGGTTCGGTTACCATGTATCCTCGCCGCGAAATGCTCGACATTGTGGTAATCGATGGAAAAGCACGTGGAATAATTACCCGAAACCTTATTACTGGCGAAATTGAGCGCCACTCGGCTCATGCAGTAGTTTTGGCAACTGGAGGATATGGTACCATATACTACCTTTCAACGTTAGCTGTAAACTCGAATGGTTCGGCTGCTTGGAAAGCCCACAAGCGCGGGGCATTTTTTGCCAATCCAAGTTTTATTCAAATTCACCCTACGTCTATTCCTGTTCTTAACGAGTTTCAGTGTAAGCTAACGCTTATGAGCGAATCGCTCAGGAACGATGGGAAAGTTTGGGTTCCAAAGGCAAAAGGCGATAAGCGAAATCCCAACGAAATTCCCGAAGAGGAGCGCGACTACTACCTCGAAAGGCGTTACCCTGCCTTCGGAAACCTTGTTCCCCGCGATGTTGCCTCGCGAGCTGCAAAGGAGCGCTGCGATGCAGGCTACGGTGTTGGCGACTCGGGGCTGTCGGTTTACCTCGATTTTCGTGATGCCATAAAAAAACAGGGAGAGAAAGCCATCGAAAGCAAGTATGGCAACCTTTTCGAAATGTACGAGAAAATTTCGGGCGAGTCGCCATATAAAACACCAATGAGAATTTACCCTGCAGGTCACTACACAATGGGTGGCCTTTGGGTCGACTATAATTTAATGACCACAATTCCGGGCCTTTTCGCCCTTGGCGAATCGAATTTCTCCGACCACGGAGCAAATCGTCTTGGCGCAAGTTCACTTATGCAGTGCGCTGGCGATGGCTATTTTATTGCTCCCTATACCGTTTCGGATTATTTAGCCGACGAAATTAAAACTCCCAGAATTGCAACTACCGCTCCTGAGTTCGACGCTGTTGAAAAGGAGGCAAAGGAGAGAATTAATAAGCTACTTAGCGTAAATGGAAACCAAACGGTTACCTCGTTCCACAAACGACTAGGGAAAATTATGTGGGACTACTGCGGAATGGTTCGAAATGAGGAGGGCCTAAAAAAGGCGCTTGTTCTTATTAAGGAACTTGAAAGCGAATTTTGGACAAGCGTTAAGGTTTCAGGAACTGGCACCGATTTAAATCAGGAACTTGAGAAAGCGGGAAGAGTAGCCGACTACTTCGAACTTGCCTATTTACTTTGTGTCGATGCGCTAAATCGTCGCGAAAGCTGCGGTGCACATTTCCGCGAAGAGAGCCAAACCGAAACGGGCGAAGCAAAACGTAACGATGCCGACTTTGCCTATGTAGCTGCTTGGGAATACAAAGGTGCTGGCCCCCAGCACGAGTTGCATAAAGAGGAGTTAAACTACGAGTTTGTGAAACTTCAAGAGCGCAGCTACAAGTAAATTCTTCAACCTAAAACTTCGAAAAATGAATTTTAAACTAAAAATATGGCGACAAGCCAATGCAAAGGCAAAGGGTAAGTTCGAAACCTACGACCTAAAAGATGCATCGCCCGAGATGTCGTTTCTCGAAATGCTCGATTACTTTAATAGCACCCAAATTGTTCAGGGAAAGGAGCCAATTGTTTTTGAGCACGATTGCCGCGAAGGTATTTGCGGATGCTGTGGGCTTTATATAAACGGAAGACCTCACGGCCTAATGAATCGCACCACAACCTGCGAACTTCATATGCGAGAGTTTAACGATGGCGAAACAATAACCATTGAGCCATGGCGGTCGGCTGCATTTCCGGTAATTAAGGATTTAATGATTGACCGCAACGCCTTCGACAAGATTATGCAGGCTGGAGGCTACATAACCATAAATACTGGTGCTGCTCAGGATGCAAATACTACTCCCATTCCGAAAGCGAATGCCGACGATGCGTTCGATGCTGCTTCGTGTATTGGTTGTGGTGCATGCGTGGCAGCTTGTAAAAATTCCTCGGCTATGCTCTTTATAGCCGCTAAGGTTTCGCAGCTGGCCCTTGTTCCTCAGGGCAAAGCCGAAGCAAAGGAAAGAGTTTCGAGAATGGTTGCCAAAATGGACGAGTTGGGGTTTGGCTCGTGTACCAACACCCGTGCCTGCGAAGGCGAGTGCCCAAAGGGCATATCGATTTCGCATATTGCTCGCTTAAACAGAGAGTTTTGGGTTGCTAAACTAAACGACTAATAAGTAAGAGTTTACAAACAGGGGTAAGAGGCTGTCTAAAAAGAAAGATTAACCACAAAGAGCGCAGAGAAAAACAAACCCCGATATCCCGATAGTTATCGGGAATCGGGGACAAAGTTATTGTCCACATATTCATTTCTTTGTGAACTTTGAGTAAAACTTGGTGACCTTTGTGGTAGATGTTTTTACTTAAACAGCCTCTTGTTCGTTATAAAAAAATATAGTGCAATTGGATTTGAAAAGGTGATTGAATTGTAATGCTCCCTTGATATCAGTATTTTTGCAATTTAATTGACGATATCGTTTTAATCAATATGAAGTACCTCTATGTTTTTTGTTTGCTTATAAGTTTCCTTTCTGGTTTTTCACAAGTTAACAAATTCAAATCGCAATTACACTTTGAAGGGAATCTTCATTACGGCTTTGTTACGCCGCATCACGATTATATTGCATATTTTATTAACGACCACATTAGAGGATTCCAACTAAATGTAGGGATAAATACAGATGGAAGTAAGCAATGGCATCACACCTTTAATTTTCCCAAAGTTGGAATGGGCTACTACAATTCGAGCCTGGGGAATAAAGAAATATATGGTAATGTAAATGCGCTTTTCTTCTATATTGATAGGGCGTACTTAAATATTGATAATCGTTTCAACTTTGGAAATAGAATTTGCTTTGGTATAGGCCATGTATCGAAAACATTCGATTTAATTGGCAACCCATTTAATAGCGCAATTGGAACGCATTATAATGTATTTATTCAGTACAGCCTCGAGGCTTCCTATCGGATTTCGCCAAGGAACGTAATGAAATTTGGCATAGGTATGTCGCATACTTCAAACGGTTCTTTTTATAAACCCAATGCGGGTATAAATTTTATTACTTCCTATGTTGGTATTCAGCAATCAATTACCGATTATAGGGAATTAATAAATCGAGCACGCCCCGAAAACGCTGATTCATCGAAAAATCAATTTTATGTTGCGGGTGCTTTTGGGCGGAAAGCCATCACAAGGCTCGAACATAAAAACTTTCCTGTTTATGCATTTACTTTAGAATATTCACGCAAGGTTAGTCGTTCTGGCTGGCTTGGTTTAGCATTAACTGGGTATTTGGATGAATCAATCCAAAAAGGAATTGCGTTGGAATACCCTGAAGTTAAAACTTCTACAACCGATAATCAGTTGATAGTGATGAACCTTTCCTATGAAATTAAAATGGGAAAACTCTCGTTTATATTTCAACCCGGAGCATACATTAAAACAAACTATAAGTACACAGGTGCTGTATGCAATAAGCTTGCTTTACGGTACACTTTTAATAAAAGAGTAGTTGCAGGGGTTGCAATTAAAAGTCACTGGGTAGCTATTGCCGACTTTGTTGAATGGAGCATTGGTTACCAATTTAAAAAATAGAAATTGTATGACTGCCAATAAAGCCTTCATCGTTAGCCTATTCTTCCTTCAATTTGCCTTAGTAGCGTGTGAGGATAACTCGCTTTTTGACGCAGGTGAAGTAGAAACACGCGAGCACTTATTAGGCGATAACCTTGACTTAATTGAAGTATTGGATATTTTCGATATTGTTCTTGTAACAGATACCGTGAACAAAGTGATAGTAACATGTGGGAGTAATCTTCATTCGAATGTCAATATCTACAAAGAATCAGGCACGCTTTTCCTTGAAAATACAGAGAATAACAGGTGGACACGACAATATGAGAAGATTAAATTAAGTGTTCATTTAGTAAACATTCCGCCAATATATGCTAGAAGTCCCATAAAGGTAACCAGCACTGATACTCTACAAACGGAGTACTTTCATTTTATAGACTGGTCGAAATTCTCGGATGTCGATGTCACAATTGACGTAAAGAGTTTCCAACTTTGGGTATCGCACGATAATTTTGGTAGTTACACCATTCGAGGCAAGTCGGAGAATACTTATATAAATTGTTGGGCTACAGCATCTGTTAAAACCGATGAACTTATAAGCCAAAGTTGCACGGTTGTTCATAAGGGCATAGCCAATATTACCGTAAGGGTTGTAACCAATTTAACTGTATCGTTAGAATCGAGAGGTAATATTTACTACTATGGAAGCCCCTCAAGTATTCTAATTGAAAACAGATTGTCAACGGGCATGCTGATTGAAGTTAAGGATAATTAAGCAGTTGGGGTTTTAGGCGATTTCTTTTAATCGACAAAGGTTTCCTTTATTATTGACTTTAGTTTTTCAATTTCTTTTGCAGAAAGTTTTTCAAAACATTTTACAACTCTTTGCTTGTCAATTGTTCTAATTTGGTCAACTACAATCCATCCTTTTTTATTGTTATGCTTTATTTCTAATCGTGTTGGGTAGCTTTTCGATTGACTTGTCATTGGGGCTATAACCAAGGTTTGAAGGTGTTTATTCATTTCGTTAGGCGAAATAATTACACAGGGTCTAGTTTTCCTAATTTCGCTACCTATTGTAGGGTCGAGGTTGACCAAAACAATACCATACTGGGTTAACTCCATTCTTCCATGGTTTCGTCTTCAAATACGTCGGGAATTAAAGGAGCGTCGTCATTATTGTCGTGCATTTTCTTAAATGCTTTTTCCCATCCCTTTCGTGGCAACGATTTAGGTTGAAGAATAATTCGCCCTTTTTCCAATATTAATTCAACAGTATCTTTAATATTGTATTTGTCGATAATGATTTTACTAAGCCTTATCCCTTTTGAGTTGCCAATAGAAATAACTGAAACTTCCATAGTTTGATTATTTATGTAATTACAAAGTTATTACATAAACTGTAAAAATGCAAGTTTATAATTCTTTTAGTTTAAAAAAATGGTTAGTCGCTCATTCGCATAAAGGCTTACAACTTAAATATTGCCTCCATATCGGGCGCTTTTACTTTCAGTGTTTTTCCTAAAAAGAATTCGTTGCTTTTTTTACAGTATTGGTAATCCTTTGCCCACTCTGTGGCGTTTTTGGCTACCTCGCCAATAGCCGAAGCAATAAAGTCCACCTCGGCATTTGTGGTTGTAGGGTGAATACTCCAACGAACCCAGCCTGGTTTTTGCGAAAGGTCGCCATGGTTAATTTGGTCGGTAATGGCGTGCGACTGCTCCTTTGTAACATTCAACAGAAAATGGCCGTATGTTCCTGCACAAACACAGCCACCACGAACCTGAATTCCAAAGCGGTCGCTTAGTAACCTAACAATTAGGTTATAGTGAACATTTTCAATGTAAAACGAAATGGCACCAATTCTATCCTGACAATTATCGGCAAGTATTTTAACCCCAGGAATGGCCTTAAGTTTGTTAAATGCGGTGCAAACTATTTCCCTTTCACGGGCATGAATTTTATCGACCCCCATTTCTTCCTTTAGCTTTATGCATAATGCAGCCCTAATGGCCTGAAGAAATCCGGGAGTTCCGCCGTCTTCGCGGCGCTCAATGTCGTCAATGTACTTGTACTCGCCCCAAGGGTTGGTCCAGTCGACAGTGCCACCGCCTGGCTGGTCGGGAACACGACACTGGTAAAGTTTCGAGTCGAAAATTAGAACCCCCGACGAACCTGGCCCTCCAAGGAACTTGTGAGGCGAAAAGAAAATGGCGTCGAGGTACTCAAGCGGGTTTTCGGGATGCATATCGATTGGGCTATATGGTGCCGACGCCGCAAAGTCGATAAAGCAAAGTCCTCCGTACTCGTGCATTACTGCGGCTAACTTGTGGTAAGGTGTGGTAATGCCAGTAACATTGCTGCAAGCTGTAAATGAGCCAATAAGTGCCGACCGGTGCTTGTAGGGTTCAATGGCTTCGCGAAGTTTTGTTGCCGAAACTCGCATGTCGACATCGGGTTCAACCACTACGACCTCGGCAACGGTTTCGTACCACGAGGTTTGGTTGGAATGGTGCTCCATGTGTGTTACAAAAACCACAGGAATATCGTTGGGGTTGTCGAATTTATATGCTTTATTCTTGAACCCTAAAATGCGTTGAAATTTATTTATCGACGAGGTCATTCCAAAGCCACTCATTACAATTACATCGTTGGGCGCAGCATTTACGTGACGCTTAATTTCCTTAAGTGAAAAATGGTACGCTTCGGTCATAAACCTGCCGCTTTCGCTGCTTTCGGTGTGGGTATTTGCCACCATTGGCCCAAAAACTTTAAGCATTTTTTCCTCAATGGGACCGTATAGCCGTCCGCTGGCAATCCAGTCGGCGTAAATTAGCTTTTGAGTGCCGTAGGGCGATTCGTATGTGGTGTCGATACCAATAATGTTTTGCCTAAACTTATCGAAGTACTGCTCGAGGTTGCTCATAGAAATAAAGGTGTGGGTTTATTTGCTCAACCGCAAAAATATGCATTAATCTCAATGCAAAGCATAACCAGTTTCAGTTAGCAGCAATTAATGGTATGTTTAATAGCACTTTCGGGCAAAGAGCAGCTTATTCATGAATATTTTTTTGAGACCTGAACTTCGAAAGCGAAACACCTTCGATTGCTTGAAATGCCCTGTACAGTGAGTTTACAGAACCAAAGCCCGAAAGTTCGGCAAGTTGCTCGTTGTTATACTTTTGTTTACTTTCAACAAGAACTTTAACGTGTTTAATTCGGTAGCTATTTACAAACTGATTAAAGTTTTGCCCGTAAATGGTGTTAATTAAGCGCGAAACGTAGGTTCGGTTAGTGTTTAACCTTCCGCAAAGATCCCAAATGTTTAAGTCGGGGGTTTTGTATATCATTTCCCTTTCGAAAATGTCGATAATTCGACCCTGAAGTATAGCTGTTTGCGAGTCGAATGTTATATGCAACTTTTCGCTTTCGTGAGTTAAAGGAACATGATTTTGAAAGGTTTTTTCAGTTTTTTGCTTATTCCCAAGCAGCCCAATTGAGAAAAGCAATACACTGAAAATTGATGAAGGAATAAGGAGAAGAAACTCGCTGTTTAGGAATACATTTCGACCTAATATTGCAAGAATTATGCTGGCAAACGAGGTTGCAGCAAACGATATATTGAAGAATTGAACCCAGTTAAGCTGCCTATTTTCGGTGTTCGAGTAAAACTCCATAAGCCTATCGTTATTCCTTTTAATGAGTTTAAAGTTAATAATTAGGTAAAATACAATTTGTGCAAAGAAAATTACTCGCGCCGAAATAAATAGGATTTTCATGTAAAGTAAAATGCCGGTTCCATTTGTCTTTCCGGTTAAAACATTGGATATATAGAAATCGGTCTCGTCCTTCGAAAGTATAAAGTGGCCTACCAAAGAAAGAGAAAAGATAAAAATTGGAATAAAAAGGTATTTTAAGTGCTTTCGGATGCTTATTTCTGGGTCGACAGTGAGAATACGAACATAAATATGGTAAAGTGGATAAACCGATAAATTACATAGAATGTAAATGCTGTCGAAGTATCGATAAACTGCAAACTGCTGAGTAAAGTAAAAAAAGTGCGACAGGTACAGTAAAAATGCTGTACTCATAAAAACTCCAAGCACTATTTTTGGAGTGCTTTTACGGTACGAGTTTGTTAGTAGTACAATTGCCCATAAAAGGGTAATGTATACTGGACTAAGAAGCGATACAATATTTAGCATAATTTTAGCAGTTGCTAACCCAAAGTTACTTATTGTTTATTATATATTTACAATTTGGGCAGCAAAAGGTTATTGATTAAACTTTTGTATCGAAAAAAAAGGCTATTCAATGGATTCAATCCTTTGAATAGCCTTTTAGCGAGTTTTGAATATTTATTGGGGTGATGACATTTTAGGATACAGTATGCTCTTAAACTTAGCTTCGTCTTTTAAAACTTCAACTGCCTTCGCAACCATTTCGTCGCGGTTTACAAATCGCTCAAACCTGCCACGTTGATAGTAGTAACGGCTTACTATTTCCTCTTCGAGTAGCGTTGTAACATCATCGCTATTTCGGTCAATTTCGTATGCTACATTACCCTTAATTTTGCTGTTAAGGCTGTCGATTAGGCTTTGGGCTTGAGCGTATAATTCTTCCTCCTTCGAGGCTTTTATAACCTCGGCTAGCATGCGCTCGGTTTGGGTTTGGTACTCGAAGTTTTGAGTGGATACGAACTTCTTAAATTCTTCAATGTCGTTGGTGGTTAACGAGAAGGAGTTTGCTTTTTCAATTTTCTCGTTAGAAATGCGGTAGCTGTTGGCGTAGTTGAAAAACATTCGGCCTGTGTATAGGCTGGTAATAAACCTGTTGTAGCCTTTTGTCGAATGCTGAATGTCGGGTAAAATTCCTCCGCCATCGAGCACGGTTCGACCGTTTACGGTTTTAAATGGTTTCATAAGCGAATCGGGTATGTAATGTATGCTTCCGTCTTCGTTGCGCTTGGCAAAGTCGATAGCCTGAATACACCTTCCACTGGGAATGTAGTACTTAGCGGTGGTAATTTTTATTTTGGTGTTGTACGGAAGGTCGCGGGTGGTTTGCACAAGCCCCTTGCCAAAGGTGCGTTCGCCAATAATTACAGCCCTGTCGAGATCTTGCAGCGCTCCTGCAACAATTTCCGATGCAGAAGCCGACGACCTGTCGACTAGTACTATAATGGGAATTTCGGTGTTTAAGGGGCGAGCCGATGTTTTATACTCCTGGTCGAAATCTTTTATTTGTCCCTTTGTGAAAACTACAAGCTGATTGCGTGGTACAAATAGGTTTACAACCCTAACCGCTTCGTAAAGCAGCCCTCCTGGGTTGCCTCTAAGGTCAATAATTAACGATTTTGCTTTGTTCTTTTCAATTAGCTCCTTAACTGCTCTTTCGGTTTCGCGGTATGTTTCGGCGGTAAATCCCGAGAGGCGCAAGTACCCAATGTCCGAGCCAACAATTCCGTGGTAAGCAACACTTGGTATATGAATTTTTTCGCGATTAAAGCTAAACGTTAGGGTGTCGGAGGTGTTACTTCGAATTATTCGTAAGTTGAGGGTCGATTTTGGCGTGCCCTTTAGCAGCTTACTCGCCTTGTCGACTTTAATTCCCTTTACATTTATGCCGTTTATAGCCACTATTTTATCGCCTACAAATAGCCCCGCTTTGTGCGCAGGACTGCCTTCGTAAATTTCGGCAACCATTGGGAATCCCTCGGTTTCCTGAATTAGTGCACCCATTCCACCGTACTCTCCTGTGGTTTGAAACTCAAGGTCGTCTCTGTTTTCTTCGGAAATAAATTCGCTGTATGGGTCGAGCGACTGAAGCATGGCTTCAATGCCCGTTTGCATTAGCTCTTCGGGGTCGGTGCTGTCGACATATAAAATGTTTAAATCCCTAAAAAACGAGTAAAATATTTCTAAACTTTTCGAAGTTTTAAAGTTGGGACTTTGAAAACTGATAAGCACTAACGAAATTACTACTGCTGCCAGCGATGTGGCAATAATAACGCTTACTTTCTTTGTGATGTTCATAAATTAGTATTTTACAAACCTCAAAATTAGCATTTAATTGGTTTGTTGTTTGGTTGCGAAGCTAATAATGCTTAAAAGGTTTAGGGCACAGGGTCGTATCCGTGTCCGCCCCAGGGGTGGCAGCTGCTAATTCGCTTAATGCTAAGCCATAAGCCTTTTATTGGACCATGTTTGCGCAAAGCCTCAATGGTGTAACTCGAACAGGTTGGTACGTAGCGGCACGACGATTGGGTGTAGGGGCTAATTAAAATTTGGTATGCCCTTACAGGAATTATTAGTAGAAACGAGAAGCCTTTTGCTAGTAAGTTCAATGGATTCCAATTCATTGGCCTTCTATTAATTGCTGTAAATCGTTAAGCGCTAAAATTATTGCATCGTTTATTTTAGCATATTCACTTATGTCGGACGAGATGTAAAGAAAGGCTACTCTTATTTGAAGAGGTTTGTCGTTTATGGCATCGATTAAAATATTCTTGTTAAGCCTGTAGGCTTCGCGCATTCGGCGTTTTAAGAGGTTTCGATGTACAGCACGTTTAAACTTCTTTTTAGGAGCCGTAAAGAGTATTTGAATGGGGGGATCGCCCTCTATTTTTTCGGAAATTTGGTAAACAAAGCGAATTGGGTAGTGAAAAACCGTTTTGGTCGATGTGAATAGTTTATCGATAGCCTTGCGGCTACAAAGCCTTTCGTCCTTACTTAACCCGTATAGCTTAATTTGTTTCAAAGTGCAGTGCTGTAAATGGTGGCAAGTTAAGGATTATAAATTAGCAAAAATGCCTTTAGATAAAGGCATTTTATAAATTTGAATTTCGATGTTTTACTTGTGATCCTTATTGTACTTCTTTATGTACTCGTCGAGAGCCTGAGTCATGCTCGTGCATGCTGGCGTTGGTGCTTTTATGTCGAGCCTTAAACCGTTGTCCTTTACCGCTTTTGCGGTATTGTCGCCAAAGGCAGCAATGGATATTTCGCCCTGATTAAACGACGGGAAATTTTCGAAAAGCGATTTTATTCCGCTTGGGCTATAAAATACCAGTACGTCGTAATCCAACTCTTTTAAGTCGGAAAGATTGCTGCTAATGGTTCGGTAAAAAATACCCTTTGTGTATTTAATCTTAGCCTTGTCGAGAGTTTTAGGAATTTCTGTCTTATGAACATCGGACAAAGGAACAAGGAATTTTTCGCCTTTATGCTTCATAATTACATCCATTAGCTGCACAAAGTTGCCCGGGCCAAAGAAAATTTTTCGCTTGCGATAAACGATATATTTCTGAAGATAATGGGCAATTGACTCCGTAATACAGAAGTACTTCATGTTTTCGGGAACTGTAATTCTCACTTCTTCGCAAATGCGGAAAAAGTTGTCGATTGCAGTGCGGCTGGTGAATATTACAGCAGTATGAAGAAGAATCTCGATACGTTGCTGGCGAAAATCCTTTGCCGAAACACCTTCAACCTGAATAAACGGACGGAAATCGATTTTCAGGTTATGCTTACTCGCTAACTCCATGTAAGGAGATTTCTCGCTAAGTGGATCGGGCTGAGAAACGATAATCTTTTTGATTTTCAAGGCCTAAAGTTTTTTTGTCGTCACCCATTTACCACCTGTTGGCTTCCTTTATTAAAATTAACAGGGGTATAATTTCAAGGGCACAAAGGTACAAAAGGAAATAGAATATAGAAAATCCTTTTTTAATAAATACTTGAAACATTCGAAGTGATCTTAAAATCAGCGACAAACAAAGTAAAGAAAGTGCAATAAGTAGAATAATTTTATGGGTTGTCCCGTCGGTATAAGCCAAAAAGAAAAGAACTGGAACGTTTATAAGCCCTATAATACGAAGGAAAAGTAGCTGGTTAAAGTATAATAAATTTACGTCGTCCCATTGGCCCGAAATGTAGCCAATGCTTTTTATTGTAATAAAGCGGAATATTCGCAACGAAAAAAAAGCCAGAAGAATTATCAGTAGGGCAAGAAATGGATTAATGCTGCTTAAAATGCTTGTGTCGAAATAGTTTGCCGTAAACAGTACAATGTATGGCAGCGAAAAAAAGTAGAGTAGATCAAGAAACATATTTGCCCGCTGTGCAAACATCGATTTTTCCTGAAATATTTTTTCGGCATAAAAAAGGTGAGAAAAACCTTGAAAAAGCAACAGAAGGTACTTGCCATATGCAATTCGAATTACTGCAACAAGAAACAAAAGGGCAACAATTGGAAGGAAAACCCATTCGGAAAAGGACGATTTGCTCTCAAAATTTTTTTCGTAAGGGTAATAATGTGCTTTGCTACTCGTATTAGCAGTTGTTTCGATAAAAACAGGGGTTACATCTTTATGCAGTTTCGCAAAGTCGGCTTTGCCGTACAAGGTTGCTTCGGGTAAAAGCGTTTGTGAATTATAACTTTCCGTTAGCACTTGTAAAAGGCTAATGGGTTCTCCCTTTGGGCAAATATGGCAAACTGTGTCGACTTCAGTTGCCTTAATAACTCGTGGCCTAAATGCTACTGGTTTTATTGTATGAACCACTCTGTCAACTACTGGCAAAGAGTCGCCAGTAGAAGAGCTTACTGTTTCTACGGAAATTGTTGGCTTAACTGGAATGGTGTCGCCAAGCTGGTATATATTGCTTCCGAAGTTTGCCGTATACAGATAGTAATTAGCCATTTTGCTACAAAGTGGGAATTGAAAGGCAAATATAGCAACCTTGTAGGTTTTTCGATACGTTTCTGCCTTACTTAATAAAAAAAACAGGAGCAAAACTGCTGCTCCTGTTTAAAATTCTTTTATTGCTACTTGTACTATTTATCCAAGAATTACCCCAACAATTGTTGCCGATATAAGCGCAGCAAGCGTTCCGCCAAGCAATGCCCTCATTCCAAAGCGCGATAGGAGCACCCTTTGCCCTGGAGCAAGCGAGCCAATACCGCCAATTTGTATACCAATTGAAGCAAAGTTAGCAAAGCCACAAAGCATGTATGTTGCCATAATAATCGATTTCTCCTGAGCAAAAGCACCAACCGATTTTAGCTCGGCTAAGCTTACGTAGCCAATAAACTCGGTCATAATAAGCTTTTCGCCCAGTAGGCGACCAAGCAGCGTAATATCCTCTTTACATACGCCAATAAGCCACATAATTGGAGCAAATGCGTATCCTAATAAAAATTCGAGCGACATTTTAGTGTATGTTCCCCCAGTTGCCGTAGCAATTGCTTGGTTTAGGTTTGTCCATGCACCAATTTTTTGTACAATAAAATTAAACATTGCTATAAAAGCAATGAAAACCAGCAGCATAGCAGCAACGTTAACGGCAAGCTTTAAGCCTTCCGAAGTTCCATTCGATATTGCATCGAGAACATTATTACCAATTTTTTCTTTTGGTATCTCTACGTTGGTGTCAATTACCTCGGTTTGGGGAACTAACATTTTTGAAACTACAACAGCACCTGGAGCAGCCATAATAGATGCTGCAAGTAAGTGCTTTGCAAAAATTATTCGTTGAACGGGGTCGTCGCCACCTAAAAAGCTTATGTAAGCTGCTAAAACGCCTCCAGCAAGGGTGGCCATACCACCTGTCATTACCAAAAGAATTTCCGATTTGGTCATTCGCTCCAAGTATGCTTTAATCATAAGTGGTGCTTCGGTTTGTCCTAAAAAAATATTTCCTGCAACCGACAGGCTTTCGGCGCCCGAAAGTTTCATTGCTTTAGTCATTAGCCATGCCAATGCCCAAACAACTTTTTGAATTACACCCAAGTAGAATAGAAGACTTGTTAGCGCCGAGAAAAAGATAATGGTTGGCAGTACCTGGAAGGCAAAAATAAACCCGAAGGTACTTGTGTTTAAAAATCCAGCGAAAAGGAACTCGGTTCCTGCTTTCGAAAAGTCGAGAACTTTAACAAATATTTTTCCAACAAATTCGAAAACGTACTGCACAGGTCCAACCTGAAGAATAAGGATTGCCAAAACAATTTGAATGCTCAGGCCAATTAGCACTATTTTCCACGAAATAGCTTTGCGATTAGAACTAAACGCATAGGCAATGCCTATAATTACTAACATTCCAAGCAATCCTCGGAGTAGCGATACTATGCTAAAGCTAAAAGCTTTTTTGTCGAGTGCAATTTTCGACTTATCAGCATTTCCCTTTTCAGCAACTATTTGCTCAACAACTGCTGTGTCGGTAGTTACAACCTGAGTGGTGTCGGTTTGCTGGGTTGTCGATTGCGTGTTTTCGTTTGAGGCAACGGTAAAGCCAAGAACTACAATGGCAATGGCTATGCCTCCAATTATTTTTTTAATCATTTTTGGGTTGAGTTTATTGGGTTACGATCTGTTTTTTATTTCGTCGCGAATTCTCGAGGCTTTTTCGTAGTCTTCGTTTAAAATGGCTTCGCTAAGCGCTGCATTAAGTTCGCTAAGCGACATGCCTGTATAAAGGTTCGATTCTTTCGATGAAGTTTTGCTTTTTGGCGTTTCCTTTTCCTCTGCCTGAGGCTCGTCGCCTTCGTCCATGTCGAGAACAATGCCAGCCTTGTCGAGTATGTCGTTCGATGTGTAAATTGGGCAGTTAAACCGAAGGGCAAGGGCTATTGCGTCGGAGGTGCGGGCATCGATAAATACTTCTTTCTTCCCGTCGTTGCACTGAAGTTTCGAGAAGAAAACACCCTCCTCGAGCTTGTAAATTTGAACGCTGTTAAGTTCAACCCCAAACGATTTAGCAAAGCTAACGAAAAGGTCGTGGGTTAGCGGGCGGGGAGGAGTAAGTCCTTCGAGCTGAATGGCAATTGCTTGCGCTTCGAAACCACCAATAATAATTGGAATTCGTCTCTTTCCTTCTTCTTCGCTAAGTACAAGGGCATAAGCTCCCGACTGGGTTTGGCTGTACGAAATCCCTAATACATTAAGCTTAATTTTATTCATGTGTTTTTTGTTACTTTTATATACTTTCGGGCTTACTCAATCCACAAACCTAATGAATTAGTTTAAATATTCAAGGCTATAATGTGGATATTTAACCCATAAAATTATTCATTTTTACTTTTTTACCAGCTTTGCAGTTATGGGATAATGGTCGGAGTAATCCTTGTGTGGACAAGTATAGCTGCAGGCTTTGTATGTTTTTGAGTATAGTATAAAGTCGATACGAAGCGAAGGAATTAGTCCCTTAAATGTATGGCCAACGCCACGTCCCGCATCCACAAATGCGTCGTCTAATTTCTTTCGCATTGCACGGTAGTTGTACGAAATTGGCGATTCGTTAAAGTCGCCGCATACAATTACTGGGTATTTGCAATTTTCAATATGGTTTTTGACTTTGTTTACTTGCTGAGCCCTTTTTATAAGCGCATCGCGGTAGCGAAACGAAATATCCTTAATCTCGTCAATTTTTTGGCTCCCCTTGCGGAACTCCTGGTCGGAAAGGAACCGTAAGTTGCGCTCTTTTAGTCGTAGCGATTGAAAGTGAATGTTGTAAACCCTAACGGTGTCGGAGTTGTATACTATATCGGTGTAAATGCATGCGTTTGCGCTATTGTCGAACTTTACTTCGCCGCTTCGAATTATTGGATATTTCGACATGGTTACCAGTCCGTATGCCGATTGCTTTCGCTTTACTATGTAGTTTATGTGAGCGTTATAATCCTTAAACTGCGAGCGAAAATCCTTTTCGCTTAGCTTCCCAGTTGCAGTGTAGAATTCCTGTAGGCAAAAAATGTCGGGTTGCTCAGCTGAAATAAATTTGAATATTTTCTTATCCATTGGTGGCTCTTCGGACCAAGAGAGCAGCTGAAAAAAGTGAACGTTGTACGAAAGGATTTTTAACGTTTCCTCATCATCGCAACCCTCTTTTCCAAAGGGAAGTTGAAAGAAGTTGGCAAAGTGCGAAATGCCAATGGTAATGGCAATAAGCGGAATTAGTACCTCCCATTTCCACCTAAAAATCCAGTAAACAAGAAAAAACCAGTTGGCTAACAGAATTGCGGGATAGGCTATACCCAGTAGTCCGAAAAACCAAAGAGCCGAAGGGTTAACGTAAACCGAAAGGTACGAGAGCAATAGCCCAATGGCAGCCAAAAATGTGAAGAAAATCCATATTGCCGATAGCACTCGTTTCATAGTCGTTTATTTGCCCTTCATGTTAAAAAGGGTTTTCTTCTCATCAGCCGACAGGCTATCGTAGCCCGAGTGTGAAATTTTATCGAGAATTATATCAATCTCCTTCTGCTTTTCAACTTTTACTCGGTTGTACTCCATGTCGTCGGCTGTATGTCGGTAGTCGACCTTCATTTTAGGCTTACGCCTAAATGGGTTGTAGTTTTCCCAAATTCCAATAGCCCACAAAACGGGTAGAATTAAATTTACTTTACTGCGCTGGCCAACTATAAACAGGTACCCAAAAATTGCGCCTCCAAGGTGGGCAATGTGTCCCCCAGCATTATTGCCAGCAATGCTAATTACGTCTAAAACTATCAGAAAAGCAGCTATGTATTTTAGCTTAACTGGCCCAATAAACATTAAATTTAGCGTAAAGTTGGGATTGTAAGTAACCGTAGCAAATACTACAGCATAAACTGCTGCCGAAGCGCCAAGTGCATACGAAATGGGTAACGATTCGGCAAAAACTGGAAAAACATTGTAAAAAAGCATGTAAAGCGCTGCCCCTGCAATGCCGCCCATAATGTAAACTCCCAGCAGTTCCTTTTCGTTTTTGTAGCGAACAAAAATTTGTCCTAACCAGTAAAGCCATAGTAGGTTAAATAGAATATGCAGAAACCCTTCGTGAAAAAACATGTAGGTTAAAATGGTCCAAGGGCGAGCCAAAAAGTTAGGTATATGGGCTGGTACAGCAAGGTAATTCGTTAGGTTAAACGAATCCTTGGCTCCTGCTAAAAAAAAGAATACAAAAAGTAGATTGTAAACAAGAAATACTGCTAAGTTGATGTATATCAACTTTACAAGCATTCCTCCTTTTTTAAACGATTCGGCTATTTCTTCAAAAATATTCATTTTAGTAGTTTGAACGGCTGGGGGTATATAATGTGCAGGAGATTGAATCAATTTCCATTCCTACGCTACGAAGCTACGAAAAAGCGAGAAAGTTTCCTAATCCGCAGAAAACCTGCATTTTATTAACCCCTTGTTATGGGCTGGGGGTTAAATGATTATCCAATTTATCCAATTATTATCCAATTCGTTTTTACTTAAATATGTGGAATTACATTTTTTTACAAAATGATAAATAACTAAAATCTCCTGACTGCTCGAACATTTCCACTATCAGACTTGTATCGATCATAGGCGCCGCCGTGGCCGAAATCATATCCCCATCCACCAAATTCTTGGCTTTCAGTAGAACTCCAATACATTGCGACCCTAAATCCATTTGTATTACCCAGAATGGAATTTACTACAAATGCTGCGTTGTAACATTGGGTTAACTCCCATACCGAAGGCAAATACCAATCGTCAAAACCACCTGCGGAGTAGTTGTCGCAAAGATATGCCGCACCACTAACATCGCCATGATTTACTATGGCTGTTGTATTTGCTTGTCCGCCAATTGGACTTTGTGCAGATATACCTACACCAGATGCAATAACACTACTCCATTGAGCATTAGTACTCACATTAGTTAATGAAGCTATCAACCCATGCTCAACACCATTTTGTTGCCATACAAATACTACAATACCACCACCATAAAGTTCGCCAACGTAGTGTGTAAAACCACTACCACCGCCCAAAACACTTTCGGCAGTTTTTGCATGTAAGGCATACGGCACGCTTAATAGCTGACTTGTTCCTGTAATTGTGTAATTTGTTCCTCCAGCAGCGTCGGTTTCGGTTTTAATAAAATACAATCCGTTTGCCCAGTCAATAGTAGCAAAATCCCCACTTTCAACTGTTCCTGTTCCAATCTCAATGCTTATTAAACCGTTTGCATTTGTGGTTGGCGTTTGTGTTTCTACATAAACGGCTGTTCCACTTGCAGAACCTTGTAAAATGCTGATTTGCATTCCTATTTCTGTGTTTGTTACTAAAGCATCACTACTATTTCGTATTACTGCTTGATAGCTCATTTTTTCGGGACTTTGTGCCCAAAGGGTTGCTGTTAATAATAAGGCTACAAAAATTGTAAATACTTTTTTCATTGTTTTGTCCTCCCTAATTTTTAATGATTTTAAATGTTTTTACTTCTTTGTTTCCCTGTATTACCTTTACAAAATAGTTGGCAGGAACAAGGTTACTCATAACAATACTTGTTTGATTGCCGGTGATTTTTTCGTTTTGTAAAAGTTTTCCGTTCATATCGTACAACTGATATGATAAGTTTGAAATTTCAAATTCATCAATACTCAATGTAAGATAATCGGTAGTAGGGTTTGGGTAAGCCGAAACTGAAAGGTTTATGCCTTTAGCTTCTTCTAGTCCTGTTACTACCGAAATTTCAAAAGGCTGTTGTACTCCTTGTGCCACAGAACCATTTGTTCCTGTGTTAGTGGCGCAAACAACTTGTCCAACGGAGTAACTCACCGAGCCTCCGCCCCCCGAAGCATCTCCGCCTGTGGCGTTAACGCTTTCTTGTGCCTGTAATCCTGTCAGTCCAAGTCCTAATAAGAATAAGGCACTTAATTTGAATCGCTTGTGTCGCATTTTTGCCCTGTTTTATTATGGTTAATATTCACTTTTACTTGACTATTTTATCTATGTCGATGTCTCTGTTCCAATGAACGCTAACTGTTTAGTAGAATTTATCGCGCCTATGCGCCCAAAGCTTTATTAGAATAAACCCAAAGAGCATTCCCCCCAAATGCGCAAAGTGCGCAATATTGCTTCCGGGCTGGGCGAAACCAAGGTAAAGTTCAATTGCACCGTAACCCATTACAAAGTACTTTGCCTTAATGGGAAAAGGTATAAAGAGCATCATAAGCTGTGTGTTGGGAAAGTACATTCCGAATGCCAGCAGCACACCAAAAACGGCTCCCGAAGCGCCAACCGTTGGGATGTTCATTTTTAGCTCAATAAGCTGGCGGGTATACTCGGTTGCAGCGTTTGCATAGGCCATGTTTTGTGGCGCAGCATACCAAGCGCCTAAAAACGTATCGTAAAGGGTATTGTATAACTCTGGAAAGTGCTTGGTAACAAATGCAGCGAATGTTTCGGGCGATAGGGTATTAAGCATTGCTGTTGCCGAACTCTGAATTCCCGATATTATAATGTAGTTAACAAATGTGTGAAGCGCAACTGCACCAAGCCCTGTAGCCAAGTAGTAAATTAAAAATCGCTTGCCCCCCCACACCATCTCCAGAACTCGTCCAAACATGTAAAGGGCATACATGTTGAAAATAACATGAAAAATTCCACCTTTTATGTAAATTGGCGAATGCATAAACATGTGGGTTACAAATTGGTATGGCTGAAAGTGCGACGACCCAGGATAGAATAAGCCAAGAATAGAAACTAAGTCGACCTTAAATGTGACACTTGCAACCCATGTTGCAAGAACCATTATTACGTTAATAATTATAAGGTTTTTTACAACTGGAGGTATGCTGCTAAAACCCGAATTTCCGAATGAGCCGAACATATATTTATTGTATTGTTTTCAAATTGTTTAACAGCGCATTGGCGCCTATTGTTCTTTTACTGTAACACAAATTTAGCTTAAAAAACTGTGCCTACCTAAACCTCTTCTCCAGTTCGTCCATGCCAATTATCGAAACGGTTGGTTTTCCGTCGGGCGAAAAGTTGGGGTTTTTACAGGCAAATAGTTTGTCGATAAGCTCCTGAATTTCGAACTGCGTAAGGCTTTTACTATACGGTATGGCCGATGCCTTTGCCAGCGAAATGGCTACTCGTTGCCGTATATCGGTTTCGGCGTTTCCTTGGTTTTCCTTAAATGCCATTATAAACTGCTCAATAAGTTCTTTCGAATTATTTATTTTTAGCGAAGCAGGTAGCGCGTTAACAGCAATGGTGGTTCCGCCAAGTTCCGAAATTTCAACCCCAAGTACCAAAAGGCTCGTTTTAATGTCGTCGAGCAGGGCAAAGTCGCCAGGGGTTAGCTCAATGGTTTCGGGAAAAAGCTCCTGCTGCGATGCAACGTGCCCCGAGCTCATGCTTGCTAAAAAACCTTCGAAAAGTATTTGCTCGTGCGCCCTGCGCTGGTCAACAACCATTAACCCCGACTTAACTGCTGTTAAAATGTACCGGTTTTTAAGCTGAAAAAAACGCTTTTCGCTTACTGGAACAGGCTCTTCAATTTTTTCTTCGCTCCTAATTGGCTCTGTGTCTTCAAAGCCTTTGCCTTGTTCCTGCTGAAAAAGGGTTTGCCAGTTTTTAGGATTCCGTGGTTGCCCCGATTGAACCGTGCGAAAGCTTGGCTTGTTGTCGTCGCTGTCGAAAGGGTTAAAGTGGGTATTTACCTCAATTTCGGGTGCGCTAACTGGGGCGCTTTTCGGAAAAAATGGTATGTCGAACCCCGTTTCTATGTCGAAATCAATTGAGGGTACAACGGCAAACTTTCCAAGCGATTCCCTAACCGAGGCAAAAAGAATTTGCCAAACGGTGCGGTCGTCTTCGAACTTAATTTCGGTTTTTGTAGGGTGAATATTAACGTCGATACTCTCGGGGTTAGCCTCCAGAAAGATGAAGTAGGGCGGATACGCATCGCTGGGAAGGATTTTTTCGAATGCCTTCATCACCGAACGGTGAAAGTACGGGCTTTTCATGTAGCGGCTATTCACAAAAAAGAACTGCTCGCCCGACGATTTCTTGGCGCTTTCGGGTTTCCCAATAAATCCCGAAATGTTTATAACCGATGTTTGGGTGTTTAGCTCGAGAAGCTGCTGATTTAGGCTACGCCCAAAAATATTTACAATGCGCTGCTTAATTCCCGAAGCGGGCAAGTTGTAAATGTACGAACCGTTGTTCTGTAACGACATGGCAACCTCGGGGTAACCTAAAGCCACACGCTGAAATTCCGAAATAATATGCTTTAACTCCAACGAGCTACTCTTCAGAAATTTTCGACGAGCTGGAACGTTAAAAAAGAGATTCTTTATGCTGAACGATGATCCCTGAGCGCAGGCAACAGGTTCTTGCGTAACCACATCCGATGCCGAAATTTGAATTAAAGTTCCCAACTCTTCGCTTGCCCTTCGGGTGCGAAGTTCCACCTCGGCAATGGCAGCAATCGATGCAAGGGCTTCGCCCCTAAAGCCCATGGTGCGAATGGCAAACAAATCGTTGGCTTCGCGAATTTTCGATGTGGCATGACGCTCAAAACTCAAGCGCGCATCGGTTTCCGACATGCCTGTCCCATCGTCGATTACCTGAATAAGCGCTTTGCCGCCATCGCGAACCGAAACCTGAATCGATTTCGCTTTAGCATCGACCGAGTTTTCCATTAGTTCCTTAACCACCGAAGCGGGGCGCTGAACAACCTCGCCTGCGGCAATTTGGTTGGCAATGGAGTCGGGGAGTAGTTGTATAATATCGGCCATTGGCTCGAAAGTGCAATTTTAGTAGTAGAAAAGAAAGTAGGCAGCAGCAACAAGTATGGCAATAATAATGTAAAGCCGCATATTCGAAGTGCCCTTTACATCTTTGTTTCGTTTCATTTGGCTGCGAAACTTCCCCTTAATATTCGATATACGAGGAACGGTTTCGTCGGCTAAGCCCAACTCTTGCTTAATTTGTTGCTCTCGCGCTATAAGTGCTTCCTTGCGTGGGTCGTAAAATATTGGGGTGTACTTAAATTGTTTTGCCTGTGGTATTCGAAACATGCTAATCATTCCCATGGTATTCTTCCTCCTTTTTTTATGCGCTCAAAGATAATTAGTTTAAACTAAAACTTACTGCTTAATTCTATCGGGATTGTTCTTTAAAAAGTCGCCCCAACCCTTCGATTTGGTCAAGTTTAAACCGCCACTGGTTTGAAAGTGGTGGCACACAGCTGCCGCAAGGCCGTCGGTGGCATCGAGATGCTTTTGCTCAAAATCGTCGACTTTCAGAATGCTCCGAAGCATTGCTGCAACCTGCTCCTTCGATGCTGCTCCTTGTCCTGTAATCGACATTTTTATTTTTCGCGGAGCGTACTCGAAAATGGGTACCGACCTCGAAAGAGCTGCCGCCATGGCAACTCCCTGGGCTCTGCCCAGCTTAAGCATGCTCTGAACATTTTTGCCAAAAAAGGGAGCTTCCAAGGCAACCTCGTCGGGTAAATATTCTTCAACAAGCTGCTGAACCCTGTCGTATATCGCTTTTAGCTTAATGTAGTGATCGGAGTATTTTTTTAAATCGATTACTCCTAAAACAACCAGCTTAATGTCGTTTTTGCCTGTGCAATGAATTACGCCATAGCCTAAAAGCGTTGTTCCTGGGTCGATTCCCAGAATAACCTTATCAACTTTAACCTGTTTGCTCTTTATTGCGTTCATTGCAAATGCTACCAAGCATCAATTTCCTGAGCTAAGCCATGCTTTTTGTGGTAAATGGGCTGGGTTGCTGTCGACTTTTTTGTTGTGGCTGAAAAACCAAAAACCCCCAATGCTTTATTAAGGCTATTTTCGTTGGTATTGCCAAAATCGTAGGCAATATCGTCGTTTGCAGCTATAGTAACAGGAATGCCCTCGAAATAGTCGCCTTGGAAATTCTTATTTGTTACCGAAAAACAAATTGGAACAAATGCCCATTCGAACTCTTTGAAAGTCATAGCGTACATTCCAACGGGTTTTCCATGGGTTTTGGTGCCCACAATTTCTACTCCCAAATAAGGTTTTAGCCCGTTAATTAGCGATTCGCTTGCCGATGCTGAGCCACCTGTAGTTATAAATACTACACGGCGTAGAGTAATGGATTGAGTTTGAATTTTTAAGCTGTCGAAAGTGTCGTACTGTCCATTTTTGTTGTTGTGTACAAGTCTTGTGAAAACCTGATTGTTTGCAATGTTGCCAGCAAGTAATCCGCCTAAATGGTTAGCAACATCCATTCGTCCCCCGCCATTGTAACGCAGGTCAACTATAACTTCGCTTACACCTCCGCTTTTGAATTTTGCAAAAACCTGATCGAGTTCGTCTTCACTAGGTTTAATAAATCCTTTAAACACGAAGTAGCCAACTTTACTGCTGCCTACTGTGTAAATCGAATCCATTAGTACCGTGTTCATTACAATGGTTTTCTTTCTAATGGTCTCCGATCGATTTTCTTGGTTTGGTCCACGGAAATTAAAGGTCTTTTCAATTCCAATTGCTGAAGCACCAAAAAGGCTATTGATATTTTGAGTCGTAGGTACAACACCATTGACGGCAGTAATTTTCCAGCCTCTTCCAATGCCAAGCGCTTTTAATGGCGATTCTCTGAAAATATATGTTATCCAAAGGTTTCCTTGCTGGTCGAATGCCGAAGCAAAACCAAACCCAACGTACGATCCTTCTTCATAGTAAGCGTTCAACTCTTGCTTGGTAGTTATGTAGCTCCATCGGTCGAGGGGTTGGTGCCTGAGAGCCTCTAAAAGTTCTACTGGGCTGTTAAAAAGTTCGGGGTTTACGTTTGGTAAGTGCTGGTACCATAAATATGCATCTTTCATTACCGCATAAAACTGCTCGTTGGCAAACTTGTTTGGGTTCTCTTCTTCGTCTTTTTTGCAACTTGCAAGAGCAATGGTAAGGCCTAAAACTAGGTAAAGTATTCTTTTCATTTTTCTTTCTTTATGAGATGTAATTAATTCAAATCAGTTTTTACTAACGAGCAAAGTTAAGCCTTTATTGGCTAAAAGGTGGAATTTTTGGAAGAGCACAATTACCCTTTTTGCGTTTTAGTTTGCTGAAATACAATGCTCGCAACAATAACAGCAAGCCCCGCAAGGGTAGTCCAGTAAATTGGTTCTCCCAATATTAATCCAATAAATAGAAGCGAAACAAAGGGAACAAGGTAGATGGTATTCCCAATACGAGCAGTGCTCGATGCCAAGCTGAGAGCTTTTAGCCAAAGCACAAACGTAATTCCCATTTCGAAGCACCCAATGTACGCTGCTCCAATTAAGCCTTTGGCGTTTATTTCCCAAAAATTTGGGATGAAGCTACCAAGCGCAAATGCCATAAAAGTTGCAAAGAGAAAGTTTAAAAACAGGCGAGCAATGGGGTCGAGTTGCTTTGCTTTTAGGTTTAAAATCCAGTAAAGAGCCCAAACAATTGAACTAGTAAGGGCTAACGCAATTCCCAATGGATTACTTTGGTTAAATATGTCGATTTTTCCCTGCGACGAAATTAGTATTACCCCAAAAAAGCTGAATAGCAAAGCAAGTAAACTTCGTCCACTTAGTTTTTGACCAAGAAGTGGCACCGAAAGTACAACCAAAACCAATGGCCAAATAAAGTTAAGAGGCTGTGCTACTTGTGCAGGCAGAAGTTCGTACGCTTTAAAAACAATAAGGTAGTATGCAAATGGGTTTGTAAAACCCAAAAAGGCCGAGCGGTAAAGTTCTTTTCTGGGAATGTTTTTTAGCGTGCCAAGTTTTCCTGTAATAGTAAGGGTAATTAAAAGAATTACAGTTGAAAAGAGCGAAGCCCAAGCCAGCAGTTGCATGTAGTTTAAATGCTGCAGCGACAACTTAAACGCAGTGGCGGCAGTACCCCAAAATAGAATGGTTAGCCCTGCAAAAATGTACGAAAGCTTGTTGGAGTTCATTATAAAAGCTGCTTGAATTTGCCCAAAAGTAGTAAAAATTATAAACACTCACGGGGTGACTTCAAGTCACCCCGTGAGTGTAATCAATGAATTTTGAATTTGAACGTTAGTTTGTAATTACCACCCTTTCATTTTAACTTTGAGTTTAACTTAATTTTGAGCATTATCAGTGAAAAGTTACCTTCTATTTTGTACCTTTACTGTGTTATGAAAAAGGCACAACAACTTCTGTTATCCCTAAGTCCTCAATACTTTTGGGATGTTGATATTAGTAAGTTAGATGATAGCAAATCTAAAAGACTTATTGTTGAACGTGTTTTCACAATGGGAACTTCAAAAGAAATTACCCTTACCATTTCTTATTATGGAAGGCAAGAAGTTTTAGATATTCTTTTAGAACTAAACTATATCGACCCAAAAACCTTAAATTTCATTTCTGTTTTTTTTAAAACTCCAACAACTCGGTTTAAATGCTACGCACGGAAACAGTCGATCCCACAACACTGGAACTCATAAAAGAGTTGCAAGCGAAGCCCTATTTAAACGACTTTTTTCTAGTTGGAGGAACAGCCTTGTCGCTTTACTTCGGACATCGAAAATCGATTGACATTGATTTGTTTGTGAATAAACCCTTTGATGCTTTAGATTTACTAGAGAAAATACAGGACGATTTTTCTTATCAGCTGTATTTTACAGCAATTAGTACGCTCAAGGGCAGTATTAGGGAGGTGAATGTGGATTTAATTTCACACCGATACCCATTGTTGAACCCCCCTTTATCAGTCGATGGCATTAGCCTTCTTTCGGTTGCCGATATAATTGCCATGAAATTAAATGCAATATCCATTAGCGGGCAGCGCTCAAAAGACTTTATTGATATTTACTTTGCTCTCGAACATTTTGCAATTGTTGATATGCTCTCGTTTTACAAGAATAAGTATAGTCAAAGTGGCGACATGCATATGTTTTGAAGAGTTTGGTGTATTTTGATGATGTAAACCTGTCGGATTGGCCGTTGTTATTGCAAAAGCAAAACCTTAAGTGGAACGATGTAAAGAAAAGAATTGAAAAAGCCGTGTTTGGTTTTATTAATGAAATTAAATAACTTTTTGGTATCAATTCTAATAGTAGCAATACAAACATGGGGTGGCTTCAAGTCAAACTCGGGGGCTGTCTAAAAAGGATAAATAACGCGAATCCCGATAATTATCGTGTACAGAGGAGATGCAAAGTATAGAAAGTTTAATACTCGTGCATGCGTTGCTTTGTGTGCTTTGCGTAAATCTTAGTGACCTTTGTGGTTATTTTTTAAGTCTTTTTCCTGTTTTCCACGGTTTTTCATAAAATCATTAAAACCAGATATAAATTACTGATAA
>DDWL01000011.1 GCA_002345675.1 Bacteroidales bacterium UBA2287 | reverse complement strand
ATTTTACGTTACAAAATGGGTTTGTTTTGGCTACAAGTTAATTTATTATTTTGCTGCTAGGTTTATTTTAATCGAAAAAAAACATACGATTTTAAACAAAATATTGAGAAACTGTTTAAATTTATATTCATGAGAAATATTCTGTTAATTGAGGCTGTCTCAAAAGAAAAATTAACCACAAACCTGCCCGACTGCGTCATTCAGGCGGGGACCGCAAAGAATCAACAAAGAATCAACAAAGGACTACAAAGACAACACACACATATATAGCTCTTTGTGTGCTTTGTGCAAAACATAGTGCACCCCGCCTGAATGACGCAGTCGGGCAGGTTTGTGGTTAGGCGTTGGTAACTAATGAGACAGTTCCAATTGAAAACCAAAATATTATTAAAACTTAAACCGTTTCTGAGCATTAAGTAGAAAAGCCAAAATTCATAGAATAAAAAAAGCCCCACCGAAGTGAGGCTTTTACAATATATTATCTTTTAATTATAAAGACAGAGAAACCCTTTTGAAAGCAGTAACCTTAAGGTCTTTGTCAACTTGGTTCAGGTATTGTTTTACGGTCATTTTACCGTCTTTAATAAAGTCTTGATTTAGCAAGGTTGCCTCTTTAAAGAACTTTTGAAGTTTACCTTCGGCAATTTTATCGAGCATAGCCTCGGGTTTTCCCTCAAGGCGAGCTTGTTCGCGACCAATTTCGAACTCTTGCTTGCGCACCTTTTCCGAAACATCGGTAACGTCAACCGAAACAGGGTTCATGGCTGCAACTTGCATAGCTACGTCCCTACCAACCTGATCGTCGAAACCACCCTTGTTAAAGCCTACCATGGTTGCAATTTTGTTGCCTTGGTGAATATAACAAACAACTTTACCAGCCTTAATCATTTCGTAGTACGAAAGTTCAAATTTCTCACCAGTAATACCCGATTGGTCGGTTACCCAGTCGATAACTTTTCTGCCTTCGAGAGTTAGCGCTTTTAGGGCGTCTAAGTCGGCAGGCTGGTTTTCGATTGCGAGGTTTAAAACTTTTGTGGCCAAGCCAATGAAGTTTTCATTTTTAGCAACAAAGTCGGTTTCGCAGTTAAGAACAATCATTGCTCCCATTGTGGCATCGCCATTTGTTTTAGCAAGGGCAGCACCTTCGCCAGCTTCGCGATCGGCACGTTTGTTTGCAATAGCTTTTCCGCGTTCGCGGATAAGTTCAACGGCTTTATCAATGTCGCCATTCGACTCTTCAAGGGCATTTTTGCAATCCATCATGCCAGCTCCTGTAAGTTTACGGAGTTTGGCTATATCGGCAGTTTTTACTTCTGACATTTTATTAATATTTTAGGTATTCAATTAGTTATCGGACTCTTCGCTTTTCTCGTCTGCGTCGTCATCGTCCCCGTCAGCTTTAGCCTTTACGCCTTTAGCACCTTTGCGAGCGCGTGTGCGTTGAGGTTGATCTTCCTTTTCCTTTGCTTCGGGTTCTTTGTCTTTTTCAGCTTTACGCTCTTCAACTCCTTCGTTAATGGCTTTAGCCATAATGTCGAGAATTAGAGTTATTGATTTTGCAGCGTCGTCGTTTGCGGGAATTACAAAGTCGATTGGTGTTGGATCACAGCAGGTATCAACCATTGCAATTACAGGAATGTTGAGTTTTTTTGCTTCGTTAACGGCAATGTATTCCTTTTGAACGTCGATTACAAAAAGAGCAGCGGGAAGGCGGTTTAGGTCGGCAATTGAGCCTAAGTTCTTTTCAAGTTTAGCCCTTTGACGGGTAATTTGAAGCCTTTCGCGTTTCGATAGGTTATTGAATGTACCATCGACAAGCATTTTGTCGATACTCGACATTTTTTTAACTGCTTTACGAATGGTTGGAAAATTTGTAAGCATTCCACCAGGCCAGCGCTCAGTAACATATGGCATGTTAATTTGCTTAATGCGGTCGGCTACAATGTCTTTAGCTTGTTTTTTTGTGGCTACAAATAGGATTTTACGTCCCGATTTGGCAATTTGCTTTACAACAGAGGCAGCTTCGTCAACTTTTACTACTGTTTTTTGCAAATCGATAATGTGGATTCCGTTACGCTCCATAAAGATGTAAGGAGCCATTTTAGGATTCCATTTGCGCTTTAGGTGTCCAAAGTGAACTCCAGCGTCAAGCAGTTCTTTAAAATCTGTTCTTGGCATTTTTATTTTTTTTAATTTGTTAATTACTGATTGGCAATTGCTAAGTAGTCCCTTTGTTGGAGTCTCAGCAATTTAACAGGTAAACTGCTTGCCAAAAATAAATGTTAACGTTTACTAAACTGGAATCTCTTCCTTGCTTTTGGTTGACCTGGTTTCTTACGCTCAACTTCGCGTGGGTCGCGGGTCATAAAGCCATTAGCCCTAAGAGTTGTTTTGTACTCGGGGTTAATTTCAACCAATGCGCGAGCAATACCTAACCTAAGTGCTTCGGCTTGACCTTTAATTCCGCCGCCATCGAGATTTGCTTTTACATCGAAACTACCAATAAGGTTTAAAACCTCAAGGGGTTGCTTTACAACGTACTGAAGAATCTCAGAGGGGAAGTACTCTTTAAGGTCTCTGCCGTTAATGGTAATATTGCCTTTACCTTCGTTTAGGTAAACACGGGCGATAGCGCTTTTACGTCTCCCGATTGTGTTTAATACCTTCGTAGCCATTATTTAATGGTTTTAATGTTAATTTCCTTTGGCTTCTGTGCTTCGTGTGGGTGGTTTGGACCTGCATAAACGTGCAAGTTGCCATAAACCTGTGAAGCAAGTCGGTTTTTAGGAAGCATACCTTTAACCGCATGTTCGATAACCCAAATGGGTTTCTTACGTAGCATGTCCTCGGGTGTTGCATCGCGCTTTCCTCCAGGATAGCCGGTGTACCAGTAGTACTGCTTTTCGGTTAGTTTTCGGCCAGTAAGGCGAACCTTGTCGGCATTGATAACGATAACGTTATCCCCGCAATCGGCGTGCGGTGTAAAGTTGGTTTTGTACTTGCCTCTGAGAATCATTGCAATTCTGCTAGCAAGACGTCCCAACACCTGATTGGTAGCGTCAACCACAATCCACTCTTTTTGAGCGGTGGCTTGGTTGGCCGATACCGTTTTGTAACTTAGTGTGTCCACGTTTTAACTCCTTAATTTTTAGTTAATACCTTTTTAATTTCCGTGATCCAAACGGGTATAATAAGCGGGCAGCAAAAGTACAGCTATTTATTTAATTAACAAAAAGTACCAGTAATTTTTTAGGGCGAGTTGCCATAATTAAGCACACGCTAATGTTAATGGCAATTTGTAGGGTAGTGTTTAACTGAATTTAATATTCAACCTAGATTGATTTTTTCTTTCAACAGATTGTTTGATAACTGGCAATTAATGAAACTCATTTACCAAAACCACCAAAATGTTTTGCAGCTTAAGGTTGCCGTTTGTTACAAACCAGTAAAGGATAAAGACTATTGGAAGAAAAATGGCAAAATCGCAAAATCGCTGGAGTTAAAAGCATGAATGGTGTTTTTTCAATAAGAAATTTTGTCCTTTTTTTAGTCTAACTATTCAAAGTTGCCATGTGTTCGCAAATAGTCTATAATTATTTGTTTCTCCCAGATTTAACTACGTTGAACTCCCTTTGGTTGATTCGCAAATAAGTTCAGATGAATCCCAGAGGTCTCAGCGAGGCAATAATATTTTCAATTAAAGTTCTGCGTAAATCTGCGTTATCAGCATGAAATATAGTGAATTAACGCTATTCTTCTTTTAAATTCGTTTCGTATTCATTTACAATTAGCTTAGCTTCGTCGTAGCTTTCGCCCGAAACAAATACCCTAACCGACCCTGCTCCGCCAGGGGCTGCCCACCATGGGGCAAGTGTTCCAACAATACCATCGTTCAAAAATGCCTCAATTTCGGCATTTTCAAGAAGACTTTTAACCATTTCGGCTTGCCACGAAGTGCCTGCAAAAACTTCAACTGGTTCGTTTTCGTTATTAGGTTTCATAGTGGTAGTTTTGTTAGTATAGTAAGTGCTTTTTTTCGGGTTTACTCCACTTGGCTTTATAGTCGGCGTCGACAAAGTAAATTTTTAAATCGGCCTTGTAGTCGGCATCAACAAAAAAGATTTTTTTATGAGCCTTATAATCGGCATTGGTAAAAAACCACAAACCCTCGTTGTCTTTGGCTTTATGGTCGGCATCGACTTTATAAACTAGGAGGTCGGCTTTGTAGTCGGCATCAACAACAAAAACCTTAATGTCGGCCTTGTAATCGGCGTCGGTCGAGTAAACTTTTTGCGCATTGGCATTAAAAACGAATCCGAAAAGTGTGATAAGTAGAAAGATTAACTTTTTCATAAAGCGAGTTTTTGTTATAACTAAAGTGAAGCAGATTAATTTCGCGAGTTAAAGGTACAAAAAGATTGAACTAGTTAGGTGTAAGTAACACAAAACCCCGATTGAAGGTCGGGGTTTTTGTTTGCTTTTATTGTGATTACTATTGCCTATCGATACATCGATTCACGAAGTTCCTTTATGCTCTCGTCTGAAACGTAGTCGTCGTACTCCATAATTTTATCGATTGTTCCCTTGGGCGTTAACTCAATAATGCGGTTAGCCACGGTTTGAATAAATTCGTGGTCGTGCGAAGCCATTAAAATATTGCCCTTAAAACGGGTAAGCGTATTGTTAAAAGCTTGAATCGACTCCAAGTCCAAGTGGTTTGTAGGGGTGTCGACAATAAGAACGTTGGCGTTTGTTAGCATCATACGGGCAATCATGCAGCGCTGCTTTTCGCCTCCCGAGAGAACTGTCGACATTTTGTAGATTTCTTCGCCCGAAAAAAGCATTTTGCCAAGATAGCCACGAATAAACAATTCGCTGGTGTCGGACGAAAACTGGCCAAGCCAGTCGACCAGCTTCAATCCCTTTTTAAAGAACTTCGAGTTGTCGAGCGGTAAGTACGAGTGGGTAATGGTTTGACCCCAAACAAATGTTCCGGCATCGGGTTTTGCAATGCCATTTATTATTTCGAAAAGTGCTGTCATTCGGCGATGGTCGCGCGATAGAAACACAATTTTATCGTCCTTTTGAACGGTGAAACTTAGGTTTTTAAATAGAATTTCGCCCTGAATGCTGGCCGTTAGCCCTTTTACTTCGAGAATATTATTGCCGGGTTCGCGCTCGGGGGTGAAAATGATGCCGGGGTACTTACGGGTTGATGGTTCAATTTCCTCGAAGTTAAGCTTTTCGATCATTTTTTTGCGACTGGTAGTTTGCTTCGACTTGGCCACATTTGCGCTAAAGCGCTGAATAAACTCGAGCAGTTCCTTTTTTTTCTCCTCGGCCTTTTTGTTCTGCGTAAGCTGCTGACGTAATGCCAGCTGGCTCGACTCGTACCAAAAGCTGTAGTTGCCGGCAAACTGTTTTACCTTTCCAAAGTCAATGTCGACGGTGTGCGTACAAACCGAGTCTAAAAAGTGGCGGTCGTGCGATACAACCAGCACAGTATTTTCGAAATTCGAAAGGTAGTTTTCGAGCCACATTACCGTTTCCAAGTCGAGGTCGTTGGTGGGCTCGTCGAGCAAGAGGTTGTCGGGTTTGCCAAAAAGGGCTTGGGCAAGAAGCACTCGCACCTTTTGCTTTCCGCTAAGCTCCTTCATTAGCTTATAGTGAAGGTCTTCTTTTACGCCTAATCCGCTTAGAAGGTTGGCAGCATCGCTTTCGGCATTCCATCCATCCATTTCGGCAAACTTGGTCTCGAGGTCGGCAGCCTTAAGTCCGTCCTTGTCGCTAAAGTCGGGCTTTGCGTAAAGAATATCCTTTTGCTGCATTATGTCCCAAAGAATGGTGTGCCCTTTAAGTACAGTATTTATTACGGTAAACTCGTCGAACTCGAAGTGGTCCTGCTTTAAAACCGAGAGCCGTTCGCCCGGACCAAGGGTAATTGAACCTCGGGTTAAGTCTAAATCGCCCGAAATAAGTCGGAGTAAAGTCGATTTTCCTGCCCCGTTTGCTCCAATAATTCCGTAGCAATTACCCGGTAAAAATTTAAGGTTAACATCTTGAAAAAGATATTTTTTACCGAATTGTACTGCCAAGTTTGATGCTGTAATCATATATGTACTTTAGTTTTAAAATGAACCCACTGAAAAAGGGTGCAAAAGTACGCATATTAATTGGAAGGTTAAAATAATTGTGAAACAGATAAATAGGAGGAAGGTTTTTTGGTTCGAATTTAAATAGCGAATATTATCAATGGCCGTTTGTTTGCAGAGGGTTGGGAATTTAGTTTGAGTTTTAAAATCAATGTTGTTAGTTAAGGTCTTTTAACGTTTGCATGTCTTTCAGCCGATGCCAAGTTAAAGACCTTCCTTCCGATAACTATCCATAGCCGTCAGGTTAATAATAAAAAAACCATATTATCAATTGCTTTAACTTACCCCAGTAGGGCAAACGCATTTAACAATTGCTTAAAGGCTATATCTGTCCACCAATTAGAATTTCCGTATTAGCTTTAATGTCTCGTTAGGGACAAAATGTCGGTAGAACTCACATATAGTATATGAAAACCGTGCCGTTAGGTACGGAATATTCTGTACCTAACGGCACAGAGAAATTGGGTTTTGTAATATCTTTTACCGATATTTTGTCCCTAACGGGACACTATTTTTAAATACGGTTGCCCTGCTTACCCCAGCGGGGGTCTTTGTTTATAGTAAATATTTATCAAAACGTTAAAGCTCCATTTACCGAACTATTTAAAATTGTGCAATTCCAATATTTACTGAAGCTAAACCCTTAAAAATCCACGAAAACCCCTAACGCCATAGTACGATTCGGCACCATTGTGATACACGAATACTTGGTTGTAGCGACGGTCGCAAAAGAGAGCGCCGCCAAGTTTCCTGATTTCGGCAGGTGTTTTTACCCAGCTCGATGTTTTTGTGTCGAAAATTCCAAGTTTCTGTAAGTCGCGATACTGTTCTTCGGTTAAAATTTCAATACCCATGGCTGTAGCCATATTTATTGCCGCATTTTCGGGCTTATGCTCTTTCCTCAATTCAAGCGCTTCGCGGTCGTAGCATAAACTTCGGCGATCTTTAGGGCTTTCGGCGGAGCAGTCGTAAAAAATGTATTCACCTGTTTTTATGTCAAAGCCTACAATATCGGGTTCGCCACCAGTTTTTTCCATTTCGCTAAGCGACCAAAGTTTTTCGGCATTCAACCTTGCCTGTACTTTAGCCCATTCAATACCCTTGTGGCGATTTACGTTTTGCTCAAACCGAGCCTTTAAAGTTTCAATTAGCTCAGCTTGCTGTTGTGGCGATAGCTCCTTTTTGTTTTCCATTGTTTCAACTTTTTGATATGGGCAGTTATCATCATTATGAAATTGGAGAAATACAAAGATTTCACTTTCGTAGTAACACCTATTAATAAAAAATGTTTGGGAGTTAAGCAGGCTGTGGGTTCTGCAAAACAACAATGCAAAAAAGTCGAAAAGATTCCTAATTCTTATACCAACGAGTACCGCCAAAGCAAACTATTTCCTATTGGTAATTACTCAGTTTTAACCACCATTTTTGAGGTAATAAGTTTACTGTTTAGGTAAAACTTGGCAATAAAAACGCCACTGTTAAGGCCGTTTAAAGGAATGGTATTTAGTTCGGTTGGGCTAAGTGGGCTTGCAATTGCAACCTTCCCTTGCAGGTCGGCAATTTCAACCGTAAGGCTTCCTTTGGCTTCGCCCAAAAGTTTTACATTTAGGTATTCGCTAAACGGATTGGGGTATAATTCGATTTTAAGATTACTCGACTGGCTATTAATGCTATTTACGCCAGTTACTGTGTTTTGAATGGTCCAGTTTACCATTTCCAAATGAATCGAAATGTGGTTGTCGACCCGTAAAAGCTGTGTGGTATCCTCAACGGTTACCGCTAGCGTGTTCGAGCCCTCAAGCAGGTCGGTTTTGTTAAGTAATACCAAGTCGACATTGCTGTTTAAGGGTGAGCCATTTAGCTCCCAAGTTCTTTTTAGTGTATTTGGAATTGGGTTAATGAGATTTAGGTTAAATTCCAAAGGAAATGTTGGTTCGGCAATATTAGTGCTAACGGGGTTGTGCGACAGCAAAGGCGAAACCAACTGGTGTACAGTTTCAATGGTGGCTTCAACGCAAACAGCGCAAAAGGGAACGCCAAGGTACCTCATTTTGCAATTTTGGTGGGGTCGGTACCACGTAGGCGACTCGGAGTGGGGGTAAAGCCCTACACCAAATTCGCCATGCCAATTTTTCCAGCGAAGGTTTTCAATGTTTGTTTCCTGAGTCATGTTTATTGCTTCGTTGGCGTACTGTGGGCCAGCCCAGTACTCGTCGGCTAAATCGGAAAAGGAGTGCCCAAGCTCGTGAAACACAATTTCGTTGGCCGATGAGTTAGTCGACGAAGTGGCAAGCCAACCACCCGAACCGCCATATTTCGATGAATTTACAAGCATTAAAACATGGTCGTACGCAGGAAAATTATTTGCAAGCACACTCGAAATACGCGAATTTTTGGTAGGAACCAGCAGCCGTTCAATGCCTGCATACCAAAAGGTGCTTCCGTAGTAATTGTCAATTAGATTATTTGGGTCCATTGCAGCACCGCTAACATTCGAAGGCACCTTAATTAAAAAAACATTAAAGTAATTTTTATAGTTCGAAAAGGGAACTTGGGTAAATAGCGCATTTGCATTATTTGTAGCATCGGTTATAAACAAATCTAATTCGCTTACGGTGTACCCATCGCCCAAAATAACAATGTTAATGTGCGTGTTAATGTTGCCGTTGTACAAAATGGTGTCGACATCGAATGTTTGTGCCAAAACGGTTAACGAAAATAGAGTAAGGGCTACCCCCGCGAAAAAGTGTTTCATGGTTTCTAATTTTTAAATAAGTCGATAGTTAGCAGTTTGGTATTATCGGAGTTTGTTCCGTTATACTTTTCAAAGGAAACAAATTTTGCCTTTGGGTCGAGAGGAATTCGCAGCGAAAATTGAGTGCTGTCCAAACTAATCTCCTTTTTAGCTAGCTGCCGGTTGTCGTCAACAAATTCAACAGTTTGGTTAAGGGGATTGGCAAAGTAGGTGCGAGTTAGAACCATTGAACTGGCACTTAAAACAGCATACTCTAAATCGTTAACTTTTGGCAAAAAGGGTTTAGTTGCCCTTTCCTTAACATTGCCATCGGCAATAATTTTGCTTACTAACCTAATGCGGTACTGGTGCTTAACGGTATCGTTAACAATAACGCAGGTAATAAATGCAATTTTTGGGGAGCTAAATTCAGCCTCGTTGGTTGGTTCGGTGTTGGTTACTTTGCTGGTTACTTTGCACGACACCGCAAGCATTAACACAAATGCAGCTATAAAAAGGATAGCAGTTATTTTGCCGTTTTTCATTGCTTAATTTTTACAAATGTAAAAATTAACGGCGTAAAAACTTGTTGGTTATAATTCCTTTTTTAACCACGAGTTACAATTCCGACAGGGAAAACATTAACACTTACTATTTTGAGTTTTTGGTACTGATAACGTTTTCGCACTAGCGAATTGTTTTATTTACTCCTCCCAATTTATACAGCAATCGCATTCGCAAGGTTAGCGCCCATGCCCTTTAGGGCGTTGTATGTTAGCTTGTCAATTATTGCCCCGTCGAAGCAAATGGTTTTTAGGGCACGGTAGTACTTATTTGTTATGGCATGCGTTGCTCTGAAAGTTACATTTTTAAGCGTTGCGCCCCTAAACGAAGCATCCCTCAGCGCCGAATTGTCGAACGAAACTCCAGTAAAAGAATGCCCGTCGAACGAAATGCCTCGCAAATCGCAGTAACTGAAATCAACGCCGTTAAATGTGCAGTTCTCAAATACCGTTTTTCGAAGGTCGGTTTTGGTTAACTTTACATCAATTAGATTAACATCGACGAACTTTGCGCCTTGCCCCGAAACGCTGAAATTGGTGCGTACAAGAATTGCTTTACTAAAGCTAGCTCCCAGAAGATTAACAGCGATAAAGTTGCAATCGGTTAGGTTTGCACTATCGAAATTGGCATCGCGTGCATCGCTGGTCCTAAACGAGCTGCCGGAAAGGTCGGAGCCCGAAAAGTTGGAATTTCGCAGCGCGCTTCCTTCAAATTTCCCTTTTCGGGCGGTAACGTCCGCAAAGTCGCTCTGGGGCAAATTGCTTCCGCTAAAATTGGTTAGCGCCTGCTGCTCCACAGTTTTAGCACTACCAAAACTGTTGTCCGACTTAAAAGCTGTTTCACCCACTGTCGATTTAAAACTTTCAGAAAAGTAGTTCAGGTCGACATCCAAAATTTCGGCCATTCGGTTAAAGGTAATAATGTCGGGCATCGATTCGCCACGTTCCCATTTCCCAACGGCTTGTGCGCTAATAAATAGCTGTTCGGCAAACTGCGCTTGAGAAATGCTTGCTTTTTTTCGTGCTTCGGCAATTTTATTGCCAATTCGTTTAGTTTCCATTTGTGCCATTTTTTTAGTTTTACTGACACAGCAAAGATATGCTCGTTCGCCTCGCTAACCGAAAGAAATACAGAGACTAATAGTTGTAATTACGCTACTTTTTGTTGCTATTTAACAACCAGCAGTTGTTTTTGTGGCAATTTAGGGTTAAAGCTTTACTAAAGCAAAAACTACCTGCAAAAAACTTGCAACTATCCCAATACTAAATTCAAGTAAGGCAAAGCAAAATACACCAAATTGGGTGTAATAGGTGGTGGGACTGCCACGGAAACGCTTGCTTAAGGTTTTAAAACCCCATAAAATACCCCTGTCTGCTGCGGTCAGGCCTTATGGAACAATAAATTAAAAACTAAAAAACTATTTTTTAACAGTTCACCATAATTACCTAACTTTATTGAGGTTTTTTGGGCACTATATTTGACGTTTTGCCAACTTAAAATTGCCGTAACCACAATTGCTCACAGTAATTACCATGATTAAAACTCTAATTGTTGAGGATAATAAAAAATCGGCCGAGCTGTTGGTTAACCATATCTCGAACCTTTTTTGCGATTTGCAGGTTGTTGGCGTTGCAAAAAATGTTGACGAAGCGGTGTCGCTAATTTATAGCGAAAAGCCAAGTATTGTTTTTCTCGATATTAACCTGCAGGAAGAGAGCGGTTTCGATGTACTTAAGCGCACAAACTCCGACGAGTTCGAAGTTATTGTAACTACCGCATACAGCGAATACTCGCTGCAAGCCATAAAGGCATCGGCTGTCGACTATATTCTTAAGCCCTACGATGTTGAGGAGCTTAAAAATGCTGTGAAAAAGGCAAAGGCGCAGCTCGATTTAAAGTACGGCAAAAGGGAGCAGCAGGATTCGCTGTCGCTAAACGATCGCATTTTTATTCCCACTCTCGATGGGCTAATTTTTTTGCTAATTGACGATATTGTTTGCGTTTCGGCCGATACAAGTTACTCCGAGTTTCATACCATGGATGGAAAAAAGGTGGTTTCGTCGAAGGGCCTTTCGATGTACGAAGATATGCTTAAACCCAAACTTTTTGTTAGGGTGCATAAGTCGCACCTGGTAAACCTAAAGCATGTAAAAAAGTACTACCGTGGAAGGGGTGGGTACGTTACCATGACAAATGGTATGGTTGTTAGCGTTGGCGAAAGCAAAAAGGATGAGCTAATGAAACACCTTAAAATGTAGAAAGTTGGTTGCTGGCAAACAGTTTCTAATATTTCACGCAAATCCCGATAACTATCCATAACCGTCAGGCTAAGGAGGCATTATCTGATAATCAACATCATTTAATTAATGATAAAGTAGTAAATATTTTAGCTACGGAGTAGCTAACTGTTTATAGTAACAAAAATTAGTAATAACCAAAAGCTCCGTAGGAGCGTCCTGTAAATATGGCGACCGGGGCAGGGAAACTAAACAACTATTCACAGAGCGCTCCTCTGGAGCTTCGATGCTTTGATAAAAAATTACTATAAACATAAAGCCCCTCTGGGGCAAGTTATTAAAGCCTTTTAGCTTCGAAATGGAATTTTTAAAAATACTGTTGTGCCTGTAGGGTTGCCAAGGTCGTCAGCATTATCTTCAATACTAAAGGTTTCCTTAATAAACCGTCCCTTTTTTAGCTGCGCTAAAATACTTTTGCGGCTAATTTCAATGCCCACCGATTTATGCCCTTTAGCCTTATTCTTCCCAATTTCCGAAGCTCTTTTTCGGCCAATGCCATTATCGCGAATTATGCACCGTAACCAACCATTAGCTAAACTAATTTTAAGGTCAATTCTCATGTCCTTGTTCTTGGGGGTTAGGCCATGAACAATGGCATTTTCGAGAAATGGCTGAATAAGCATTGGCGATATTTTAACGCTTGCAGCGTCAATTTTACTGTCGACAGTAACGTTAAACTCAATTTTTTCGTCGAGGTTTAGCGAGTGAACGTCGACAAAGGTTTGGTAAAAGTGAATGGCTTTTTCGAGGGGAACATACTCCATTCGCGAGTAGTCGAGCCCCATTCGCATTAGCTTCGAAAATTTCGAAAGCGATTCGATGGCAACATTCTTACTGCTTGTAAGTATGGTGTGCTGAATTGAGGTGAGGGTGTTAAAAATAAAGTGCGGGTCGATTTGCGAGCGCAACAGGTGAAGTTCCATTTTTTGTAGTCGCCCACGTAAAAGTTGTCGCCGAACAATTGTAATTACAACAATTGCCAGCAGTAACGCAATGGCAAAGTAAATGGATGCTTTAAACCAACGGGTTTGGTAAAATGCGGGTTTAATAACTACAATAATTTCGATGCCTTGCTGAGTGGTGTAGTCGGCGCTAATGGCCGAAAGTGAAAAGTTGTACTTTCCGGGAGGCACGTCGGTGTAGCTTGCCGAGTTAAAGTTGTTAGTAACCAGTCGACTGTCCCTGTCGTAATTCATTAGCTGAAAGGCGTAGCTGGTTTCCTGCGGAATTCGGAAATCGAGTAGCGAAAATTCAAAGGAGAAGAAGTTCTCGTTATAGTTCAAAAAAATGGTGTCGCCATTAGTAAGTTCACTGCGCACAATACGGTCGAAAACCCTAAACTCGTTAATGTATAAGGGCGATACCGTTTTAATGGGCACAACGCTGTCGGGGTTAAAGAAAACAATTCCCCGTTTGCTACCAAAAAGCATAATATTTCCTTTGGAACTCGCCTCGCATTTAAAGGTGAAGTCGCTATAGTGCTGTCCGTTTTTTATGGGGTAGTTCCTAATCGACGAATCGGTTGGATTTATAAAAGTAATTCCCTCCTTGGTGGTCATCCATAAATTCTGGTGTCGGTCCTTTAGTACACCGCAAGTAAAATCGCTTGCTATTCCATCGGCTTTGCTAAAGTGATCATAATTGCTCGAGTCGCGGCTAAAAGTGAAGTACCCGTTGGTTGTAGTGGAAACGAATAGTTTATCGTTATCGATTTCCAAAATGCTCCAAACCGAATTGCTCGAGTGGTTGCTGGTGTCGATACTGGGTATTACTTGGTTAATAGAGGCTTCACTGTGATTGTTTCTAAAGTTTAAGTAGAATAAACCGTCGCCACCCAGCCAAACACGACCTTTCGAGTCCTTAAAAAGCGAATTAACAACATCGAGCGAATTATCGATTCGGAACGAAGTATCCCTTTTTATTCTCCCTTCTTTAATTGCTATTTTAAAAAGTGTAGGTCGCTCGAGTGCCCCAATCAGAATACCCCCGTTTACTTCAACTGCCGAAAAGAACTGCTTGTTACCCTGAATTTGGAACTGATCGGTAAATTTTGCTAACCCTGTATTGTAGTGGTAAAGCGTGCTGCTGGTTACAAAAAGTAAATTTCCATTTTGCAGCTCAAGAATTTGATTGGTGGCATACACCTCGCCATTGGGTGTGGGAAAATTAACGCGTTTTATACCATTGGCTCGGTTAATCAAAAAATTATCGACATTCGAAATTTTGTAAATAGGGCCCTGGCGAACACCAATCCATACGCTATTGTTTCGGTCAACCGTAAGCGATCGCACATACTCATTGTAAAGCCCGCTTTTGCTGTCGATAAACTGGAAAGGTGAACTGGGCGACACTTTTAGTAGCCCATTATTTGTGGCAATCCAAAAAGTTCCATTCTCTTCCCTTAGGGCATCGTTATACTCAATGCCCAACTCAACTTGGGGCTGATTAAAAAACACGGTTTTTGTTAAGTTGAAGTTTAAATCGAAAAGGCATATTCTATCTCTGTAGGCTATGTAAAGCGTGGTTTTGTCGCAAAACAAAGTTCCATTCGCATCAACATTGGTTAGTAAAGTCGACTCCTTATTTGTGGCTAAATTGTATTTAAAAAGGTTGTGCGTGTTCAATACGGAACTTTTAAGTCCAACTATTGAATTATTGAATACTATTGCCCGTCCATAACCCTGCACTTCGGGGAGTACTTCGTATGAATTGTATTGTAAGTTATAGCTATAAAAAGTAGAGGATATGGAAAAGGTGATGCTCTTGTTTGGAATAATTTCGTGTATTTTGGAAAAGAAAATTCGTGAGTTTAAATTAAAGTTAAGACGTTGAAATTTGCCAGTTTCAATGTTAAATTTGTTTATTCCATTGCTGGCAATAATCCAGTAAATGCTGTCGTTTTCCTGTGCAATTGACAATAGGGAAGGGCTGCTAATTGAAAATGGATTGTTAGGATCGTGTAGGTAGTTTTTCCAGACCCCAGTTGTGCGTTCTAAAACCGATAATCCATGGGCTCCAACCAGAATGTTGCCCTTTTTATCCTCAAAAAGAGCTGTAATAACATCGCCCGAAATGCTGTTTCGATCCGATTGATGCTTGTACACCGAAAACTTATTCCCGTCGTACTTTGCCAACCCGTAAATGGTTCCAACCCAAAGGTAGCCCTTCGAATCCTTAAGCAAGCAACGAACCTCGCTGTTTGGTAGTCCGTTAACCTCATTGTAAACCTCGGGGTTAATGTAGCGTAGCTGAGCAAACGAACTTTGCGGCAAAAAAAACAGCAAAGTGTACATAAACGCAGTGGTATAAGCAATTCCCTTCACTGTAATTTTCAATTAATTATGCCAAAGGTATAAAAATGGCAATACACAAAAATACTAAGTTTTACTAAATAGGTTATAATGCACGTTGGTAAGCTCAAACTACACGATGGTAGTTTAGCGCTTTAGGCTTTAGTTAATAATTAAGTATTTTGAATTACAAACTAATTTTTCTATTAAACCTTTTATCCTAAACTACTATGAAAAAAGTATCAATCCTAATTGCTTCGTTTTTAATATCGATTCAATTAGTCGCTCAAAAGAGCGAATTAAAAGCAAGCTTAAACTCCAAAAGCCAGTTCGATAGTATTAATCTGAATGCTTATAAACAGGCCAATTACAAACAGACTACAATGGGTGTTGGCTTTGGGCTCAATGGTGGAAGCCTTATTGACTTTAAATCCTCAAACTCTTACCAAAATAGAGCATTTACAAACGGTTCGTTTTCGTATACAAAAATCCGAAGTAGTAGAGATTATGTTGGCAGTCAGAGATTAAGTTTTTATTATGGTAGTGGGTATAGTAATGAAGATCGTGAAACCTCTTTAACTTCAACAAATAATTTTAATTATGGCTTAAATGCAACAACTAATAATCGGCTCTATCTTCCCGGCAATTTCTTTCTTAACTTAAACCTTAATGTGTTCAGCTCTCAATACTATAATCTGGATGAGAGCAATTTCGATTCCCTTGAAAGAATAAGAACATATAATCATTTTCAAACATCAAGCATCGGCTCAATTCAATTTGGTAAAGGCCGAATTGAGAATGTTACCGATGCTCGATTAGCCATTTATATTCTTGACGATTTACTGAAGCATGGACGATTAGCGAGAGTTCCTAATGAGGGTGAGGTGTTTGAATTTGCCGATTTTATTACACAAACATTAAACAAAAGGGTAATTGACGATAGGATAAAGCAAATTATGGAGTATGTGGCTGTCGATTCATTCCTTGTGTCAAAAGGATTAACTACAAAATCGGATGGACTTGGCTTTGGACTTATTAGCGATAACTGGAGGTATGCCCGATTGCAGAATTGGTTTACGGGTCACACTTGGTCTTTTGGAATATCGCCTACAATAGACTATGGAAATTCATTAAATAAAACCGATGAAAACAACATAAATATTACAAACCTAAGAGACGAGTACACCAACTATGGAATAGGAATAAATGCTGGGTATAATTCCTATTGGATAAAAGGATTAAAAAGGAGAGATGGCTTTAATTTTAATGGGGCATTTAACCTTCATTGGAACAACCATATTCCGAACGAGATTAAAAGTTACCAGTCGATTTCTGCATCTGTTGGCTACGAGCGTAACTATATTCCCAATACTCGAACCTACATTACGGGTATTGCTTCACTTTGGGCAAAAAAGTATTTTAATGATAATAATGACAACAATCCAGAAATAAATCCCACGATTTCTGGAGGTTGTAACTATTACTTTTCCGAAAAAGTTCGTCTATCGGTTAGCAGTTCGCTTTACTATAGGTTTAGCAAAGAGCACGATATTTATATTGATATTGACAGGAAACACTTACAATTCAACCTTGGAGCATCTTTAAGTTATTATATATTCTAAATTTCAATATAATGCGCGTTGGTAAGCTCAAACTACACGTTGGTAGTATAGCATTAAAAATAGGGTGATACTGGCACTATTTTTATACCATAATACACAGCATGCAAAAAATAAAAAGTACTAACTAAATACACATAGCCATGAAAACACTAATTTATACCTCAATCGTTGCCGTTCTGCTTTTAGGCAGTAGCATTCTTAAGGCACAAGAAAAATCGAACGAATATCTTGGCTTGCCAGGCGATAACCTAAACCTTTACGCTGTAATGAACCTCTTTCAGGAATCGGAAACCCTCGAAGGTTTTGAGAAAAACCTTAACAATCCCGAAAAAATGGTTAATAACCTCGACCTTAATAGCGATAACAAGGTTGATTATATTATGGTTTTGGACTATAATGAGGAAAACATCCATAACATTGTACTTCGTGTTGCCATAAACAAAGACGAGAATCAGGATGTTGCCGTTTTTATTGTTGAAAAACGCAGCGATGGTTCGGCTCGGGTTCAGCTAATTGGCGATGAAATTCTATACGGAAAAGATTACATAATCGAGCCTGCATATGCCGAAACGCCAAATCCTGGCTACAATGGTAATGCAAGTCAGAAAACCGAAACCGTTGTAACTACAACATACTACGAAGTTGCAAGTTGGCCTTTAGTAGTTTATGTTTATGAACCTTCGTATGTTGTTTGGACGTCTTCGTGGTACTGGGGATGCTACACTCCATACTGGCACTCGTGGACTCCACATTACTGGCACTACTACCATGGTTACCATTACAACTGGCACTCACATTATCATGCGCATTACCGCCATAGGAACCACAATCGACATGACGGCTATCGCCATGGGTATTATGCTCATAATCGCAGGCATTCAAATACGGTGACTACTAGTATACACAGCGGACGATATGCAAATACTTACAGCCGTCCCGACAGAAAAGAAGATGGGAATAGGCATTTTACCAACAAATTCCCTACAGGAATTGCCGAAAAACCGTTGAGAAATAACCAAGATAAGCCGATTGCAAATAAGCCAAATCGAACAACTACACCTAATGAGACCAACGATAGAAGGCCTGAGCGTGAAAAGCCACAAATAACCGAGCGTCCAATAAGAGAAATTAATACAACCAAGCCATCACGAAATCGACCCTCGGAGCCTGCAAGAACCGAAGAGCGTCCTGCAACTCGACCTTCAGTACCTGCCAGAACCGAAGAGCGACCTGCAACTCGACCTTCAGTACCTGCCAGAACCGAAGAGCGTCCTGCAACTCGACCTTCAGTTCCTGCCAGAACCGAAGAGCGACCTGCAACTCGACCTTCAGTACCTGCCAGAACCGAAGAGCGACCTGCAACTCGACCTTCTGTACCTGCCAGAACCGAAGAGCGCCCTGCAACACGACAAGAAAGACCTAGTTCGGTAAGTGTGCCTTCTGAGCCTCGAAGAGATAACTCAAACTCTTCCTCTGGTTCAAATAGCCGACCTGCAGTTCGCGAAAGTTCTCCAAGTCATAATGTGCAAAATTCGAATGGTGGTTCAGCACCAAGGCAAAGTAGCCCAAGTGGAAGCAGTAGTCCAAAATCTACCGATATACCAAGTAAAAGTGAAGGTAGAAAGAGGTAGATAGGATTTTTGTAATTTAAAAAGCGTAGCGTTATTTAAATTAATACGCTACGCTTTTTTCATGTTTTATATTGATCTAATTCAGGCCTTTAATTTTCTAATTCTCCCAATAATACTACATAATTTTTTCCGTACTTTTTGGCGCACTTAGGGCATGTTGTGTACCACATGTACATTTTTTTTGTTGTGTGGCCTTCCTTTTTAACCTCGGCTTCAAAGTCTTTTGTCCATTTACCAGTGTTTTGAAATGGCCCTTCGTAAACCTTGCTGAAAAACTTTCCGCTAAGGGTAATGTTTTCGGCATTGGGAATTTCCTTGTCAACAGCAAGGAAAAGGTTCATGTTCCAGCTCGAGGTGTGCTCCGAAAGGCAAAGGTAATCGGGCATTGCAGCATTGGCTGCTCGAACCTTTTCGTCGAGGCGTTTCATAACTTTTCCAAAGCCAATGGGCATATACAAAAAGGTGCTAACCTTATCCTTAATAAATGGTTTGTTGTACCATTCAATGGTTTTTTTGTCCCAATTTGCTGGGTCGAAAGGTGGGCAGCAAATTTCTTCGTTAGGATTTTGAGTGTTCATAGCTTAACTATTTAGAGTTATTTAAAGGGTTTAGCTTTTCAATAATATCGGCATTTATAATATAAATATTACTAAGCCTATTTTTTAGCTGAAGCGAAAAAAAGTATATTTCGTCGTAAGTTGCTGGTGTTTTTTTAGCTAGCTCTGCTCGGTCGCTGGTAAAGAAAAGGTATTTGCCATCGTGCGACACAAATGGGCAAAACTCAAAAGCTTGAGTGTTTACTTTTTCGCCCATGTTAATGGGTCGTGTCCATGTTTGGTCGGGTTTTCGGAAGCTAATCCAAAGGTCGCCACGACCAAAGCCTGCACCCCAGCCGTGCGAGGTGAAAATAATATATCTTTCTTCGGGATCAACAAAGGCGTTGTACTCGTCGCTTACTGAATTTACCGAATCGGGCAGCAGCTGAGCCGATGTAAATTTTCCATCAACAAGTTTGGCGTAGTAAAGATCTTCGCCACCAAGTCCGCCATCGCGTTTTGCGCACCAGTAAAGCGTTCCGCTTTTTGTTACCGAAGGGTAAAATTCGTTTGCCGAGGTGTTAACGGACTCGCCAATGTTTACGGGTTTCCCCCAGTCATCATCAGTTTTATCAACGTACCAAATGTCGAAATCCTTTAACTCTCCACCTTCAATTAAAGGTCTGTTCGAAGCAAAGTACAAACGGTTTCCATCGGGCGAAAAGTGGGGCTCAATGTCGGAGTAAACTCCCGAAAACGATGCAACTTCGGGTTTGCTCCAAGCACTATTTTCAAATTGAATAAAAGCAATTGTAGGCTGGGTGTAGCTTGTTATGCTAAAGTAAAACTCGTAGCTATTGGGCGATAGGGCAGCATCTCTTTCGGGCAAATGGGTTGAAACTAAGTTTGGAGCAAAAATAATGACCGAGTCGGAGTTTGCTTCTTCAAATAAATTTAAACTTTGCTCTTTTGTTGGCTGCTGCGAACACGAAATTAGCAGGCTAAATATAATGAGTTCCCCCATAATTCGGGTGGAACTCATTGCTTTTTTTAAGATTATAAGTGGCATAGTAAACTATATTTTAGTCAAATATAGTTCATTTTAAGGCTAAAAGTCAACTTTAAGCGAATCTTCGACAAGCGGAAGCGATAGGTTGGAGTTTACAGTAATGGTTCAGTTCCAAAACGAAGTTAACTTGTTGCCTCTGGGTCGTGCAATTGAGCCACTTAACTCTTTCGATTTGTCCATTACGGCTTCCATTTCATCACTATTTATTTTAATGTATTGCAGTTGTACTCAACATTCTTTAAAAAAAACTCCCCGTAGCAGAATTCTCCCTCGGGATGAATGTAAATAACCTTTGCTCCCTTTGGTAAGCGATACCCGTTTACCTCTACGTAGCCTCCAACAACAGGGGTTATCCAAGGATAATTCTTGTAGGTTTTTCCATCTTTTGTTTCGTACCTATCGTTACTGCTAAAGTTAATCAGTTCTCCTGTTTCGTTAAAAAACAGAGTAGCCGAAATGGTTATGCTCCCATTCGTAAAGTGCGCCTTAACTGATAGCGAGTCGATGGGTTCCCATTTTATGTTTTTGTCGATTAGAGTTGCTGGTGCCATAAAGCACATGTCGTTGAAAACGGTTACGGTTTCACCTTGGTTCATTTCTGGTCCTTTTGCATCGGCAACCGTAAAAAGCCCAGCAAGTTTAATATGCATTATTGCCGTTTCGTTTTTATAAAGATGTATGCCAACCGCAGGAATTCCCATTTTACGGGCTTTTATGTAAAATATTCGGGTTGGCTTATCGAAAAAGTTGTACTGAACCGACGATAGTTTCATCCAGTCGTCGCCTGGATTAGAGCGTATCCCTCCCTCAAACTCTAACCTGAAGTTAATCACTTTCTCTTTTCCAATTACCCCAACATACCGTAGGTATTTTTGAACCACTTCGGGGAGGTGCTGAATATCCGCTTCGGTTAGAATCTCGGGCTTCGTCAGTTTGGTTCTATTCAAACCAATTTTAACTTCGTTTTCGTATGTTTTCTTCATGGTCTGCGAGTAACTTAGTGAAATAGAAAATACCAATACAGCTATAAAAATCGATTTTTTAATTGTCTTCCTCATTGCTAATGGCATTCACAAGGTTTTCAATTTCAATAGGCCTTAATTTCGAAGTGTTTACCGATACCCCCGATATTTTACGAACAAGAAACTTTTCGATAAAATTCATTTTCTCGAAAATGTATTCTCCACCAACAATGGCATTATAAACCGAATGATTTCGAAGCAGTTCGGGGTAATTTGCGTTAAACTCCTCTTTTTCCTGTGGTTCGTTCATGCAGCAAAGGTAAAGCGCAATTCTCTTTTCCATAAGGGAAACGGTGTGCTCCTTAATAAACTTCTTTACTTCGCTCTGAATGCTTCCGGCATGGATTGACCCGCCAATAATAATATTCTCATAGTTCGATAAGTCCAGTATTGGCTTCTTCTTTAAGTTGAAGATTTCGACGGTTGAACTATCGAGTTTTTCACGAATTAAATTCGCTACTTTCTCGGTTGTGCCATGGTTCGATGCGTAAACTATTGCTGTTTTCATATTTTTGTTTTTTATTACAGTTTCCTGTGGGTTTGATTGACACGAAATGCTTAGAATAATAATTAGAGTAAGTGCAGTTGTTTTCATTGTTTTTGTTTTTTTTAAACACAGAGATACGGAGTGACAGAGCCCCGATGGTTATCGGAACACGGAGATTTTAAACGCTACGACGCAAAGACGCAAAAACCAACACAGAGACGCTGAGTAACAGAGGAGCACAGAGGGGTTAATTTAAAATCCGAGTAAATCCTTTTAATCAGCGTCATCTGCGTTCCATTAAAATTGATAAATTATCCCATATTTCATAAAGGCTGTTGCAGGCATTTCGAATTCGGGCATATTGTAAAAGTCTTCGTAGGCTCTGCTACCCCTGTAGCCCTCGAAGTAAAAGCCCAGTTTTGCGCCGTTTTTTAACCTAAAAGGAGTTGTCGACAAGCAAGCTGTTGCCCCGTTCGAAAAGGGTTTTGTTTTATACGAAGGGGTGTTTCCGGCTACATTGGTAACTCCAAAAATGTTGAATTGGGCAACGTAGCCAAATTTCAGTTGAACAAGGCCTTCGGCATGGTTTTTTCGAAAAACGCCAATGCTGTAGGTTACGGGTACCATAATTTGCGAAACGTTCAGTTTTCGTTCTCCGTTAAATCCATTGGCCGCATCGTGGTAAGTAAAAGATTGACTGTTGAACATGTAGTCGACCCCAGTTTCAATAGCGTTTCGTTTTAAAGGAAGAATAATTCTTGCGCCAATATTTGCCCCGTTTCGGGTTGCCCCCGAGTAGGCATCGACTTGGGTATTCGGAATTGCAGCTAAATCGGTGTTTTCCACAACCCCTCCTTTATTAATCCCTGCCTGTATTCGGTAGTATGGTTTCCAAGTGTTTTGGGTTGATTTAGTATTTGCTGTTGAGCAACCCATTGCCAAAAGCACAAATAGAAATCCTGTTGCTAATAGTATTCTTTTCATCGTTTTAATTTAGTTTGAAATGTTGATGCAAAGGAATACTATAGCGAAATTTTTATGGTATCACTATCCGTTAAAGGGGTCTCATTTTACAGAAAATATAGTCTCAGGAAATTGAGACGTTGCTAAAGTACTCGCTGGGCGTGCACCCTACCGATTTTTTAAAAACTCGGTTAAATGTTGCCTTGGAGTTAAAGCCACTATTGTATGCTAAGCCAATAAGTGTAATGTTTTTATTCTTTGGTTCTTTGCATTGCGCTTTAAACTCTTCAACACGGTAGTGGTTTACAAAGTCGAAGAAATTAAGCCCAAGACGGCCATTTAAAATTCCCGAAAGATATTCGGGCGAAACCTTTAGCTCCTCGCTTAAACTCGCCAGGGTTAATTCGGGGTTTTGGTATGGCTTTTCGTTTTTTGTGTAAGTAAGTAGTTGGCTAACAAATTTCTCTTCATCGCTTTTTAATGCATCCTTTGGCTCTGGAAAGTCAAGTGCTTTTTGCATGTCGAATTTCTCGGGCACCGACACAAATATATTACCCTGTTTTAGCCCAAAAAAGCCTAACGCAAGTATTAAGCCCGAGGCAAACGTGTAGCCAATTACCTGAATTGCATTGTAACTTAAAACGCCTAATGCCGAAGAAACTATGTATAGCCCGCTAATTGCTGCATAGCAAATAAGAGCCGAAACCTGTACAAATTTTAACCAATTTAAATCGATGGAGTCGGTTTTTGAGAAGTAGGTTTTAAGCAATTTTTGGTATCGCCCAATTAGTTTAATTCCCCAAATAGCATAGCCAATATTCGACAGGGCAATTAGCCCCATTACCAAAGGGAAAACAAAGTCGCTCCTGAACGACTCAGTTTGGTCAATGCTAACCTTAATGGAGTTGGGCTGTAGGTAGAATTTAAAGCTAAAAAGAATAGCAACAAAAACAAAAGGTACCAGTAGTAAAAGGTAACTAGCCGATAATTTAAAGTACTGTTGGGTTAGCGACTTTACGTATAGCCAAAGGGCAGGCCCAATCAGCAGAATTAAGGGTATTGAAATATTTATTAACCAAGGAAAAGGGTAACCGCTACTGCGGTTTGCAATTTCGAAGTAGGCAAAAAGAATGGATAAGGCCGAAACAGCGAAATACCCCGAAAGAATATAGTCCGACTTGCCTTTTCCCTTTTTTGCAAGCAATAGAAATGCAAGAAGTGCGGCCTGAAATGTTGCAATAATAAGAATTGTATGCATTATTTCGAAGAGGAAGAGTTGTTGCTTTCTGCTGCAAGAATGGTTTCTATTTGTTTCTTATTAGCAGGTAGGTAGTTCGATGCAATATCCCAGAGTATTTCATAATCAATTCCAAAGTATTCGTGTGTTACTCTGTTTCTAAGTAAGTCCATTTCGGCCCATGGAACATTTGAGTATTTTTCTTTAATTGTTGAGGGTATGTTTTTTGATGCTTCACCAATAATTTCAAAGTTACGAACTACAGCATCAACTGTTTTGTAGTCTTTATAAAATTGTTCAAATTCGTAACCATAAATATACTCTGCAATTCGGCTCATTGCCAAAAGAATATCCTCGAGGTACATAGTGTAGGTTCGAGTTTCCTTTTTCATTTATGCAAACTTTACCCGATTTAAAATACTATCCTTTATTTGCTCTTTAAGTGCATTCTTTGTAACAAGGTCGATTCTCCGTCCAAAAGTTTTTTCAAGAAAAATTTCAAGGGTAAAAAACTTCCATCCAATGGGCTTTTCAAACTCTACAAGAATGTCAATGTCGCTGCACTCGGTAAAAGTATTGTCCGAATAAGAGCCAAAAAGACCAATTTCTTTTACGCTATACTCCTTGCGTAGAATTGGTTTTAACTCCTTGAGTTTTATTAGTATCTCGGTTCCTGTAAGCATTCCCCAAATATACTTTAAAATTTGAGTTGAAAATTAGTGTTTAGCAAAATTTACTTTGTTATTAAGTTCCTTTACCATTTTAAGGTGCGTATTGCTATAACCCAACTTTTTGTAAAACGCCTGTGCGTCTATTCTGTGAATTCTTGTTGTCAGCTCAACTTCCTCTAACTTTAGTTCTTTGGCAAGCAATTCAACTTTTTCCATTAGCATTTTCCCAATGCCTTTACCTCTGTATTTTTCGTCGATTATTAGTTCCTGAATTTCGCCTGTTCGGTTGGAATGGTGAAGTATTTGCTGAACGTGCAGGCTTATAAACCCAATAGGTTTTTGGTTGTAAATGGCAACAAAGTAGTGAATAAGTGGGTCGACTAAATTCTGCGTAAAAGTTTGCTCAAACACTTCACGGTTATGGAGCGAACCCTTAAGCTGGTTCAGCAACTCGTAAACCGAATTTAAATCGGAGGCGTTAGTGGGTCGTACAATTATTTCCATGCATTTGAGTTAATTTTTGGTTCCACGGACTTTTAGTTTTAGTTCTGGAGACATTTTTTAATTGTATGCTGAATTATTAGTCGCGATGCCGTTTCCTTCAAAATTAGTAGAAAAGCCTCAGTTAGCGTTAATTTAAGCACAGCAAAAAGAAACTTTCTTAAAAAAGATTAAAATACAAAAGTTTAAATTAGCTTCGCATTAATTTTTCAATAGTCCGTTAAATATTTTTATTCGTCTGATTGTTAGGATTATGCATAACGACCAATTGTTTAGCTATAGTTATGATATACAAGTATATGCGGCTCTGTGTGAAATAAAGTTTAACCGAAGTTTTTTTTAAAACGCCATACTATATACAACTATGAAAAAACTTTATTTGTTCATAATTGGAATTATCATTTCGACCATTTCGGCAATGGCTCAGGTATACATGTACAATAACTCCGACATTAGTGGTAGCGAGCCAGTTTGGCAAATTTTTGTTACCCCTGAGGAATCGACTTTACAATTAGCAGACAAAGATTTTTTAAGTCGAATTGCTAACATTGAATCGATAAACAGAACACATAAAAACAACCAGTTGGTTCTTGATAGCGTAGAGTATTACGATGTTTCTTCGACAACAGACTCAATGTGGCAAACAAAAACCTATTACAAGTACAACTCGCTTGCTCAGGTTGTTGAAATGGGGCACAAAAACAGTTTGGGCTTTTTTATTGAGCGCTGGCTATATCAGTACGACCAGTACGAAAATGTTATTAGTGAAATAAAGCAAGGAGCTAATAGTAATAATTGGTATAATATTTCTAAAACCGAAAGGGCGTTCGATGCTAATGGCAATGAAACACTCTACTTTTCAATGATATGGAACTTTGAGTTAAGCCAATGGGTTGGTCGGTATACTAAGTTCGTTCGCGAATATTCTTTGAGTGGACATCAAATAATAACCGAAAGTTATAACTGGAGCACTAACGACAACAATTGGGTTGGTATATCAAAATCGGAACTGATTTATAATGATTTATGGTATGCTACTTTTCATTTATACTACTCATGGGTATCAAGTAATCAAAATTGGAGATTTAGTCACAAATACTTATACCAATATAACACTTTAAATCAGCAAACCCTTTACGAGTATTATACTTGGGATATTAGCGTTAATGACTGGAGGGGAGAAATAAAAGAGATTAGTGAGTACAATGCGAATAACCTATTTGCTAACTTTTGGAGGTACAACTGGGATGCTAATGCATGGAACTGGAGAAACCACTACAAAAGCAACATGTTTTATAATGGAGATAACTGGTGGATAGGAACCAATGGATACTATTGGAACATTGAAACAAACGAATGGGAATTGCGAAGATTTGCTGAGACAACCTACGAAACGGTTGACAACCTAACCGTTCAAACTAGGGTTTGGAAAACAAGAGCCACCCTCGAAGATTCTTGGGTAAACAGCACAAAAGACATTGCTCATTTCGATTTAAACAGGCGAAACGTATTTTATTATAGTTTATCCTGGTCTACCGACGACTGGGTTTATGTTTATAAGCAATATTATGCTTACAATAATGAAGGTTACACTACATTTAGTAATAGGTTTGAGTGGAATGCTGGAACCTTACTTTGGCAGGAAAGATATAGAACCACTAATTCATACGATGATCAGAACAGACGGACGCTGTATGAGTATTTTGGATGGAATACGAGTGGCGAACTAACTTCAAAAACCAAATTAGAAACAGGCTGGAGTTTCCAAGGAAAAAAAATACTAGAAGTACACTATTCTGGGCCAAACGGCGTAACAGATTGGCTGGAGCAACACTACAACACCTATAATGAGCAGGGAAAGGTTTTAATTTACAAGTACGAAGAAAGGCCAACGGTAAGCAGCGACTGGATTACTCAAGTTATTAAAACCGATAATTACGATATGTACGGAAACCTGGTTTCAACAAATTACTTCGATAGCTGGGATTCTGATGGAAATTGGTTTCTATACCATTACAAATCTAATAGTACAATTATCAACGAAGGTACACAACACCTTTACTCAAAAACAAAGTATTGGTATGCAAGCAGTGGCTGGGATGTTTACTATAACTCAATAGCATACTATTACAGCCCTAATAACCCTTCGGGAGCTGAGGATGGTCTAACAAATTCGAGAGATTTGAATGTTTATCCTAATCCTGCAAGAAGTTTTATACATATAAATGTCGAAGATCCAGGATTAGTTCAAGTTTTCAGCATAATGGGGCAACTAATTGGCACATTTGAACTAACCTCAAGTAGCAAGATTGATATTTCGAGTTATGCACCTGGTCTATATATTATTAAAGGAGGTAATGGCACAACCCGATTCATTAAAAAGTAAAGATTAGTAAAGCCCTTCTAATGAACTGTCTAAAAAATAAACTCTGCATAACCGTTTTTTTACAGATATTTATTCGCCGAAAAGACATAGAAAACCAAAGTGTTTTTTAGACAGTCTCTATTTTTTTGTAAATTTCTTGTAACTTCCAATAAAAAATGAAACCCAACAGACTGCTAACTTTTATCCTCGTTATTCTTTTTGCAATTCCTCTCAAGGGCTGTTCGCAAATCAATAACATTAAACTTCCCGAACCCAAAAAAACGGGAGGAATGCCGCTTATGGAAGCCCTATCGAAACGGAAAACTTCACGTTCGTATTCGCAAAAGGAACTCGACTTGCAAACCTTGTCGAACCTGCTTTGGGCAGCCTTTGGCGTTACCCGCGACGATGGTCGCCGAACTGCGCCCAGTGCAGTAAATTGGCAAGAAGTTGACATTTACGTATGTTTTCAAAAGGGCGTTTACCTTTACAATGCCAAACTTAATCAGCTCGATTTTTATATGAAGGGCGACATTCGTGAGGCCACCGGAAAGCAACCCTTTGTTAAGGATGCTCCCGTAAACTTAGTTTTTGTGGCCGATTACTCCCGAATGGGCGACCGTGCTGAGGATGCAAAAAAGTCGTATGCCGCAGCCGATGTGGGTTTTATTTCGCAAAACGTTTACCTTTTCTGTGCTTCCGAAGGCTTGGCAACTGTGGTTCGTGGTATGGTCGATAAGGATGAACTGAAAAAACTTATGAACCTTCGCCCCGACCAGCATGTGGTTTTTGCCCAAACGGTTGGGTATTCAGGGGAGCAGTAAGCGCTATTAGGAGTTTATAAAATGCAGGTGAGGTTTCTTCCCTGCATTTTTTGTTTTAAAACGGCAAATTTTCAACGTCAACATTGCCTCCCGAAATAATTACACCAACTTTTTTCCCTTCAAATAGTTTTCGGTTAGCCATTATCGCAGCCACTGGTACTGCCGACGAGGGTTCAATAATTATTTTCATTCGTTCCCAAACCAATCGCATGGCGTCAACTATTTGCTCCTCGGTAACCGTTAAAATACCATTGGCTTTTTTCGAAATAATTTCGAAAGTTATTGGCGCAAGCGAAGTGCGAAGCCCATCGGCAATGGTGTTGGGGTTAACCGAAGGGTAAATTACCCCATCGCGCAGCGAACGAAAGGCATCGTCGGCATTGGCAGGCTCGGCACCCCAAACTTCAATATTTGTATTAAAACCCTTTACGTAGGTTAGCGTTCCGCTAAAAAGACCACCGCCACCAACAGGTGCAAGAACTGCTTGCAGGTTGGGTTCCTCTTGAAGTAATTCCAACGAAGCGGTTCCCTGACCGCATATTACGTTAAAGTTAGAATAGGGATGAATAAATGTTGCTCCCGTTTTTTTTTGAACATTGGCAAGTGCATTCTCCCTGTCGGCTTGAGTCGACTTGCTGGTTGTAATTATTGCTCCATACCCCTCAACGGCTTTACGTTTAATGGCTGGCGCATTTTCGGGCATTACAATGTACGATGGAATTCCTCGCAATTTTGCAGCGAGGGCAAGTGCAGCAGCATGATTGCCCGAACTGTGAGTGCAAACCCCTTTTGCCGCTTCTACTTCACTTAAAGAAAAAACAGCATTTATAGCTCCCCTAAATTTAAACGCTCCAACTTTTTGAAAGTTTTCGCACTTTAAAAAAACCTCGCAGCCTAAAATCTCATTCACGTTCCGCGAAGTTAAAACGGGAGTTTGGTTGGCGTATTTTTGTACAAGAGTGTATGCGCTTTCAATATCGCTAATTGCTGGAATGGGTATTTCGCTTTGGCTCATTTTTATTTGTGTAAAGATTGTTTCGATTTTTTGTAATCTTCGAATAAATCGACAATTCGCTTTCGAATTTCGTACTCGCTCGAGGTTAAAATGTAGGCCTCGGTAAAGTCGCAGTACTCCATAAACTTTATGGTTTCGTTACCCTTAAGACCAGTTAACTGCTCAACAATTCCAGCCGAAAATTTTTGAAGAATTATGCTCCACTTTTGCTCTTCTCTACTTTTTGCCTCAATTTTTTCGCGTTGCTTTGTAAACCAATCCTTGCCAAACGAAAATCCTCCTGTACCCGAAGGCAATTCTACTAAATTCATTTGCTTAATAGCTTTTCGCATGTAAACTTCAAGCCTTTCCTGAACTTCTTCCTGTTCCGACTTGGGCATATCCATCTTTGCTGCTTCGAGAATAAAGCGTTGGTACGAGCCAAAGCGAGTAATGCGTACTTCCTTAATTTGATAAATTCGTGAAGTTAAGTTTACTGGATAGTACATCGAGTCGGCGCTAAACTGTCCCCACGAAGGAATTACCATGTCGTAGTAGCCCAATGCCGAAATTGTAATGGTGTCGCCTGTGGCAAAGGGAATTCGGAAGTACCCCATGAGGTCGGAAATAGTTCCAATTCCTTTTCTTCGGTTAACTATGTGGGCAAGCCCAATGGGACCTTGTGTTGATGCGTCGAGAAGCTGAAAACTAATCCGTGGAATCGAGTCGGTTTTTTCACTTGCCAAAACCGTAATCGAAGCTAATGCTAACAGAAAGAAAGTTGCTATTCTTTTCAATTCAATACATTTTAAAAACCCAAAGGTAAAAAGTAGATTGAGAAATGATAGCTGTTTCCCTTTTGTTAACGTTTTTTATCACTATCGCCCAAGTACTTATTAAGCCATGTGTCCATTTCCCATAGGGTATGTAGTATCGACTGCCTTGCCCTGTAACCATGGCTTTCGTGAGGTAGCATTACCAGTCGTGCCGTGCCTCCGTGTCCCTTTATTGCCGAAAAAAGTCGTTCACTTTGCATGGGGAAAGTACCGCTGTTATTATCGGCTTGGCCGTGTATAAATAGAATTGGCTCGTTAATCTTATCGGCATACATAAAGGGCGACATTTTTAGGTAAATCTCTGGCGCCTCCCATAAATTTCGCTCTTCGCCCTGAAAACCAAATGGAGTTAGTGTACGATTGTATGCTCCGCTTCGGGCAATGGCTGCGGCAAAAAGGTCGCTATGTGCAAGCAGATTAGCAGCCATAAATGCTCCGTACGAGTGCCCACCAATGGCAATTCGCTTGGTGTCGGCAATTTGCATTTCGTCGAGTGCATCAATTGCCGCTTTTGCATTGGCAACAAGCTGCTCAGTAAACGTGTCGTTGGGCAGTAGACTATCCTTTGCAACTATGGGCATTCCAGGGTTATCGAGTATGGCGTAACCTCTCGCTGCCCAAAGTATTGGTGATGTACGACCAGGTCGAATAAATCGGTAAGGAGACTCCTTAACCTGACTTGCCAAGTCGGAATCGACAAACTCCTGAGGATAAGCCCACATAAGCACTGGTAAGCGCTTCGAGCCTTTTACGTAGCCCGATGGCAAGTAAAGAGTGCCCGTTAGCTCAAGGCCGTCGGCGCGTTTATAGCGAATTAGTTCCTTCTGAATATTCTTAAGGTTTGGGAAAGGATGAGGAAACGAGGTTAACTGAGTCGTTTTTTTCTTTTTTAAGTTCCGAATAAAGTAATTTGGTTGCTCGGTTGTCGATTCTTTTAAAGTTACAATTTGGTCAATATTGCTGTTTAGTACTTTAATAAGCTGTTCGAAGTATGGTGCTTGGCATTGCCAAAGCCGTTTGGTTTTTTTTGTTGCAATATCGAATTCGTCGAGAAATGGCAAGTTCCCCTTTGGCGATGCTCCTTGTCCCGAAAGGTAAAGTTTGCTTTTAGTTTTATCGGTTCGCAAAACGCTATGCCCTGTTGCCAATGGTTCAAGTATTGGATTTCCAGGGTCGCCATAGGCATCTTGCCACGAGCGGTCCCAAATTATTTGCTTGGGTTCGCTCGGATTTGATGGGTTAAAAAAACTGGTTACAACTCGTCGTGTGTCCCACCAGCGTTCGCTTACAATGGCAAAGTTGTTCCATCCCCACTGAATACCCGAAAAACGGAAGTTAAGCGAGAGAATTGGAGTTGCTTTCTCCATAAAAGGGGCAGCCAACATGTAAACCAAATCGCGAATTTCCACAACCTTTTTAGGGTTGCCATCGTCCTGCGCTTCAACCCAAAATAAAGTTGCAGGGTCATCGGAACGCCAGTTGAAGTTGCGAGGACCCTTTTGCACAGCGCTAAAACCTTGAGGTATATCTTCGGCTAATGGGGTTTCGGCAAGTTGCTTAAGAAGTTTGCCATTAATTCCCCAAATCTGAATCGACTTTGAAAAACGATTGTAGGGTACAATATACGAAAATGGCCTCATAAGCTGTTCAACCAAAACGTATTCGCCATTTGGCGAAACGGAAAAACTTTCGATTAAGTCGGGATTCCCAATAGCTTTAGGCTCGCTTCCCTCGGTAGCAAGCATAAGTTGGCTATAGGCAAAGTGCTCAAACTTCTCCTCATCGGCTCGGTTTTGCAGTAAATCCTGAAAGGTGCGAACCTTTGCTGCCTTGCCTTTTACCTCTTGAACCGATGGCCCAATGGGAATGTTGTTTTTTTCGACAAATGGTTCTCGGTAAAGTACCCGTGATGTGTAAAGAATTGAATTGCTGTTGGGTAGCCAGTTTATGCAATTCGACACCAATGCTTCGTTTAGGTTATTTGCCCAAAGTGTGGCAACTCCGCTACTCACATTGGCAACCCAAAGTTCAATTGTGTTCGAAAAGTAAACAACCATAGCCAACTTGGTTCCATCGGGCGACCAGCTGTAGCTGCTTACCTTGCCACTCAAGGGGATTCCGATTACTGGGTATTCGGTAGGTTTATCGATTATTTTTAAAGCAAATTTTTCGTAAAAAATAGTGCGGCTTGCACCGTAATTACTAGAATTTATTCGCAATCCTGCAAGCCTTAACTCTTCAGCAGCAAGTTCCGAAATGTCGGGCATTTCCTGAGAAAACGTAAAAAGAATATGACTGCTTTGAGGGTTAATCGAAATTCGAGGGGTAGAGGGAGCATCAACTATTTCCAAAATCTCCTTTGGGGGTTCCATGTAGCGAGTAACCTCTTGGGCATGAATATTTAATACAGTATATATTGTTATTGCAAGCAATATGTAAGAATATTTGTTCATGATTTTAGTAATATGAGTTTAGTAAAAAAATATTCTAAGTAAGCCATATATTTGATAAGGGTATGGTAGTTGGGTTTACTCTCTTCGCTTAAAATATTATTAAGTAATTATAAATTGAAGTGGTTGATTCTATTCGAAAGTACTGCAAACGATTCCGTAAAGCTAATACGGCATACTTATTGCTAAGTTAAAAAGTTTTAAAATAATGAGTTGCTTTAAGTAATTTAACACAATTTAATACGTTTCAATTTGTGCGTATTAACAATAAAGGAAAATTTCAAAGTATTATTCGAACAGTAATTTTATGATATGTTTTTTGCTCGAATAATTGTACTTTTGCGCATGTTTTACTTTAAAAAAACAGTATGAGTATACTTTTCCCCATTCGGGTTCAAAGTTTATTGAAGGTTTTTTTTAATAGATTTTCAACAGTCCCAAGGGTCTTAATCTATTCAATTGACCTTTTTATTGTTTTGGTTTCGATTGTATTTGCGTACTACCTTCGATTCAATTTCAACGACCCATTAATTTTTACACCCTATTTTTACGAATCGGTTATAACTGTAGTGTTTATTCGTGCAGTTATTTATTTTACGCTTACAATTTACTCAGGCATTGTTCGCTTTACAAGTTCCGATGATGTTGAACGAATAATATTTATAATATTTCTTAGTTCGGTAATTATTTTCGGAGTAAGTTCGGTGTATCGCATTGTATATCAGTCGGCACTTATTCCTTTGTCGGTAATTATTATCGACTTTCTTCTTGTGTCAATTCTTACAATAACTTACAGGCTTTTTGTAAAATCGGTATACCTGTCGTTAATGACAGCAACCGATCAGAAATCGACAGTGATCATTTTTGGCGACATGGATTTTTGCCGAATTGTGAAAAATATTTTAGAAAAAGACCCTAAAGCTGGGTTTGAGGTAAAGGCATTTGTTACTGCTGAGCCAAATTTACCCGGAAGCCAACTTGATGGTATTAGGTTTTTTCATGTATCAAAGCTCGAAGGGTTGCTAAAACGAGATTTGGTTAATAGCGTTCTTTTTTCCGAAACCAGCACCGACATTGAAACCAAGAACTATTTAACCGAAACATGTCTCCGCTTTAAAACGCAGCCAATTTTAGTGCCCGATATACACCAGCTTTTTAGCGGAGAGTTAACCTATAGCCAGTTTCGAGAGGTTAAAGTTGAAGATTTACTCGACCGAAAACCAATAGAATTCGACAAGCATGGAATTATTGATGAAATTGAAGGTAAAGTAATTCTTATAACAGGTGCAGCAGGGTCAATTGGTAGCGAAATAGTAAGGCAGCTAACTACATTTAAGCCTAAACTACTCGTACTACTCGACCATGCTGAAACGCCTCTTTTTGAAATATCCCAGCAGCTTCGAATGGATCTTAAGTTTGTAGCATTCGAAAAAGTGCTATGCTGTGTGACAAATAAGGAAAAGGTTGAAAAAATATTCGAAACCTATAAGCCCGATATTGTTTACCATGCCGCAGCTTACAAGCATGTGCCAATGATGGAGAAATACCCTTGCGAAGCAATAAGGGTTAACGTTTTAGGTACAAAAACTATTTCCGATAATTCGCTCAAGCATGGTGTTCGGAAATTTGTAATGATTTCGACCGACAAGGCTGTAAATCCTACAAATGTTATGGGGGCATCGAAGCGAATAGCCGAATTATACTGCCAAATTCTAAACGAAAAACATAAAACAGCTTTTATTATAACACGATTTGGAAACGTTATTGGCTCCAATGGCTCAGTAATTCCTACTTTCCGCGACCAAATAAAAGCTCACGAACCCATCACCATTACTCATCCCGAAATTACAAGGTATTTTATGTCAATCCCCGAGGCTTGCCAACTGGTTCTTCAAGCTGGGGTGATGGGAAATAGTAACGAAATATTTATTTTCGACATGGGCAAGCCGGTTAAAATTTACGATTTAGCATGCAAAATGATTCGCCTTTCGGGTTATAAGGTTGGCGAAGATGTGCAAATTGTATTCACTGGGTTGCGTCCTGGCGAAAAATTGTACGAGGAACTTTTAACAAGTAAGGAGAATACCAAGGAAACGTATCATCCTCGCATTTTAATTGCCCATAGGCAAGAAATTGATTTTGAGGCAGTGAACTTGATGATTGAAGATCTTATTAGTTTATATAAAAGTTCGAACGACTACGAAGTTGTAAAGAAAATGAAGAGATTAGTTCCTGAGTACATTAGTAATAATTCTCAATTTGAGGCTATCGACAAGGAACTTGAAGCTGAAAGGTTGCAAACACAGAAAGAACTACTGTAATACAATCAACTAAAAATTCTTAATTAAAACCACAAATCGCTTATAATGAAGGGAATTGTACTAGCAGGGGGGGCAGGCACAAGGCTTTACCCAATAACTAAGGGCGTGTCGAAGCAAATGCTTCCAATTTACGATAAGCCCATGATTTATTACCCAATTTCGGTTTTAATGCTCGCAGGAATTCGGGAAATTCTTATTATTTCAACCCCAAACGATTTGCCTGCATTCGAAAGGCTTCTTGGCGATGGCTCCGATTATGGTGTTGCTTTTACCTATGCCGAGCAACCACGACCAGAAGGACTTGCTCAAGCCTTTATTATTGGCGAAAACTTTATTGGGAACGATAGCGTTTGCCTTGTTTTAGGCGATAATATATTTCATGGTCACGGCTTAACTAATTTACTCGAAAACGCTCGCCGAAATGTTGAGGTTAACAAAATTGCTACGGTTTTTGGTTACTGGGTAAACGACCCCGACAGGTATGGAGTTGCAGAGTTCGACGACAAAGGTAGAGTAATTTCAATTGAAGAAAAGCCTACAAATCCAAAGTCGAACTATGCAGTTGTTGGTCTATACTTTTACAGCAACGATGTAGTAACCGTTGCAAAAAATATAAAGCCATCGGCTCGTGGCGAACTCGAAATTACAACTGTAAATCAGGAATACCTTAAGCAATCGCGACTTGGTGTAGAGTTAATGGGACGAGGGTTTGCATGGCTCGATACTGGTACCCACGATTCGCTAATTGAAGCAAGTAATTTTGTTGAAACCATTGAGCACCGACAAGGGCTTAAGGTTGCCTGTCTCGAGGAAATAGGATATTCGCAAGGCTGGATAACTAAAGAGAAACTTTTACAGGTTGCAAAGCCAATGGAAAAAAATCCGTATGGTCATTATTTAATCCGCTTAGCCGAAGGTAAACGACAGTAAATTTATGAATGTAATTGATACTGCAATTCCCGAAGTTAAAATAATTGAACCACGTGTGTTTACCGATTCACGTGGTTACTTCTTTGAGTCCTTTTCGCAACGCGAGTTCGAAGAGAAGGTATGCAAAACAACTTTTGTTCAGGATAATGAGTCGAGGTCGAGTTATGGAGTGCTGAGGGGAATGCACTTTCAGTTAGCCCCACATGCCCAGTCGAAACTTGTAAGAGTTGTTAAGGGTGCAGTTCTCGATGTTGCTGTCGATGTTCGTAAAGGGTCGCCAACATTTGGAAAGTACGTTGCCGTTGAACTATCCGACGTTAATAAGCGCCAGCTTTTTGTCCCTCGTGGGTTTGCTCACGGGTTTTTAACCCTTTCCGAGGAGACCGTTTTTCTATACAAATGCGACTCGTTTTATGTGCCTAACTGCGAAGGAGCCTTTCGTTGGAACGACCCAACTATTAATATTCAGTGGCCAATGGATGTTGCGCGTATAGTTTTATCCGACAAGGATAATGCCCTGCCACTTTTTGGCGAAACGCCATTGTTTAACTATACCGATAAACTTTATGGCGAATAAAACAATTTTAGTAACAGGCTCAAATGGCCAACTTGGCTCCGAACTTAAAGACGCATTTGCGAATAAAAGCGTAAATATTATATATACCGATGTTCAAGAACTTGACATCACTAACAAAGAAGCCGTAAGGAACTTTATTCGCGTTAATAGTATTAATCTTGTAATTAACTGTGCCGCCTATACTGCCGTTGATAGGGCCGAGGATGAGCCCCAAATTTCGGACTTAATAAACCACATTGCAGTAGATTACATAGCAAGTGCTTTAAAAGAAGTAAATGGAAAGTTAATTCATATTTCAACCGATTACGTTTTTAATGGAAAGGCAAGTTCGCCCTACCACGAGGGCGATTTAACTTCGCCAATTGGGGTATACGGAAAAACTAAACTGGCAGGCGAACAGGCTGTTTTAGCGTCGGGCTGCGATTGCATAATTATTCGCACATCGTGGCTGTACAGCGTTTACGGAGCAAATTTTGTGAAAACTATTATGCGCTTTGCGCGTGAACGTGGCGAACTTAAAGTTATAGCCGACCAAGTTGGATCTCCAACAAATGCTCGCGATTTGGCAAGGGCAATAGTTACTATTGTGCAAAGTCAAAAATGGGAGTCGGGAATTTACCACTACTCAAACGAAGGAGTTTGCTCGTGGTACGATTTTGCAAAAGCAATTGTTGATATTGCCAACATAAAGTGCAAAGTAAATGCATGCACAACGGCCGAGTATCCTACTAAAGCAGTTCGTCCCCCATATTCGGTTTTCGAAAAGACAAAAATTAAATCGATACATGGAATTGAGGTTCCCTACTGGCGCGATTCGTTAATCGATTGTATTGCAGTACTTAATAAGTAATAAAACATAAAATAATCCTAAAATGAATAAAACAATCCTCATTACCGGCGGAGCTGGTTTTATTGGCTCACATGTGGTTAGGCTTTTTGTTAATAAATACCCTAATTACAACATTATAAATCTCGATAAGCTTACCTATGCAGGCAACCTCGAGAACCTTACCGACATTGAGAAGGCACCAAACTACAAGTTTATAAAAGCCGACATTTGCGATTTACCAGCAATGGCAAAACTTTTTATCGACCATAAAATTGATGGGGTAATTCATTTGGCTGCCGAGTCGCACGTCGATAGATCCATTACCGATCCATTTGCCTTTGCGCAAACAAATGTAATGGGCACACTTTCGCTGCTTCAGGCAGCAAAGGAGGCTTGGAAAGGCAATATGGAGGGCAAACTGTTTTACCATGTTTCAACCGACGAGGTATACGGTTCGCTAGAGCACGAAGGGTTCTTTCTCGAAACAACACCCTACGATCCACAGTCGCCCTACTCAGCATCAAAGGCCAGTTCCGACCACTTTGTTAGGGCTTACGGAAATACATTCAAACTTCCATTTGTAATTACAAATTGCTCGAATAACTACGGTCCAAACCAGTTTCCCGAGAAGTTAATACCGCTTTTCATACATAATATAAAGAACAACAAACCGCTTCCGGTTTATGGGAAAGGCGAAAATGTTCGCGATTGGCTTTACGTGGTCGACCATGCAAGGGCTATCGACGTTGTTTTCCATAACGGTAAAAAGGGCGAAACCTACAATATTGGGGGCTTTAACGAGTGGAAAAATATCGACCTAATTAAAGTGGTTTGTGCCGTTATGGACAAGAAGTTAGTCCGTCCAGCAGGAACCTCGGAAAAACTAATTAGCTATGTAACCGATAGGGCTGGCCACGACCTTCGTTACGCCATTGATGCCCATAAAATAATGAAGGAACTAGGCTGGGAGCCATCGCTACAGTTCGAAGAGGGTATTGAAATTACCATCGACTGGTACCTTAAAAATGAGGAATGGCTTAATCGTGTAACAAGTGGCGATTACCAGAAGTACTACGATAAAATGTACGAGGGGAGGTAGGGTAGAACTGCTCAAAGTTTGAAAATAGCAAATATTTGATAGATGATAGCAAATAGATAAGTTGTTGGTAAAGTATAGATAATCGTTTAAGATATTTTGAGAATATGAAAATTGATGGGTTTAGGGATCAGCTATCGGAAAGGTTTTTGGTGTTTGCCTCATGCATTATTAAACTCGAACCTAAACTTAGAAAAAACTATACTGGAAGACATATTTATGGTCAACTCTTTCGTTCTGGTTCATCGTCGGGGGCAAATTATGAAGAGTCAATTGCTGCTGAATCTAGAGCCGATTATATTCATAAATCTCAGGTTGCCCTAAAAGAATTAAGGGAATCCTTTTTCTGGTTGCGGTTGATAAAAAAGTCGGATTTGATTGACCAAAATGATTCGGATTTAGTTTTTTTACTTTCTGAAAGTCAGGAACTGATTAAAATACTTAGCCGTTCGGTAATTACTGCGAAGCAGAATGCTGTAAAGCGATGATTTTTTATAGCAAATAGAATATATTAAATAGCAAATATTAAGATACGTGCTAAATATTTGCTATCATCTATTAGCTATTTTCTATTAACTGTTCACTTTTTTAAAGTTAAACACACAAATGCCCCAACCGAACGAACAAACAACAGTGCTTCTAACAGGTGGCACAGGCTACATTGGCTCACATACAGCAGTTGAACTAATAGAGGCTGGCTTCGAGGTTGTTATAGTCGATAATTTATCGAATTCAAATATTGAAGTACTTAATGGTATCGAAAAAATAACAGGTATTAGGCCTCGTTTTATTAAAGCCGATTGTGCCGATATTGCTGCAATGCAGCAGGTTTTTGCAACTTACCCAAGTATTAAAAATGTTATTCATTTTGCTGCCTCAAAGGCAGTGGGCGAATCGTTTCAACTGCCCTTGGAGTATTATCGTAACAACCTAGTTTCGCTGCTAAATCTTTTGCAAATTATTACGGAAAAAGGGAGAGAAGCAAATCTCGTTTTTTCGAGTTCGTGCGCGGTTTACGGGCAGCCCGATGAACTTCCAGTTACCGAGAAATCGCCCTATAAGAAGCCAACTTCACCCTATGGAAATACAAAGAAAATTTCCGAAGAAATAATTCTCGATACAATTGCCTCAGGCAAAAATCTAACTGTAATAGCGCTGCGGTACTTTAATCCCATTGGAGCTCATGCAACTGCCGAAATTGGTGAACTTCCATTGGGCACACCATTAAATCTTATTCCCTACATTACTCAAACAGCTGCTGGAGTTAGAGAAAACCTTACGGTTTATGGTAACGATTTTAGCACCCCCGATGGAACAGCAATTCGCGACTACTTTTCGGTTGTCGACCTTGCGCAAGGACATGTTATGGCCTTACAGCGAATGCTAAACGGTAATTGTAAAGCAAAGTTTGAAGCATTTAACTTGGGTGGCGGGGAAGGCTCGTCGGTTCTTGAGCTAATTGGGGCATTCGAAAAAGTTTCAGGTGTTAAGCTTAACTACAAGTTTGCTCCAAGGCGCCAAGGCGACGTTGAACGCGTTTGGGCCGACACAACATACGCAAAAGTGGAACTGGGTTGGGAGCCCAAAATATCGCTCGAGCAAGCGTTGCTCTCGGCATGGGTTTGGGAAAAGAAGTTGAGAGGTATAAGGTAATTAGTCATTCGTTGACATGTCAGCTATTGTAAGGTTGCTAAACGGTCATTATGTTTTAATGTGTAATTGGGTGTTTTATAAAACGGAATTTTATTAATTATATGCGTTTAAAGTTGATAGCCATAGCAAAATATATTTACCAAATTATGGTAAATAATAAAAAAGTATTAGAAAATTATTTTTTTATGACTATTCTTCAGGTAATAAACTCAATGTTTTACCTTTTTTTATATCCGTATCTTATAAGAACAATTGGCACTGAGGGATATGGGTTATATGTATTTGCGTTGTCGATTAGTACCTATTTCACCACTTTTGTCAATTTCGGATTTGATTTCCCCTCAGTTAAAACAATTTCAAAGAACCAAGACAATATAAGCGCAAAAGAAATTGTTTTATCAAATGTTTTAACAGCAAAGGTTTATCTTGAGTTAATGTCCGTTGCTGTTTTTGTTTTCTTAATTTTTTTAATACCTGGATTATATAAAAATTGGGAGATTTATGCTATTTGTTTCGGCAATACTTTAATGGGAGTGCTGTTACCTATTTGGTATTACCAAGGAATGCAAAAAATGCGCACATTAACAGTAATTCAACTATCTTTTAAGTTAACATCGATTCTTTTTATTTTTATTTTCGTCAGAAAACCTGATGATATATGGGTGTTTGCTCTGATTGCAACTCTAAACAATGTTTTAAGTGGTATTACCGCTCATTTATATATTCGGTATGTAGATAAGATTAAAATTCGACTAACAAACTTTAAAGTTGTTAAGGGCTATTTCAAAGATGCCTTACCTTTCTTTTGGGCAAATTCAACGGGAATCATTAAGCAACAAAGCACAACGGTTCTCATAGGTTCTTTTTTTGATATGACAGATGTTGCATTGTACGACTTAGCCTACAAAATTATTTCAATTCCACAAATGTTGGTTTCTAGTATTAATGGGGCGTTGTTTCCCAAAATAATAAACAGTTTAACTAGCGATAAAATTAAAAAAATACTTCAAGTAGAAGCCTTAATTGGTTTTGCAGCGATTGCTGGGGTAGTTCTATTTGGCTCGTTTTTAGTTCATTTACTTGGTGGTAACGAAATGCAATATTCATATCCAATTTCTGTTGTATTAAGTTTAACAATATTTACTTGGCTAATTGTAGGATGTTTAATAAGTTTTATTTTTGTTCCCAAAGGGTTGTATTACTATGTTACAAAAAATCAATTTGTTGCATTTATTTCTTTTTTTGCATTTTCGTTTATAGGTTTAATGTTTTATAGTAACCCAATAGTAATAGCAGTAGCGTTTTCCCTTTCGGGAATTATGGAGGTTATCTATTGTCGATATGTAATACTAAAAAACAAATTATTATAAAATGAATCAATATGAAAAATAATCCAAAAGTTTCAATAATAGTACCCATATATAATGTTGAAAAATACTTGCGAAAGTGTTTGGATAGTTTGGTTAACCAAACACTAAAGGATATTGAAATTATATGTATTGATGATTGTTCTCCAGACAACTCCGTGCAAATTATAAAAGAATATGCTATTAACGACACACGAATTAAGCATATATTCAATACAACAAACTTAGGGTTAAGTCAATCTCGAAACGAGGGGGTGCGAATAGCAAAAGGGGAGTATGTGGCTTTTGTCGATAGCGATGATTGGGTTGAGATTAACATGTACGAAGACATGTATAATGTTGCTGTAATCTCTAATAGCGATGTTGTGGGTTGTGATTATGCTTTGGAATATGAAAATAAGGAAAGTGAGAGTATTGTGATTCCTGATAATGCAAAAGTATCTAGTGATTATGTGCTGAGGGAATGCATATGCTATACTAACTTAACCTTTATGGCCACCTCCAGTTGTACTAAAATTTATAAGAGAGAAATAGTTTCACTATTTAGTTTTTTGAATAGAGATGAATATCATTTAGAAGATAGAATATTTAATATATCGGTTTTACTTACCGACGTTAAAGTTTCTTGGTGTAACCAATTACTATATCACTATTTACAGCGAAGTAGTAGTTTCCAACATGTTTATAAGCCTGGGCTCCTTACTCGAATTATTAAAACACACGCCTATATAAATAGTTTAATTATGGAGCAAAGGGATAGATCTGAAGACTATATAGGTTTAAATAATAAGAACCTTTTTTACGAGACTTTTGGAATGCTCTATAATGCTCTAAGTTCAAAATTGACAATTTTTAAAAGAATTAAAGAGGTTGTTAGCATTGTTACTAATCCCTACTTAGCCAAACACATTGGCTATTTTAAAATAGCAAATATTCCTTCATCGAGTGGCGGTTTATTGAAGCAGTTTCTAAAAGTTTTCTTCTTCGGAATAATTAAAGTTAATTATAAATTAAGGATGTGTTTTCATTAAATTAACGACTAAGCTGCTTTGATTTAGTTCATAGCACTGGGACCTGGTAAGCCTTGGGCATGAAAAATACTTTAAACGCTTTGTATTTATTACAGGGATTTCTGTGTTGCCTTGTTTTTTTGCTGGAATCCTACATTTAAACAGTATAGCTATAATAATTGGATTGCTTTTCATTTGCAGAAATCAAACGGCTAAGGCAGCTTTTGTTTTAATTACCTATCTTTAGAAGATTATTTTTGAGATTACTATAACTATTTTTAATTATGAATCAGAGAGTTGCTTTAATTATTAGGGCTTACGACCGCCTTGAAGACTTGTATCTTAATGTTGACATAATTAATGATACATGGAAAAATTTTTCTTACGATATATTTGCCGTAACAAACGGAAAATCGGCTGGGCATAATGTCGATGAAAGTTTGAGCGAAAAGGTGTGTAAACTTATTGTATTAGAAAACAATGCAGGTCATTTACAGGGCGATTCCCAAATGCTTCAGGCCGGAATGGATACTATAAATTTTTCTAACTACGACTTTATAATTGCTTTACAGTCCGATACCTGGGTATACGGTGATGATATTGTAAAGAAATATACTGAAAAAATGAGAAAGTCCAATTCGGTGTATGCAGCAGCGCGTTGGTACGATAGGATTTTTTCAATTGCAACCGATTTCGCAATTATTGATAGCCATTTTCTCTCAACGAACAAGGCTATTTTTAAATTTATGGATTACCCCGAATACGTTATTGGAAAGCATGTATTCTCGGAGTGCATGGTAGCTAAATACTTAATGAGTAGGAATGAGAATTTTCTTTTTATTTCCGAAAATATGAACGCAATGGTGCCCAGCTATTTAAAAAAATTCCCATATGCCCCACATGGACGATTTTATGTTTATCCAAAATCTAAAATGGTAACTCATCATGTTGAAGATTTAAAAGGAGGGATGAATGAAAAAAAGTTTCACTTTAATGCCTTAGCAGGAGTTGACTATTTTAAGATTAGTAACCATTCAAATATTAAAGTCGAGTATTTAAAAATGTATTTAGTAAGCCTTATCGAAAAGATACTTGTTCGCAGAAGTTGGTACTCTAAGCGAGTAGACTTGCTTAGCATTAAAAGTAAATTGGAAATTAAGTAGGTTTCAACTTATGTCTACGCTTTTCGCCCAGAGAAGCCCTTTTTTTGCTTATTATTTGAGCGTTTGTGGTGTATTAGAAATATTATTACATTTGTTTTTCACAAAACTTATTACTCGCAATGAATTTAGTTTTTGACAATATTGTTTTTTATCTGCAAAAATCGGGAGGAGGATCTGTTTATTGGTACGAATTAATATCAAGAGCAGTTAAGGATAAAGAGTTGAATGTAACATTTGTTGAACCTAAATCGCAATTAAATAATTTTATCTATACCAAAAACAGTTTCAATTTTGTAAAACGCGTATTTGAAACACTACCCCTTAGGTTACTTTCGTTAATAAACATCTCAATTCCTCTCAAATACAGAGCCATAGTTCACTCAAGCTACTATCGGATATCGAAATCGAAAAATGCCATAAACGTTGTAACAATTCATGACTTTACACCCGAAAAGTATTTTAAAGGCCTTCACAAGTTTTTTCAGTCCTACCGAAAAGCCATTGCAATTAAAAATGCCGATGCAATTATTTGCATTTCAGAAAATACAAAAATTGATTTGTTGCACTACTATCCTAAAACCCCTGTAAGCCTAATTAATGTTATTTATAATGGTGTTTCTGATGTTTACCAGAAAATTGACGTAAACCTCAAGCCAAACTACACTCAAGAATTCCCTTTTCTTAAGGAAAAGTATATGCTCTTTATTGGCCATAGAACTTCGTACAAAAACTTTGATTTTGCAGTTGATTTAGTAGCTCAATGCGCTGAATATAAAATTGTTATTGTTGGAAATGAGTTAAGTGAATCGGAAATGAATTTTTTAAATAACAGGTTGCTTGACAGGTATATTTACATAAAGAATGTTTCAAATAGCACCCTCAATATTTTTTACAACTTTGCACACTGCTTGCTTTACCCATCGAGTTATGAGGGTTTTGGAATTCCAGTTATTGAAGCCATGAAGGTAGGTTGCCCTGTAATTGCAATGAAAAGTAGTTCAATACCCGAAATAAGTGCAAATGCAGCTTTGCTGCTCGATAGCCTTTCGGTTGAAAAAGCAAAGCTATTTGTAGCCCAGTTAGAGGATAGCGCTTTTAGAAAAAATATTGTAGAAAAGGGAATCGAGAATTCTCATCGCTTTTCATGGGATAAATGTTACTCTGAAGTTAAAACTCTTTATAAAAAACTAAGTGCTTAATTAATAAGTGTTACTATGGGTCTATTTTCTCGATATACTTTGTTTGGGCTGCTAAAACTCACTTTTAGCTACCTATACACTAAAGTATTTTTCCCAAAAGCACGAATAATTCGATTGCCCTTCGACATTAGAGGTAAACGTTTTGTGGAAATTGGGTCTCGTTTTACTACAGGAGTAGGTTGCCGAATAGAAGCATTCCCCATTGACCAAAAATCGACAGTATTAAGGATAGGCAATAATGTGCAAATTAACGACTATGTTCACATTACTGCAGTGAGTAATGTTAAAATTGGTAATAACGTGCTAATGGCAAGCAAGGTTTACATTTCCGACTCAACTCATGGGAGTTATTCGGGAAATAGCCTCGACAGCCATCCAGAATCAATACCAATCGATAGACCATTAACCTACGAAAATGTAGTAATTGCGGATAATGTTTGGATTGGCGAACATGTTTCAATTTTGCCTGGAGTTTCGATTGGTCGTGGAACTATAATAGGCGCAAACTCCGTAGTAACAAAGTCGTTACCCGAATATGTTATTGCAGTTGGAATTCCTGCAAAACCAATAAAAAGATTTAATTTAACTACTCAGCATTGGGAGAAATACTATGAAAAAGTTTAAAAACGTACTAATAACTGGAGGTGCCGGTTTTATTGGCTCAAACTTATGCCTTAAGCTTATTGAAATGGGGTATAGTATAACTGTTCTCGACATTTTGTCTCATCAAATACATGGCAACGACCCAATTAACGACTCTCCACTTTATAGAAGTATAAAGGATAAAGTTGCATTTATTAAGGGTTCGGTAACTAATCGTAACGATCTTGAATTAGCCATAAAAGGGCAGGATGCTATAATTCATTTGGCTGCCGAAACAGGAACAGGCCAGTCGATGTATGCAATTGAAAGCTACTGCTCCGTTAATATTGGAGGTACAGCTTTAATGCTCGATATTTTAGCAAATTCAACGCATTCAATTAAGAAAATAGTTGTTGCTTCGTCGAGAGCAATTTACGGCGAAGGGAAATATTACTGCCCCGAATTTGGATTTGTTTACCCATTAACACGAACCAATGAATTTTTGAGTAAAGGCGATTTTGAAGTTAAGTACAAAGGTTGTAATGAACCGTTAAAACTTGTTGCTACCGACGAAGAATCGAAAATACACCCAACCTCGGTATATGGCATAACTAAGCAGAACCAAGAGCAACTAATTATGACAGTTTGCCCCACTATAGGAATTGAACCAGTGGCATTTAGGTACCAAAATGTTTATGGACCAGGCCAATCGCTCACAAATCCATACACAGGCATTTTGTCAATTTTTTCTACTCGAATTAAGAATGGAAATCCTATAAATGTTTTTGAAGATGGGCTTGAAAGCCGCGATTTTGTTTATATCGACGATGTTGTTCATGCCACAATTTTAGGATTAGAGAAGGACGAAGCCAACGGCGAAGTGTTTAACGTAGCTACAGGAGTGCCTACAAATGTTACCACAGTTGCTGAAACTTTGAAGAAAAAGTATAATGCAAATATACCCATCTCCATATCAGGCAATTATCGTTTGGGCGACATAAGGCATAACTTTGCCGACATTACAAAAATTAACGAAAAACTAGACTTTGTGCCACAGTGGAGTTTTGATGCAGGTATTTCGAAATTTGTAGAATGGGTAAATGCGCAAGAGGTAATGGAGGATAAATACGACTCGTCAATACAAGAAATGAAACAAAAAGGCCTTTTTAAGTAATGTTTAAGGATAAAAAAATTCTTTTCTTATCGGTTAGGTTTCATAACTACGAGGTTGAAATTTTAAAAAAATTACAATCGCTTGGTGCTGAAGTCGATTTTTTCGACTCTCGGCCATCAAACTCCTTTATATCGAAGGTGTTAATAAGAATAAATAATAGCCTTGTTAGTAGGAGAATAAATAAGTACTACGACCAGGTTTTTGCAAGCATTGCTGAGAAGACTTACGATTATGTTTTTGTTATTAAAGCCGAATCGGTAACTTCAGATATTATACTTAGGTTTAAAAAGGCTCAGCCAAATGCGAAATTTATTCTTTACCTTTACGATTCGATTCGAAACAATAGGCAAGTTAAGGGCTTAATTCCATTTTTTGATAAAGTGCTTACATTTGACAAGGAAGATGCTGATTTAATTGATATTGCAATATTTAGACCCCTCTTTTTCTTAGACGATTATTGCCAAGAAATAAAGCCCGTAAATACCTACGACGCTTGCTTTATTGGTACAGTTCACAGCGATAGATACATGATTCTGAGGAAAATTGAACGTCAACTTAAGGGTAGGTATAAGTTGTTTTTTTATTTTTATTTGCCTAGCAAGTTTTACTATTACGCAAAGGTTTTTACGGATAGCAGTTTTCGAAATACAAGGGCAGACGATTTTAAGTATAAATCGCTTCCGCATACCGAAGTGGCCAACATTGTCTTGGCATCTAAAGTTGTAGTTGACATTCAGCACCCAAAGCAATCGGGACTAACAATGCGAACATTTGAAGTGCTTGCCGCTAAGCGAAAGTTAATTACAACAAATAAGTCGATTAAAGATTATGATTTATACAATGACCTGAATGTGTGTGTAGTTGACAGAAAGAACCCGCTTATTGATGAACGTTTTTTAAATTCGACATTTGATGAAATTTCGCCCGACATACTAAATCGTTACTCGTTACATTCATTTCTTATCGATGTGTTTAGTTGAAAATCAAGTTGCAGTGTAGTAGCATAATTCAAATTTAAAAGACTTAAAATGATTAAACGATTTATTGTTAATCCATTCTTGCTTTATGTATTATCCTTTTTAATTATTTTTCTTTTGTACCAACTAAAATGGTCAAATTCCTTTTCGATATTAAATGAAAATTTAATTTATTTTTTAATTGCAACCGTTGTAATATCATTCTTTTTTGGGGTATGGTTCGATAAGTATAAAGTAATAAAGTATTACCCTAAAACTATTACCCCAAACTCATTTTGGATTACAATGGGTTTAATGTTTTTATACTTAATAGAATTTATTTATTCTAGGCATATACCTCTAATTGAAGTGTTGACTAAGAACGAACTCGATTTAAACTTAGATTTTGGGATCCCAGTCCTTCACCCCTTAATTATTACATTTAATTCGTACTATATAGTTCGGCTTTATAATAGCTACCTTAGTTTTAAAAAGAAGAAGTACTTGGTTTACATGCTTATATGTTTGCTTCCAGGCGTTTTACTTGTTAGTAGGTTGTTTTTTGTGGCAGCACTCATATCAATATGGTTTATAACAATTCTGTATATTAAAAGAATTAGAATGCGGGTAGTAGCCCTGTTTTTAGTCTCCTTTTTAGGCATTGGCTACTTGTTTGGGTTAATGGGAAACCATCGCTCTTTAAGGGGGAGTAAAGTGGCTTTGCCAATAGCCACAAATGCTACAAACGATTTTCTGAAAAGCGACATACCAAAAGAGTATTACTGGATTTATATTTATTCCGTTTCTTCTTTAGGGAATTTAAACTTAAATGTTGAAAACGGAAAGCCCGAAAAATTAGACTTAAAAGGGTTGTTAGTAACTCAAGCCTTACCCGATTTTATTTCGAAACGAATTATTAAGCACTTTAATATGTTTGACTATAAACCGCCATTGGTTTACCAGTTTTTAAATACATCAACCCTTTATTCGGCATCTTTTGGATATGGGGGATGGATCGGCATGTCTTTTATGTTCATATTCTTCATTAGTACTTCAATATTATATATACTTACACTATTGTTGTTTAAAGAATATTTTGCCGAGGGGCTTGCAATCCTTTTAACTATTGTTTTGTTGAACACGTTTGGCAATATGTATACCTATTCTGCTATTTCGTTGCAACTAGTTTTTCCTATTATTTTTGGATTATTAGCGAGGAGGAAACTTGTTTGATATTAAAGGTTTTTTTGTTCAATTATTATTATATGACGGTTTTACATATTTAAAGGCCTATTTTAATTAAAGTGTTGTGACAGAATTGTTAAGTTTACAGGAGTAATTACTAAAAGGAAAAAAATAAGTAAAGGTTATGCTTGTAGTTTTATTTTATATTAACATTTAACATTAAAATATCAAATGTCTTATAAGGTTTTAGTTCTCGGAGGCGATAGTTACATAGCGTCAAACTTCATTCAACTTATTAGGGCCGAAAGTGACCTTATGGTTTATTCGAGAGTTGAAACTGGTTGCTTAAATGAGACCGTTGTAACCGATTTCTTTTCACTTACCGAAACAAATTTTTTTGGGGCAGATGTTGTTGTTAATTTTGTTGGTATTGCCCATAGAAAAAATGTGCCGAAAGAGGACTACGACAAAGTTAACAACAGGCTAGCCGTTTATTTATGTGAAAATGCAAAAAGGGCAGGGGTAAAGCATTTTATTCAAATGAGTACCATTTCGGTTTATGGTAATTTTGAGGAAATTGATGAAAATACCAACCCTAATCCCGTAAATGAATATGGCCAGTCAAAATTAAATGCCGACAATTTACTGCAATCAATAAACACAGATTCTTTTAAGGTCAGTATTATTAGGCCACCAATGGTTTATGGTAATAAGTGTCCCGGAAATTTTTTCAAACTAGTAAACCTTGTATCGCAAGGTTGGCCTTTACCTTTAGGTAATGCAGACGAGAACAGAGATTTTATATTTGTTGCAAACTTAGTTTCGTTTATAAAGCATATTGCTTTTCAGCCAACTAGTGGTGTATTCTTAATCTCCGATGGTTGCCCAATTTCAACTAAAAATTTAGTTGTAGCAATTGCCCACTATAAAAATATTCGATTAAGGCTTTTCCCTGTACCCAAAATACTTATTAGGCTATTGGTTAAAGTTTTCCCAGGTGTTTTTAGTAAACTTTTTGGGAGATTATCGGTTTCAATCGTTAGTACATTAGTAAAAACGAATTTTAAAGTGCCTTTCGACACCGAGGAGTCGCTAAGGCGAAGTTTATTGTAGTAAATTATGATATATGCATTTTCTGCACTTGCTTTTATTGCCAGTTTACTCGCAACCTTGTGGGTTCGAAAAGTTGCACTTAAAAAGTCGGTTTTAGATATACCCAACGATCGAAGTTCACACTCGGTTCCAACTCCCCGAGGTGGCGGTTTGGCCATTGCTATTGTATGGTTTACTGCATTGTTCTTTTTGTGGTTTTTCCTTGATGGAATATCGGATAGCTTATTCTTTGCCATTTTATGCGGATTGCCTGTTGCCACCTTTGGATTAATCGATGACGTTGTTAGCCTTTCACCCAAAGTAAGGCTTTTTGTTCAAGTAGTTTCGGCAAGCGGAGCGCTATTTTTTTTAGGAGGCCTTCAACGTATCGATTTAGGGGTTTATACCATTGAGTGGTCAGCTATTCTTTCAATAATAGCAGTTATTGCTGTTGTTTGGTTTATAAACCTGTTTAACTTTTTAGATGGAATTGATGGCTATATTAGCACTGAGGTTGTTTTTATTTGTGTTGCCCTTTTTATTTTAACAAACAACTGGCTTTTACTTATACTGGTTGCGGCTGTTGCTGGTTTTTTAGTTTGGAACTGGCCCCCAGCTAAAATATTTATGGGCGATGTAGGTAGCACTTTGTTAGGTTTTAATGTTGCCATTTTTTCAATATACTTCCAAAACACAAACCAACTGTCGATTTTAAACCTGCTAATGCTTAGCTCGTTGTTTTGGTTCGATGCAACCTTAACGCTATTGCGTCGCTTTTTAAATAAGGAAGATTTGTCGAAAGCTCATCGAAATCATGCCTATCAACGCATAGTTCAGTATGGGTTTAGTCATCAGAAAACAGTGCTATTTGGCCTCTTTGTTAATGTTTTATTTTTCGGCTTGGCATTAGTGGGAGTTTACTATAAGGCACTTGTCCCCTTATGTTTTTTACTTTGTTTAGTGGTGCTCTTTGCATTAACAAAGTTGGTCGATAAGCGTAAACCATTTCCCAGCAGCAATAGTAAATAGATATGTTTGGGCTAGTCAATAATGGAAGTAAAATAGGTGCAATAAGTTTGTATCTTTTTGCGCTCTTACTCTTTGTAATGCCAATTAATATAGGGGTTTTAGTTCCATCCTTATACCTTTGGGCATTAGTTACAATTATTTCTTATTTTGTTTTAAAGGATTATTCCCTAAAGGGAATTAGAGTATTGCTCATGCTCCCTTCGGTATTTTTTTTGTTACATGTTGCTAGAGCAATTTTTTTTGGAAGTTTAAGGGACGAACTTTCTGATTTAGAAACCAAACTTTCTCTTCTTATAATTCCTCTGGTTTTCCCTTTTTCAAGAGAGCTCTACTTTTTAAATAGAAATAAACTTTTAGCTATTTTTGTGCTTGGAAACGCTGTTGCGTTATTTTTTTGCTATGGTTTTGCCATTTACAGGTCGCTTAGTTTTAATGGAGGAGAATTGGTCTTTAACCCAAATATTTCTGAGTTTGATAGTTATTTTTTTGGAGCTAATCTTTCTGTTTTATTACATCCAAGCTACTTTTCGTTGTACTTAAATGTTTGTTTTTTAGTATTGTTTGCACTAAGGAAGGAGTTCTTAGCAACGAAATTGAAGTTTACGGCATGGATGATCCTAATTGTTCTGTTTTTTGTATCGCTATTGCTTCTTAACTCTCGAATTGGGATTTTTATTTTTTTACTCCTGGTAGTTTCCCTTTCTATTCGAAGTTTTTTTATTAAACGGCGAGTTTTTATTGGCCTCGCCATCCTAGGGTTTATAATGAGCATTCTATTCGTATTGCCTCACTTCGGGGAAAAGCAGTTTAGGTCAATTCATAATAATACCAGCCAAGAAATTGAAACTGGGTTTTTAAACCGGATGAGCCTAAAGTACTACTTAACGCTTCTGGCTGCAAAGGATTTGGTTGTAACTAGAAAACTTCCAGAATGGAAAGAGGACTGGACAACCATGAGGATTTATATTTGGAAAGGCTCATTATCATTAATTGAAAACAATATTTGGGTTGGTATTGGTCCAAATAGCATTAGACAAGCACTTACAAATTTTTATGAAAAGGAAGGTATTGTGTATGCCGCAGAAAGTAAACTTAATTGCCATAACCAGTTTTTAGAAACATGCTTAGGAATTGGACTTTGGGGGCTGCTTTTTTTAATTCTGCTTATTGCTGTTTCTATTTTATATGCTTTTAAGCAAAAAAACTGGTTTTTTATTGGTTTTATAGCGTTCTTTATAATTCTTTTTTTTGTTGAGTCTGCCTTTAATCGAATTGCTGGGATTGCATCATTTTCTGTTTTTTTTAGTTTCTTTCTATCATATTTTGGGTTGGCTGCTTACGTGAGCAAACGTGTAAATAGTATTAACTAGTTTAAGTGTTGTAATGCATTTTAAAACATTAAGTTTAAAGGCTGTAATAGGTAATCCTTTTTACCTGTTTGCAATTGTTTTGCTTTTTACTTTTACCCTTTACATTTTAGGCTGGTCTAATCTTTTCCCTCCAGTTAAGGGTTCCTTTATTGCTTTTATACTGCTAAGTCTTGTTCTTTTTATTACTCTTGGTTACATAGTAAAGAATCGACTGGTTAATATGAACTTAACTTTAGCTGCAAGGCCGAGTAATTCTTTTTTGCATATCGCAACGGCACTTTCGCTTTTGGTTTTTGTTATTGAAATTATTTTAAACGGCAAGATTCCTATTTTCGATATTCTTTTTAAAACCACCCTTGTCGACTACCGAGAATTCTATTCAATTCCAATTATACATACGTTAGCGTGTACTTGTGGTGTATTTCTTGTTGCTGTTCTTTTTGGTCTTTTATCTGAGAAATGGAACAGGAGATATATGCTTTTAGTAGTCTTAAACATAATGCCATATATTATTCTTTTTAGCAGAAGTATTATAATTATTATTATAATACAGTGTTTTTTTTATACTGCACTTAGAGTTACAGCATTAAAAATTAGACATGCATTGTTTTTTGTTTCTTTTATTATCCTAATTACATACGCTTTTGGTGTTGTTGGAAATTATCGAGAAAAAGCAAAGGAAAGAGTAAGAGGAGGGTCAAGTTTTGTAACTGTTAGTCAATTAAATAGCGACTACCCAAGGTTTTTGCCCCACGAGTTTGCATGGGCATATATGTATGCTGCATCTCCAATAGCGAATTTTCAGCATAACGTAATTACATCAACACCAGTTACTCCTGATTTTAAAGGGTTAATTGTTTCCGAGTTTCTTCCTTCGAGGGCGAAATTAATACTTTCAGAACATTTAAATTTAAAAACAAGAAAGACAGCTATAATTAACTCAAATTTTACCGCAGGAACAGTATTCTCAGGTGCATATTCTTATGCTGGTTGGTTGGGAGTGTCACTTATGCTTGTTATTATAATTGGTGTAAATTTTATTGTTGTTTATATTCTCTCTTTCAATAGTTCATACTCATTAATATCCCTTTCAGTTTTATTGAGTTTCACAGTACTTAATTTTTTTGAAAATATGATTTCATTTACTCCAATGATTCTTTTGCTTTTTGGTAGTTTGGGGTTTCATATTTATTCAATTGTAAAACGACGCATTAAGTTAAAATAGCGAAGGGATTTGTTGCGTTCAGTTTTCGAATCTGCTACGGTTAGGAATTAAAATGGGTGTCTAGACTTCCTAAACACCCATTTTTAGTATTTATTGGGTTATAAATTTTTAGCCTTGAGGTAAAAATTTATAATAGTTTTTCGGTAGAATATTATAAGACATAATGCGTAGCAAATTAGTCCGCAGTAAAACAACCATTTAATAATTTTAAGTTTAAAAGCCTTTTCGTTAACTGCTATTGAAGAGTAGTCTTGAATAATTGTAAAGGGTTTTGTGTACTTTTGCAGCCTGTTTTTGTAGTGGTGCGACATTGATGTGTACTGAATAATTTGTGGCGAAAGGGGTTTGATTTCTTTTTCGTTCATTAAAAAAAACGATGATGACGAAGTGTTTTTTGCCGTCTTAGGATTTTTATATTGTATAGTATGAATACTGTCGAGAGATTTTGCTTCATAAATATACTGAGTCATCATTGAACTATCTTCTGCACGTTTAAGGGCAAAAGCCCTTTTAAAATACAAATCATTGTTTAAAAAAGTAGTAGTTTTATTTAGCATTTCAGAATTAACGTCGCTGTCTCTGGTCCTAATTTTTAAAAACAAGTATCCAGGGACTATTTTTTTTGTAGTGTCTTTAGCATTAAAGTTTTTGTAGTAATCAATTATATCATATTGAAAATCTCTGTTGTAGTCAATACCAAAAAAGGATTCAATCGAAAGAATACTTTTTGCCTTGGCTTCATCAATTTGTAATAATTTGCCAAGTTTTTGTTTTTCACCATTTTGTAGGTAATGGTTAATTTGGGCAATTGTTTGCTCGCAAATTAAATTATCGGGTCCATATGCGTATACAATTGCCTCGGAGCTGTATGTGTCGGATTTGCCATTATAATCTAAATAACCTAAAAAAACACCAGCTATAATAGCAATAATTGTAAGGTAGTAGTAACGTAGTAAAAGCAAGGCCGAAAAAGTAACAAATCGCCCTATTAACTTACCTATGCTTATTACCGTTTTTTTGCCTTTTTCGGCAACGGTAAAAAGGTCAATTTCTTCACGTTTTGTTTGGGTTGCTGGTTCTTGTGTCATATGTATTCTTTTAGGTTCTATTATTTAATTTTATTTGCTTCAAAAGTAAGGTTTTAAAATTATTTATGCAATATAGCCGTTTTTTTGTTGGTAAGGATTCAGTTTTAAACTTCTCGGTAATAATATTCGAATGTGAACATTGTTCTATTAATCTTAAAAAGGTTATTTTCGCAATTAAATATGTGCTAAAATGAAAGAGTTGAAAGAGATTATTGAAGGGGCTTGGGACAAAAAGGATGTTTCATTTTCTTCAATCGAAGCTGAAACTGTTGAACAAGTTGTTCGCCTTTTAAACATTGGGCAACTTCGTGTTGCCGAGCCAACTCAAAACGGCTGGCAGGTAAATGGTTGGGTTAAAAAAGCGGTTATCCTTTACTTTCGTATAAAGCAAATGGAGTCATTTGAGGTTAGTCCCTTCGAGTTTTACGATAAAATTCCACTTAAAACTGGCTATAAGCAGCTTGGCGTTAGGGTTGTTCCCCACGCAATTGCCCGCTATGGTGCATATTTGGCCAAGGGAGTTATACTCATGCCTTCGTATGTAAATATTGGCGCATATGTCGACGAGGGAACTATGGTCGATACGTGGGCTACCGTTGGTTCGTGCGCTCAAATTGGAAAAAATGTTCACCTTTCAGGAGGTGTTGGCATTGGAGGCGTGCTTGAGCCTGTACAGGCTGCACCTGTTATTATTGAGGATGGCTGCTTTGTTGGTTCCCGTTGTATTATTGTTGAAGGGGCTCACATTGGAGCCGAAGCAGTTCTGGGTGCAAATGTTGTTATTACAAACTCAACAAAAATAATTGATGTTACTGCATCATCTCCAATTGAATACAAGGGTTACGTTCCTCCGCGAAAGGTCGTAATTCCGGGCTCGTACACAAAACGCTTTGCTGCTGGCGACTACCAAGTACCGTGTGCACTAATTATTGGCGAGCGTAAACCTTCAACCAATCTGAAAACATCGCTAAACGATGCTCTTCGCGATTTTAATGTAGCAGTATAAATAAGCATGGAAGTAAATGCGATTTTTTAATTTCTCGCTGATACCGCTCCTGCCTGTCGGCCGACAGGAATTTATGCAGAAAATAGTTTAAGTATTAATCATCTGCATTATCTGCGCTCTCTGCGAGAGCCAATGCGTTATAAATAAATTACCGATATTTAAATTTCTCGCTGATTCAGTGAATTAACGCAGAA
>DDWL01000060.1 GCA_002345675.1 Bacteroidales bacterium UBA2287 | reverse complement strand
AAATCTTTCGACCACCCCTAATTTGAAATCCGATGTTGTATTATTATAAGGATTTGCAATCCGAAAAAAGATACAGTCCATTTTTTATTTAAAAGGATTACAAATCATTTTAGTAAACGAGAGCCGGATTGACTACGTCGAACTCGCAAAGGACGCTCGGTTTCAAATCCTGCTCTACGAGGTTCTAAAAACAAAAGGGATATAAATAAATAGGTAACAAACTCCAAAATTAGAGCTCGTTACTTAAGGTATCAACCCTATTAATTTCAAATTGTTTATTGTACCTAATTAGGTTTATCGATCGGTTTTCGAAGCCTTCGGAGGAGCCGCTTTGCTTAAAATCAAACTCGGTTTGAAGTAGATCTATATCCAAGTTTTGAATACAGTTCCTAAAGTCGGGGCCATACTGGTTTAGCGCACTTAGGAAATACATAAATACATCGTAACCATGAAAAGCAAACTGGGTAGGCTCCACCCTGAATCTACTTCGGTATTCCGAAACAAAATCTTTCGATTTTGTCAAACTGTAGTCTACATAAAATGGGGTAAACAGGTGTAGCTGAAGCTTGTAGTAGTAATCGAGTTCAACATTACGAAAACGCTGCCAGCGTGGAAAACCGTAAAGGCTAATGGGGTATTTATAGTAAGTTGCTAAGGTGTGCAACGTGCCGAGTAGGTCGGTAACAAAAGCTTCGTTGTTCGATGGAACAATTATTATATTCTCCTTTTCGTAAGCAAGGCTTTGGCTAATTCTTTCTTGAATTTCAGGAGCAGGACTCCCTGGTGCGTAGGTAACCTCTTTAAAGTGTAACTGATCGGCTTTAGCGCACTTTAAAATTTGATCTTTAATTAAAGTCTTTAAGTTCTCAACCATGCTGCTGCTTGTGCTATCGGCTTCGTGAATTAGCACAATGTTTTGGTCGCCACAAAGCTCCATTTTTTTTGTAAATTCTGTTAGTTGGGTTGTAAACGAGGGGTTTACCTGAAAAATATACGGGTTTTGGTTAAGCAAAAAGCTATTCGACGAAAGCGGCGATACAATTGGAATATGACGCTCCTTGGCAAACTCGGCCACAGGTTTTAGCGACTCGGGGTAAATTGGACCAATAATTAAATCGGCTTTACTTAAGCCCTGCTCGGCGAGTAAGGCTTTTGTTTTTGTTGCGTTTTTTTCGGTGTCGTAAACCCATAAATTAACCGACATTCCTGCATTCTTAAGCGAATCGATAGCGATAAGTGCTCCCTGGTAAAAATCGAGAAAGTTAACAGAGCGTTGTGGAACTTTTTTTGCTTCATTTTTCGATTGGGGTATTTTATACCCTAAACTGTCGGTTTCGGGATTTTCGAACTCCTTTGTGTACAAAGGTAAAAGCAATGCTATGTTATAAACCGATTTTCGTTTTCGTAAGTTAGTAGTATCGCAAATTGAATATACTGATTGCACCTGTAAACTATCGCCTTTGATTTCAATTGGTTTCTCGGTAATAGGTAGGCTTTGGGGTAGCGTGTCGCTTAAATTTGTTGGAATACGGAGAATAGTGCCAAGTTTTAGTCCCTCTTTTACAAGGTCGGCATTAAGTTGCCTTATGGTTTGCTCTGTCACGCCGTACTTTTTAGTTATGGAGTAAAACCCTTCCCTTGGCTGTACCTCGTGGTATATGTAACGCTCAGTTTTTTCAACAGCAGTTTCGGTTGTAATTTCAGCTTTGCGCTTTGGAATAAGAATTACCTGACTTAGCTTTATACCCGTTTCAACTTCGGGGTTGATGGATATAATTTTCTCCATCGAAGTGTCGTATTTTTTCGAAAGCCCAAATAGCGTTTCCCCTTTTCGAACAATGTGGTATATGTAATCGTCGTCCCTGGTTAAATCGTTGGCGCTTATAGTTGCCTGATTCAATGGGACTTTCAGTGCTTGGTCGACTTGCAGTCCAAGGTGAATATCGGGGTTTTCCATAGCTATTTCCATTTGGCTAACATTGTAAAGTTTGCTAATGGAGTATAGCGTTTCGCCCCTTCGAACTATATGAATAAAGTAGTACTTTCCGTCGATTTTGACCTTGTCGGTCGATATTTTCGATTGCTGACTTGAGGTTTCTTGTTGAGCAAATAAGCTTAGCGATACTGACATTAATAGCAAAACAAGTAGAGTGATTTTTCGTGCAATCATAGTAGCAATTTTTTGTGTTGCAATAGCAATGGTGCATTATGCAATTAGCATGCAAATTTAGCGATTACAAAACGAATACCAAATATATAACCGTTTTGCTGAAAGCAAATAATTACGAACTAATGAACACACTTACAGAATAGTAAATAATTCAAGACCAAATCCATTTTATAAATTCGCTCCAATAAAAGCATCATTTTATCAACATTTACATAACATTGTTGTTTCAATGAATAACAAAACAAATTTACTGCTCCATTTTATGAACCGATTAGCAACGCAAACAAGTCCTTACCTTTTACAGCACGCATCAAATCCTGTCGATTGGTTTCCGTGGGGAAGCGAAGCTTTTGCAAAGGCAAAGGCCGAAGATAAAATGCTACTCATTAGCGTTGGCTATAGCAGTTGCCATTGGTGCCACGTTATGGAGCGGGAGGCTTTTTCCGATTTGGAAGTTGCCCAGTATATGAGCGAGAATTTTGTTTGCATAAAGGTTGACCGTGAAGAACGACCCGATGTTGACCAGGTTTACATGAATGCTATTCAAATAATTACTCGTTCGGGTGGTTGGCCTTTAAACTGTTTTGCCTTGCCCGATGGGCGACCCGTTTTTGGCGGAACTTACTTTACCTGCGATTCGTGGCTCGATGTGCTTATTAGCCTTAATTCTACTTGGAAAAACGAACCACAAAGGGTTATTGAAGTAGCCGAGGAGTTAACTCAGGGCATTCGTCAGTCGGAGTTAATTGCAAAAAAAAATGTTGATACAACTTTTAGTCGTGACATTTTAGATGAGTATATTTTAAAGTGGAAAAAGTACTTCGATGAAAAGTATGGAAGTACCAAGGGTGCACCAAAATTTCCAATGCCCAGTTCGCTTAACTTTTTACTTACATACGCCAGCAATTTTAACGACGAGCATACTAAAACGTTTTTGAAAAATACATTCGATCGAATGCTAAATGGCGGAATTTACGACCACATTGCAGGAGGCTTTTTTCGGTATTCGGTCGACGAACGTTGGGAGATTCCCCATTTCGAAAAAATGCTTTACGACAATGCGCAGCTAATTTCGCTGTACTCCAATGCTTATAAGTCTTTTGGGAACGAGGACTACCGAAAAGTGGTTTTCGAAACATTTGAGTTTCTACAAAACGAGTTGCAGAGCAGCAATGGCGGTTTTTATAGCGCAATTGATGCCGACAGCGAAGGAGAGGAGGGGCTTTTTTACACATGGAGCGATAGCGAAATTGGGGATATTTTAGAGGAAGACAAAAATTTGTTTTCAATTGTTTACGGTGTGTCGGCAGCAGGAAACCTAAAAGGTCGAAGTGTACTACGAAAGTGTGCTAACATACGAGAAGCATCGTGCGTTTTAACCCTCGATGTTGAAGTGGCAAAAAGTCGGCTCGAAATTGCTAAAGCAAAGCTTACAAAAGCCCGAAGTAAAAGGGTTAGGCCAATTACCGACGATAAGCATATTACTGCTTGGAATGCTTTAGCTGTAAGCGCACTAGTTGATGCTTACGTTGCATTCTCCGACGAAAAATTCCTTCACGAGGCGAAACGAACGATTCAGTTTATTGAGGAAAACCTATTTTTAAATGGACAATTACACAGGATTATGTGTAAGGGTAAGGTTTCTATTCCTGCTTTTCTCGACGACTACGCCTTTCTTATGGAAGCATACATTGGACTTTATAAGGTTACCCTGAACGAAACGTACCTAAATAAAGCCAATAAACTAGCTCTAGTGGTTTTAGAGTCATTTTTCAACTCCGAAACAGGAATGTTTTTCTTCTCGAGTAGCGATCATAGCTATTTAGTTGTACGTAAAATGGAGCTAACCGATGGCGTAATACCATCGTCGTCGGCAGTAATGGCCGACAATATGCGCACACTTGGTCACTACTTTAGGAACGAGGAGTATATAGAAATTTCGAAGCAGATGTTACGAAATGTTATAGCTCAGTTCAATGGGAGTGGGCCATACGTTTCGCGATGGGCTCAACTTTTTTTAAAGGAATTTTTTGGACCAGCAGAAGTCGGTTTTCCATTCGAAAGTAGTGCTGGTGAGTCGCTTAGTATTCTACAAAAATCTTGGTTTCCAAATATTATTCCCTACAATTCGTCCGAAAATTCTCAGCTCCCAATTGCTACTCATTTGGTTGAAAATAATGAAATTAAAATTTGCTTTGGTAAGGAATGCCGAAGGCCTGTAAATACCGTAACTGAAGTAATTGATATTTTACAGAATTATACTTCCGAATTAATAAAACGGGCTGATTAAAAGATTTTTTCTTCTATTTTTATAATTTAACGTCAGTTCGATATAAGGAATAACATTAAATTGTAAGAATAAAATTCATTCAATTTTTTATGATTTTGCATTAATGCAAAATCATAAAATCTCTGTGCCCCTCCCGATAGTTATCGGGAAACTATCGGGGTCTGTGCGACTCAATAACATTAATTATCATTATGGTAAATACGAATCGTATTAAAACAATCATTTTGTAAAATGCAAAACAAAACCCTCTGTGTTAAAATTACGACGAACTCACGTTAATTTATTACCAAATTTGAGGCCGCTGCTCAGGATAACGGTACAATGGATCCGATTCCTTTATATCGAACGCAACGTAAAACTCAGGGATATTAAACAGTGCGCCGTTTACCCTAAAGCGCCCAGGCGAGTGAACATCTTCTTTCACTCTACGCATAAGCTCCTTATCGCGAATTACCTGTTTCCATACGTTGGCGTAAGCCAAAAAGAACCGTTGCTCGGGAGTAAAACCGTCAATTTTGTTGGGTTTTGGTTTGCTTTCGTAGGCTTTTTGCAGTGCATGATAAGCAATTACAAGACCACCGTAGTCGGCTAGGTTTTCGCCAAGAGTCAACTTTCCGTCTAACCTTAAACTGTCAATAGCTACAAAAGCATTATACTGGTCGATAATAGTTGTGGTTAGCTCGTTAAAGCGCTCCGAGTCAACTTTATCCCACCATTCCTGTAAGTTGCCGTCTTTATTGAATAAACGCCCCTGGTCGTCGAAACCATGAGTCATTTCGTGTCCAATTACAACCCCAATGGCTCCGTAATTAACGGCATCGTCGGCATAAAGGTTAAAAAATGGAGGTTGAAGAATTGCCGCGGGGAATACAATTTCGTTCATCGAGGGGCTGTAGTAGGCATTAACAGTTTGGGGATTCATAAACCATTCGGTTTTGTCGACAGGTTTTCCCAATTTATTCATGTTTTCGGCAAAGCTAAATGCCATTGCATTTTTTACGTTTGTTGCATAGCATTCTCTCGTAATTGCTAGGTTTGTGTAGTTTTTCCACTTGTCGGGGTACCCAACTTTTACGTTCATAACCTCTAACTTTTCCAAGGCTTTAGCCTTTGTGGCTTCGCTCATCCACTCGTTGCTTGCTAAACGCTGTTTAAATGAAAGTTTCAAGTTGCTAACCAGCTCGAGCATTTGTTGTTTTGCTTCGGGAGGGAACTTTTCTTCAACAAAAACTTGTCCAACTACTTCGCCAATTGTCATATTTGCAGCACCCGAAACTCTTTCCCAGCGTGGTTTATCCTTTTCGTTTCCCGAAAGTTTATTGCCGTAAAACGAGAACTGTTGATTGGCAAATGTTGAACTTAAATAGGCCGAATAGCGATTTAGCAAAGTCCATGTATAGTAAGTTTTCCAATCGTCTAATGGGGTTTGGTTGTACATTTTTCCAATTTCGGCGTAAAAACCAGGATTGTCGATAACAAACTCCGAAGGCGAATCGACACCTATTTCAGTAAAGTAGCCATTCCAGTCAATTGCAGGACAAATAAGTTGCATTTCCTGAAGCATAACTTTATTGTAGGTTTTATTGGGATCTCGGCGCTCCAAGCGGGTATAGGACACTTTTGCCAAGTTCGTTTCAATGCTCATTACCGTTTCGGCATTTTTTACAGCAGTTACCGAATCGTTGCCAAGCAACTGGAAATTTAGAGAGAGGTGCCTTACGTATTCCAAGCGTATTTCTTTCGAACGCTCATCGTTCGATAAGTAGTAATCCCTATCGGGAAGCCCTAAGCCACTTTGATAGAAATTAATAGTGATTTGGGTTGAACTTTTTCTGTCGGGTGCAGCATAAACACCAAAAAGCGGAAACACTCTAATTTTATGTAACGATGTTAGCACCGAATTGAGTTCACTTATGCTTTCTGCACTTTTAATAGCATTTATTTCAGTATAAATAGGAGATATACCTTTGCTATTTATAGCAACAGTATCCATTCCCGAAGCAAAGAAGTCGCCAATTTTTTGCCAGCTGCTTCCCTTTTCTTCGTAGTTTTTACTTGCCGCCTTTTCGAAAATAGCCTTTAAGGTTATATTATTTTCTTCCTGAAGCAAGTCGAACGATCCATAACGAGCCTTATCGTCGGGAATTGAAGTGGTTTTAATCCACCCTCCATTGGCAAATGCAAAAAAATCGTCGCCTGGACGAATGCTTCTGTCCATTTGGGTAATATCGAAGGCTGGAGCCTTTTTAGTTTTGCACTGCTTACAACTATTAAATGAGGCTAAGAATGCTAGCAGTAAGGTAATTACTATATACTTTGTTTTCATTGCATTTGAATTTTATTCGACTTTTTTCGAATTATCTTGTGTTTGATTTTTTAAAATGGCAAGGGTTTAATTGGAGAGGTGATATATTGAGTTAATAGAGTACGAAGTTGGAAGTTTGTTGTCTTTCTTCAGTCTTCAGTCTTCAGTCGGCAGTCTACAGTCGGCAACCATCAACCGATTAACATTTGCCGACAGCCGACAGCTGACAACTGATAACCGACAACCGATAACCGATAACCGACAACCGATAACCCTTCTACCTCCTAAACCCTTCTTCAATTCGTTTTACCCAGTGTAACTTCATGGTTTCGAGTTCAAGAGCAGCTAAGTTGCCCAAACCTGGCGAAGTATAAACGCAACCAGCATCCATAGGAATTAATCGCGATTTAGGATTTTCGACTATTTGCTGTATTTCGCTAATTGGAGTGGGAGTATGGCCGTAAAGGATTACCTTGTTAGGGATAAAATGCTCAGGAATGGGGTCGGGACGTTTCCAAAGAATTGATTCTGTGTCGGTAAATGGGTTACTTGCACTGTAATTCAACGAACCGTGAACAAGGACGTATAAGTTCGATATTTCTTGGTAAAGGGGTAAACTATTGTAAAACTTTAAATGAGTTAGAGGAAGCCCATTGGGGAACGAAAATTTTTCGCCTAAAGCCGATTTGTAGGACATTTGGGTAACATCGCCAGCATTAAGCATCCACAGTTTAAAGGAGTAAAGATCGTTAAGCGAATCGAGTAGCATTTGCTCGTGGTTTCCGCGAAGCGGAAAAATGCTAAATCCATTATCGATAAGGTTAATGAGGTACTCAACAGTTTCGTAGCTCATTGGCCCACGGTCGATATAGTCGCCTAAAAGGTAAAGCCTATCGGATTTCGAGAGGCCAATTTTTTCTTCTACTAGAGTTTTTAAAGTTAAGTAGCATCCGTGAACGTCGCCAACAACGTAGGTAGACATTGGTAATTTTTTAGTTTACTCACGGGGTGACTTAACGTAAGTAATTAAGTTTTTATTTTCATTTAACACTCACGGGGTGACTCAAAGTCACCCCGTGAGTAATTAAGTACTATTATTATTCGTATCTTAATGCCTCAATAGGATCTAAACGTGCTGCTTTAACAGCGGGTATATAACCCGAGGCAATGCCAACAACAAAACAAACTCCAAATCCCAGTAGCATCCAATTCCAAGGGACAAGGAAAGCCCCACCAGTAAGCATCGAAACTAAGTTTCCTACTAGTATTCCTAATATAATTCCAAATACTCCACCCAGCTGACAAATAACAATGGCTTCGAAAAGAAATTGAATTTTTATTGTAAACGCTGTTGCACCAATAGCCTTTCGGGTTCCAATTTCGCGGGTACGCTCGGCAACAGCAACAAGCATAATGTTCATTAGCCCTACAGCAGCACCTAAGAGTGTAATGATTCCGATAACTGTGGCAGCCCAAGTAACATAATAAAGGCTATCTAAAAGCATTCGGGCAAGGGAGTCGCTTTTTTCAATATTAAAGTCGCTAACATCGGTAGCCTTTAGCCTACGTACCAAACGGAAAACGCCTTCGGCTTCGTGAGTGGCATACTCCAATAATTGAGGATTATTTGGTTTAATATTAAGTGTAAAATCCATGTTGGGTCGCGAGAAGAAAGAAACTACATTTTCAACTGGTAAAAGAACCGAGCGGTCTCCTCCACCTCCAAAACCAGTTCCCTTCGATTTAAGTACGCCAATAATGCGGTATTTGCCATTACCTACGGTAATTACTTTTCCAATAGGGTCATCCTTTTTGTCGAAAAGAGTCGAAACTAAATCTTTTCCAACAACAGCAACAGCCCAACCATTTTCCTCTTCCATGGTCGAAAAAGTACGTCCCTTTTCGACCTCGAGCCCTGCTGTGTAAAAGTAGTTGTTCGATACACCCATAACGCTAATGTTGGGATTGGTTTTCTTTGAGAGGTACTTAATTGTACTTGCCCCCGAAGCCCAAACCTGCATTGACACTGTGGCAGGGAACTCGAACCGATCAACAAAGTCTTTTGCTTGTTGGTAGCTAATATTTTGGTGGTTTAAGGTACGATAGCGCTTTCCTCCAATTTGTACTCGCATTCCACGGCTCTGAATGGAAAAGGTATTGGCGCCCATCATCGAAAATTCGCTGCTAATGCTCCCCTTAATTGCGTCGATGGCAGTAAGAATACCAACCAATGCCATAATGCCAACGGCAATAATAAGTATGGTGAGAATTGTACGTAAAGGGTTTGAGCGAATTGCGCCAAACGAAATGCGCAAATTTTCGGCGAGAAGGGCAACTTTTTTCATTTATTCTATTTTTAAGCCAATCAAAGGTAAAATATAAACCAAATTAAACCCATACAAAACGGGTTAAATAATCGTAACATTGCACAGTATGCAACAAAATGTAGTTAATTTTGAAAAAAAATAGCAATGAATATTAATAAGCGCATAAATGCCTTTGCTGAACTTGGGAACATAATACTTAATCCCAAAACAAGTAACCTGTATTCAACTCTTCAAAATGCCATTTCAAACGCTCACATTGTAAATCCTTGGTTCACACCAGAATTTTGTACTCAAGCTATAAACTCAATTGCAAGTAACTGGTTAAACCATAATGCGTTAAATAGTTGGGTTAACCAATACCCAATGCTCCAGAATTCGAATTCAGCTCCCAAAAAAATTGCCGTAATAATGGCAGGAAATGTTCCTTTTGTGGGATTTCACGATTTACTTGCCGTTGCAGTAACCGGAAATGTTTTCATAGGAAAGACTTCGTCGAAGGATGGTGGTTTAATGCAGACCATAATTGAAATGCTAAAGCAAATTGAACCCGAAATGGGGAATATGCTATTTCTAACCGACGAGAGGCTCCCTGAATTCGACGCTATAATTGCTACAGGAAGCGATAATTCGGCTCGTTACTTCGACTACTATTTTGCCAAGTACCCAAATATTATTAGGAAAAACCGAAGCAGTATTGCCATTTTAATGGGAAACGAAACCGAAAGTGATTTAAAGGGATTAGCAAACGATATATTTACCTATTTTGGGTTGGGTTGCCGAAATGTGTCGACCATTTTTGTACCTAACAATTATAGTTTTATTAGCTTAATTCCCCATTTCGAATCGTATAAATACCTTGCAAACCATAATAAGTACGCAAATAACTACGAGTATAATAGGGCTTTGTACCTAATGAATAGCGCAAAGCATTTGGATAACGGATTCTCAATTTTTGTCGAAAGCCAAACTATTGGAACTCCAGTAGGGGTAATTAATTATAGCCATTACAATTCCCAAAAAGAAATTATCGGCTTTATTGATCAAAACTCCGAAAACATTCAGTGTGTTGTTGCAAAGGAGAGCGTTTTTAGCAAAGCTATTCCTTTTGGAGCTGCCCAAAGCCCAATCCTTACCGATTATGCCGATAATATTGATACTGTGGAGTTTATATTAAGTTTTAAATAAATTATAAAAGAAACAGTTATAAACTCATCATGAAAATTTATTAGTGCATATCTTTTTTATCCACTTCAACCGCTTTTAATTCTTTGCTTTTTCAATTCATCTTACTTACTTTGCAGGCAGTTAAAAAACCGTTTACCATGATTTATAAGTTTAGAATGATTTCGGGGGCCGAGGTTGCCTTTTTACGCGATTACGAAGTAAATACCGACAGCACATTCCTCGATTTTCATAACTTTATACAGGATAACTTAAACTTCGATAGGCATCAGCTGGCGTCGTTCTTTTTAGCCGACGAGCAGTGGAGCAAAGGGATGGAACTTACCGTTCTCGATATGCAAAACGATAGCGCCTTTGCAGCAATACCAATGGACACGGTTAAAATTGGCGATTTACTGAAAAGCAAAAAGGAGCGATTGCTATACGTTTTCGACATTTTTTCGGACAGAGCATTCTTTATTGAGCTGTTCGATATTTTTGAACCCAATCTTAAAATAAAATACCCAACCTGTTCAGCATCAATTGGTGAAGCACCTGAACAAATATCAATCGACCTTAATGTTGATGATGACTCGCTTGAAGAGGAGGAGAGTTTCGACGACATTTTTAACGATATTGCCAACGACGAAGACTATGGCTTCGATTCAGAGGCCTTTTCGGGTGACGAGGATGATTGTTAGTCTCCATTTTCGAAGGCCTTAAACTGCAATTAATGCCGTCGCAAAAAAACACCCTTATAGTTCTACTTGGCCCAACTGGAGTTGGAAAAACAGCACTGAGCATTCACCTTGCCAATCGGTTTGGGTCGCCAATTGTGTCGTGCGATTCACGCCAGTTTTACCGCGAAATGAGCATTGGTACAGCAAAGCCAACCCCAAACGAGCTTTCGCTTGCCGAGCATCACTTTGTTGGCCATATTTCGGTAACCGACCGCTATAGCTGCGGAATGTTCGAACTTGATGCACTTAACAAGATTGAGGAAATTTTCAGCACAAATCAAATTGCGCTAATGGTTGGCGGTTCGATGCTTTACATTGATGCCGTTTGTAAAGGAATCGACGATTTTCCAACTCCCGACCCAGCTCTTCGAAAGGAACTTCACGCTTTATTGGAGAACGAAGGAATTGAAGGATTAAGGGCTCAGCTAAAGTTACTCGATCCCGATTACTATAGTAAAGTCGATTTAAAAAATCCCCAAAGAATTCTAAAAGGGGTGGAGGTTAGCCTTCAAACAGGCAAACCTTACAGCAGTTTCCTTAAGCAGAAAGCAAAGCAACGTAATTTCGAAATAGTTACCATTGGCTTAAACCAACCTCGCGAGGAACTTTACGAAAGAATTAACCAGCGAGTCGACGAGATGGTAGCCAACGGACTTGTTGACGAGGTTCGGTCGCTTTTGCCCTACCGAAACCTAGTTGCATTGAAAACTGTAGGCTATACCGAAATTTTCGAGTTCCTCGATGGAAAAATTTCACTCGAAAAGGCTATTGAACTCATTAAGCGAAACTCGAGGCACTACGCCAAGCGCCAAATAACTTGGTGGCAGCGCGATGCAAGTATAAATTGGTTTCACCCCGAAAACGTAAAGGAAGTGGAGCAGTTTATTGAGGAGCAAATTCAGCAGTCTACTGTTTAAAGTCCGCAGTCTTCAGTCTTCAGCCTCCAGTTTCCTAAAACAGTTAATTTTGAAACTTCAATTTCCATTACATTGCAAATTTGATTTTGGTTGCTTTATGGTTTTTAACCTTTTTGTCTAAATATGATTAGTTTTGTGAGGCATAAACAAAAAAACTAACGGATGAATAAGAACATGAAAATTTTATTTTTATCCTTAATCTTATTGGCAGGGTGCTCGCCAATGTATAGGTTACTAAATATTAGCCCCTCAATTAGGCTAAAAGCTGTAGCATTTGAAAGGAATCTGGTGAATCCATTGTATAAGTTTGAATATTCTGACACAACTGGACATGAATATTTGAGAGAATTAAGAACGGTCTACGGCTTGGATACCCTGACGTTTAATTTGAAAAGTGATTTTGACAAGATTAAGATTATACTTGATTGGACGCACAACCAGTGGAAACATAGCGGTAGTAATACACCCTCAAAATCAGACCCTCTGACAATACTAGAAGAAGCAAAAAAAGGAAATAATTTTAGATGTGTAGAATATGGAATTGTGTCATCGGCAGGATTGAATTGTATTGGAATTAATTCAAGAGTATTATCCTTAAAAACTGCTGATGTTGAGAAAGTTAAAAAGGGAGCAGGACACGTAGCCGCAGAAGCATACTCAACGGAATATAAAAAATGGATATTTATTGATGGACAGACCAATGCAATTCCTATGTTAAATGATTTACCCTTAAATGCGGTTGAGTTTCAAAAAGCAATACTTTCAAGTATTGATAATTTGACAATAGTTAACATAAAAGGAAAATTCTCAGAAGATGAAAAGAAAAAGTATATTAATTGGGTAAGCAAGTATTTATTCTATTTTGATGCGAGGTTTGACAACAGGTATGATTCAAATGAAGAAAAACTTAAAATTAATGGAAAGGCTAACCTAATGCTAGTTCCTTTAAATGCAGACCAACCTACTATTTTCCAGCGAAAATATAACATTGATCACTGTTTATATACTAATAATATGAATGATTTCTATCAAATTCCGAACTCACTCAATGCACAATAGAAACCTAGGGCTGAAAGTGCTAAATTTGAACGACATAAAAATTAGGTAGGTACTTCGGAGTGTCCTACGCTTATTGCTAGCCGTTAGTATTAAATGTTATAGTCTTAATTCGTAAATTTGCATAAAAGGTAATAAAGATTATTCGTGCCAATGGATCAGTCAATTAACCCAAACATCGATGAATCGTGGAAAGAAATTCTTATCGATGAGTTTCATAAACCTTACTTTACCCAATTAAAAAGTTTTCTTGTTGAAGAGAAGAATCTATATACCATTTACCCCAAGGGAAACGAAATATTTGCTGCATTTAACCTAACCCCATTTCAAAACGTAAGAGTAGTAATTTTAGGACAAGACCCTTACCACGGACCAGGGCAGGCACATGGGCTAAGTTTTTCGGTTCCAGTTGGTGTTCCTGCACCACCTTCGTTGGTAAATATTTTTAAGGAAATAAACTCATCGCTGGGATTTCCCATTCCACGAAGTGGTAATTTGGAGAGCTGGGCAAAGCAGGGAGTTCTTTTAATCAACGCAACGCTTACCGTTAGGGCTAATCAGGCTGGTTCGCATCAGAAAAAGGGATGGGAAACCTTTACCGATTCGGTTATCGGTAAGCTTTCGGAACAACGCGAAAATATTGTATTTTTACTGTGGGGCGCCTATGCACAAGCTAAGAGCGTTCTAATCGATACAAGCAAACATACTGTTTTAATGGCACCACATCCTTCGCCACTGTCGGCTCACAGGGGTTTTTTAGGTTGCGGTCACTTTGTGAAGACTAACGATATTTTAGTTTCAAAGGGGTTAAAACCAATTAATTGGAAAATAGACTAAAACATAAAGCCATGAATATTTCGCTTGCTTCAAAATTGAAATTCAAACTAATTGCAGGTTTGGTTTTTATTGCCGTATTGTTTGCCTCGTGCGACAAAAATTACGAAGAGCCTTTTGAAACAACGTACTTAGAGGAGTATAACGATATTCAAAACCTTACTAAGCCTCAAGTACTTTCGCTTCTTCAACAATCCGATATTTTTCCATCTTATGCTTCGCTATTGGTTAAATATGGCGTAAAGGCAATTAAAATTGAGTATAAAACTGTCGATCTAAACAACGAAGCCATAACCGCTTCGGGATTAATACTTATTCCAGTAACATCAAACCAGGTTCCAGTACTTTCGTTTCAGCACGGCACAATTTTTAACGAAGCTGCTGCACCATCGCATTACCAGTCAGATTTTACCGATATGTTAACAATTATGGCTTCAACAGGTTACGCTATTCTTGTTCCCGACTACCTTGGCTATGGCTCATCGAGCCAAATTGCTCACCCATACGAGCACCGTTCGTCGCTGGCCACTGCTTGCCGCGATATGATTCGTGCTGGCTACGAGTATTTTATTGTTGCGCCAGGAACTAACCGTAGCAGTAAACTATTTTTAGCAGGCTACTCCGAGGGTGGCTTTGCAACAATGGCTCTTTTTAAAATGCTACAAGAGGATAATAGCACCGAACTTGCTGTTTCGGGCGTATCGGTAGGGGCTGGAGCGTACAATAAAACTCAGTTTGCAAAGCATATTACAGCCCAAAACGCTCCTTCAACCTATATTAATTACTTTTTGTGGGTAATGCTAACGTATAATTCAATTTATGTCGATTTGCAACGACCTGTTAGCCATTATATTAATTCACCGTGGGCTGAGCAAATAGCTTCGAATGGTCCCTTTACACAGGTTGAAAGCAATCCTTCCATCTTGTTTCAGACTAACTTTGTTGAAAGCATTTCTAATGAAACCGATGCAGCATTTTTAGCAGCACTTGCCGATAACGACTGCTATAACTGGAAACCATTATCGCCTCTAATGATGATACATGGAACTGCCGATGAACTTGTTCCCATTTTTAACTCGCAAACCGCTTACGATGCAATGTTGACCAATGGTGCCGAAAATATTACTTTTACTCAGGTTCCCGATGGAACTCACGATTCGGTTGTTGCCAAATTTGCAATGGACACTTTTGGGTTTTTCGAAGGATTAAAGTAGAAAACAACTAAGCACTTAACTTCAAACTGAAGTTATTAAATCCCTATTATGAAGATAGTTATCGATTCCGACATTCCATACATTAAGAATGTTTTCGAAGAGTTTTTCGATGAGGTTATATACATTAAGGGTAACCAAATAGATAGTAATGCTGTTCGAAATGCGCATGCTTTAATAGTTCGAACTCGAACTTTGTGTAATGCTCAACTGCTAAGCGGTTCAAGCGTTAAAGCCATTGCAACAGCAACCGTTGGAACCGACCATATCGACCTAAACTACTGCAATGCTTCGGGCATTAAGGTTTACTCTGCACAAGGAAGTAATAAAGGGGCTGTTTTACAATGGGTTTTAGCATCATTACTTGTAGCAACTGAAAACTTTAACTTCGACTTAAATGGAAAAGTTATTGGAATTGTTGGCGTAGGAAACATTGGCTCGCTTGTTGCAAAAGCTGCAAAGGCAATGGGAGTGGAGGTCCTATTATGCGATCCACCCCGCCAAGAAGTTGAAGGAATTGCCAACTTTGTCGATTTAAGTTACATTGCTAAAAATAGCGATATTATTACTTTTCATGTTCCGCTTACCCAAAAGTGCCGCAATGCCACGCTTAATATGGCAAGCAATGAGTTTTTTTCGAACTTAAAGCCAAATGCATTACTGTTTAATAGCGCCAGAGGCGGTATAATTGACGAGATGTTACTTGCCAAAACACTTATGAGTGGGAAAATTTTAGGCGCAGCAATCGATGTATGGCAGGGCGAACCGAATGTATTGGAAGGATTGCTTAACGCAAGTTATATTGCAACTCCGCATATTGCTGGTTACAGCATTGAGGGCAAAATAAATGCAACGGCTATGGTAATTGAAGCCATTTCGAAGCATTTTGAATTGGGTGTTACGAATTGGAGTCCAACCCCAAATCCTATTGAATTTAAATTAGAATTGAATTTGCTTAAGTATTTGGATAATAATTTAATATGCTATAGTGAATTGATGAAAAAAGTTTATCCAATCGAAATGGAAAGTGCCTATTTTAAAATTAATCCGCTAAACTTTGAGGCTTACAGAAACAGCTATAATTACCGAAGAGAAAATGGAGGTTATTGCTTTACCTCCGATAATATTGAAATATTAAGAAAAATGGAAGAATTAGGATTTGCAACAGCAAAAACTTAGTACCCAATTACCCAAAGCACTCTTTCCTCGTAGGTGCACTTGTCGACCAAAGAAATAAGTTCTCTATTAATGATTATTAAGCGACGAAGGTAGAACTTCCAGCAACGCTCCCAATCGTTGTCAACTGCTGCAAGATCTCGAAGCAGGTCGCGTCCCAGAAATATTTTGGTAACATAGGTTTTAAACTCATCGAGGGTTTTAATCGCCATTAGCCTATCGAGGTTTTCTTTTAACTCGTTACGAAGAGGTATAAGCTTACGGCTATTGTACTTGGTTTGACCAATAAACTCGAATAAATAGTTACTTTGCTCAAAGCAAGAGGCATAGATGTTAAAAACGCTGCTATTTAAGTATAGAGAATCTGGGTCGCACTTGTTGTAATTTTCGTTGTCGCCAGAAATATTGAATTCAAAAAAATCAATACACTCGTCCTTGGTCATCAATCCAAGCTTCATACTGTTTCATTTTAAAACAAATATATTACAAATATTGGTACAAGAAAAGAAAGCGAAATTTTAATTAAGTTTTCTTTTTGTGAGGCTTGGTATTGCTGTGTTATACGAGAATACTTTACAACAAGAAGTATTTATTTGAATAAAAAGTCTCACGCAAAGCCGCAAAGCCGCTAATATTCTGTGAGCACAAAGAAATATAAATGAAAAACATATTAGAAAGTTCGTAGGAAAATGGTTTTTTCCATAATAGGAGCTGAATAGAAGAGTGGAATAAATAGAATTACAACCAATTTGCACGCAAAGGGAAAAAACTTAAAAGTTTTTTCTTTATTTATCCATAGCCGTCAGGCTAATGATACAATACTGCTGAACTAAAGCACAAAATGCCTATTTGCAGAAGCATAGATAAAACCTGTGATTCAACAAATATCAAAGCGATATAGTTTAGAAAATCCCAAGAAGATTGCCATGAGCGACGTGCGGTGGAACGGCAAAACGGCGAGCCAGCAATAGGGCAGAGCGGGCAGCAGCTTCGTTTTGCCTTGATTCTTTGTTTCCTTTCTCATCAAGGAGAAAGAAAAGAAAATAGAATGAACTCCTGACTTCATCAATAGGACACC
>DDWL01000022.1 GCA_002345675.1 Bacteroidales bacterium UBA2287 | reverse complement strand
AGCGTAAACCGAACCGGCACCATCTTTATGCTCAATAATTATATAGTTTCCGTAGCTTTTGCTAAACTCAGCAAGCACAACTTTTCCGCTTGCTGCTGCATAAACTTCGGTGTTTTTTCCCGACCCAAAGTCGACCCCATTATGCTTTATAGGCCTACCCAATGTTGGGTGCATTCTTAAGCCGAAGGGGGAGGTGATTTTTGCTTTCGATTTTGGTAAAGGAGTAAGAACAGGAACAGCATCGGCATCCTCGGGGCGAGCAACAAAGGTTGTTTCGGTTAATTCTTCCTGTTTTTGTACTGGAGTAGCAACTGTTTGTGCAGGTATTTGCTCCTGTGATTGCTGCTTTGGCGACTGAAAAACAACTGCTGGTTGCCCTTCTACTTTTTGAGGTTTAGGCGATTGAAATATAACCGCAGGTTGCTCTTCACTTTTTATAACCACTTTCTCGGTAACTTTAAGCGGTTTGCCCAACGAGGCGCTTACTTTCGATTCGAACTTAATAGCCTCATCAACAACATTTGCTTTTACTGTATCCTTTTTTTGAATGTAGTACTTTTTAAGGCCAACCATGCTGTTGTAGTAGTCTTGGTACTCCTGCTCCATTCGTTTGAGTTCCTCGGCACGTTTTTTCTTAAAGTCGCTAAAGTTTTGGGCTTCCTGCTTTTTGTAGTTTTCGAAATCCTGCTCAAGTTCCTTTTTACTGTTGATTTGAGCATTTGAGTTTACTGAAAGTGTAAATAGGATTACAATTCCTGTAATTATTCGTAAGGTTTTCATGGCTGCATAGTTAAAATTCAACTTAAAAAAATTAGTTCGAAGTAATTTTCAACACAGAGTTTTTATGTTTTGCATTTTACAAAATGATTGTTTTAATACGATTCGAATTCACTATGATGATGTTAATTGTTATTGAGAAGCACTACCTGTCCCGATGAATCGGGAGGGATCAAAGTGGCTTGATGAGGCTGTCAAAAAATTAAAAAAAAGTCAAACCACAAAGTTCACTATGTTTTCCTCAAAGCCCACAAAGGTCTGTTTGGTTGATTTATTACTTTGTGACTCTTTGCTTTTTCTCTGTGGTCTTTGTGGTTAATCTTTCTTTTTAAACAGTCTCATCAAAAATGGAATGAATTTTATGCACACTCTTCAAGGTTATTCTTTATATCGTAATGACGTTAAAAATAGAAAATTCGATTTGGTTAATCAAAAATGTTGCCAATAAAAAAGTGCTTCACTTCATTAAGTATAAAGACGATTGTGTGAGGTTAAATTTATGAAATACCCACAAATGCTAAGTTATTTCGTTGTAAAATATTCGATTTTTGCTTCGAGTTCACTGGCATGGAAAGTTAACGAATCGGCTGTAGCCGAAAGTTCCTCGGAGAAAGCCGCATTTTGCTGAATAACGCTGTCGATTTCGAGAATTGCCTTATTAATTTCGGTAACTGCTCCCGATTGCTCAATGACTCCCAAGGAAACTTTTTCCATTAAGTCGGCCGATTTTTTTGTATCGGCAATTAAAACAACCAGCAATTCCTGAGCGCGCTTACCCACACTAAAACTTTTCGATGAAAGAGTTGCTATGCTTTCGGCAACTACTTGACTTCGCTCGGCAAGGCGCTTTACCTCGTGAGCAACAACCGAAAAACCTTTCCCGCTTTCGCCTGCACGGGCTGCCTCAATTGCTGCATTTATTGCCAGTAGGTTTGTTTGGCGAGCAATTTCGCCAATGGTTTTTATTTCCTCGGAAATAGCGCTAAGAACCTGAACCGTTTCGTTAATAACCAACCCTGTTTCGCTGGCCGACAGTGATGCGCTGGCCGATAACTGGCGTGTTTCGAGAGCTGAGGTTGCAATCATTTTCGCTTTATCCTCAATTTGAACCATTGACCCAGATATTTCCTCAATGGTAACGGCTTGCTTATTTGCCCCTTGGGCAATTTGTTCAACAGCACTATTTAGCTCCTTACTTTGTAGGCTAACCGACTCCATGGTTCCATGAGCATTTACCAAAGTGGAGTTTAGGTTTTCGACCATTTTATTGAGCCCTTTTAGTAGAATGCCCACTTCGTCGGTGTTCGATTCCTCAATGGTTACAGCAAGGTTTCCTGCTCCAACAGCTTCGGTAATTGCATTTGCCTCGATAAGGGGTTGCAAAATGCTTTTACGAATTGTAATGCTAACGGGTAGCGCAAGTAGAAGAATTATTAGAATGCCAATTACAAGGCTAATGGCTAAAGTTTTTTGGGTCATTGCATCAACCAACGCCCTTATTTTTTGCTGCGCACTATCGATATTGTCGATATAAACACCTGTGGCAATCCAGTATTCGGTTTCGGGAATTGCTTGTGCGTAAACAATTTTTGGTTGATCGCCCTTGCCTGGCTTATTAAAAATAAGATTATTGAACCCACCACCATTTTGCGTATTTATAAATGCTTCCCTTATAAAATAGGTGTTGTTGGCATCCTTAGTATTTGCTAAATCCTGTCCAATGTACTTGTGGTCGGGATGTGCAATGTTAACCGTTCCCTTATAAATAAAGTAGTAGCCAGAGTTGTCGCTTTCGTAGCGAATGTTGTCAATAGCTTCGCGAATGAGTGTAAGTTTAGTGCTATCGTCGGCAATTCCCTTTGCAAGGGCACTAATTGTAAGTGCAACGGAATGGGTTCCAACTTTTATTTTTTCTTTTTGATCAATCACCATTTGCTCCTCAATTTGCTTTGTATAAAACTGCCGAAGGTTCGAAATGCCCCAAAAGAAAGATATGCTAATGGCAAGTATTGAAAGCAGGGTTATGGAAACAAGAATCCAAAGGCGAGCAGATATTTTTATTTTTCGAAGCATAAAAGCGGAAGATTTATGGGGCAAAAGGTATAAAATTGAATTGAAAATGTAACGGGTAAAGTAGTATAGTTGTGAATTTAATTTTTAAGGATTTCATTTAATAATTTTCAACGGTTGAACTATTCAATTTGCTACAAAATGTTGTTATGCAATATTAAATTATCGAGAAACAATAACAAATTGTTGTTAAATTGATTTTCTTGTATATATTTGCAACATAATTTTAAACTAAACTACTATGAAAACACAAAAATCGAATTTTAGCATTAAGTTGATTGATGGTCTATCGCGTCTGTTTTTTTGGTTCTTTGCCGCTGGGGCATCACTTTTTGTTATCGTTATAGTATTTAACTCGTTAGGACTTGCTTCAACCAATGTGAATGTAGGTATCGACATTCCAACAAGTTTCAAGGTACTCGAGAGGGGCTCATTTAATAATGGCGATACTCCCATAGCAATTACTATCACCGAAGCGTCTGGAAGAATAATGTTTGAGAATGCACCAAGGCAATTTACAGCAATTTTATTACTCTTTGTTGTCCCCGTTATAGCCGCTTTTTTATATATGCTATGGCTTTTTAAAGGGTTTATTAAAAATGTTAAACTTGGGAATACTTTTAAAGCAGAAAACATAAGGCACCTTAAATGTATTGCATACGTAATTGCTGGAATGTGGCTTTATATGCAAACAGTTTATGCAGTTTATAATTTTTACATAGTGCCCAGGTTTTCGTTCAATACACTTCAATTTGAGTATTCGCACAAGTTGTTTGGTGGCACACTCTTTTTTGCACTATTCATGTGGGTTTTATCGCATATTTTCGAGAAAGGTGCCGAAATTGAAGAGGAAAACCGGCTAACAGTATAAAAAATAAAACTATGAAAACATTTTCTAAAGATTCAGTGGCAAAAAGCCTATACGCAATATTAAATGTTGCATTTAGCGTTTCAATAATGCTTACAATACTATCAATTCCTGGGTTATTTCAACATCCCGATATTTTTTTAATTCGACTTGAGGAGCTTGTTATACTCTGCTTGGTTGTAATAACGCTTTGGTATATGCGAGTAATAAGCAACGCTTTTAAAAACAACATGTTTTTTGAAAAAAGAATTGTGAAATCGTTAAAGCACTTGTCGTTACTCCTTATTGTATACGTTCTTACCGATTATTGCTTCCACTTATTAATTAATAGCGGTGCTTATATTAGCTCAGGCAATGCAATAGCTGATTTTATTGTGCAATACTTTAAGCCTATCAATTACTCAATGCTGTTTCTTTCAGCAATTTCCTTTTTATTATCGTTTGTTGCAAGCGAAGGTAACGAGCTAAAAGAAGAAAATAACCTAACAATATAGCGCTATGGCAATAATTGTAAACCTCGACGTTATGCTTGCCAAGCGCAAGATGATGCTCACCGAACTATCGCACCGAGTTGACATTACCATGGCAAACCTTTCGATATTAAAAAAGGGAAAGGCAAAAGCTATTCGATTCTCCACACTTGAGGCTATTTGTAAGGAACTTCAGTGCCAGCCTGGCGATATACTTGAGTTTAGGGATGAACCTATGGAGGAATAAAATATAACCTGACAGGTTTTAATCATTAATTTAATACTTAGTTGATTATGAAACCGAAAACAAAAAAATGGCTGACTGCCATTGCATCTGTAGTTATTGGATTGTCAGTTCTAATTGGTGGTGGTTACTTCTACTTAGTAAATAAATTGACAAAGGCTTTAACTGGTTGCGAACTTCGGAGCACCAATTTTACCCAAACCCTACAATTTGATTATGTTAGCAAGTGGATTGTGGTAAATGTTAAGATTGAAGGAAGCGACAGGGAGTACCCTTTCATTTTCGATACGGGTGCGCAAACCGTGGTTTCCGACCTTCTTTTAAGCGAACTTAATCCGAAAAGTTTCAAAGTTTTTTCAACTTTCAACGACAAGGATACAACCAATGCGTTTTACAATAGGCTAATAGTACTGAATGGGTTAAGCATTGGCGATGTTCATTTTGGAAGTATTGGCTGTGTCGAGATGCAGGGCGAGAAGTGGGATATGCTTAACTGCATTTCGGCATATGGCATTATTGGGTACAACATTATAAAAACCTGTAGCTTTCAAATTGATTACCCAAGTAGAGCAATGACCCTTACCGATAAGCTAACCGATTTGCCCAATTATTCAAGTATCGAGTGGGTTAATTACCGAACAGAAGGGCAAGAAACGCCAATAATATCGGCAAATATTAACGATAGCATTAATGTGGAACTGTTCTTCGACACGGGTATGAGTGGAGATATATCCATTAATTCACCTGAATTATACCATAAATTAAGTGGTTTTTCGCAAAACGAGAAGGTAGTAAAGAGCCAATCAATTCCCAACCTCTACATACGTGGGGAGACAGAAAATGTATATAAATCGTTAACTCTTAAACCAGATAGGTTATCCTTCTTTAGTTCAAACCATACAAGCGAAATACTGGTGAGAGTAAACGATTTACCATTCAGAAAGTTTGATGGAACGATTGGGAACGGATACCTTGAAAACTATAACATTACACTCGATTATAGGAACAAAAGAGTAGGTTATGTTCCGAATAATGAAATTGTAGAAACAGATCTATCAACTTTCGGTTTCAGTTCCTTTCTTCGCGAAAACAGGCTTTTTGTGGGTAGCGTTAATGAGGGCTCCGAAGCTCAAAATGTCGGGTTGTGTCCAGGCAATGAGATACTGAAATACAATGACCTGATTATTGCTGATTTACCTGCGAATTTATACTGCAAAATCTACCGAAAGGAGTTTCTTTTATCCAGTCCAGCCGATAGTACAGTATTTCTACAGGTTATGGGAAAGGATGGTTTTGCATCAGTGAAACTATTTAGATACACTCCTTTCTAATTGAAAATTTCCTGAAACTTTTATTCCTGCAATTCCAATAATATGCTTACAAGAATGTAGCAACCCCCAAAAGTGCTGTTAGTTAGCTGCTTTTGGGGGTTGCTTATTGCTGTTTATTTTCTCTTAGCTGCACTTAACCTTTGTGCTAATGGTTTGCTGAACATGCTCAACAAGCGATTCGACGGTGTAGTTTTCGGGGTAAACTGGCTCAAAAAAAGTTACGTTAACCTTAGCAAACGGACGTGGAAACCACGACTTTTTAGGGAGTGCTTTATTTGCTCCGCAAATGGCAACGGGCACAACTGGCACGTTAAGTTCCTTGCTTAAAATGGCAAATGTTTTCTTAAACTCTCCAATTTCGCTGCTTTGCGAGCGGGTACCCTCGGGGAAAATTATAACTTTTTTACCACTTCGAAGAACCTCGGCAAGCTTGAGAATCGAATCCTTAAGGTCTTTATTAATGTCCATTACAATAACATTGTTATGGCTCGCTAAAAACCTTAGGAATGCATTATTTACATGCTTCTGTTTTGCGTAGAAATAAGTTTTTCTCATGGTTCGCCACCTAATAAACGACGCTACAAAAAGTCCGTCGAAAAAGCTTTGGTGGTTTGGGGTAATAATGCAGGCCCCGTCGGGAATATTCGTGGCTCCTTCGGCATGAAAGCGGAAGTAAACTTTGAAGAATCCTTTGGCCATATTTTTAAAAATATTCTGCGTTGGCCACGATTTGGGTAGTTTTAGTTCAACACGCTCTTTTAGTGTTTCGGCCCAGTTGGATGTCTCCTCCTTAAACCACTTCATGTTTTGGGTAATATACTCCGAAAGGTGCTTTACCGAAGGGAAACTTAAAAGGTGCTGCTCCTCAATTTTTACTCCAAACGTCTTATCAACATGGTCAATTAGCCCCATTTTACCTAGCGAGTCCATGGCAATATCGAACTCAATATGGTGGTGGGGTAGCACGTCCATATCAACTTGGCTTTCGATGTAACTTTTAACCGAGCGATACTCGTCATTGTCAGGATGAACAATATTGCCCTTTTCCCTTATGGGTTTTTCGATAAACTCGTTGAGTTTAAATCGCTGAATTTTCCCTAAGCGGGTACGAGGAATATCCTCTTTGGTAAGCGAAAACTGCATAATTCGCTTGTACGATGTAAGTTCGGCGTTAAACTGCGGAATTACGCTTTCGCGAAAGTACTGCTCGGGGTTTTGTACGCCGTTTTCGGTTAAAAAGCCATAGTTTGCGTGAATAACGGCGTGTAAAAGTTCGTTGTGAAGAAAAACCGCAGCCTCCTTAATAGCTGGCGACGATAAAACAAGTTTGTTTTCAACCTCAACAGGGTTAACGTTTTTGCCATTCGAAAGAATAATAATTTCCTTTTTACGACCTGTTATATATAGGTACCCGTCTTTATCAATTCTCCCTAAGTCGCCGGTATGCAACCAGCCATCAATTATAACTTCGGCTGTTTCTTCGGGACGATTAAAGTAGCCCTGCATAACGTTAGGCCCTTTGGCCACAATTTCGCCTTCGCGAATTTCTAATTTCAACCCAGGTAAAACTTGACCAGGCGACCCAATTCGAACAGCGCCAGGACGAGTAAAGGTAATCATGGGAGCAGCTTCGGTCATTCCAAAACCTTCAAGCACATCAATCCCAATTAGCTGGAAGAAATTGCCAACCTCAGTATTTAGTGCGGCACCACCTGCAACCATAAATTGCAGTGACCCACCAAAGCTAACGTGTACTTTTTTGAAAATTTTTCGTGCAAGTTTGCGACTTTTTAGTGTTAAAACGACTTTTAAAAGAATTCGCCCTACGGCACTTGCATCAATTTTGGCTTTAATTCCCCTGTACATCAACTCGTAAAGGCGAGGAACCCCAATCATAATGTTTACTCTGTTGTTTTTAAGGGTCTCCAAAATGTCGGACGATTGCATCGAGGGGCTCATAACAATTGTTCCGCCAACCTTCAACGGTACCATCATTGAGCCTGCCAATGGAAAAATATGGTGAAGCGGAAGTAGCATTAGCACCTGTCGCTCTGGGGTAAATATTATTACATCTTCGGAAACGCTCTTTATGTTTGCTAAAAGGTTTCGGTACGAAAGCATTACCCCTTTTGGGCTCCCCGTTGTTCCCGAAGTGTATATAATAACTGCTGTTTTATCAATGTTGGTGGGGCCTTCCCAAAATTTTTCGGGTGTTGTGGGTTTAAGGTCTAAAAGGTCGAAGTTTACTACTTTTGGGTTATAGTCGAGCTTCTCCTTAATTTTTGGCAATTTTTTTTCGGTTTCTGCACTTAAAAAAAGTAGCTCGGGCTGTGAGTCGTTTAGCACATACGAAATATCGTCGACCGACGACATAAAGTCGAGAGTAACCACAGTGCACTCGTTAAGCCATGCTGCATAAAATGCGTATATCCATTCGGGACGGTTTTCGGAGCAAATGGCAATTCTTGTATTCTTTTTACCCTCAAAAAGTTGCGAAAAGGAGTTCACCTTTCCAAAAAACTCGCCGTAGGTAATTTTGCTATCCTTAGTAATAATAGCAATTTTGTCTAGGTGCTTATTATAAATCATTTTATACTTTTTTATATAAACAAGTTAAATGCCTAAAGGGTTTAAAAAAACCAAAAGGTCACGCAACAAATAGCCCCCAAATGGGGGCTACTAATTTTGCAAATATACAACTTTTTTAAATGTTATAATTTACTGGCATTGAGGAAGGTGTATTTAACTAATATGCAAGGATATAAACTTGCGTTTAATTGTAGCAACTATACTATAATGCTGTTGCTAAATTAAAATCAGCCTTAAATACAAGTTCTCCCTTCTTTTTTAAACTGTAGCTAAAATGGTTTAAATCTTCCGAAAACTCTACAGTCCATTCGTTGTCGCGAATACGCTCAAGCATATTGCTAGTAAAATCGTCGGCTGGGAAAATCTGCATAAATTCGGTACCGCTACTTGTGGCATAACCACCATAAAGATTTAAATCCTCGGGGGTTCCATCGGCATGGCGGTGATTGTGCCTAAAGCGAAGCGTTTCGCCATTTTCGAGAATAAACATCCATGTTCGTGATGTATTATTACCAACTCTAAATGGAACGTAAACAACTGTGTCGGAGCATTCGCGGACAAACATTTCGAGTTCCTCTTCGGCCCAGCTATTCATGCCCTCGGCAATAAAAACCTGTTTCCCAAGAAACTTTTTGCCTTCAAACTTTTTGAATTGATTAAAAAATGCCAGTTGTGGCGAAAGTTCTTTTTCGGGCTTATCGCTTTTAGTTGTTCCAGTACAGCTAAAAAGAATTATGCCCAATGTTAGTAGCAATGAGAATTGACGAATTTTTTTCATGTTATTGTTTTTTTGATTTAGTAGTAGTCGGGTACAAAATTTTGGTCGGTAATTGGAGGCCTAATGTACGAATGATCTTCAACACGAGGCGTTGGTTTTACTGTTAATTCTTCAAGTGCTTACTGCTTCTTCGTAGAAATAGTACCACTCTGTTAAACTTGGTTTTACGTTGAAAGTCAAGCCCACAGTTCGAGCATGAGTCAATACAGTTGCCACAGGCTATGCACTCTTTATTGTCGAGAAAACTTACCCGCTTTCTCCTTAAAATAGCATTTATATCGCACGAATCGTTGCAGCTTTTGCAACTGGTGCAGGCTAACTTTTTATATCCTATAATCGATGCTCCGGGGATAGCGGCTATCCATCCAAGTAGAATTCCTACTGGGCAAACCGTACGACAAAATGGACGATATGAAAAGATTGAAGTAACAACAAGCGCAACTAAAAGAATGCCGCTAACCCATTCGTAATTATAATTCAATTTTATATTAAAAACAGCCATAAATGGGTCGATGCTGCACCAAAAAATTTTATCCATAATTACCAACTGAACTATTAGAGCAACAAGTAATGAGTATCGAATTCTTCTTAAAATTATTGCTGTTCTTTCGCTCCTAAACCAAGCTTTACTTTTTGGTTTAAACAAAAACTCCTGAAGGGCGCCTAAGTGGCAAACCCAACCGCACCATACTTTCCCAAAAATATAAGTTATAGGAATAAGCCCTAAAAACCAAAGCGTATTAAGCCAGTTTACTTCAACTCGCCGAACTAGTAACACCAAGTTTTCGAAACTGCTAATCATACAGGGGCAAGCACCATTGTAGAATCCAAAAAACCCAATGCCAACAACTAAAAATGGGATGCGAAAGTTTCGAGTTGCCCTAAAGCGTACAAAAATGCCAGCCAGTATCGTTAAACATAGTGCAATAATGGTTATTAACAGCGGGCTTCCCCACGAATAATTGAGGCTGGTGGGTTTAGTATTTTGACAAATAGTAGTTGGGCAACCAGCGCATTTAAGGGAATCGGAAACGACAGTTTCTTCGGAAAATGGTTTAAACTCATCATCCGATACTGCTACTGAATCCTCTGAAAAGGACTTAAATTCATCGGTTTGTGCCAATGAATTATGAAAAGTTAAAACAAGTAAAAATGCCAGAATGGCAATATAAAATCGATACATTTTTTATTAAACGAATGCAATTATAAGAAAATAAAAATACTTTTGCATGTTCATGTATCAAACAAATTGGAATGAGAATATTTTTAGCCGTCATCATAATCCTTGGAGTCGCATCGTGTAAGTACCAAAACGAAGAGGATTACTTTGCAAAACCCGACCCAAACCTCGAGGATTGCAATCCTACGTACGTATCCTTTTCGGAGCATATAAAACCCGCATTCGACTACCAATGTACATACTGTCACATGAACGAAATGGTTCCAGGTTGCGACCTCGACACCTATGAGAATACAATTAGTTATGTTAACCGCACAGGAACTCTTTTGTACGACTATGTAAAAGACAACACCCACCAAGGCGCAACACTCGACAGCTGCCAGCTGAAGCAGCTTAGCAAGTGGGTAATAAACCCAGCACCTTAATTGCTTTTAAAAATGAAAATTCATATTTTCTTAATCCCCTGTTTATTTTGGGCATTCGTTTCGCTAGCGCAAGACGATTTTCCTGTCGACAACAGCCTTATGGGAGAGGAGAGCACCATAGTTGATAAAGTATTTCCAGCCATTCAACTATTCAATTTCCCCACTACGGCTATACTACCCAAGGGCGAAATGAAACTAACATTTGCTCATAGAATGGGTGTGCTGAGTACAGGCACTAGTGGCTCGTTTGGATTGTATCAGGCCAATTCACGATTTGGAGCCGATTTGGGGCTAACTTCATTTATAACTTTTGGAATTGGTAGTACGAGTCAAAAAAAACTATACGATGGCTATGTTAAGTTCCAGTTAACCAGGCAATCGGCAAAGTTTCCAGTTGAAACCTCAATATTTTCATCGATTTCCTTTAGCGCACTTAAGCTCAACTACCCCGATAATCGTCAAGCTTCTTGGCAACGAATGTTTTACACTTCGCAGCTACTTGTTTCACGTTCTATTAGCAAAAAATTGTCGGTGCAACTTACAGGAACCTATTTGCATAAAAACATGGTTGAATCGACAAATGACAAGAACGATATTTTTAGTATAGGAGGCGCAGTAAGCATGAAACTTACGCGAATGCTATACATAGCCGCCGAATACGTTTTTTTACCTAAAAACCAAGTTGCTTCCTTAGAAGTTCAGCAACACATTGGCTCGCTGGGAATTCAAATACATACCGGACCTCGTCATGTATTCCAAATCTTTTTATCCAACTCGGTGGGCATTTTGCCGGGTACGGTTATTTCGGAAACTCAACAAAAATTTAAACCCAAAAGTTTACGTATAAGTTTTAATATTCCAACCACGTTTAAGTTATATTAGAAACTCATGAATAGAACTATTTTTTCCATATCAGTTGTTTTTTTTTCCTTGCTTTTAGGAACTCAAGTTAACGCCAATTCTGGCGATAAACCAGAAGTTGTGTCGATTACAGAAAAGGGCAATGAATTGATTTTTAATTTTACAACTATTAGCCATGGAGGAACTTATAATCCAAGGCATTGTCTAGCAGTTTGGATAACTAACAGTACCGATGTTTTTAAAAGAACTATAAAATTATCGGCTAGTACTTACAAGGTTCATTTGGTGAAATGGAATCAAATGTCGGGAGGTAACACTGTCGATGCTATAACAGGGGCTTCGCTTAACCAGCACGAGTCGCATACTCTATACTGGGATGGCAAGGATAAAAACGCCGTACTTCAACCCGATGGAAACTATAAGCTATACGTTGAATTTACCGAGTCAAACTCGGCTAGCCCATCTATTCCCGATGGTCCATGGACTTCCTTTACTTTTACAAAGGGACTAACACAAACACAAAACCCAGCAAACACCAACTACTTTCACAATGTTTCACTTCAAACTATTGGTGTCACAGGGATTGAAGCTGTTTTAAATGGTGGAAGCCTTCAGGTTTATCCAAATCCGGTAACCACAGAAGCACAAATACATATTAAGATACCCAACGTAACAGATTTAAATGTTTCGATTGTTGGAATTGACGGTAAGATTTACCATCAATACCCAAACAAAAAATATGAAGCCGGAGAGCACATTTTCGTTTGGTATCCTAAGGAAGAAAATGCAAAACCAGGGATTTACTTAGTTAAAATCGCATCGGGCAATAAACTCGTTACAAAAAAATTAATTGTTAAGTAGTATGAAAAAGTTTTTATTAAGCTCATTACTAATTCTTTTTGCCACCTTATCGGTTTTGGCATGCGATGTAACCTTTAAAGTTGAGGGAAAAGAAAAAGAGAAATACAAAGCCAACGACGAGTTGGTTGTTAAAGTATTGGTATTTCTACCTCACAGAAATTGCCAATTCGATATAAAAACCCTGAAATTTAATCAGGAGGGCATTAAAATATTAAGTGGAACCGACTGGAAAGAAGTAGAGCCAGGATTATGGGAGCGAAAACTAAAGATAAAAATTACTGCCGACAAGAACCAAGCTGCTAAACTAACCGCTCAGCGCGACTGTGCAAAAGGGGGAACCACCCAGAGCATTACTTTTAAAACTACCAATTAGAAACACCTTTAAAGGAGCATACTTCAACCAATTAAATTGCTGGTTGAAGTATGCTCCTTAACTATTTTTTACTTATCATTATTAATAACCTGAGTTCGAAATAAGC
>DDWL01000001.1 GCA_002345675.1 Bacteroidales bacterium UBA2287 | reverse complement strand
TCTTTCGACCACCCCTAATTTCAAATCCGATGTGACATAGGTATAATACACCACTTGTTTGCTATAGTGCTTTTTTACCAAGCATTGGAAGCCCTACTTTTCTTAACATTTCATTAGCCTTTTCTAACTTTTTAGGAAAAAGGACTTTATCGTTAAAAAAGTCTAATGATTTGTCAACCAGTACAACTGGTTTCTTTTTTGTGTTAATATCTTTCAGTCCCATTGCTAATTGTCTTTTAATTTAACAATAAATGCCTCGTAATCAACGTCCTTTCTAAATTATTCCCAACCATTTTCTAACTCTCCATAAATTTCAAAATCTTCTTCGAAAACCGATCGATTAACCTTATACGGTACAATAAGCAGTTTGAAATAAATAGGGTTAATACTTTGAGTAACGAGCTATAAACGCTTACCTTACAATTGTCATTTCGTTAATAAGGTGTTTTGCTTCGGCGCACTTATCGATAACGAATAAAACGTAGCGAATATCGCAAATAATGGTTCGTTGCATTGAAGGATCGTAAGCAAAGTCGCAGGCCATAGCCTCGTAGTTTCCGTCGAACGCAACCCCCACCAAGTGGCCATTTGCGTTTAAAACAGGGCTTCCCGAGTTTCCGTTGGTTATATCGTTATTGGTAATAAAACTTACGGGAATACTCCCTGTGGAATCGGCGTACTCGCCGTAGTTCCTGTCGTTCCAAAGCACCCTAATTTTTTCGGGAATAGCGTACACCTCTTCATGGGTCGAATTCTTTTCGATAATTCCATCGATGTAAGTAAATGGGCGATACGAAACGGCATCGGAAGGTTTATAACCCATAACAGTACCGTACGAAACGCGAAGTGTTGAATTGGCATCGGGGTAGTTTAATTTTTCGCTATTCATTTGCAGCAATCCCTTTGTAAATGTGTGCATTGCGTACTTATAATCGGGGCCAATTTGTGACAGCGAATCGAGAAACTGTTTATGAATTAGTTCGTAGCTAATGTTAAGCATAAACAGTGGGTCGTTCGATAGGCTCTCGAGTGTAGGTTTTTTTAAAAATTGCTTAAGGGCTTGGGGTGAAGTAAAAAAGGACTTTTCGTAAAAATGTTTTGTTAAAAGCGGAATTACTTGCTCTTGGTTTTCGATCTTTAAAATGCTTTGTAAAATGGGGTCGTTTATATCTTTTGGAATGTAGCGTATAAGGCTTTTAAGGGCTGTTGCATAAAGTCTCATGTCGATATCGGCATGGTAGTTTTTATAAATTTCATCAACATTCTTTGCTAAACGTTTCGCTTCGCGTTTAATTTTTCGTTTCGATGGATTTTCGGTCGAAATAAGCGTAAAAAGATCGAAAACTTCGTAGAAGTACCTATTTACCTCAATTGGCCAATTGGTTAACGAAGTAATAGTTCGAAGTAATTGGTCCCAATTATTTTCTTGCGCTTTTTTATAGTATTGCCTTATTGTTGGTAATCCGTTAATGTAAGTTGCCCTATTAACACTATCGGCCATAGCCCAAGCAACAAGGCTATCTTCGCGACCCTTTAAGTATTCAACAACATTAAATGTTTTCATCGACTGTGCTTGCCAAACCTCTTTTTGCCAAATATTTACAAGGCCATCGTGGGAATTGGTATACTGAATTTTAGCCAAAGGATCCGATTTCATTCCTTCTTTTATAGTTTGAATGTACTCGCCCCAATACTTGTCGACCCAAGGAGCAACTAAATCGCGACTCTGTTGAGCTTGTTCCGACGAGCTATACCTAAAAGTTTGCCCGGGGTAGCCAACAACCATTGCAAAATCGCCCTCGGCAATACCCTTTAGCGAAACTGGATAGTGATGCTTTGGCTTTAGAGGAATGTTTTTAGAATTATAATCGGCTGGACTGCCCTCGGCATTTGTGTAAATACGGTAAAGCGTAAAGTCGCCAGTATGCCTTGGCCAGTGCCAGTTATCGAGATCGCCACCAAAGTTACCAATGGTTGCAGGAGGAACGCCAACAAGCCTAACGTCGGTGTACCTGTTATAAACAAAAAGGTAAAAGCTGTTGTAATTAAACATTGGAACTACCCGAGCATAAATATTTTTATTGGCCATCTCGGTTTCGAGCTTTAGCTGCTTAGTTGTAATTTCAATTCTGTTAAAGAAATCGGCAGAATTTTGGTATGCCCCAACCTGAGCAAAAATGCGCTCGGTTACATCTTCGGCTTTTAAAAGAATTAGCGCTGTTTTGCCAGGAACGGGCAACTCGTCGGTTTGCATTTTTGCCCAAAAGCCATCGCGGAGGTAATTATTTTCGATACTGCTCAGGTTTTGAACATCGCTAACAGCACAGTGATGATTTGTAAGTACAAGGCCTTTAGGTGATATAATTTCGGCAGAGCAACTGCCATCGTCGAGCTGAACTGCGGCATCCTTTATACTCGAATGGTTAATGCTATAAATGTCTTCGGCGGTAAGCTTAAAGCCCAACTCGTTCATTTTGTTTATATTATTCGAAATGAGCGAAATAAGCCACATACCCTCGTCGGCTACAACGGAAGTAGTTGACAAAAAGAGAGCAAAAAAAAGAAATGCAAATCTTTTTATCCTGATTTTTGTTAAAAGTAAATTTTTCATAAAATCGAGTTTTCTAAACAAAAGCAAGTAGTCAAATGTCGAAATGTTCACTAAAGCTAAACAAAATTAAAACACCAGTATTTAAAATTCAATAAAAGTTTAGTTACAGTAAAAGGTGCAAGTTAAAGGTTAAATAGGATACCAATTGCGTAATAATGAAATAGCGAAAAGGTGTAAACAGTCTTATTATCGGCACCTCCCTCGAGCATTCGGTAGCCAGCTTTAATGCCTAATTTATCGTATACCGAATAAGTTAACCCAACAAAAAAATCTTCGGCTCTTCCTTGTGGTGCAGCAAGCGCATCGCCATAAAAAATAAAACCAACACGATTAAATGGCGAATAGGTAAAATTGAAATTGATTAAAGGGACAACCCCTAAATCGTATTTTGTAGAACTTACACTTCCCGATTCGAGTCGAATAAACGCATCGCGAACTTTTAGAGTTAAACCAGCACTAAAGCTAAACTTTTGCTTTTTAAAAATTAAGTAGGAATAGGAAACGCGATACGAATTGAACTTGTAAGTTGAAGTTACACTTGCACCCTGCGCAAAATTTTGGTTATAAAAAAATACATCGCGGCTTAACTCTCCCGTATAATTCAATTTTAAAGGGGCAATAAGAATCGAAATTGAACTCCTACTGTTTAAATTGTAAGTTGAAAAAATTCTTAAGTAGTTGGTTGTGCTTTGCTTTAATTCATGGGAAAGAGATACAAATGTGCCAGTATTACCAGGTATGCGCACTTTATTGTAACCAGTTTTTACTACGCCAACTTCAAAATCGTAGCTATACTGTGCAGAAACAAAACCTGATGAAATAATGAAAAGAAATAAATACGAGAGTAAGCACTGGTTAATAAATCTCATCGCTATATTTTAATACGTTAAAGTGCAAGATAATGAATTTATTGCCAATTGAGCTTGCACTCCCGAAACAAAAAACTTTTGGGATTATGAAATAATGAGTTTCTTTGCAAAAAAATAATCGATGGAAATAGCGGTTAAAATTCTTGTAATAGGCATAGCATATCTTTTGGGCAGCATCCCCACTTCGGTTTGGGTTGGACGATTTTTTTACGGAATCGATGTTCGCAAACACGGAAGCGGTAACGCAGGTGCAACCAATACCATTAGGGTTTTAGGCCTTAAAGCGGGAATTCCAGTTTTCCTTTTCGATGTATTTAAGGGTTATGCAGCGGTTCGGTTGCTTTACCTAACCGACTTTTACATTCCCGAAACAGGTGCATTTATAAACTTTCAACTCTTACTTGGCTTAGCCTCGCTACTTGGCCATATTTTTCCTGTATTTGCACAGTTTAAAGGCGGAAAAGGTGTAGCAACGCTTACCGGAGTTGTACTTGCACTTCACCCGCTTGGAGCAGCTATAGCACTGGGAGTTTTTACAATTACCCTTATTCTTTCGGGTTACGTTTCGCTAAGTTCAATGATTGCAGGTTTTATATACCCATTAATTTTGATATTTGTTTTCGAAAACGTTAACCCATCGCTTATTATATTTAGTATGATAATTTCCATTCTCATACTATTTACCCACCAAAAAAACATTGAGCGACTACTTAGCGGAGAAGAAAGCAAGTTTAGGGTTAAAAAGAAGCCTAAAATTGAATCGTAGCGTTTTAAAAATATACTCAATAAAAAAGAGGATGTATCAAAGGCCTTTTAACCGCAAATCCCGATAACTATCGGGACACAAAGAAAGAGCAAAATAACGCAAAGTTAATATTAGGGTATACAGCGCTTTGTGCGCTTTGCGTAAAACTTAGCGCCCCCCGCCTGAATGAAGCAGACGGGCAGGTTTGCGGTTAAATTAATTTGACTTTTGAGACAGCTCCTTTTTTGATTTGCGCATAAGCTATTAATCAACGGCTACTATAGGTATGTTATGAAAAAGTTTTTCAACTATTTTTTCCTTAATACTATTAAGTTCAATAACCGATAGCACACTGTAAAATACTATCATTAAAGCTAATCCAATCAAATAAACAATCAATCCAAATGCTACGAAAGGTGCTGAAAACAAAAATATCCAGATTAGTCCAATAAAAACACTTGAAAATCCAATTGAGTATCTAATAGATACAATGCTATTCTCCGACAAATCTTTAAATCGAAACTTTGCGATAATGTCTGGTCTTAATTGTATAAGTTGTAATCTATACTTTGAAATCCAAAAACCGCTTTCTGACCAATTACCAACAAAAGCCTTAAATGTATAACCAGTATAACTTTGCCTAAAGATTAATTGCGAATTTAAATTTGTCTTACAAGTTTCTGTAACCATTCTTTCTTTGATTACATCTATGTAATAACTATCAATCCTGTATTTCTGTCTCTTTAAGCAAATCATGTAATCAACCTTAGTAAACTGTTTGGGCTTCCCTACCAATAACATACAAACTCCATACTACCAAATAAACGCTACTCAATAAACAGCTCCACAGGGTACTCAATATTGGTTAAAAATAAACCTTGGGGTGGTGCCGAAGGGCCAGCTGCTGAGCGATTTTTTGCTTCAATTATGTCGGCAAACTCGTTGGGGGTAATTCGGCCACGGCCAATCTCAACCAAAGTACCAACTATGGCTCGCACCATATTTCGTAAAAACCTGTCGGCACGAATGGTAAAAACAAACTGATTCTCCTTTTCTTCCCACAGAACCGACGAAATTTTGCAAATATGGGTTTTAACATCGGAGCCCGTTTTACTAAAGCTGCTAAAGTCGGAATAGTTAAGAAGCATATCGGTGGCAAGCTTCATTTTGTCAACGTCGAGGTGCGACCTAAAGTACCAGCAGGTTTCGTTATGAAATGGATTTTTGGTACGGCCTATATGGTACTGGTACGTGCGCGATGTTGCGCTAAAGCGAGCATGGGCTTCGGGAATAACGGCAAATATTTCCTTAACGGCAATGTCGCGGGGAAGTACATCGTTTAAACTCATAAGAATCGATTGGTCCCACTGCAAATTCTTAATGCCCGAGTCGAAGTGAGCAATAAAAAAGCTGGCATGAACGCCAGTGTCGGTTCGGCCTGCACCTGTTGTAGTAATATCTTCCCTTAGTATTGTGCTAAGTGCCCTTTCGAGTTCGGCTTGCACCGTATTGGCGTTGCTCTGAATTTGCCAACCACTAAAGTTGGTGCCAAGGTATGCTAGTTCAATAAAGTAGCGTTGCATTCTTTTAATTTTTTACCGAAAATAAGCCTTTTTTCCCTTAATTTCTAGTTTAAGGCAATCAAATATTTTACTCTACCATATAATTGCAAACTAAAGCCTTTTAAAAAAAGCAGTTTTATTATTTAACACTGAAAAAACAGTTTTACGCAGAATTTATATTGAAATATATTTATCAACGTTAACATGCGAGGGACAATTAGTTATAAGTTACTTATGGGCTAAAGAGAGAAATATTAAAAATTGAGATAAAAACAATAATAAAAAAGTTTTAGATTAGCGCATTAAAACTTAAACTCAACTCTGGAGGCTAAAACTATGGTTTTCTCTACTCTTAAATTACGAACAAAAATGCTTGTTTTGCTAATTGGCAGTTCAGCAATTGTTTATTCAATAGTATTCTATCTCATAATCAGCTCTGTAAAGAATGTAAGCCTTAAGGATTCGCGAACACACGTAAGTACAGTAATCAAGGAGTCGGCAAAAGGGATTGAAAACCAAATAAATAACGAACTAATAGTTACCAAAACGCTAGCCGAAAGCTACTCTCGTTTAGTTGAACTTCCAATGGGCGAACGAGAAAACCTGCAGAAGCAAATGCTACAAGATGTTTTTACCGAACACCCCAATTTTAGTTCGCTTTGGGTTCACTGGGATCTTTTAGCATACGACAAAGTAGCCAAAAATAAACTTAGGCTAAGAACAAAATACTTTAGAGAAGGCGATAAGATACTGTTTATGCAGGATACTGCAACATTTGAAGGCCTAAGCGAGAATAGCCTTTGGAATATTAACGACACCCGAAGAACTTCGATACTGGAGCCATACTTTTTCTCGTATCGAAATAATGGGCAAAAGGATCAAATGACCAGCTTAGTTAGCCCCATTGTATACCAAAACCGAATTATTGGTACAGTTGGGTGCGATATTCTTCTCGATGAGCTTAAGCAGCGAATCGATAGTTTATCACTCTTTAACAATGGGTACTCATTTTTGCTTTCGAATAGTGGCATATACGTTACGCACCCCGATAAAACAATTATTGGGCAAACCATGGCCGAGGTTAATCCCGATGAAGAAAAAACCCACAACATACACGCAAAAATAAAAAGGGGCGAATCGTTTACCATTGAAGCAATTCACAGCGAAACTGGGAAGCATGTAATCGCATTCTTTTACCCTATTGAAACAATGAACTCAAAAACACCTTGGTGTTTAGGGGTAATTGTTACTCTCGACGATGTGATGGAGTCGACCGAGAGCCTTTTAATATGGCTCATAATGGCAGGAATAACCGGAATAGTAGTAATATCGGTTCTAATTGCATTTTTTGCTAATCAGCTAACTTCTCGCATTGGCAAGGGCGTTAGGTATGCAAATAGTTTAAGCGAAGGGAACTTCGACATTAAAATTGACAATGAAGGAAGCGATGAAATTGGGGAATTAACGCAATCGCTCAACAGCATGTCGAATAAAATTGGGCAAATTTTTTTGGATGTAAAGGAAGCTTCGACCGAAATTACCGAAACAGGCAACAGTTTAAGTAATAGCTCCAATATGTTAAGCAGCGGAACCCTAAGTTTACTTGAAGCAACAACCGATGTAACCGAGTCGGTTAAGCTCCTCTCCTCCTCAATTGACCAAACCGAAAAATCGACACGAAAGGCAAAGGAAATCTCTACTAAATCGGTAGAATCGATAACCAAGGGTAGCGCAGTGTCGCAGCAAGCAATTGAGGCAATGAGCAAAGTAGCCGAAAGAATTCAAGTTGTAAACGACATTGCCTTTCAAACCAACATTTTAGCCCTTAATGCTGCTGTTGAAGCAGCAAGAGCAGGCGAACATGGAAAAGGGTTTGCAGTTGTTGCTGCCGAGGTTCGCAAGTTGGCCGAGCGATCCAAAGTAGCAGCGCTCGAAATAGTCGATTTATCAAACGCAAGCCTTAGCACCATTAGCAATGTAAAACGTGTTATGAGCGATTTAGTTGGCGAAATAAACTCCAGTGCCGATATAATTTCGAGCATATCCAACGAAAACAGTAAACTTTTAGAGGAAACAAATCGCATAAACACAGCACTCGAAAAGCTTACTATTTTTGGAAACGACAATAATGAAACTGCCGATGAGGTGGCAAATTACTCTCGCCAACTTCTCGATCTTTCCACTAAACTTCAAACTACATTAAATGCCTTTAAGGCCTCCTAATTCTACTTTTTAAAGAAAACAGAAACACCATAAAATTAATAGCATACGAACTAAAGCGATTGATTTCGAAGTTATTGCTTCGAACTTATCGAATTTACATAAACACTTCGCTTTTTGCGTTTTAATTGCCGATTAAGAACAGAAACAGCATTGCTGTTTTATCAATTCAATTTCATTGTTTAAGCTCATAAAAACCGATTTAATCAAATCATTGTTGCAAAATGTATAATTTGACATATTTTTATATCAATGTTTCGTACCTTTACTTGAAAGTTTTTAAAATTTATGAAGGCTCTTAAAATTGATGGAGCAATTGATACTCCAGAAGTAAATTTCGACCCAGAAACATCAATATTTTCAATTTCAGGCATTTCGCACCCCGAAAATGCTAAGGATTTTTATGGCGATATTTTAAACTGGCTCGACGAGTACTACGAAAACATTAGGGATCGGGAGTCGACTAAAATTATTGTCGATTTTAACTTTAAGTACATTAACTCCTCGTCGTATAAGTACCTTAGGGAAATTATGAAGCGCATTGCCAATTTTAAGAATAATGGGCTTCAGGTTGAAGCAATTTGGAACTACCAGGAGGACGATGAAGACTTGCTTAACGAGGGCATGGTACTTTTCGAACTTCCCGAAGTTAACCTTCCCTATCGCTGTATACCTTACGCTTAAAAAACAAGTTCAAAAATAGTTAAATGCTAAATAGATAAATTTTCTGTTTAGCATTTTTTCTTTCATCACCTCACCTCTAATTTTTTGGCTCTATACTATTAAAATAAGCATGTTACTTAAAAGTGGTAAGTATGCTTTACAGAATTCAAGTCACAAAAGGCAAATTTGGTCTTGCCCAAACACCCTAAGCTTACCCTTTTGCAAAATAAAAAGCACCTCCAGCCCTTTTTTAATACACTGATAGTTAGTGTATTAAATATTAATGCGAAAGAATTATATAAAAAATTTGGATTATTCAGTATAAACACCATATCTTTGTGAGCGAACATTCACTCACTTAATATATATTTTAAAATGAATACAGAAATAACTGAACGGCAACAAGAAATTATAAATGTTTCTTTAGAGTTAATAGCAGAAAGTGGAATACAATCGTTAACTATAAAAAACCTTGCTAAAAAAGTTGGATTCGCCGAGTCGGCTATATATAGGCATTACGAAAATAAAATTAAAATATTATTGGCAATTCTCGATTTTTTCAAACAAAACACAGAGCATTTTTTCACGAATCAATTAAACTCAAACGAAAATGCCCTTGTTAAAATTGATAATTTGTTTCAAAATCATTTCAAAAAGTTTTCTGCCTCACCATCATTAGTTTCTGTCATTTTTTCCGAGGAGATTTTCCGTAACGAGGTGGAGCTAACTGAAAAAGTTAAGGAAATAATGAACAATAACGTTACGATTTTAAAAACAATTATTGAAACCGGACAAAGTAAAGGAGAAATAAGAGCTGATATTAATGCTTCCCATTTGTCGGTTGTAATTATGGGGTCATTACGAATGTTTGTTAAGCAATGGCATATGTCCAATTATAATTTCAATTTAACCGATAAAGGATCAGAATTTATAAACTCCATAAAAATATTGCTTAAAAACTAAAATTTGAAACAATGAAAATAAAAGTAGTTAAAGAAGTACCGATTGTTGAAACTCCACATAAACTGGATGTTCGCAAGCTATACGATAACGATTCGGCACAAGTAATGCACATTACCCTGCTACCTGGCGAAGCCCTAAAGCCACACATTACCCCTGTAGATGTATTTTTTTACATATTAGAAGGGTCGCCTGAAGTTTTAGTTGGCGACGAGAAGGTTCAAGTGCAAGCCGATTGTTTGGTCGAAAGCCCAAAGAACATTATTCACTGTCTTTATAATAATTCGAACTCAATTGCTCGTATACTTGTTGTAAAAGCACCAAAACCAACTACGCAAACTAAACTATTATGAAATTGAAAACGGTATTTCGGTACGCAACAGCTTTAATTATTGGGGCTTTCGGACTGTTAACTCTATTTTTAAGCAGTTCGGTAGTTTTTGACTTATTCGGCATAAGGGCAAAAGAAGGTAATTATGTGCTTTTTGTAGTAGTTGCAAATCTTATTAGCAGCCTCCTATACCTTTTAACAGCTTATGGAATTATAGTAAATAAAACTTGGACAACTAAAGTTTTAAGTAGTTCTGTCTTAATACTTTTAATAGCTTTTGTAGGGCTTTTTGTACATATTAATACTGGTGGTATTTATGAAACTAAAACAATTGGGGCAATGATTTTCAGAATTTCCTTAACTCTAATTTTTGTAGCTGCTTCCTTCCTACTCAATAAAAGAAAGCAAAGTGAAAGATAAAAAAATTTAAGGATAATGTTAGTGAGTATTCACTAATTAAAACATATTAAATCATGGAGCCAACCCCTACATTAATTATTGACAAAGCTGCACGAATTATTATGAATTCGGGATTAGAAGCCCTAACCATAAGTAATCTCGGAAATGAGATGGGTGTAGATAAAAATCAACTTAAAAATCAACTTAAAAAAGATGATGATATTCTTTTGGTACTTCTGGATTGCTTTGGAAATGAGATTAATGCTATTGTTCAGGAAATTACCAACCTGGGTATTGCACCTGAAACTGGACTTCAATTACTATTTAAAAGGTTGTATAATTTATTCCTGCTAAAACCCTATTACCTGACTATAATTTTTGATAAGGGTCAATTAGAAAGAGATGATGCTATCAAAATGTCAATTGTACGAATTATGAATATTGTGGAAACGTACCTCACAACAATAATAAATGCCGGAAAAAAAGATCAAACCTTCAAAACGAGTGTGACAACCAAATTATTGGTTAACAAAATTTTAATAGGATTCCGGATGTTTATGAAAGATGAACAACTCGTTAATGAAATGATACTTGAATTAACAACATTAAAAAAACAGAACAATGATGAAGGCTATTAAAAATCTGCGTAATGTAATTTGGAACGCAAATGCAGTTAAGAAACTGGTGCTTTTGATGGTTATTATGGCTGCTTCTTTTTTGGGACAGGCTCAACCATGGTCGTTACAGCAATGTATTGATACCGCCCAGATACATAATAAAAGCATACAAATAAACAGAAATAATATGGCGCTTGTTGAACAAAGACAAAAAGAAGCCACAGCAAATCTGTTACCTAAAGTGAATGTGGCAGCCGATTACAAGTACTTTACCGATTTGCCATACCAGCTTATGCCCATGTCTACCTTTAATCCTGCTGCTCCCCAAGGACAATTTAAAGAGGCTCAATTTGGGGTACCTCACAACATGAGTGCTTCAATTCAAGTAGCATTGCCTTTGTATAATCCTCAAATATATGGGGGTATTAAAACCTCTAAAATTGCTGGTGAAATAGCCGAGTTACAATACAAAAAAACGGAAGAGCAGGTTTTTTTCGATATTTCGAACCTTTATTATAATGCTCAAATTTTACAGCATCAGCTGGTATTTATTGACAGCAACATAGTTAATACCTCAAGGCTTCTTAAAAACTTACGGTTGCTGCATCAACAATTAGTGATAAAAGGAACAGATGTAAATAAGGTGGAACTTCAACAAGCGCAATTAGCAACTCAGCGCGAGTTTATTGCCAACAATGTTGAACAAGTAATGAATGCTTTGAAATTTTCAATGGGATTAACGATAGACCAAAACATACAAATTGAAACTGATATTCAATTTAAAAACATTAGTGAATATCAGAATTTACCCACAATTGATTTACAACTTACGAATATGCAAAACCGACTTTTAACCAGCGAATTAAATACATTAAAAAACTCGCGATTGCCTTCTGTTTCACTTTATGGAAACTACGGCCAAACTGGGTTTGGGTACGACAAAAAGCCAAATGATTTTCTAAAATTCTTTCCTGTAAGTTTTGTGGGTGCTCAACTTTCTTTTCCGCTATTTAACGGAACAGTTACCTATCGAAAAATAAATCAAAAAAAGATAGAAATTAAAAATAACGAATTGCAAATAAGCTTAGTAACAGACCAAAATACTATGCTAATTGAAAATGCTAACCGTCGAAGAATTGTTACACAAAAAACAATAGCAAATACTTTGTCGCAAATAAATTTGGCACGAACTGTTTACGAACAAACCCTCTTGCAACAAAAAGAAGGCACTGCCAATTTAACCGATGTTTTATTGGCCGACAATACTTTGCGAGAAGCGCAACAGAGCTATTTATCGGCTATTGTTGAATATTTGAAAGCCGATTTAGAAATAAAGAAGTTAACCGGAAATATTTCATTACGAAACTAAAAAAACACGAAAATGACAAAAAAAATTATTTACGTAGTTGTGGCATTGGGCATAATTGCCATCGTGGTATTTCAACTAAAAAGCAATAAAGAAACCACTGCAAACAGAGTTTATATATACGATAAAGAGCAGGCTATTAATGTACTAGCTATAACGTTGAAGCATGAAAGTGTAAAAAGCGATATTTCCTACACTGGGACTTTTGAACCCAATAAAGAAACAAAAGTCAGCGCCGATATACAGGGAAAGATAACCGTAGTTTTAGTTGATATTGGTAGCACGGTTCAAAAAGGTCAGGCACTAATTCAACTAGACAACTCGCTACTGAAACTTCAATTGCAAACTGTCGAAATTCAGATTGAAGGATTGGAATCGGACCTGAAACGATATACAGTTCTTGCAAATGCCGATGCCGTTCAAGGCATTCAATTAGAAAAGACCGAATTGGGGTTAAAATCGGCAAAAGTGCAGAAGGCTACATTACAGGAACAAATTAATAAAACTACGGTTAAAGCGCCTTTCGATGGAATTGTAACCGCAAAATTATCCGAAGAGGGAGCTTTTGCCGCTCCTGGCGTTCCATTGCTTCAAATAACTGATATTTCAAAGTTGAAGTTTACCATTAATGTACCCGAGCAAGAGTTAAGTAAGTTCGAAACTAGCAAGCAGTTTACGCTTACCGCTGACGTGTATCCAAAAACTATCTTGTCAGCAAAAATACATATGGTAGGCAGCAAGGCCAATATGGGAAACAGTTTCCCTATACAGTTCGCTGTAAATAATACCGATGATTTAAAAATAAAATCAGGAATGTTTGGGAAAGTACTCCCAAAAACTATTGGTATAAAAAACGGTAGTGATGAACAGCATTTAGTCATCCCAGCGTCGTGTATTATTGGAACAAACATACAACCACAGGTTTATATAGTGGAAAATGGCAAGGCAAAACTTCAAGATATTACCATTTCGTCCAGATTTCAAAATAAAGTATTGGTTTCGAGGGGCTTATCCGAAGGTGATATAGTTATAACCAACGGTTTTATTAACCTGTTCGATGGGGCAAATGTTACAGTTAGCAACTAACAACTAAAAATCATGAATATATCAAAAATATCAATCAATCGCCCATCGCTGATTATAGTCCTTTTCAGTGTGTTAGCCTTGTTGGGGATAATAGGTTTTTCGAACTTAGGCTATGAACTGTTGCCCGACTTTAACCAGCCGGTAATAGTAATAAAAACAATTTACCCAGGTGCCGACCCCAATGAAGTGGAAACCTCTGTTTCGCGAAAAATTGAAGATGCATTGTCGAATCTCGAAGGGGTAGATTATTTGGAAACGAAATCGATGCCCAACGCCTCCGTAATTATTGCCAACCTAAAATATGGGACGAATTTGAACATTGCCATGCAAGATGCTCAGCGCTATATTGAAAATATTAAAAAAGATCTTCCGGCCGACATTTTAAGCCCCGTAATGAGCAAGGTTTCACCAAATGATTTACCAATTATATCCATTAGCGCAAAAAGTAATCTTCCATCAACCGAGTTCTATCAAAAAATGAAAGATGAATACCTGCCGCAAATACAACAGTTAAAGGGAGTAGCAGAAATTACGATGCTTGGGGGCGAAGAGCGCGAAATTCAAGTAATGGCCAATCAAAACAAACTTAAACAGTATAAAATTTCTCTATATCAGGTTGTTGAAGCCATTAACCGCTCGGGAATTGATTTGCCTGCTGGTAAAGCCCAAACCAATAAGGAAAGCAACTCTGTTCGGTTAGCAGGAAAATTTGCTACAGTTACCGATATTATGAATGTGCAAGTGGCAATGCCTGCTCCGGGCATGCCAGTTTATGTGAAAGATATTGCCACAGTTGTCGATGGGGTGAAGGAAATAAGTTCGGTAAGCCGCTACAATGGGGCAAACGGTATTGGGCTTATGTTAAAAAAACAGGGAGATGCCAATGCCGTGGAAGTTTCAAAATTGGTTCACGCAAAGCTTACCCAAATTGAAAACGCCAATACAAAATACGGAGTAAAATTTATTGTTGCCGACGATTCAACCGATATGACCATTTCGGCAGTTAACTCGGTAGTTTACGACCTGATTTTAGCTGTTATTCTTGTTTCACTGGTGATGTTTTTATTTCTAAGGAGCTACCGTAACTCTTTAATTGTACTTGTTGCAATTCCAACCTCATTAGTTACCGCATTTGCAGTAATGTGGCTTATGGGCTTCACTTTAAACCTAATGACCTTACTGGCCATGTCGTTAATTATTGGAATTCTGGTAGATGATGCCATTGTAATTCTGGAAAATATACAGCGGCACCTCGATATGGGCAAAGAAAAGGCTACCGCGGCATTGGAAGGTAGAATGGAAATTGGTTTCTCGGCCATTTCAATAACTCTGGTTGATGTGGTTGTGTTTTTGCCCATTTTGTTTTTACAGGTATTTGTTGCCGATATGCTAAAGCAGTTTTCGATTGTAGTAATAACATCCACACTTACCAGTTTACTGGTTGGGTTTACTTTAGTTCCTTGGTTAGCATCGCGAATTGGGAAAAAGGAAGACTTACAACCTACCAACTTAGTTAACCGTTTTTTGCTTTGGTTCGAAAAACAGCTAACAACCTTCATTAACTGGTATGGCTATCAATTGGAATGGGTACTCAGCCATAAACTCATCTTTACTGGAATCGTTATTTTCCTTTTGGTAATTACGGGGGTAATGATGAAGCAAGGCATTGTGGGAAAAGAAATGATGTCGACAGGCGACCAGGGGAAGTTCCGCTTAAACCTCGAATACGATAAAATAACCACTGTGCATGAAAATAATATCAGAACTCAGAAAGTAGAAAATTTCATATTGCAACAACCTGAAGTAGCATCCCTTTTCAGCAACATTGCTGGACCGAGCACAGGAATTGGTAGTTTAGGAGTTGGCTCTTCAAATTTATCGGAATTTACAATTCAACTTAAGCCCGAAAAGGAACGAAGCATTAAAACAGAGCCGTTTATGAAATCGCTTCGTAGGGAACTAAATAAAGAGTTTCCAGGGGTAAACTTTTCGATGGCCGTTTTGGGTTTACTACCCAAGCAAGCGCCAATAAAAATAACATTAAGCGGAAGCGATTTGGATTTGGTAATGAAAACCGGTAAAGAGCTGAAAGCAATTGTTGAAAAAATACCGGGCGCCGATAATGTTCAGCTATCTGTAAAAGAAGGAAGTCCTGAATACAAAGTAATTCCAAATAAAGATAAGATGCAGCGCCTGGGTTTAACAACCGCTTATCTTGGTTTAAACCTGAGAACTGCTTTTACAGGAAACGATGATGCTACTTTAACTGAAAACGGCACAGAATTTCCCGTTCGAATATGGTTGGATGAATTTGATAGAAAAAATTACGAAGACGTTCAACGGCTTTCCTTCGTAAACCCAATGAACATTCCGATAGAGTTATCGCAATTTGCAGAAGTAGTGCAAGGTAATTCGCCTTCGTTGCTCGAAAGGTTAAACCGACAACCATCGGTTACGCTAACATCCGAATCGTTTGGCAGGCCCTCGGGCACATTAGCCGATGAAGCAATTAGTAGTTTAAAGGCTACACCTTTACCCGAAGGAGTAAAACTAACATGGGGGGCAGATATTAAAACTCAAAACGAAAGTTTTGGGGCTTTAGGTTCGGTTCTGCTCATTTCGTTTATTCTAATTTACCTCATAATGATTGCCCTATACGACAGTTACATATATCCCTTTGTGGCATTATTTGCCATTCCAATGGCTGGTGTCGGAGCCTTTCTTGCCTTGAATTTATCGTTAAACAATTTAACCTTATTCGCACAGTTGGGCTTAATTATGCTAATGGGATTAGTCACAAAAAATGCCATTTTGATTGTGGATTTTACCAACCAGTTAAAAGCTGAGGGAAAACATTATAAAGAGGCATTGATTATTGCGGGCAAAGAGCGAATGCGCCCTATTTTAATGACAACGCTATCAATGGCTATAGGAATGTTACCTATTGCATTAGCAAAAGGAACTGCCAGCGAATGGAAAAACGGATTGGCTTGGGTAATTATTGGGGGACTATTATCGTCGATGATTTTGTCGGTTTACTTAGTGCCTATGGTTTATTATATGGTAGATAGAGCAAAAGAAAAAATTGCTAAAAAAAAGGAGGTGTAAAATGAAGATTTTTAACCTATTCATAAGTTCAATATTGCTCCTGCTTCTATTAACTTCTTTCAGCAATCAGCCCGATAGCGCTTTTTCGTTAACAATTAATGTAGATAGTTTAAGAAATTCGAAAGGAATAGTCCAATTTGGATTGTACAATAGTGAAGGTTCAATTCCAGACGAAAAATTTACAAAGTACTACAAACTATCTAAAGCGAAAATTGCTAATAACTCATCTACAGTAACTTTCAACAACATTCCTATTGGTAAATATGCGGTAAGTATACTACACGATGAAAACAATGATGGTAAAATTAATAGAGGTCTTATGCTGCCAAAAGAGGGAATAGGGTTTTCGAATTATCAAACAATAGGGTTTTCGAACCGGCCTACATTTGATAAAGCGTCATTTATAATTAATTGCGATAAGGATATAAGGGTTAAAGTTATTTATATCATAAAATGAAAAAGTATCTTTTTTCAATGTTAATTTCGATATTTTTTGCCCATTTTAGTTTTGGCCAGGAAAGAGACACCGTGCATAGGGTCGACCTTTCATTAATATCTCAGGTAAACCAGGGTAATAGTTATATTACTTTTCCTACTGATATTGGGAATATTGAGCCAATATGGTTCGAAGGAAATTTAATTCCAAATTTTTACCTCCGGAAAAACAAAAACTCACGGCTAATGGGGGTGTTAATACCTCAAATTATTATCCGAATGTACCAAGAAAGGTCAATGCCAATTAGGTCGTCAAGCTATATACCTCAATTCGCCTTATATTTTCTTTTGAAAGAAAAAAGCAATGAAAAAAAGACAAGTGTTTTTGGTAAAATTGCGCACCATTCGAATGGGCAAGATGTGAATTTCTTTTTGGAAAATGGGGATATTAACACAAAATCAGGTGACTTTTCGACAAACTATTTTGAAGCAGGAATTATTAAAACAAATTTCAACAAACAGCTTAACGCTTATCAGTTTTTTAAATCATCACTAAAAGTTCACCCACAAAGTTGGTCAGCAGCTGAACTGAAAGGAATATACAGCACGATTCGCTGGCATAATGCATTTTCGATATTTAAACTTTCGAATACAAATATCGCACGAAAACAGCGTTCTGCCAATATTTCGGTAAAGGGTGAAGTAATTTGGCAATTTGGCGATTTTAACAATTGGGAAAGTACTTCAATAAAAAGGTTAAACTTAAATTTTACTTTTTACTATCACCCTAATTTTTTAGAAGACATAGGACTTTTTGTCCAATATTACCATGGATTAGATTATTACAATATGTATTTCAATCACCAGTTAAATGTTCTGCGTTTTGGTATAATGACTGAAAAAATGAGGTTTTAACTTCAAAAGCATAAATACAAAATTCTATTTGAGTGAAAATACAAAACCATGTCAAATAAGGTGCTAAATACAGAGGCTAAAATATTCCAAAACGCCTTGGATGTGTTTATTCTATATGGTTATCATGGAACTACAATTCAGCGAATTTCAGTACAAGCAGGTGTTCGCCAGTCTGTTATTCACTACTATTTTAGGTCAAAGGAGAACTTATACGTAAATGTTGTTAAATCGTTAATTGATAATATTTTAGAAACTAACATTAAATTGATTTCCAATAAAGAAGTAATTGAAAAATACCGATGGTTTCTGTATACTGAGTTGTACAATAATCAAAATCTTTTTGAAACAACGCTACAAAAATTGTACTTTAACGAATGGGATGACAAACTAAGCGAATTAAAGAAGCTGCTCGAAATTAATTAGTCTGTCTTTAAAGTAGTTTCAGCTTGATTGAAAGTGTTTTTAAATAAAAACAAAGACCCGTTAATCCTTCATCATTCTATCCATTTCTCGCTTCGAATCCTTTTGCTTTAAGTCTTCCCGCTTATCGTGCATTTTTTTGCCTCGGGCCAAGCCAATATCAACCTTTGCCAGCCCTTTACCATTTATAAAAAGTTTAAGCGCAACAATGGTTAAGCCCTTTTCCTGTGAGCTGCGGAAAAGTTTACGAAGTTCCAGTTTGTTAAGTAGAAGTTTTCGTTCACGCTTTGGCTCGTGGTTATTATATGTTCCAAACGAATACTCGGCAATGTGCATTCCAGTAAGCCAAAGTTCGCGATTAACGAACTTGCAGAACGCATCGACCAATGTAGCTTTATTGCTCCTTATCGACTTAATTTCGGTACCTGTAAGCACAATTCCAGCCTCGTAGGTTTCCATTATTTCGTACTGAAAGTAAGCCTTTTTATTTTTAATCGATATTTTTGGCGGTGTCATTGAACTTCAATATTAAAACAAAATGGGTAACTGAAAAAAAGCACTAAATACTATAGTCGAAATTGTTATTACCAACGCAAAAAGCAATGCGGCAAGCATGGTAAAACCGGTAAGCTTTTCGAAACGAATGCCCAGCACAATATCGGCTCCACGGTAAAACAAAATTAGCGAATAAATGCTGAGTACTCGAAATGGAATTATTAGCGTTGGCATTAACGATGGCAATATCCATATAAAAAGAAACACTGAAAATGAAATAGAAGCAACCAGAAAGTTTTTGCTATAAACAGCAACTCCCTTAAACGGTTTGCTTAATTTATTTAGTAAACTAGCTGTTACTATAATTGATGTTGCTCCCGATAAAATAACAGTTAAAAAAATAGCTAATATTTGCTGCCCTTTGGCATTTTGCTTAACCAGCATAGGGAACGAATACATAAAGCCACACACCAGTAAAATTGGAATAACAACCTGAAAAAGAACTCGAAATACCGAGATTTCAGCATTTCGCAGACTCTCCCACCCTTTACGGGGCGAAATAATAATATTAAAAATGTTTTGAATCAATTTAGCAGCAATTTAAATTACACCATTAAAGGATTGCAAATTTAGCTATTTTTACCCCATATCGTTGCATAAAACTTTTTGCAATTCCATTTAACAACTTTTTGCAATGAACAAAGAAGCTTTAAACAGCTATAACCTTGTAACTATTTTAGGCCCAACGGCCAGCGGAAAAACAACTTTGGCAGCACATTTTGCCAACAGAATTGGTGGCGAAATAATTAGTGCCGACTCTCGTCAGGTTTACCGTGGAATGGACTTGGGTACGGGCAAAGATATTGCCGACTACACTGTTAATGGCGTTACTGTTCCTTCGCACCTAATTAACATTGTTAATGCTGGCTACAAGTACAACGTTTATGAGTTTCAAAAGGATTTTGTGTCTGCTTTCAATAGCATTTCATCGCATGGAGCAATGCCAGTACTTTGCGGTGGTTCGGGGCTTTACCTCGAAGCTGTGCTTAAAGGGTTTGAGCTTATTTCGGTACCCGAAAATCCACAGCTTCGTGAGGAGCTAAGCCGCAAGAACCACGAAGAACTTATTGCTATGCTCAGTTCGCTCCGAAGCCTTCATAACCAATCGGATACTTGCAGCACCAAAAGATTAGTAAGAGCCATTGAAATAGAGCATTTTCAGCATAATAATCCAGCAAAAAACAACAATTTCCCAAGCTTAAACCCAATTATATTTGGCGTACGATTTTCGCGTATTCAGGAGCGCACACGAATAACCGAAAGGTTAAAAGCAAGGCTTAACGAGGGCATGATTGACGAGGTTAAATCGCTTATCGATTCGGGCATTCCTGTAGCCGATATACTTTACTACGGACTTGAATACAAATGGATTACCCTTTACCTAATTGATCAGGTTGACTACAACACCATGTTCGAAAAGCTAAACACGGCCATACACCAGTTTGCCAAAAGGCAAATGACATGGTTTAGGCGAATGGAGCGAAATGGAACCGATATTAACTGGGTTGACGGCAATTTGACAATGGAACAGAAGCTAGAAATTATGATGGATAGAATTAATTATAAAAAGGCTAATTCTTTTTGATTTCAAAAATATATTTTAGTTCGATTATATCCTTGGAGGTAACTACTCAGGTGTCTTTAATAGTAAGTGTTTTCTTAAGAGGGTAAATATAACCTTCAGTAGTTAAAAACTGTTTCTCATTTTTTTTAACTTCGTTGAGCTCTTCGGGGTTTTCGCAAATCCCGATAACTATCCATGGCCGTCAGGTTTTAACTTGCCCCAGAGGGGCTTTATGTTTATAGTAAATATTTATCAAAACGTTTAAGCTCCAGAGGAGCGCCCTGAAAATAAGCAACAATTCAGTGCGCTCCTCTGGAGCTTTTGGGTAAGAATAGTATTTGTTACTATAAACAGTTAGCTACTCGGTAGCTAAAATACTTACCGCTTTTTTACCACCATTATATTCTCAGAATATATTTTGCAGCTTTGCGGCTTTGCGTGAAATTTTTCATTGCTGCTGAAAAGTTATCATTGGAGCAATATCAAACTCAATTTCTAATATATTTCCTGCTCTATTAACAACGAGTATAACCTCATCAACCTTTTTAAAGTAATCGCTAAAGTAGGAATATTGAATTTTTTCGACTGGTATGTCGTTCACCGAAATAATAATATCGTCAATGAGAAGCCCCTTCTTTTCGGCCTGGCTATTATTACTTAAACCCGTAACAACCCATCCTCCCTTTGTTTTATGTCTATCGACATAGGTAAATCCAAGCTTATCGAACTCGTAGGGTTCTTTAAACTTTTTGTTAGGTTTTAGGTAAAGGCTATCGTTATTAAAATCGAAAATAATATCGAAACGTTCAAGTATATTATTACCAATAATTCCATAAAAATCTTCTGAAGCCATTAATCCTGCCGTGTCGGAGCTGTACGACATATTTACATTTTTCAAAAAAAAATTGGATATTGTAAGCGAATCGGCAATAAAATCGAAACCAGCGGAATACCCACCAACACCTCCATATTTTGTGTAGTACCCAACCTTGCGCTCAATTACCTCATCGAATTTATAATTATATGCCACTGAACTTGTTATGGTGCTTAACGACGAGCCAATATCGACTAAGTACTTTCCATTAAACGATACTTTGTCGTTAAGTGTAATTTTAAGGGGAATAAAAATTTGCCCCTCTTGCCTTTCGATAGGAATTGAACTATATCCCGAAGTATTAACAGAGTCGATAGTGCTGAATATGTTAATAAACTGGCGAGGGTAATTTATTTCTAAAACTTTATTCGAAAAGAATTTCAACCCAACAAGTCCATCTATAATATCGCCTCCAATTGGCTTGAGGCTATGAACTACTATGTTTCGTGTTTTGTAGCTTTCGTCTTTTAATTGAAAATAAATAGTATCTCTAATTAAAGTTGCTATTTGAAACGAATTACCTATACCCCAAATTTTTATTTCTTTTAAATAATTGTAAGCAAAAGGATTATCACTGTAAAAAATGCTATCGAAATGAACATTTTGTGCTCCTGTATCTAACAAAAAATTACCTTTTACGCTATCGAAACTCACGGGGACAAGAATGTAACCACAATAAATAATTGGAACAGCTCCATAAGGAATGGGAATATTATCACGTTTACACGCATTGATTAATACAACACTTAAAATTAATATAGAGGTTCGAATATTCATTCACCTATTTGTCTTTAAACTAGTTCTTTGCAATTAAGAATCTGTTTAAACTTTTCCCCAAATAGTAGTTGATTAATTACCTTCATTCATTTCCTTTTTTTTCTCGGGTTGCTCTTCGGTTGCCTCGCCCTCCGACTCCTGCTTTGCGATACCAAGTATAACATTATACCGCTCTTTAAGTTTATTTATTTCACGTTTTGAGGCAACAGTAAAGTTATATGGAATTTGGCCAAGTTTAACCTTAACCTTTCTTTCCCTCGACTTCATTTGCTTAATTGGATCGGTAAACATTGGGCTATGCGAGCCTACCTGCATAGAACCCCTTACGTAGTAAAAAAAGTAGTAAGTACTTGGTGTAGGCTCAATATATATGGTCATCCAGTCGCCACTGGAGCGCGAAATTATTTCGATAAAACCATTTACCTTTTTGTTTACCTGCGTATTACCAATTGTTCCAATTCCTAATTTTCCAACCGACACAAACGTGCGTGTTTTTTGGTCCCATTTAAATCGAACATCGGTAAATGTAATTGTACTTTGGAGTTCGGGAGGGGTTTGACTTATGGCGCCAAAAAGCTTAATTTGGTTTCGAATAATTGCTGCATCGTTTGGTAATGCTCGTGTTTGCAAATACTTGTCGAACTGCTTTGTGCTAAGGTCGGCACTTAAAAGCCCACTCGAAGCAAGAATATCGGAGGCCATAAAACTAAGCGAAGCTGGATTGAAGTGAAAGTCGAGCGCAAGCACCATATCCATTATAATTGTGCTATCGGATAACTTATGTATGGTACTTCCCGACGAAAAGTACTTTACCTCCCCAAGTTTTATGGGGAAGTTTATTGTACCTTCGCTAAAAAGCATACAAAACTCCTTCGAAAGGCCAATTAAATTGCCAGTAGTGTCGGGGTTAAACAGCTTATGCTGAGGCCCAATTACAAAACGGCTATTCTTATGATTGTAGTTAAGGTAACCCTCGGCAGCAATTAATGGCTTATCGCTATAGTACTTTCGCCCACTTACAAGCGAGGGGTAAAGGTGTAGCGAATCGATAGAAACAACGCTACCGCTCATAAGGTTAACCATATTAAGGTTAATGGGCTTATCGGTAATGGGAATGTAAATGCTATCGGGGTTAATAGTTGACGTAAACTTGAGCAAGCTAGATCGAATTTGCTTGCATGAATGCAACGGCCTAACGCCTCCAGTATAAGTCCAAAATTTCTCTTTGGCAAAAAGGTCAATATTGCCTATGTATGCAAACTGAGGACTCAACCTAAAGCTATCGGGTTCGGTAAGAATTGACTTTGCGTATGTGTTTCCCGAATTGTCGACCCCAATATCTTTTAGTATAACTTTTTGAATTGAGTCGCGCTCATCGACATAGTTTATGGTTCCAAAGGCAGTGTATTTGCCTCGGGCTGTAACTGTTGCTTCGGCATTGTAAATTCGGTGAAACTTGCTGGTATAGTTTGCATAAATTACCGACTGCTTTAAGGGGAATAGTCGTTTTTTTGCGTCAACTTCAACTTTTTGCTTGTAGGGTTCAATAACAGCATCGGCAACAACTATGTAGCGAACCGAGTCGGCCTTTAGGTTTGGCGAACTTAAGCTGTACTTAGCCTTTGGTGAAAAGAAGTAAAGCGAATCCTCGGGAAACTTAACGGAATAAAATACTGAGCCCGAAGGAATTGTATCCTTGTCGACCATTCGCGACACGTAAAATTTGTCCATTTCAACCGCCCTTTGGCGGAATGGTGTTAACAGGGTTAACTCGTTTTGGTCCATGTGCCAGGTAAACCTATCAATATGACTTTCGTACTCAATTGCCGAAAGTTTTGCAAAAATACTTTCGTTAGCTTTCTTAAACTCGCCCTTTAGGGTTTGAAAGTTAACGTTAGCCATTAGTAAATTCGAAGTAAAGGCCAAGTCTTCAGTCCCTGGTACATCAAGATCGAGTGTTGATGCATTTGATGTAAAATGAATTGCATTAAACTCGAACAAGTTCGACCTTAAGCGTGCCTTTTGCAAGTCCACTAATCCATTTCCAACAAGGCCTAAAGGCTCAAGAACCAAATCGCCCATAAATTTTGCTTGCCCTGCAAAGGCAATAAAAGGATCCCTGTCTTTAAAGGCAAAAAGTTTATCGTTATAGGGCTGCCACTTTACAACGTGTTGTGTACCCTTTAGTTCGGGGTACTGAATGCCCGCATCTTGACGAGTAATCGTAAATTCTTTCGAAATGGTTCCCATTGAGTCGGGGAAAAAGTACATATCGTCCGACTTTGTACGCGATGTAATATACGTTAGTTCACCCCTTCCCCTTAGACCTCGGTTACTAAGGTCAATTCGATTGTAGTATCGCCCTTTACCTTGGTAAATTGCCATCCCCTCCGGAGCGGTGTTGCTAACTATACCCAGCGAATTATCGGGCCGTAGAATTAAAGTGTCTTGTATGGGAGCAAAAATTTCAGCAGAATGCAGAATTCCCACAAAGTTCATATCCTTTCTTTCGAAGGTATTTATGCTTTTGAATGTAAAGGGTACAATTTCGAAGTAGAAGTTATCGCGTTTATAAATGCCATTATGAATGGTTTTATCGTCGTAATATACGTACGATTCCTTAGTACTTTTAAAAATTGGGTATTCCTTATTTTTCTTTAACCCCGATTTATTGGTGGGCTTATCAATATATATTTCTCCTGTAATATTTTCAATGGTACTCGAAACATTTCTCAGCACTTTTTTACCATAAAAGTCGTACTCGTCGGTCTGAAAATCGATATTTAGCGAGTCAATTGCATTTAAGCGAAAGCTAAAGTCAGCATAATCGAAGTTAAAATCTTTGCCGTATAGAGTAAAAAGCCCTGCTCTAACAACGCCATCGAAGGCAAAGTTGCGGTTCTTTTTTAGCGTAATTTGCTTGCGAGCAGGATAAATAAATACGTTTTGCGAGTCGCTAACCGAAACATTGTCGACCCCACGAACCAACAGTTCGTTATTATTCAGGTTTAGAATTGCATTTGGCGCTTTGTTCGATGCATTCGATGAAAAGCGAATAACATCGTAGTCGATTTGCTGACCACGTGCCCTAATGGCATCGAATAGCTTAGGTACTGCTTGGGCTTCGCCCGTTTCGGCATCGTAGTAAATATAGCCCATCATGGCAATTCGCATAAGCACAATGCGAGTTTGATCCTCCGATTTGCGCATGTAGCGGGCAAATTCGTTGGCTTTAAAGGTTTTCGATTTAATTTTTTGAGTAAACTTCGCAATTGCTAAAAGTGGATGCTGTTCATCGGGACCCATAAGGTCGTCGAATTCAACTTCGTTAAAAAAGTTGTTCGACTCAAAGTACGCTCTGCTCAATGCGGTACCTGTTGGCGGACCAAAAACCATTTCGTCGCTTTTTATATTCCACGAAAGCTCGCCAAAAACTATTGAAAACTTGTGGTAGCTACTCGATATGGGACTTTTTGTTGTTAAAAAATCGGTAGGTTGAATAGCAATTACCTGAGTATTGTCGTTGTACGAAAAACCAAGCCCGCTGTGGTATATGGAATCGTCTTCGATTTTAAAACGAGCTTGGGCAAAGTTCGAAATTACGGTTTGCCGTTTAAAAATGTACTGAACCGATTCGACTCTCAAAAAATCATTTCCATTTCGCTTTATTTCAATAATTGCTGGGTTTTCGCGAGTTCCAACTCCAATTAGTTGACCACCCATCATATAGTAACCACCATCGTAATCGACTCCTTCGAACAAGCTCGGTATTTTATGACGCAAGGTGTAAGTATTAAACTCGGGAAAGTAAATGTTTTCGGGGCGAGAACTTTTAAGAAGCTTATCTTTTAGCTTTCCTAAAACAGGACTTGGAAAATAGTCGTTATTTGTAAATAGCACCGAATCGGCTTGATAATCATTTTTTGTAAGGTCAATTTTGTAGTATTTAAGCGAAGCAAAAATTTCATCGACAGGAAAATTGCTTCGAATCCAGGTTACCTTTCCTCCTTTGCCATTCCAACTATTTGATGAAGGATAAAATGTGCCATCGGTGTTAAGAATGTAAATCGAATCTTTATCGGATTTGCAAATAAGGTTAATGCCCTTAAAGGCAATGGAGAGAATGGTATCGAATTTCATTGTGTAATTCGACGTAGTAACTTTCCATTCGTATGCGGGGTTAACCACAAGAAGGTTACTCTTTACCAAATTGAGTGAATTTTCGATAAACTTGGCTATTCGGACTACTGACATCGAAGGATTTTTGGAGTAGCTACTTAAACCCTTTAGCCAAACCGAAAATTGGCTCTTTGCCATTTCGTTGTTCTGAAGAGTTAAAATAAACTTTGCCAAATCGATAAAATGCCTTGTACTTGTAATGGTTTTCTTGAGTATTTCGTTGCTTGCTTCAACTATTTTTTCCTTTTGTTCAGCCGACAGTAACTCGGTTGACCAAACAAAAGTAAAATCGCGCATCATTAACTCCTCGTCCTTGGTTAGTTCTTTTTTCACAACCATTTGCAGTTCAACAGGAAACTTGTCTATTTCGGGCGAAAAACTCTCAATTCGCTGGTCGGCTGCGGGAATTAAAAGTAACCCAAAAACCAGTAAAAAACCTATGGTTAAAAGTATACCTATTAGTTTTGTTGAAGTTGAGCGAGTTTTCATTTATGCACTTTTTGTTAAACTATTTTTTTACACAACCAACCATTGCCCAATCGTTTCGGGTTTTGTGTTTTGTGTAAATTAAGCCAGTTTGTTCAATTTTATTTTTAAGAGTTTCAATATCGGTAGAAAGAATTCCGCTAAACAGAATTGTTCCCCCAGGATTAAGCGACTTTGAGTATGTTTCCATGTCGGCTAAAAGAATATTGAGATTTATGTTAGCCAGAATTACATCGAATTCTTTCCCTTTTAGCAGATGAGCATCGCCCAATTCAACCTTAATGCGCGAACAGCTATTAATTTCAGCATTTTCAATGGCATTTCGGTAAGCCCACTCGTCGTTATCGATGGCTAAAAGGTTAGCTGCACCTAATTTTTCGGCAATAATGGCAAGTATTCCAGTGCCACAGCCCATGTCGAGAACTGTTTTTCCAGTAATGTTGGTTTCGAAAAGTTCCCTTGCCATAAGCCATGTAGTTTGGTGATGGCCAGTACCAAATGCCATTTTGGGCTCAATAATTAACTCCATACTGTACCCAGCTTGCGGGGTATGAAAAGGTGCACGTATGTAGCAAAACTTTTCTATTGAAATTGGGTTAAAGTTCGACTCCCACTCCTTATTCCAGTTTCGGTCGGCAATTTCGGTTTGGGAGAAGGAAATTACTGAGCCATAATCGCGTACCAAATCAAGTGCTGCCTTTAGCTGCTCAATCTTAAAGCTTGGCTTGGCAATGTAGGCAAGCATTCCTTTTTCCGACTCAACAAAACTATCGAAGCCTATGTCGGCTAAGTGAGCAGCAAGAACATCGGCTACAACGGGGCTAATGGGATTAATGGTAAATGAAACCTCAATATAGTCCATACTTTAAGCTGGAAATGAGTTTGCAATGGCAATAAAATCGGCTGCAACAAGCGAAGCGCCACCAATTAAACCCCCATCAACATCGGGTTTTGCAAAAATTTCGCGAGCATTATCGGGCTTACAGCTTCCACCATAAAGAATGCTGATGCTGTTTGCCAAGTTTTCACCAAACTTTTTAACTAAAAGCGAACGAATAAAGGCATGTATTTCTTGCGCTTGTTCGGGACTTGCAGTTCGTCCAGTTCCAATAGCCCAAACGGGTTCGTAAGCAATAACCGTTTGCGCCATTTCATCGGGAGTAAGGTTAAATAGAACTTCCGAAACCTGCACTTCAACTACGTTAAAATGGTTATTGCTGTCGCGCTCGTTTAACTTTTCGCCACAACAAAATATAGGTGTTAACTTCGACGCAAGTGTTAGCTTTATTTTATTAAAAAGCATTTCGTTAGTTTCGGCAAAGTACTCCCTTCGTTCGGAGTGACCAATAATAACGTATTGAGCACCTGTTGATGCTACCATGGCAGCCGATACTTCGCCAGTATATGCACCTTTATCCCAAGCAGCACAGTTTTGGCTACAAACTCCAACCGTACTTCCCGAAGTTACCTTAACAACATCGCTTAAATGAGTATAAGGAGGTGCTACAATTAGTTTAACATTTTTGGGTACGCTAACCGAACCTTTAACAACTTCGGTTGCTAGTTGTACGCCCTGATTATGAATGGTATTCATTTTCCAGTTTCCGGCAACAATTCTTTTTCTCATATCGAAATATTTAAGTTTTTACTATTATTCAATTTTCGCGAAACGTAAGCCAAAGGTACAAAATAAACCTATTTAATGCTGAGGTTTTTGGGGTAATTTGTAGCAGAAAGCAGTTGGTAGTTGGCAGTTGGCAGTTGGCAGTTGGCAGTTGGCAGTTGGCAGTCGGCAGTCGGCAGTCTACAGTTCGCAGTCGTCAGTCGGCAGTCGGCAGTCCACAGTCTTCAGTCTACAGTCCACAGTCGGCAGTCCACAGTCCACAGTCGGCAGTCTACAGTCTGTCAGCAGAATACAGAATACAGAATACAGAATACAGAATACAGAAAACCGAGAACTGAGAACTGAGCCCTGACCCTTCGACAGGCTCAGGGCTCGCAACTGACAACTGCAAATCACTTCCCCTTTCGCCAGCGTTGAAGAGGATTTAGCTTGCTAAAAGTTGATTGGTTAGGGAAAATTCCTGCGCTAACTTTCTTTATATCTTCAATGGTGTAAAACGATTTTGGATTAAACTCGTTAATTACTGAGAGAACCTGAGTCATGCTGTCGCGGTTGGCAATTACATAAATAAGTTGAACCTTGCCTGTGCTTCCTTCGCCCTCTATTAAAGTTGCTCCAAACCCCTTTACATTTAGATTTTTAACCAAATCGAGACCACCCTTTGTGGCAATTACCCTAATAAGTTGTTTTCCAACGGCAAGGTATTCCTCGAGTCTCATTCCCACGTAATTACCTAAGGCAAAACCTAAAGCGTAACCAAAATAGCAAGCCCAATTGTCAAGGTTGGCCATTATTTGACCAATAACAATTATCCAAATAAAAACTTCGAAAAAACCCATAATTGGGGCAACCATTTTTTGACCCTTCGATACAAATATTATTCGCATTGTACCAATTGTAACATCGCAAATGCGTGCGAACATTATTAGTAACGGCAAAATTACGTACGAATACAGGTTTGTGTCTAAAAACGAGGCATCCATAATTATTCCTTTTTATTCGAAATTAAGCTGTACCAAAACTAAACATAAAATATTGATATTTTGATATTTATTAATTACCTAAATTCCGCAAATAACCTATAACTATTTGTGTCTCGCAGATTGCGCAGATAAAAATATTTTAAATTAAAATCTGCGTAAATCAACTTTTCTGCCCGACGCAGGCGAGTTAGTGTGAAATAAAGAATTAGCATTTCTTCTCGCAGATTATTGAAGTTACAAGAATTTGTAGTGCTTCCGAATTGGTTTAGTCACATTCCAAACACACTTTAAACCCTTTTTAAAGGTTACAAAATCGCCTGCTGTAATGCTGTATTTTCCTTCGGCTGTTTCAACAACCACTTCGCCCTCGAGAATTTGACACTCCTCGTCCGAATCGTAACACCAATCGAAACGCGAAACCTCTTTTTCCCAAATGGGCCATTTGGCAATACCCCTGCTTGCTAATTGTTCGGCGCTTAGGCGCTCAATAGTAACTTTGCGCATGCTAATTTTTTCTTGCAAATTTAACTATTTAACCTAAAAATGGTTGAAGTAAGTCACATCTTCCCTATTTTTGAACTTAAAACAATTACTATGAAAATAGGATTAAAGTTTACCGCTAAACAACTAGTTGAGTACGAACATACAGCAGCCAAGTACGGTTCGGGATTAGTTGAAGTTTTTGCAACTCCTGCAATGGTTGCGCTTATGGAAAACGCTTCGTTACATGCGGTACTGCCTCATTTGCCCGATGGCAATAGTACGGTTGGAACCGAAATTTGCGTAAAACACATAAAACCCACTCCGCTGGGTATGAATGTTTTTGCCGAAGCGGAACTCACCGAAATTGATGGCCGAAGATTAGTTTTTAAGGTTCGTGCATGGGACGACGAGGGCGAAATTGGAACAGGAACCCATACCCGTTTTATAATCGATTCGAAACGATTTATGGAAAAATTGAAGAGGTAAATATGTCCATTTTATGGAAAATTCTTCTTTTTCACATCTTGCAACTGAATAATAAAGTTTAAACTAAAAAGATAATTATGAAAACGTACATTCTCACCCTAACATTTGCTTTTGGTAGCCTATTTTCCTTAGCACAAAAAAACCCCGACATTATAATCGAGTCGAAGGTGAATTCCGTAAAGTTCTACTTAGGGGGCGCACAGGTATTGCGAAGTGCATCATTTGAACTTACACCGGGAAATACAACTATTATTTTTACCGATTTGCCTAATACCATCGATCCATCGACCTTTCAGGTTGAAGGCGTGGGTTCTTTCACCATTATGTCGATTAAGGAAGGGTACAACAACAAGCCAAAGTCGCTGCCCAAGGAAGTGAAGCAAATTAAGGATAGTCTTACCTTACTGCTTTCGCATAAAGAGGATACAGAAACTGCTCAGAGTGTAGTTGACGAAGAAGAGAAATTCCTGAACCAAAACCGAGTAATTGGCGGACAGCAAAATGGCGTTAAAGCAATTGAACTAAAGGATGCAGCCGATTTCTATCGAGCACGCCTTTCGGAAATTAAAAAAACTGGATTGGCTAATCGACGAAAAATAAGTAAACTAAACGAGGAAATTGAACGACTAAAGGCACGTCTTTACCCTTTTTCATCGGAGCGTGTTTCATTGAATCAAGAGTTGACAATTTCCGTAACTACCGAAAAGGCTGGAAGAGCCAAACTTAAAGTGTCGTATTTCACCGCAGCAGCGGGCTGGGAGCCAATGTACGACATTCGCTCAAATGGTCCCGGAAGTCCCGTTAATTTGGTACTTAAAGCTTCGGCAAATAATGCCACTGGAGAAAACTGGGAAAATGTACATTTCACCTTTAGCACTGGTCAGCCTTCGGCAAATGCTACTCCCCCAACCATTTATCCTTGGTACATTCGTCCTTTACCACCTCCTTCTCCAATGGTTTTAGGTTACTCCGAGAGAAGCAAAAAAATGTCGGCTGCACCTATGGCAAAGGCTGATGACGCATATTACGAATTAGCTGAAGTTGCCGAAGTTGCTGGTTCCATGGCCGACTACTCTCAAAAGCAGGATGCCATTACATCAATCGACTGCTCGATACTAACAACATTCAGCTTAGTAACCAGCAAAGACCCGTTGATAGTAGAAATTGAAAAACAGGAACTACAAGCCGAATACGAGTACTTTGCCATTCCTAAATTGGTTCCAAAGGTTTACCTAATGGCTAAAATGCTAAATATCGACAGGTTAAACCTGCTTTCGGCAAATGCTTCAATTTACCTTAATAATGCCTATACGAGTTCGGCATATATTGACCCAGCAATGGCTCGCGACACGCTAACGCTACCTCTTGGTCAGGATAATGCCATATCGGTAACACGAATCAGAATAAAAGACTTTAAAGCTAAAAGCTTTATTGGAACTAGGGTAACCGAAACAATTGGCTGGAACATAACCGTACGTAGCCTAAAGCAAGCGCCAGTTAAAATTAAACTAACCGACCAATTACCTTTGACAACCGACAAAACTATTAAGGTTGATGTTGTTGATGTATCGAATGGTAGAGTTAATGCTGAAAGCGGTTTAGTTAATTGGGATTTTAATCTCGATGCTGGTAAAAGCCAAACCGTTAAACTGGTTTATAAAGTTGAGTACCCTAAGGATATGAAGCTGGTTTTGGAGTAATTTAAACACAGAGACACAGAGGCACGGAGCCCCGATAGTTATCGGGACACGGAGAAAAATTAAACGCTAAGACGCAACGGCGCTAAGAGACAACACGGAGACACAGAGATACGGAGGAACACAGAGAAATAGACAGTATCCCATAAAGTGTGTA
>DDWL01000047.1 GCA_002345675.1 Bacteroidales bacterium UBA2287 | reverse complement strand
TCCTCTCAGACCCCCTAGCCATCGTAGCCTTGGTGGGCTTTTACCCCGCCAACTAGCTAATGGCACGCATGTCCATCCCCCGCCGCCGAAGCTTTACCCCCTCCACCATGCGGTGAAGGGAAGCCATGGGGTATTAATCCGCCTTTCGGCGGGCTATCCCCCAGCGGGGGGCAGGTTCCATACGCGTTACGCACCCGTGCGCCGGTCGCCACCAGGTATTGCTACCCGTGCTGCCCCTCGACTTGCATGTGTTAGGCCTGCCGCTAGCGTTCATCCTGAGCCAGGATCAAACTCTTCGTTGTTGTTGTATTGTTTGTACTTCCTTTGTTTTCTTCGGCTACCGACCTCCCGGCCGTAGCGCTCCGCTCGATGAACTCTAAAACTATTCCTAAAAATAAAATTACTGTTCTTCTTTTTCGTTGGTGCCAATGTGTCAAAGAACTCCTATGCGAATCCGGGCCGAAGCCCTTCCTCTTGCATTCTCTTTCTAAACCCGTTTCCTTCGATTCGGGGCTGCAAAGGTAATCGCTTTTTTGTTCCCTCCAAACTTTTCGAAACTTTTTTCGAAACTTTTTTTCCAACCCCTCAATCCCGCTGCGTTTACTCTCTCAAAGCGGGTGCAAAGATAAGCGAACTATTCCCACTTCTCCAAATCTTTTTTACCCTTTTTTTAATCTTTTTTACGCTTTTTTTGCAACTCGCTGGATAACAGTTTTGTTCACTTTTAAAAAAATGAATTTCGCATAGTATATGGGTATTGAGGAACTATATTAAAAGGTTAAACCTGCAAATTCGATTCAAATTTGCAGGTTTAAAAAAACTAATTCGATTTACTTATCTATTTAGATGGTACATTTTTTAAAACCTCAACTAGGTAGTCCCAGAACTTTTGAACCGATGCTATATTCACCTTTTCGTCGGGAGAATGAGGGTAACGAATGGTTGGACCAAAGGAAATCATATCAAGATTTGGGTAAACCCCACCTAGCAATCCACATTCGAGACCTGCGTGAATGGCCTTAATTTCAGGAATCTTTCCAAATTTATTGTTGTACACTTCGCGCATGGTTTTAAGAATTGGGGACTCCATGTTTGGTTTCCAACCGGGATAGCCACCACTAAAACCAACCTTTGCGCCTGCTAATTCGAAAACGGATGCTATTTTTTGAGCTAGCGCATCCTTTGACGAATCGACAGAGCTACGAAGCAAGCACTGAGCGAGAAATTTTCCGTTGTTGGTATACACACGAGCTAAATTAGTAGATGTTTCAACAAGTCCTGCCATTGAATCGCTCATGCGAATCACACCATTAGGGCTACCATATATACTACGAATAATAACTGCTTGGGATTTAGGATCGATAGCATTTGGAGCGGCATCGGCTTGCTGACTAGTTATGCTTAGGTCGGGTTCGACAAGAGAAAACTCACCTTTATATATAGTAAGGAATGTTTTTATAAGATTTTCGAGATTAGTTCGTTTATCGGCAGGGATTGCGATTGTTGCAAAGGCTTCGCGTGGAATAGCATTACGAAGGCTTCCGCCGTCGAACGAAACAAGCATTAACGACATTTCCTTTTCGAGATTGTAAAGAAAGCGGAAAAGAAGTTTAATTGCATTTGCCCGGCCAGAGCTGATATCCATTCCTGAGTGCCCACCCTTTAAGCCAGTAACTGAAATTTTTGCAAAGTACATTGAGGCAGGTACAGGAACACTTTCGAAAGAAAGCTCAATATTTGCATCGAGACCACCAGCACAGCCAACATAAAGTTCGCCTTCGTCTTCGGAATCGAGGTTCATTAAAATATCACCTTTTAGAATGCCTGGCTCAAGTCCAAATGCGCCAGTCATACCTGTTTCTTCGTCGATAGTAAGCAACGCCTCGATAAGTCCATGCTTTAGTGATTTATCTTCAAGTACTGCTAAGGCAGCAGCAACGCCAATACCATTGTCGGCACCAAGGGTTGTACCATTTGCAGTTACCCATTCACCATCGATAAAGGCTTCGATTGGGTCTTTTTCGAAATCGTGCTTTTTATCGCTATTCTTTTGTGGAACCATATCGAGATGGCCTTGAAGAATAATGCCTTTTTTATTCTCCATGCCAGGAGTTGCCTGCTTGCGAATAATTACATTACCAACCTTATCGGTGATAACTTCGAGATTATTGTCTTTTGCAAATTTCACAACGTAGTCAACCACTGCCTTTTCGAATTTTGATGGACGAGGAATTTGAGTAAGATTGTAGAAATGCTTCCAAACGGCGTTTGGCTGGAGTTTAAAAATTTCTTTGTTCATAATATTATTTGAATTTAGGTTAGTAGTTATATTAGTATTAAGACCTTAAAGATAGGTTTATTTAGCAAGAAGCCAAAGGCGTAAATTGAATAAAAATTACTACACATATCGTATAATTCTTATTATCTGCATATTAAAAGCAATAATTGTATGGTCTGTTTTTTGTTAGTGTTTGTTAAACAATTTAAATATTTATTGGTTTAATATGTATCATATGTAAATATTTGTATGTTTGCATTCGTTAAAAATGTTAAATAAAATACTAATGAGAACACTGCTACTAATTTACTTTAGCCTTTTAGTTTTAGGCACTAGTGCTCAACCGAGCAAAACTGAGAAAAATAGTTTAATTAAATGGTACACGTTTGAAGAAGCTATTAAACTAAACGAAAAAACGCCTCGAAAAATTATTGTTGATGTTTATACCGATTGGTGCAGCTGGTGTAAGGTTATGGACGAAAAGACTTTTAGCAACACAGTAATTGCTGACTATATTAATAAGAATTACTATCCTGTTAAGTTTAATGCCGAATCGAAAGAACCAATAACTTTTAAAGGAACAAAGTTTGAGAATAAAGGCGAAGGAAGAAGGGCAACTCACGATTTGGCAATAGCTTTACTGCAAGGCAAAATGTCGTACCCATCGATAGCATACTTAGATGAAAGCAACCAACTGCTAACGGCAGTACCAGGGTACTTAACCCCAGATCAAATTGAACCCATTTTAGTTTTCTTTGGTGAAAATCACTTTAAAACAAAGAAATGGGAAGAATTTAGCGTTGGCTTTAAAGGGAAAGTTGTAAAGCAATAATAACCTCTTACTGTATTAGGTAATTAAACGGCATTCGAACCAGTGGACCAAACTGGAATGCCGTTTCTCTTTTTTGTAGCAATTCGGTTTGCCCAAAGTTTATTTTAATGCTTACTGGCACAGGAATTCTGTAGTAAAAAGCGTCGGTGCGAGGTTTACCCTTTTCGGTTGCGATTGAGTTAAACAGATCGGTTTGCTGCCATTTCTCCAAAACAGAAGTAGAAATAACTACAGGACTACCGCTTAAATCGGACAGAGGCAACACACCCTTAGATGCTGAAAATCGGAAGAGGATAACAGTTCCACCATCCTCGTTAGCAGGAGTATAACTAAATGAATGGTTTATTTTATGTTGCTGTACTTTTCCAACGAAAAGGGATAAGTACTCGTGCTCAAGTCGGCTAATTTCAGCAAGAACTGCCTCGACAGCTTTACCCTCGGCAACAAAGTCGGCATCGCCCGATAGTAATTCGAAGCGGCGTTTACGAAGTGAGAAGATGAAATCGGCTGCCTCGCGGGCTTTGTCTTCCAACGATTTTTCGATGACCAAGGTTTTATGAACGGGAACTTTTACGTAAGCGCTATCCTGAAAAACCCGTGAATAGTGAGTTGTTCGTTCAGCAGCAATAAACGGAGTGTGAGAAAGGTCGGTACTAAATTGCTTTTCGGTAAAATTGGTTACCGAAATTCCCGAAAACTGACTTTCGTTAAAGAATGCAGAACGAATAGGAATTACCAACCCCGATTCGGTAAGCTTTATAATACTACTTGCTGAACTATTTGCTGGTTCAACTGCAAAAATCATTTGCATATCGGGTTCGGTAAATGGATTAACCGATAAAGAAGCAATTGCCCATTCGGCCTTAAGTTCGGTTGAAACCACTGCAATACCAAGATACTTTTGAGCAAACGCAGCATATGGGCCTGGCAGAATTGTTGAGCTAACCGATTCGACATTTACTTTGAAACCCGTTTTGGGAAGAGTATAAATAAAGCCCCTAGGGCTTAAACTTACAGTTTCGGAGGCAGGTTTTACGGTTGTTGTTTTATTAGAACAGCCAATAAACACAACCAAAATGGACATAATAAAAGCTAATTTCTTCATAATATTTCAATATGTAAAATGAAACAAAAATAATTCGTGATTAATGTATACTACTAAACGCTGCACCTAGGCTTTTAATTATGTCAGATGCAATTATTGCCTCCTCTCCCATTTCCTTTTTTGCAATATTGCCAGCAAGTCCATGCAAATATACACCAATAATTGCGGCATTAACATTAGAATACCCCTGACCCAAAAGGGAAACAATTATTCCCGTTAGCACATCGCCGCTACCACCAGTTGCCATGCCAGGGTTTCCGGTGCAATTAAAGTAAACGTTGCCAGCAGGGGTAACAATTTGAGTAAATGCGCCCTTTAGAACAATCACAATTTCAAACTTTTGAGCCATTTCAATGGCCATACTAAGCCTTTCGTAGCCACTTTTAGAGTTACCAAAAAGACGATCGAACTCACCAGGGTGTGGAGTTATTATTGCTCCCTTGGAAACATAATTAATGTACTCCTTATTGCTGGCAATAATATTCAATGCATCGGCATCGATAACCAACGGTTTGGTATTGTTCTTTAAAAAGGCAATGAGCGCAGCTTCGGTTCTCTCTTCGGTACCTAACCCAGGACCTATTGCAATAGCAGAATACTTTGAAACATTCGATACTGAACTTAAAAACCAATCGTTTTCGTCGACGCTAACCATTACTTCGGGAACAGAATGCTGCATTATTGAGTAACCAATACGTGGAATATGAGCTGTAACCAACCCCGCTCCTGCTTTTAGGCAAGCTTTTGAAGATAATGTAGCAGCACCAAACATTCCGTATGAGCCTGCAACTACTAAGCAGTGGCCGTAACTCCCTTTATGATCGAAGGTTAGCCTTTTTCGAACTAAATTCGATACAAATTCTTCATTTAAAAATTGATAAGGTGTTGGGGTTTCTTTAATAGCCTTAGCATGAAGGCCAATGGGCAATACGATCCATTGACCAACAAAACAACTGTTTTCGGTAAAAAAGAAAGATAACTTTGGGAACTGTAGCGAAAGGGTGAAATTGGCTTTTACAACCGAGCTGCTATTGGGAACTGGGTTTTCGTTAGCAAACAGACCAGAGGGAATGTCGATTGAAACAACTTGAGCATTAGAATTATTGATTTGGTCAACTATACTTTTTGAGACACCCTCGAGAAGACGTGACAAGCCAGACCCAAAAAGTGCATCGACAATAATTACATTGCTTGGTATTATTGGAATTGTGTCAATACTTGAAATATTTACAATAGAAGCAATTGCTTGCTTTTGGAGTCGCTGAATATTTACTGCCAAATCGGATGAAAAGGCTATATCAGTTTTAAAAACGAAAACCTTAACGTTGTAGCCAACTTCAACAAGCATTCGGGCAAGGGCAACACCATCGCCACCATTATTTCCAGGCCCTGCAAAAATGTAAAACCAGTTAGCCGACGAATAGCTATTAACAATCCAGCAAAAAATAGCATTTGCAGCTCGCTCCATTAAATCAATTGATAGTATTGGCTCATGCTCAATAGTATACCTATCAATTTCACGTACCTGCTGTGCCGAAAACACTTTCATATACTAATTCTACATATAATGTATTACAAATATATAGTGATTATAAGACATATAAGCGTTCATGTTGCAAAATATGAAGCTAAATCGTATATCTACAGCTATCAAACACTAAAAGATTTTATATATTTGCGAGCGAACAAAAAATTGAAAAACAATTACTAACTCTAAATCAATAAATTATGTTTAAAAATCATCCTAAGGGACTTGTTGGAGCCGCTCTTTCAAATATGGGAGAACGCTTCGGGTTCTATATCATGATGGCAATTCTATCTTTGTTTCTAATGTCAAAGTTTGGATTGGAGAAGACGGAGTCGACAATAATTTACTCCATTTTTTATGCTCTAATTTATCTACTTGCATTAGTTGGTGGATTAATTGCAGATAGAACAAAAAAATACAAGGGAACAATTTTAGTTGGTTTAATACTAATGGCAATAGGTTATTTGTTAATTGCTATTCCAACGCCAACCCCTGTTCCAAATTTTGCTCTTTACCTTACAATGACATGTTTTGGTCTATTTGTAATTGCCTTTGGTAATGGATTATTTAAGGGTAACCTACAAGCTGTTGTAGGCCAAATGTATGATGACCCCAAGTACTCTTCGAAAAGAGATACAGGTTTTCAAATTTTTTATATGTTTATTAATGTTGGTGCTCTATTTGCTCCACTAATTGCCGTAGGTATTCGTAACTGGTGGGTAGAACGCAACGGCTTTTCGTACAATTCAGATTTACCTGCACTTTGTCATCAACATTTAGCAGGAACTATTCAACCAGAAGCAGCTCAACGTTTAACTCAACTTTCGAGTGAAGTAAGTCTTGCTGGTGCACCAGCCGACATAACTACCTTTGCTAATCAATACCTCGACATATTCAACACAGGATTTCATTACGCATTTGGAGCAGCTATTATTGCAATGCTTATTTCGATTACCATTTATTTGTCGAATAAAAAGACTCTTCCAAATCCTGCAAACAAAGTAAAATCGAGTTCTGCAACTAATACTCAAGAAATTGAGATGAGCGTAGCAGAAATAAAGCAAAGACTATACGCACTTTTCGCTGTTTTTGGAGTTGTAATTTTCTTCTGGTTCTCGTTTCACCAAAACGGAGTTACCCTTACCTTCTTTGCAAACGACTATACAGACTTGAGTCAAATCAACATAAATCTTGGTTTTACAAGTATTAAAGGAGCTGAAATTTTCCAGTTCTTTAACCCATTCTTTGTTGTGTTATTAACCCCAGTAGTAATTGGTTTATTTGGTTGGTTAAAAGCTCGTGGTCAAGAACCTTCAACCCCAAAGAAAATTGCTATAGGTATGTTTATTGCTGCAATTGCATTTGTTGTTATGGCAATTGGGTCGATTGGTTTACCAAGCGCTGATGAAGTAAAAGCTGTTGGTGGTCTTGCCGATGTTGCAAGAGTTTCTCCAATGTTACTAATTGGTACCTATTTTATTTTAACTGTTGCCGAACTGTTTATTAGCCCACTTGGGTTGTCGTTTGTTTCGAAAGTTGCTCCTCCTCAATACCAAGGCATTATGCAAGGTGCATGGTTAGGTGCAACAGCCTTAGGAAATCAACTACTAATTTTCGGAACTATTTTTTACGAAAGTATTCCTATTTGGGCAACTTGGACAGTGTTTGTTGCAGCATGTTTATTGTCGATGGCTACAATGCTCTTTATGGTTAAATGGCTCGAAAGAGTTGCAAAATAATTTTTCTAATACAACTATCTTAAAAGGACTCTTCGGAGTCCTTTTTTGTTTCGATTATATTTTAAGTAAATTGCAAAAAAATAGAACTTGTGAAAACATTTACCATTACCGATGAGTTTATACCTTTAATTCAGTTGCTTAAAGTAACTCGAATTGCCCAAAGCGGTGGCGAAGCCCAAACATTTGTAGTTCAAAATATTGTTAAGGTAAACGGCCAAATTGAAACCCGTAAACGAGCAAAAATTCGTCATGGCGACATTGTATCGTGCTTAGGGAAAGAAATTTTAGTTCAAGTGAGTGTCAGTAAAGAATAGCTAAACCAAATAGAATGAGGCCAAACAAAACATCTTTCTTTATAGCAGTTGTTTTTCTTCTTTTTAGTAAAACACTAACTGCGCAGGACAAATATTTTGTTGGTTTTAACAATAAAACTGGCTCTCCGTACTCAATTTCGAATCCCGAAACTTTTTTATCAAGCCAATCGGTATTGCGCCGGGTTAAACAGAATATTGCAGTAACCGAACGCGACCTTCCAGTTAACAGCAGCTATTTATCCCAAATTTCAGCTACTGAGGCTAAAGTGCTTTACAGCCTTAAGTGGTTTAACGGAGTGGTTATTGAGGTTGAAAATGCATCGATACTTAATGCAATTTACAGCTTACCTTTTGTGGAAAGCATAAGGAAAATTTTCGATGCATCGGCAACCAAATCGAGTATGGGCGAAGAGGATGCGCAACCTACTTATCGCAAAGAATTCGAAGGGGTAAACTTTTACAACTATGGCAATTCTTTGTCGCAAATTAAAATTATGGATGGAAACATTCTTCATAATAATGGTTTTAGGGGAAAAGGAATAAACATTGCCATTCTCGATGCGGGTTTTACTATGGCAAATACTTTGCCTGCCTTCGATAGCTTATGGCAGAGTAATAGAATTGTATTTACAAAGGACTTTGTGAATAGCACCTCAGATTTTTACACCACACATTCGCATGGCATGATGGTGCTGTCGGTGCTTGGGGGGAATATCCCTGGTTTTCTCGTTGGGTCGGCACCCGAAGCAAACTACATGCTAATTAGAACTGAGGATGCCAATAGCGAGCAGCTTATTGAAGAGTATAACTGGGCTGCTGGAGCCGAACTTGCCGACAGCCTTGGAGCCGACATAATTAATTCGTCGTTAGGTTATTACTTATTTGATGTTCCAGAACAGAATTACACTTATAGCCAATTAAATGGAACAACCACCATTAGCGCCAAAGCTGCTAACATTGCCTTTGAAACTGGGATGCTTGTAGTTAACAGCGCTGGTAACGAGGGCGATAACGAATGGAAGTACATTATAACCCCAGCCGACGCACTTGGAAGCCTTGCTACAGGCGCTGTTGACAGCGAAGGTAACTATGCAGCCTTTAGCTCAATTGGGCCATCGGCCGATGGAAGAATTAAGCCCGATGTAATGGCAATGGGTAAATCGACAGTTGTACAACGATTAACGGGTGAAATAGGTACGTCGAACGGCACATCGTTTTCGGCTCCGCTTATAAGCGGAATGGCTGCTTGCCTTTGGCAAGTTTTTCCGAATGCAACTGCTGCCGAGTTACGACAGCTAATTATAGAGAGCGGAACAATTTATTCGAATCCAAATAACATGTTAGGATACGGAATACCAAAGTTTAGTATTTATGCCGATTCGGTTATTAGACCATTTTTTAACTCGTATAGTTCGCTTAATATTTTCCCAAACCCAACCGATAGCACCCTTAAAGTATGGGTTCCAAACGAGTTTTCGGGAAAAGTTACCGAAGTACAAATTCTGTCGACACTTGGGAAATTAGAGTATAGCTTTACTATAACTTGCAATGGAGAATACATAAATTTTGAGTTGCCCAAATCGTTAGTAAATGGGAGTTACATACTATCGCTTCGAGTAAACGAGATTGTTAAAACTGGAATGTTTTTAAAAGCGTCGAAAAATGGAGGGTAATGCAAATAGGCTAACCCTACTTGAGCTTAGCGAAGCAATTCAACAAACGCTTAACAATGCTTTTTCGAAAAATGTATGGGTTGTTTGCGAAATAAGCGAGTTGAACATAAATAGAAACGGGCATTGCTACCTCGATTTAGTAGATAAGGACGAAAACTCAGCTACCCTAAAAGCTCGTGTTCGAGCTACAATTTGGGCTTCGACGTTCAGAATGCTTCGCCCTTTTTTCGAAAGTTCGACAAACCGAAAGTTAACTGCTGGACTTAAAGTTCTTTTATATTGCTCGGTTAGCTACCACCCCCTTTACGGTCTTGCATTAAATGTAACCGACATTGACCCTTCGTACACATTAGGAGAGCTTGAAAACCAGCGGAGAGCAACTATTGAAAAGCTAATAAACGAAGGCGTTTTCGAAATGAATAAGGAGTTAATAATTCCTATTCCTCCAAAACGCGTGGCAATTATTTCATCGGGAACAGCTGCTGGGTTTCAAGATTTTACTAATCAAATCGACAATAACCCCGCTGGGTATAAAGTTGAATACAAGCTTTTCGATGCTGTTGTTCAGGGCGACCAGGCTGAGAGTTCGATTGTTGCAGCTATTAACCAAATATATTTCGAGGTTGATAGATGGGATATTGTAGCCATTATAAGGGGCGGAGGTTCGCAAACCGACTTGTCGTGCTTCGACAACTATACTGTTGCTACAAACATAGCCCAATTCCCAATTCCTGTAATTACAGGTATTGGGCACGAAAAAGATGTTTTAGTAGCCGACTTGGTAGCAAACACGCGACTTAAAACGCCAACCGCTGCGGCAGAATTTATTCTCGAAAAATTCGATGAGGCAAGCTATTTCCTTACCGAAGCAGTGAATGGTTTTACCCAAGAAGCCAAGAACCTTTTAAACATTGAAAAGTTACATATTATGCAACAGCAAAGCCAACTATTCCCTTCAATTATTCAAACTTTACTTGAGGAAAAAAATTGGCTTAGCGGAGCAACACAAAAAGCAGAGGAGTTAATAGTACGCCGAATAATATCCGAAAAGAACTTACTTTCGCTAACAACACAACGCATTTGGTCGAACACCCAAAATCAGATTGAAAAAGCCAAGCATTTTTTGCTAACTACTTCGAATAAAACTCGCGAAGTTGCACTAAGTCAAATTAATAAGCATCGTGTAAATATTGAAAAAAAAGAAATACGGATAGAGTCTATAAATCCGGAAAATGTGTTGAAACGAGGGTATAGTATTACACTAAAAAACGGGAAGTTATTAACAAGTGTTTCCGAAGTAAACAAGGGCGATAAGATTAAAACTATTTTAATGGAAGGCAATATTTGGAGCGAAGTTGACAGCATTGAAAAATAATGGTATAAACAGGTTGGTGAATCGTTCCAATTTTATACTTTTAGGAATATTAAAATTATATTTTGTGAAAAGTAAAGTTATAAATATTCTTTTATTCTTTTTAATTGGCAGCCAAGTTAGCTTTGGCCAATCGATTAGAGGTAAAATAGATAGACTTAGTAAAGACATTACCACAGCAAGCGAGTCGGAAAAAGTTCTATTACTCGATACGCTTTCGAGAGCATACTGGGATATAGCACCCGATACAAGTTTAATGTATGCACAAAAGTCTCTTGAAATAGCGCAAAAATTAAAAAACAATTTCTTACTTGGCGAAGCTCATAATAGCATAGGTAACGCTTACGGTACAATAAATGAACACGAAAAATCGATTATAAGTTACCAAAAATCGAAAGAATTTCGCGAAAAAGACGGGAATCTTCTTAATGCTTCAAAATCGCTTGGAAATATGGGCGTTGCATACCTTAGCTTAGGGCGCTATACCGAGGCTATCGATTCGTACATTCAAGCAATTGAAATTTGCGAAAAGCACGAAGACTATTCCCTTCAAGCAAGCTACTATACAGGCATTGCCGACATATACTCTGCCATTAGAGAAAGCAACAAGGCATTGGAGTACTCAATAAAAGCAGCTAATATTTATATACATTATAAAGATAAAGAAGGCCTAGCTTCGACCTATGCATTTATTGGTAGCCTTCACCATTCGCTTAAAAATAATTCGTTGGCACTCGAGTACTACCTAAAAGCCTATGAATTAAATAGTCAACTAAATAATATTAATGGAATATCGAGAAATTCGAATAATTTGGGAATTGTTTACGACGACCTTAATGAAACCGACAAAGCACTCGAATACTACAATAAAGCATTAGAACTTTCGCAACAACTTGGGCGAAAAAAAGGGATTGCACTGGCTTACAACAATATAGGATTTCTATATGTTCGAACAAAAATGTACAATTTGGCCAAACAGGCATACTTTAAATCGCTAGAAATAAGCCATAGCCTAAAGGAGTACTCGACCGAAATGAATACTCTAAACAACATTGCTAAACTGTACTACTATACCAACAACTACGCCGAAGCCGAAGTTTATGTTAATAAGGCTCTTGAACTTGATAGTAGAGTAAAGGATATTGAGTACACAGCTGAGTCGCACGAGATATTGGGCTTACTAATGGAAAAGAAAAAAGAGTACGTTGAAGCACTTTACCATACCAAAAAACTTTTAGAACTAAGGGATAGTTTATATAGCAAAGAGCGCAACCAGCAAGTTCTCGAAACCCAAACACGATTCGATACTGAGCGTAAGGAAAAGGAAATACAGTTACTGCGAAAAGATAATGCTATAAGCGACCTTGAGAACCAGAAGTATCGAAATTTTCTGAAATTTTCGTTCGCCCTATCTATAATTTTCATACTTTTTAGCATCCTATTTTTCAGGAATTCACAGGCTAAAAAGAAAACTAATAAAATGCTATCCGACAGTAATAAACTATTTGAGGATGCAAACAAACGACTTTTAGATTCGGAAAAAAACCTAAAGGAACTAAACGCTACCAAGGATAAATTCTTTTCAATTATAGCACACGACCTTAAAAACCCATTTTCAGCTGTAATGGGATTTAGCGAAGCATTGCATAAAAACTTTTCGGACTTTACAGAGGAAGAAAAGAGGCAGTATATTGGTATTATTTACGAATCGTCGGTTAACCTATACAAACTTCTCGAAAACTTACTGCAATGGTCTAGGTCGCAACTTGGCACAATGCCTATAAACCCCGAATTTGCTCCTATACAACCCATAATTTCGGAAGAAATTGAGAACTTTTCGGCTCAAGCAACCAAAAAGAGCATTAAAATTAGTTCGCTGGTCGATAGTAATATTATTGCGTTTTCCGATAAAAATTTAGTTGCTTTAATAACACGAAACCTAATTGGGAATGCCATAAAATTCACCTCCGAAAATGGCAAAATAACGATTTACGCCACCGAAAAGGAGAACTTTGTAGAAATATCGATTTCCGACTCGGGCGTTGGGCTTACAAAGCAAGAAATTTCGAACCTCTTTTTACTCGACAGTTCTTTCACCACTAGGGGTACCGATAACGAAACAGGGTCGGGATTAGGACTAATAATTTGCAAAGAACTTATTGAGAAAAGCGGAGGCCAAATTGAAATAAAAAGCGAAAAGGGAATTGGCAGCACGTTCACCTTTACATTACCAAAAAACCACTGGAAATAGCATTCCCTCTAAATTTTATGCTTAACTCTCACTTAAAAATCAAAACTTAAAAGTTTATGATTGACTATAAACATATTAAAAATATAAGTTTATATATTCTTCTTTCAACAATATTTCAGTTATCGGTATTTGCCGACAATAGCAAGCAAGATATTCTAAAAAGAATTGATTCACTTGAAGTTTATCTTGCCGAAAATCCAGCGAGTGTTTTAAACTCGGCACGTACTATTCAAAAACAATCGGTATCGCAAAACAATATTTCGGGACAAGTTTTGGCACTATGCCTTGTTGCCAATACATACGTAATTATGGGTCAAATCGAAAAAGCCCAATTGGCAATCGATTCGGCTTTTGTAGTTCCAAATAATGATCAACTACCTGCCATATTACTTAAACTATATAAATCCAAGGCAGCTGTTCTTCATTCTGCAGGAAATACAACCGAAGCACTAAAGCAAGTTGAAAAGGGAAAACAATCGCTCAAACTTGTAAACGACCCAAGTACCATCACTTTGTTTTATCAGTGGGTAGGCGATTTTTACTCCCAAATGGGAAACTCCGAGCAGGCAATAAAGGAAAAACTTTACGCTCTTAAAGTTGCTACGCCAACTGAGCAACCTAAACTCATAGCTTTGGCTTATCATAGTCTTGGTAATACGTACTGGTTTCATGGACAGTACGATAATGCTAAAGAAGCTTATAAAAATGCCTTGAGTTTAAGAGAAAGTTTACACGACACGCTCGATATAGTACAAACGCTTAGAAATATAGGACTTGTTAATAGAGATATAGGAAAAACAAACGAATCGCGCGAGGTGCTTGTTAATGCTCTTGCTTTATCAAAAAAAATTAATGGGAAAAGTCAAGTTGCCGATATACTAAACCTGCTTGGGAGTATAGCAGTAAAAAATGGCAACCCAATGGAGGCAATTGGCTACTACCAAGAAAGTTACAGCATTCGCATGCAACTTGGATTACTCCAAAGTGCAGCAGTTACACAGGACAACCTTGCCCGTGTAAAAAAGGAAATGGGTTTATTTGGCGAAGCTGAAAATCACTTAAATAAATCGTTAGAACTAAGAACCCAAATTGGCGATAAAAAGGGAATCGCTTCGAGCTACAACGAACTTGGCAACCTGTTTTCGCTTAAAGGCGACCTAACCGAAGCACTTAGATACTACTTGCTTTCGCTTAAAGCACGCCAAGAACTTGGCTCTTCTGCTGAAATTGCTCGTTCGCTTACAAACATTGGACTAACATACCGTAAGCTAAATTCACATTCGAATGCACTTAAGTACTTCGAAAAAGCCCTCGAACTAAGCACTGAAACTAGCGACCCAATTGGAATGTCGTACATTTATATTCATATTGGGAATACGCAAAAAGAATTAAAGCGGTATAGGGAATCGATTGAGAACTACAAAAAAGCGCTAACACTAAGAGAACAAAGTGCAAACGAAGCTTTAAGGGCTCCAGTTCTTCGAAACATTGCCATTGCATTGAGCGAGCAAGGAAAAACCGACGAAGCAAAAAAATACTTAAACCATGCATTAGTTATACTTACAAAGTTAAGCGACGAAAAAGGTATTGCCGATATAAAAAATGAGCTAGGAAACATTGCGCTTTACGAGAATAAACTTACCGAGGCAATTAACTTTTTTACTGAAGCATCGATAACCTTTGGAAACCATAACGAACTCGATAAAAAAGGCCTTTGTCTGCGTAAAATTGGCGAAGCCCATACAAAGTTAGGTTCTTACGGCGCAGCATTGCCCTTTTTAAACGAAGCACTTGCGCTTGCCAAGCTAACCAAGAACGGTAAACTCGCCGAACTTACACTGCTTGCTCTCTATAATTACTACAATAGCAAGGAAATGCACAAGGAAGCCTTGGCTTTTTACACTAAACACATTACTGTTCGCGATAGCTTAAACGCTACAAATCAAAAAGAATCGATACTTCAACTTAGTGTTGAATTAGAACTTGGAAAAAAACTATACGAGATAAGGCAAATTGAAGCGGAGATTGAACTACTTAAAACCGAAGACGCACTTAAAACGGCAATAATTCAGCGACAAAACTCGGTTCGCAACTTAATGATAGTTATTATAAGCTTGCTTGCTATACTTGTAATTGTTATAACTTACGGTTACCTACTATTTAAAAGGGCGAATAAAAAGCTAGCCGAATCGAGCAGGGAGCTAAAAATAAATATTCAAACAAAGGACAAACTATTTTCAATAATTGCCCACGACCTACGCAGCCCATTTACTGCGCTAGCAGGGTTAACCGAAATATTAGCTACCCAAGTTAAAAGCTTAGAGCCAAGTGTAATTGAAGAGTTTAGCAAAAATATAAACGAATCGTCGTTAAAACTTTTAGCACTAATCGACAACCTGCTGCACTGGGCAAGGAGCCAAACGGGACGACTTGTACTAAAACCTCAAGCAGTTAGTATTGTCGATATAATAAATCAGGCCGCTGCAGTACAAGAAATACAGGCAAAGCAAAAGGAAATTGAAGTAGTCATAATTTCGGAGCAAAATATAATGTTAAACGTTGACATTGATACAATGAATACCGTTTTTCGAAACTTAATCTCCAATGCCATAAAATTTACAAAACCCAATGGGAAAATTACAATTAAAGCCTATAAAACAGAAGGGTTGGCCATTGTTAGCATTGCCGACAATGGTGTTGGCATAAAGGAAGAAAATTTAAAAAACATTTTTAACCCTAGCGAAGTTGTATCGACAAAGGGAACTTCCAACGAATCGGGTTCGGGCTTAGGTTTAACACTTTGCAAAGACTTTGTTGAAAAAAACGGAGGTTCAATATCCGTTGCAAGCCAAATTGGTATTGGGACGACCTTTACCATAGAGTTACCGCTAATAAAATAAAAAACATTCCATAACATGGCTAAAAAACAAGAGCTTACATACGCATCGGCTATAGCCGAAATAGAGGAGATTATGGCTCAAATTGAGAGTAATGAACTTAATATCGACAAGCTTACAGAAAGCGTTAAGCGGGTTACTGCGCTTATTAAGTTTTGTAAAACAAAACTTTACGAAACCGAAGAGGAGGTTAACCGGGTTATAAAAGAAATTAGCTAACGCTCCTCTTTTTCTTCTACTTTAAACGTCGGGGTTTAATCATATTTTCGGGAGCCAAAATATTGTCGAGTTGCTCCTTGGTAAGCCACTTTTTCTCTAAAACCAAATCGTAAACGCTTCGGTTTCCCTCAAGGGCTTCCTTCGCTAGTATTGTCGATTTTTCGTAACCAATATATGGATTTAGCGCAGTTACCAGTCCAATGCTGTTATGCACTAAGTATAAGCAACGCTCAACATTTGCTGTAATTCCATCAATGCATCGATACTTAAGTGTGTTCATACCATTTTTAAGCATCTCAATCGACTCAAAAAGACTTTGAACAATTATGGGTTCGAACACATTTAGCTCCAGCTGTCCGCCTTCGGCGGCAAGGGTTACCGTAAGGTCGTTACCAATTACCTTAAAGGCTATTTGATTTACAACTTCGGGAATAACAGGATTTACCTTTCCGGGCATAATCGATGAGCCCGGTTGCATTGGTGGTAAATTAATTTCATTAATTCCGGTTCGTGGCCCCGACGAAAGTAACCGAAGGTCGTTGCAAATTTTCGAAAGTTTAACGGCTAATCGTTTTACAGCCGACGAGTACATTACAAACGAGCCTGTATCCTGTGTTGCTTCAATAAGATTTCCTGCCAGTACAACGTCAATTTCGGTAATTCGTTTTAAGTGCGCCATTACCTTTTCGGGGTATTCGGGGTCGGAGTTAATGCCCGTTCCAATTGCAGTTGCCCCCATATTAACCTCGAGAAATAGCTGCGCATTTTGGTTTAGCCTTTCAATCTCTTCGGAAAGTGTAACAGCGTATGCTTCAAAACTTTGCCCCAGTGTCATAGGAACAGCATCCTGCAATTGCGTTCGTCCCATTTTTATAACGCTGGCAAATTCAACCGATTTTGCTCTAAACGACTCAACTAAACTCTTTAGCACTACAACTAACTTACGGTTAGAGTAGTACAACGCAATTTTAACTGCTGTTGGGTACGCATCGTTGGTCGACTGCGATAGGTTAACATGGTTATTGGGATGACAGAAATCGTACTGTCCCTTTTCGTACCCAAGAATTTCGAGGGCTCGGTTTGCAATTACCTCGTTGGCATTCATGTTTGTCGAAGTACCTGCACCGCCCTGTATTAAATCGACAACAAAGTGGTTGTGAAACTTACCCTTTTTAATTTCGTGGCAGGCTGCAACAATTGCGTTTTTAATATTCTCATCGAGTAATCCCAAATCGTAATTTGCCTCGGCAGCTGCTTCCTTTACCATTGCCAGCGAGTCGATTAGAAGCGGGAAAAAGTTAAGTGCAACACCACTAATATTGAAGTTTTCGAGGGCTCGTAGCGTTTGAATTCCGTAGTAATACTCGAATGGCACATTTCTTTCGCCTAGTAAATCGTGCTCTAAACGTGTGCTCCCCGACTCGTACTGGGCAGCAGGGTTAATCATTCGGTTATTCGCATTTCGCATTCGGCGCGAAATTACACGGGCAATATTCGAAAAAACCTTTATGGTTGTATTCGCATCGCGTTTAAAGAACTCGTTGCTAATTAAAAGAACAACCGTTGTTTTTAAGGCTCTAGCCGACGTGGAATGGGGAGAATCGTTGGCCCACGAACCTTCGCCTAAAAAGTCGCCCTTAGTAAAGTATGTGAGTTTAAGTTCAACGCCATAGGGGTTGCTTTTAAAAAGTTCCACCTCGCCATCGTAAATTATAAAGATCGACTCGCGCTGCCCGTTTTCTCGAAATAGAAAATCGTTTTCGTTGTAAACCTTTTCGGAAATACAGCATGCAAGAGAGTTCATTTCGTTGTCGGTTAAACCTCGAAAGAGTTCAATTTTATTAAGAAATTCGATTTGTTTAGTAATATCCATAGTTCAATATTTTTAGGAGATATGTATTAATGGAAACAGTAAAATATTGCTGGCAAGTTATTAAATGTAAAAATATCAAAGTAAGAAAGGCTAATGATTAACAACATAATAAAAGGGGAAAAGTTATAAATGAAAAAGGGGTTAACCAAAGTTAACCCCTTTTTGCAACCTAAACCCACTTATTTAACCAATAAAGTAGTCCATTTCGTGCTCGGACTCTTCGGTTGGTACCTTATGAACAGCATTTTCGTTGAAGAACGATATAACCCTATCGAGGGTAACCGCCTGCGAACTGCTTGTTACTGAATTTTTATAGATATTATTAGCCAAATGCTTAAGTTGATTTTGATTGGCAACAAGAACCTGAATGGGGTCAACATCGCCAAACTTAATAACGCTGCCTACTTGACGAAGCTGATCGATATTTGTTCCAACAATGTCGAGCAATTGCCTGTAGGCCTTTGCAGCTGGAGTTGAACGGCGCGAAACAATACCAATAACTTCCATGTTTTCAGGGTCAATTAGCGGAGCACCGCTATTTCCGTAACCTGTTTGGCAATCGAACTGCACAAATCGAACACCCTCGGGATTTGTGTACATTGACGAAACGATACCAGTTGAAAGGCCTAAATTAGAGTAACCATTTATAAACGCAATTACAGCAACCTGCGACCCTATGGCAAAATTCATTCTTTCGCTTAGCTTAAGCGAAGGTATATCTTCGAACTCAGGAAGATCGATATTAAAAATTGCGTAATGCCCATTACTATTCACAAACCCTATTCGATGCTCGTTAATAAACTCGGTGTAGGGTATTCGCATTGAAGCGGTAACCGTATTGGCATCCTTGCCAACAAAGGTTATTTCTACTTTGTGCGCTTTTTCAACATAAAATGCCTGCTGACTGGTAACAAGCGATTTGTTAACTTTAAAACCGGTAAGGCAATCGACTGAAACTCCACGTTCGTTCAAAAAATTTAAATGGCAAACCGATGCGTGACAAGAATTCCAAATTTGCTTAAACATTGCTAGAGAGATTTTTAGGGTTTTAAAAAAGGCTGAAAAAAGAAAGAACTAAAAAAAGCGTACAATGGTAAACACAAAAAGCATGGTTACCAGGAAGAACACGAAGAACACACCTAGGTCGATTGACAGTTTATCGACAATGCTGTCTTTAACAAAAACCTTTAATCGTTTCATAATATTTGGCTTTTAAATTATAATTTCGTTTTTTTAACGATAAGTTAGAGTTCACCTCCTTATCCGCTACAAAACTATTGCTTTATATATGTGTGAACCAGTATTTTTTCGGTCATTTTTTTTACTGTGGCTAGTTGATTACTTCTTTTAATGTTTAAATTTGCTGAAGTACTAATAAACAAAGGGATTAAACGATTTCTAAATAGAAAAATGCCAAAATGATTATTAGTAATCTTAAGGAGCAAGTAGAATTGCATTTTGGCAAAATAATTGCCATTCAAAAGGACTGTAACGAACTGTCGAGTTGCATATTAGCCAAAACAGGATGCCATATTAGCGCATCAACCCTTAGGCGATTATTTGGGTTTTTATCTACGAATTCTCAACCAACCCGCACAACTCTCGATATACTCTGTAAATATGTAGGTTACAGTAGTTGGGATAGTTATCAGCAAAGCAACAGCCAAACCGAAAATTCATTATCGACCTTAGAACTTTGGCAAATTGCCAAAGAAAATGCTCTAAAACTAAGCCAGCAGTTCATTATAAATTTTATTTCGGCAAATCAACCTAACGTAAACAAACTTGTATTTCGAAAATTTACCGAGGACAGAATTAGCAACCTTATTAATTCAACTAAAAATGCAACTGCGTTAATTGCACCACGTGGCTATGGTAAAACTTCGGGTATTATAAAATGGTACGAACAAGCCCTCCAAAAAAAGACCTACGAAAAGGACATTATTGTACTTGTTCCTGCGTTGGAATTAGAAAAGTACATTGAACTCGACATTTTACCCGAAAATATTCTCCCTAGCATTCTCGGAATACCTTTAACCAGCAACATTTTATACGATGCCGACTCGCAAATTGGTAATATTGTAGTAATATTCGATTCAATTGAAAACATTGATTTACAGGGTTCAAAAACAGAAAAATTATTTTCGACCCTAAGAAATATTTTAGCCAATACAGGTACGCGCAACATAAAATTTATAGTTTCGACCCGTACTTCAACTTGGAAAACTAATTTATGTAAGTTTTGCTCTGACGACAAATGGCTGTACGTTAACGACGATAGCTTTACAAGCGAAGGTGCAAACTTTCCTCCCCTTTCCGACCCAGAAATTCAAGAAGTATTCGACAAAACTTATAGTAAAACTAATTGTACCCGAATTTTTATCGATAGTTTACCCTTGGAACTAAAGAAAACAATTTCGCACCCATACTACCTTAGTGTTTTTATTAATATATATAACCCTTCTTTACCAAATAGTTTTTTCAATAGAATTGATTTGCTTGAAACTTTTATAAGTAACCATGTTTGGGAAAATAGTTTTTCGAAAGTAAAAAGTGAACTTATAAACTTCATTTTAGAATTAACAAAAAATGGGCAAGAGGGATTTTGGGTAAAGAAAAACGACATTTCGGACCGCTACCCTATTCACTTAAAACTTGGAAGTAACTATTATACAGCCTATAACGAATTACTCTCGTTTGGTATTTTTTCCGAGGAACTTATTGAAAATAGGTTTGGTGCTTTAGTAAGAGTTACAAAACTTTCGAGTACTGAAATATTCTCGCTACTAATAATTCACAACCTAAAGGGGACAGCGGGAAGTTTCACTTTCAACTTTTTTCAACAAATTGAAAGCAACTACAACTCAAATCCGTTACTTCCAAACCTTATAAACACTGCATTTCAGCTCGCTTACCGCAGCAGGGCAGTTAGTGCACTGTTACCATTTTTTACTCTTAAACCAGAAACGCTTAACGAAGTGTTTAAATCGCCAACCATATCGTTATGTATTAAAAAAGACGACTTTATGAGGCGCGATTTAATTCCGCATTTCAGCAAAAATCCAATAGCCCAAAAGTATTTATTCGAAAACAGCATTGATTTCGACGGAATTGCCAATACATTTATTTTCAATATTCAATCGTACCAAAATGCTAAAAACGATAGCAAATCGAAATTTATTACAAGTAATTTACTTTCCCTATCGGGAATTTTAACTCTTGATTTAAGTAATTTAAGCGACAATAGAGATTTGTATTCCACAAATTTGCCACCTTTAAGTAGCGACCCAGTTTTAGCTGGAGTTTGGTTCTCGAACAGGTTTTTGGCTAGCTACTTCAGCCTATTTGGTTCAATGGAAAATGTGGCTCGCGACCTCGACGATTTTACAAGTAAACAGTACCAAGATTATAGCCAAACCGAACAGGACACCTTTGAGGTAGGGCTAGCCTTTGGTTTAATACTTAGTAAAAATTACCATTTAATACTAAAACGACCTTACAAAGAATACATTACGCAAAATTACCTAACCCCAAGTCAAAAAGCGCTGGCTACATTTAGAGTATTTGGACAAGTAAGAGCCGAGCAGGAAGTTAACCCACTGCACTTTAAACGATTAGAGGAATTTATTAATGACTTTCCGGAGTGGTGCAACTTTCATCCACAAATTATTGCGCATGCCATTTTGGCTATAAGTTACCTTTACGAAAGTGAACCAGAAAAGGCTAACGATTCGTTTCAGCGAGCAGTGGAAATAAGCAAACTTGCTGGGTATAAATTATATGAAATTAAGCTGGTGAAAAACCTATCGATTTTCCTACGAAAACTTGGGGAAGAAATTAGAGCCGAGGAGTGCGACGAACTAGCTAAAAGTTTGGTAAGCAATTCGGCAATCGATTATAAAATACTATAGGGTTTACAGGTCGTTACTACTGTGGTACAAGCATAGTTCGTCAATTGGAAACTGTACCGTTTTTACTATAATTCCGCCAGCACCAGCAATTGCCTTAGCTAAATTCTGGCTAAACAAAATGCCCACCGATCCAACAACCCCAACTGGTGACGTTGGAAACATTGGCATTTTTGCAATGTGTCGTTTTACCAATTTGCTAAACGACTTATCGATAACATTCGCAATAAATTCGTGGTTTTTATGTTCAAGTATAAAGGGCATAAAACCTGCTAAAAACCTCGAAGGCATTGGTTCGGAGTAAAGTGAATGTAAAACCTTACTGAGGTTTAAACCGTATTGCTTCTCGAAAAGTATTGCCAAGTCGGCTGGCAGTTCGGAGTAAAGCCAACTTCGTAATATTTTTTTACCTAAATACGCCCCACTACCCTCGTCGCCAATGGCATAACCAAGCGAAGGTGTATAACTTGTAACTTCGCTCCCATTGTAGTAACCAACATTAGTTCCAGTACCCAAAATTACGGTAATACCACTTTGGTTACCAAATACAGCACGAGCAGCAGCAAACACATCGGAGTAAACGCAAATTGTTGAATTTTGAAAGAACTTTTGCAAACCAGCAATTGCAACCTCCGAGCGTTCCTTTGTGGCACAACCAGCGCCATAAAAGAAAACCTTTTTCACTTGGGTCGAATCGAATTCCTTTGGAAAGAAATGGGTAAGCGCCTCTAAGTAGTCATCTTTATTTACAAAAAAAGGGTTTAATCCTTTAGTCGTAAACTCTTTAACATCTCCATTTGGAAGAATAATTCTCCAATCGGTTTTTGTTGAACCACTGTCGGCAATTACTATCATTTGGTCAAGTCTTAAATAACAAAATTAGTCGATTTCGGTAACATTCCACTCGTTTAAAAACTGCGTAACAAATTGCTCCATGTAATTATGTCTCTTTTCTGCAATTCCAATTGCTGTTTGGGTGTTCAACATATCCTTAAGCAAAAGTAATTTTTCGTAAAAATGGTTTAATGTTGAACCCTTGGAGTTTTTGTATTCGCTAAACGACGAGTGAAGAACTGGCGGGCAGTTTGGGTCGAAAAGTGGACGACTTTTTGATCCGCCATAGGCAAATGCACGGGCAATGCCTATGGCACCAATGGCATCGAGTCGGTCGGCATCCTGAACCACGCATGCTTCAATAGTTGTTGGAGTAGTGTCGACGTTGGCACCCTTAAACGAAACCTCTTTAATTATGCCAATAACTTTATCAATTGAATTCGAATCAACGGCACATTCAATTAAAAGTTTACGAGCATTTGAGTACTCATTTTTTTTATCATTTTCTGGCGACAACTTCCAGTCGTCCATATCGTGAAGTAGGGCAGCCATTTCAACTAAATGAATATTAGCATTTTCCTTTACTGCAATATGCTTTGCAAGTTGCCACACACGGTACACATGCCACCAATCGTGACCGGTACTATCGTTTTCGTGAAAATGTTTTGCCGCATCGGCAATTGTGGAGATGAGGTTGGTTGATTTCACAATTTTGCAGTTTAAGTCGTTTTTTATTCAATATTGTTCGATAAAATTATCAAATTCAGGGCTGAAGCCCAAGTGACATGGGGCTTTAAATAACCCCAGCCTTAAGGCTGGGGTTACACAGCGCAAATAATTGAAGGACTTTAGTCCTGATTCTTTTATCGGACAACCGTGTTTTTAACTATTAATTTTTCCTAACCTTCTTTAGCACAAGCAAATTCATTGGATTTACACCTAACCCCAAAACATTCTTTTGCGTAAAACGAACAACTTTATCGTAGTACAAAGGAATTACAGGAACTTCGCTAATAACAATTGAGTCAATTTGACGATAAATTGCCTCGCGGCTTACAATTGATTCGGTTATGAGGGCTTTGCTGTAAAGTTCGTCGACCATTTTGCTCGAAAAGTGCGAGTAATTTGGCCCCGATGGGCTAAAGTTATTCGATGTAAAAAGCGACAAGTAATTCTCGGCATCGGCATAATCGGCAACCCAGCTAGCCCTAAACATAGGCAATTTGGAGTTTGCCATCATTTCACGGTAAGCAGCACCGGGTAAAACTTCTATTTTAATTGGAATTCCAATTTCGCTAAGTTGATGCTGAATAAACTCGCAAATATCTACGTAGTCGTCGGTTGTGGCAATGGCTATGGGTAAAAGACCTTTGCCGTTAGGAAACCCAGCTGCGCTTAAATACTCCTTGGCAAGTGCTGGGTTGTAGCTAAAACCCTCGAAATCGTCACTAAATCCGGGCATTCCGAAAGGAATAAACCCTTGATGGGCAGGGTATGCCAAATTGCTCCGAAGGTACGTAACCAATTTTTCACGATCGAAACCACATGCTATTGCCTTTCGAAAATTCTTGTTTTTCAGAGGATTACTTTTCATATTTTCGAGAGTGGTATCGTAAAGCATTGCCAAATACTCCGTATTTAAGTAAGGGCCAGTGAGCATGATAATTTTTTTGGAGTATCGAGGATTAAGCTTCCCACCACGGGTAATAAGTTCGTCCTTCGATGTTGCATGAACCCCCGAAAGAAAATCGATATTTCCTCTCAGAAATTCTAAAAACTCCGACTGCTTATCGGCTATAAACGAAATATTTACTGCTTCAACGTATGGTAAACGGTTACCCACTTCATCAACCTCGAAATAGTTTGGATTTCGGCGTAATACCAGTTTCTCGCCTTCCTTCCAAAACTTAAACTGAAACGGACCAGTACCAACCGGGTTTCGACGAAATTCGTTTCCGTAAAATTCTACTGCTTCGTGAGGAACAACAAACGCGTAGGGCATCGATAGTAATCCTAAAAAAGCAGGAAAGGGTTTAACGAGTTTTATAACCAGCGTAGAATCGTTTAAAGCCTCGCAAACTTTTTTGGAGCTACCGTTAACGCCCTGCAGGGCGTTAAAAATCCATGCCCCTGGCGATGCAGTTTGAGGATTTGCAATTCGGTTTATGGAGTACACAAAATCGGCAGCAACAACTTTTCGTCCCACTCCATTTTTAAATGCAGGGGAATTATGAAAGAAAACATCAGTTCGAAGATTAAACGAATAGGTTAACCCATCGGACGAAACGCTCCAACCCTTTGCAATACAGGGCTGAATGGTAAGCGAATCGCTTAGTTGAACTAGTCCGTTATAAATTTGGTTAACAGGCCAAATAACTGGGAGACTGCGGGCAAAAGCCGGATCGAGTGTTGGAATACCCTTGGTTTCGTTATACTTAAAAACCAAATTATTTTTGGTGTCGGATTGCCTACACGAGGTTATACCAATTAAAATTGCAGCTAAAAGAATTCGGAACTTCATTTTATGTTCAGTTTTACTGCAAAGTAATAAAAGCAAATTGGAAAAACTCGAGAACATGTAAAAAATATGAAACTATTACCTTTATATAAAGAATCTCGCAGATTACGCAGATTACGCAGATAAACCTCACTGCTGCCTTATTTCATCGTGTGGTATTAACCTTCAACTAGTATGTATTAAACAAATACCCTGTTATGCTTAATTCATTGCCACACGAAATGAATTGTGTGCATCTCTTAGCCAAAAGTTATTTGTATTATTTTCTTCAACGCAATAACATATTTCATACTAATAACATCATTGTATTGAATATATTTGTATATTTGATTTCAAATACTACACAAATGATGTTTGAAAGAGATATAAAAATGGCTGTTTTATCGGAACTTGTGCCAGGAAAAGTTATAAAAATTTTTGGTTCCCGCAGAGTTGGTAAAACTGTATTGCTCGAACAAATTGAATCAGAATATACCGGAAATATATCTGTTTTAAACGGAGAAGATTATAACACCGAAAGGCTGCTCTCAGAGAGAACTATTTCAAATTACCGTCAACTTTTATCTGGCACCGATTTGCTAATAATTGATGAAGCACAAAATATTAAAGAAATTGGACTTGTTTTAAAACTTATGGTTGACGCTGTTAAAACTGTTTCCATTTTGGTTTCGGGGTCTTCGTCTTTCGACCTACACAATAAAACTGGCGAACCATTAGTTGGGCGATCCTATGAGTTTAAACTATTCCCACTTTCGATTAATGAGCTTTTACAAAAGCAAACATTTTTGGATTTAAACAAAAAAATTGAAGATTTTCTGGTTTACGGAAATTATCCTGAATTATGCAATTTTGAAGATTTCTCGAAAAAAACAAGATACTTAAATGAAATTAGCAATTCCTATTTATTGAAAGATTTACTAATGATTGATGGTATAAAAAACTCTTCGAAAATGAGGGATTTACTCCGTTTGGTTTCCTTTCAAATCGGGAGTATTGTATCTTATGATGAACTTGGAAAGCAATTAGGAATATCAAGAAATACCGTTGAGAAGTATCTCGATTTACTTTCAAAAACTTTTGTTATTTATAAACTACCTGCCTATTCAACAAATCCACGTAAAGAAATAAGCAAATCATCAAAGTGGTATTTTTACGATAATGGAATAAGGAACGCAGTTATAGGAGACTTCAGGCCTTTACATATAAGGAGCGATATTGGCGCTCTGTGGGAGAATTTTATGATAAGCGAAAGGATTAAAAGTTGTAGTAATAAGCGCGAAATATCACAATTCTATTTCTGGAGAAATTATGCTGGTAGCGAGATTGATTTAATTGAAGAAACAAATAGTAACCTTAAAGCCTTTGAGTTTAAATGGACTGGAAAGGAGTTAAAAACGCCACTAGCTTTTGCTAAAAACTACTCACAAATTGATTATAAAGTTATTTCGAGAAACAATTTAGTTGAGTTTCTGAATATCTAAAAATACTTCAATCAATTGAATTTATTTATCCTAAATTCTTCAATTGAATTACATTTTTTAACTTTTGTATTTTGGTTTGCTTGTATATACATTACAGTGTATACATTTATTACAATCCCAAAAAATTAAAATAATTACTTTTGTCGATAACCGAGAACTCCGTATCGCTATATGTTTCCATAAAAAGAGCAGGGGCTAGCGTTTTTTTTCTGTTGTTCCATTTAAATTCAAACGCATAAAACTTGCCGTTTCGTTCTTCGATATAGTCAATTTCTTTTTGTTGGTGAGTTCGCCAAAAGTATAAGTTGGAGTAAACCGAATTATAGTGGTTATACTTTATTCTTTCAGACATTAAAAAACTTTCCCACAATACGCCAATATCGTTTCTGAATTCAAGTGGATTAGTGTTGTTTATAAGAATATTTCTAATACCATTATCGTAAAAGTAAATCTTTCGGGTTGTGCTTATCTCATTTCTGAGATTTCGGCTAAGCGGTTGCAACTTAAATATTACAAAGGCTTTTTCGAGTAAATCAATGTAGTTGCTTATGGTATTTTTATCAACCTGTAACAGGTTGGCCAATTCATTATACGACACTTCGCTTCCTACCTGAAAGGAAAGAGCCCGCAGCAGTTTAAAAAGTAATTCGGGTTTCCTTATCCCCTTAAATGAAAGCAAATCTTTATACAAATAGCTATCGGCAATTTGTTTAAGTACCTCTACTTCATTACCAGTATTATTAATTACCTCGGGATACATACCGAAAACAAGCCTTTGTTCGAGGCTTTGAATTCCCATAAGATTTCCAAAATGAGAACAGTACTCACTCCAACTAATGGGGTAAAGCATGTACTCCCACTTACGACCAGTAAGAGGCTCATTAATTTCATTTGCCAATTCTAAAGCTGATGAGCCGCTTACAAAAAGTTGAACATCTTTCATTTGATCTGTAATAAGCTTTAAGGCCAAACCATTATTCTTTACCCTTTGCGCTTCGTCAATAACAACGAGTTTGTTTGCTCCAATTAGCTGTTTTAAAGTTTGAAGGCTGGTTTTTTCGAGAACTTCACGGATAACATTATCATCGCCGTTAAGGTATAAATAAGCTCCTTCTGCCGATGCGATGGTTTGCAGCAGGGTAGTTTTGCCAGTTTGTCTTGGACCTAAAACTATTATTGCTTTCCCTTTATAAAGTTTGCTTTTTATCTCTTCCCTAAGCTTTCTTTGTATCATAGTATTTTTTATTATTCACCAAATTTAATGTATTTTAGTGAATACAAACACAATATTTAAAATAAAAACATTATTTGAATAATTTTTTTATTCTTCCGAATGGCTGTCCATACTTACCACACAATTCCACCAAAAACGCAAGCGAATATTTTTAACCGCAGAGAACGCTGAGAGCGCAGAGAAAAACTTCGCTACCGAACCCTTTAAAAAACTCACGCAAAGGCGCAAAGGCGCAAGAAGTATTCATTACCAAACAATTCCACCAAAACCCGCAAAAGTCTCTTTAACCGCAGAGAACGCTGAGAGCGCAGAGAAAAGTTTTTGATTACACAGAGAGTACTTGTTTTTGAGCAAATCGAAGCAAAATAACGCCCTAAGTAATAGAAAAGCCACAAAAAAAGGAGCGAGTTCTATTCGAACTCGCTCCTCAACCCTAAAAAATTAACCTAAAAAGCAACAAACCTAAAACCAACTAAAAACCCTAAAAAATTGTGTGCTCTTGTTTTCTAAAACGCTTTTCAGGAACTATTGTTTCAAAATAAAAGATGATTTAAAACACCTTATTACTTGTTGACCTACTGCTAATTAACCAAAGTGCTTATAAATATTAGAACTGCAGCATGGTTTCAATTTTAACCTTTTCGGAAATTTTATTATTCATAAATATATCCTTTAAGGCTTCAATTGGAAATGGATTATTGTTGTTTAAGTACCAAAATATGCTGTAAAAAGCACTATTTCTGGCTCCAACTCTTTCTCGAAATGGAAACTTTACAACTTTTGCTCCTGTTTGGGGAACATCTAAAGATTCGTCGACTAAAAGTAACCCACCTTTCATGCGAGCAGCAGCAGCTTTGGCATAATTTAATCCATCAACCGATGTAATTATTAAAACATCGGGAACTGGAGAGCCAGTGTATAATATAGGTTCAGGTGAAATAATAACCTCTGATGCTGAAAAACCAACTCCAACTGTTACTGGATAGCTACCCTTTTTGGTTGCATGTAACCCTGCGGTCATAGCAGCTTTTGCTAAAAACTCAGCAGCCGATTGCACTCCTTCTCCTGCCGAACCCGACATCATAATGCTTACAGGTTTCGAAAGGTTGTGCGAGTACTTAACATCAACGTTAAACTTGTCGGAAATTAAACTTTTTGGAGATGAATCGATTGGAGTTACATACTCCTTATCGCGCCCGTCGACAAATACCTTAACTGCCAATCCGCTGTCTTCAATAACTTTTGAGAGTTTCATTCCAGGGTTCGATTTCACGCCGTAACTTGGGCATATTTCCATTACCTCAACCAGCGAAAAACCCTTTGCCGAAAAGGCATTAACAAGTGAGTCGGAGTAGTCGCCAACTCCTGCAACGCGCTGAACGTACGAAGCACCAGCCGAAGCAATTATTTCGCAAATATCGTAACCTGCTTTTGCGCTTCCTTCGGGAAGAGTTGGTGTTTTAAAACCACATGGAGTAAACTCCGAGGGTTGGCCACCAGTCATTCCGTAAAGCATATTATTGTGAATAACAACGGTAATATTAAAGCCCATATGAGCTGCTCCAATAAGGTGCTGCATACCAATGGTTGCGCCACCGTCGCCTATAAAGGTTATAATTTTTTTATCGGAATTGTTTACACCCGCTGCAACACCGCCAGCAAGGGCAACAGCCCTTCCGTGTAAGCCGTGAACTGTATGCGACAGAAAATTTTTATCGATAATTCCATGGCAACCAATATCGGTTACAAGAATTACATCGAGAGGGTCGAGATTCATTTTTTGAAGCGCCTTTTCGGTGTTTTGAGCAACACTCGAATGACCACAACCCTTGCAGAATGGAAGTTCTGCTTCTGTTAAAAATGGCTTAATATTCATTACGCAATACCTCCTCTACAATTTCGTTAGGACTAATCATTTTTGCAATGGCATTAACGCCTGTAACTCCCTTACGACCGGCAACACCGAATAGCATTTGGCGCAACTGCCCTGTAAGGTTCTCCTCGGCAACAACTACCCTTTTGTATCGGTTTGCTATTTCGATATACTCCATAGGAATTGGCAATAAGGTTTTGGCAATTAGTACCGAAACTTTTTTGCCTGTTTCTCTAATTTTAACAGCTGCTTCGCGTGCTGCCTGAGCAGTAATATCGTACGATAATATTAGCGCTTCGGCACCTGCTTGCTCGTCGAGGTCGAAAAATGTAAACTCCGACAAATGCTTGTCCTGCTTTTTTTGAAGCCTCTTTGTGTTTTCAATTGCCTCGGGCAGTACATTTTGCAGTATTCCCTTGGTGTCGTGAGTTGAAGCAGTAACCCTTACCTGATGTTTGGTTTGAGTAACGGGAAGAAAATCGGGTATAAGGTTGTCGCCAGCTTTGTATGGAAAATACTGACCTTCGCCTTTAAATTCAGTCATTTTGGTAGGCTTAATCTCGGGCAGGTTCGACCAATCGTAACTTAAAAGGGTCATAACCATTTCCTTTGAAGTAAGCAACACAACAGGAGTGCGAAGTTTTACTGCTGTTTCAACGGCTTTAGCCGATAGGCTCCAGCAATCGTCGAGGTTGCTAATACAAAATGTTGGTAAAGTAAAACCACCAGAAAGGGTTCCGTTAACAACAGATAAGTCTCCTTGAGCACCGCAAGTGGCTGTTCCTGTGGCTGGGCCGAGGCGCTGCACAAGAATAATAACCATGGGCAGTTCCTGCATAAAAGCCATATTAATCGACTCGACCATAAGTGCATAGCCAGGAAACGAAGTGGCAGTTACAGGAACTCTACCAGCAGTAGCAAAACCCGTCATCCACTGAAGAGTGGTTATTTCGTCGGGAGCTGCAAGCATAGTAGGAAATCGCTTAGTAGCATAAAGATACAACGAGTTAGCGGGTGTAATTGGGTAGCCAACAAATACATCGGCACCAGCAAGTACACAGGCTTCGGTTATTAACCTCGATCCATCGATAAAAGCCTTAGGCTTAACTGATTTTGTTGTTTGCATAAATTAGTTCGTTATCGATTAAACTTTGAATTGTTGAATTAGAGTATCCAAGTATTTCCTTTAAAATACTGGCAGTGTGTTCGCCATAATGTGGTGGTGCTTGAAGAATTTGTGGTTGCTCGTCGCCACTCATAGTAAAGGCAACGGTTCGGAGTCCTTTTAGTTCTTTTCCCGATGTGGTTTTCGACTCCATAACCATTTCCTTAACCTCGGGTAATTCAAAAACTTCTTGCATGTCGTAAACGCCTCCCGCAGGAACATTCTTAATATCAAGATCATCGAGCAAAGGGCTTCTTTCGAAATTTGAAATTAACCCTTGAAGAATTTCATTTATTGCGCTCCTGTTTTTTACACGATTAAGGTTAGTGGTAAAGCGTGGATCGCAAGCAAGTTCGGGATTACCTAAAACTTTGCATAAATCGGCAAACTGCTTATCGCTTCCAACAGCTAAAACTAAAGCCTTTTGGTCGGCAGTGTAAAAAATAGTACCGTAAGGTACAATATTTGGGTGATCGGACCCCATGCGTTGAGGAATAGAATTTCCTACAAGCCAGTTAGTTGCCTGATTCGATAGAGCCGCAACGCCACTTTTTATTAAGCTGGTTTCAATGTATTGTCCCTTTCCGTTAAGCTCGCGATTTAAAAGCGCAAGTAAAATACCCTCTTTAAGTTGATGGCCTGCAAGCACATCCATTAATGCCACGGGCATTTTAACGGGTTGCCCGTTGTAGTCGCCGTTCATAAAAGTAAAACCGCTCTCGGCCTGAACAATGGCATCGTATCCAGGGCGATTATTCTTTAAACCGTACCCTGTAAGGTGTGCATATATAATTTTGGAATTATACGATTTAAGCGTTTCGTAGTCAACCTTTAACTTCTGAGCATCGCCGGGTTTGTAACTTGCAAGTACAATATCGCAAATTGATGCTAACTTGTAAATAATATCGAGTCCTTCGGGCTTACAAAGGTTAAGCGCAATCGACTTTTTGCCCCAGTTAACACAGCTGAAATATCCCGAAATATCGGTTTTCTCATCTTCGCTTGGCAGTTTCCATGTTCTGGTAACATCGCCCTTGGTGAGTAAATTTTCAACCTTAATTACGGTTGCCCCAAGTTCGGCCAACGCAACGCCAACACTAGGCCCCGCTAAAACATTGGCAAGTTCGAGAACTTTAATTCCAAAAAGAGGCCCTTTACTATTCATTTTTCGCTTTTATAATATATTTTCTACGTACAAACCCAATTAGCAGTGCGATTATAGCAAAAATAACTGCTCCATACGTTTTATCGATATTGAACCAACCCATTTTTCCTGCAAGAATACAGGTAAACACCGCAATAGTACCACCAATAAAAGCAAGTTTAACCGAGAATGCGTCAATCCAGCCCCTGAAGTAAATACCGCCAATAATTACAATAGCGCCAATGGCTCTAATGGCGTAGCTAATATATGCCGAATCGAGAATTCCACTTTGGAAGTAGTAAGCTAAAGGAATTGTAATAATACTAACAACAATTACAAGTTGACGAGCTGTTTTAATAACCTTTTGCTCGTTTGCTTCGGGGTTTATAAAGCCATGATAAATATCCTTAGTTGCAATGGTAACAACGGCAAAGTTTACTGGTCCAACAGTTGAAAGAATTGCTGCTAAAATACCTGCAAGAGCCAACCCACCAAGAATTGGATGAATAAACTCGGGATTTACCAACAAATTAGTTAACGCAACCTTGGCTGTAAAACCCTCTGCATTGGCTCCTACATTGTAAAGTCCTGTTGCAGCAATTAGCCCTAAAATAGCAGTCATTACACCAAAAGGGGCAATATAAGCACTCGACAGAATTGAAGCTTTACGGGCAACAAGCGGACTTTTAGCTGCAAAAATAGGTTGAATACTCGCCTGTGCAGCCATTCCACCTAAAACACCACCAAGCAATAAGCTAAAGGCTTCGTTTAATCCAACTCCAAAAGGATTGTAAAAACTACTTGTAGCCCCTTTTGCTTCGAGTAAGGTTTGAAGATTAGCAAAACCGCCAACATTAATAACACCAATAACCACAGCTATTCCTAAGCCTATAAACATTACTACCAAGTGAATTACCGAGGTTATTGCTAGTGCATGCATGCCACCAATATAGGTGTAAAGGGTTATTACACCTGCTGCAATAAATACCGCAGTAAACCAATCGATTTGGAAAATTGAGCTCACTACACTGGTTGCCGTTTGCAGCTGAACGTACGCAAGGGTTATGTATGCAATAAGAAATGCAATTGCCGAAATCTTTTTTACCTGTTTTCCAAAAAGGGTTTCGAGCATTTCGCTAACCGTATGCACATTATTTTTACGATAATGGCTGGCAACAGTAAAGCCAATGATAATCATGCCAATTGATGTGGCAATGTTGTATAGAACTGGTTGAAACGAAAGCGTTTTAAAGGCCTTTTCGCTAACTCCAATGGTGCTCATTCCGCCTAACCATTCGGCGGCAACAACTACTGAACATAAAAGGACTCCTAAGTTACGACCTGCAACAAGGTAGTCGGCTACCGACCGTGAGGCCACTTTTCGGGTTAAAAACGAAACACCTATAACAATAGCAAAATATGCTACTACTACCCAAAAATAGGTATTGCTAAATAATTGAAGCATAATATTATAGAGAATTAAATGGATTAGTTATATGGGCACGCAAGTTAGCGAATTCTTCTAATCAAAGAATGAATAATATCAGTATTTTGCTTATTTCGGCTATTTTTTCAAACAAAGGCAGTGTTTTCTATTTCTTCGAAACTTAGTAAACATTGGACAAAAAAGGCTGTCCTTAAAAAAACGGACAGCCTTTCAAAAAATATTTGTAAATACTACCTAAATGCCTCAATTCCTGTAATAGCGTGACCTGTAATTAGCAAATGTACGTCGTGAGTTCCTTCGTATGTAATCACCGATTCGAGGTTCATCATATGGCGCATCATTGGAAAATCGTTTGTAATACCCATAGCACCAAGTATTTGACGAGTTTCGCGGGCAATATGTAAAGCCATATCAACATTGTTTCGCTTAGCCATTGAAACTTGCGCAGGAGTTACAGTTCCTTTATCCTTTAAAGCACCAAGTCTCCATGAAAGAAGTTGAGCCTTTGTAATTTCGGTTAAAGCTTCGGCTAGTTTCTTTTGCTGAAGTTGGAAACCTGCTATAGGTTTTCCAAATTGTTTACGCTCTAACGCATACCTCAAAGCTGCATCGTAGCAATCCATTGCTGCTCCAACTGCACCCCAAGCAATACCGTAACGGGCAGAGTTTAGACAATTAAGTGGCCCTTTTAATCCCTTTATATTGGGTAAAACAAACTCCTTGGGTACCTTAACATTATCGAAAACAAGTTCTCCTGTAACCGAAGCGCGCAACGACCATTTACCGTGAGTTTCGGGAGCTGTTAATCCAGCCCAACCCTTTTCAACAATCATTCCAAGTACAACTCCCTCTTCGTCCTTTGCCCAAACAATAGCAATGTCGGCAATGGTAGAATTTGTAATCCACATTTTTGCCCCGTTAAGAAGATAGTGGTCGCCCATATCTTTAACACGAGTTTTCATACCACCTGGATCGGATCCCTGATCGGGTTCGGTAAGGCCAAAACAGCCAATTATTTCGCCAGCAGCAAGTTTTGGTAGATACTTACGTTTTTGCTCCTCGCTTCCAAAAGCAAAAATGGGAAACATAACAAGCGAAGTTTGTACCGAAGCCATTGAGCGTACACCCGAATCGCCACGCTCAAGTTCTTGCATAATTAAACCGTAAGAAGTGTGATCCATACCTGCACCACCATACTCAGTTGGGATAAATGGACCAAAAATTCCCATCTCGCCCATCTCTTTAACAAGATGCATTGGGAATTCCGATTTATTACAGTAATCCTCAATAACTGGCTTAACAGCACGATTCACCCAGTCTCGGGTCGAATTACGAACAAGAATTTGCTCGTCGGTAAAAAGTTCATCGACCATGTAGTGGTCGGGCATTGTAAATTGGACAGTTGCTGACATAACGTATTTGTTTTTAGTTGTTTTATTGGTTCTTATTTGGTTTATGGTTTTTACTCTTTTGAAATGCTTCGTGCAATAATTAAACGTTGAATTTCGGAGGTGCCCTCGTAAATTTGGGTGAGTTTTGCTTCTCTCATAAGGCGTTCAACATGGTACTCCTTAACGTAGCCGTAACCTCCATGTATTTGAACAGCTTCGGTAGTAACTTTCATTGCCACATCGGTGGCAAAAAGTTTGGCAAAAGCGCTTGCAGTGCCAAATGGCTCGTGGTTATCCTTTAGCCATGCAGCTTTGTGCACAAGTAACCGGGCAGCCTCAATTTCGGTTGCCATGTCGGCTAGTTTAAAAGCAATTGCCTGGTGGTTTACGATTTCAGTTCCAAATGTTTTACGAACCTTGGCGTACTTTAATGCAAGTTCGTAGGCGCCACCAGCAATTCCAAGGGCTTGCGACGAAATACCGATGCGGCCACCTTCGAGAAGTTTCATAGCTATTTTAAAGCCTTGACCATCGTCGCCAATTCGGTTTTCCTTAGGAATTATAACATCGGTAAACATTACCGAATGGGTGTCGGAACTTCGCATGCCCATTTTGTCTTCGTGAGGGCCAAGCGAAATTCCCTTTGTATTTCTCTCGATAATAAATGCATTTATGCCCTTATTGCTCTTTTCGGGATAGGTTTGGGCAAAAAGCATATACACGCCAGCGGTATTGGCGCTAGTAATCCAGTTTTTTATTCCGTTTACAAGATAATGGTCACCTTTATTAACTGCTGTTGTTTTTTGAAACGAAGCGTCGGAGCCAGCATCGGGTTCGCTGAGTAAAAAAGCACCTATTTTTTCGCCGCTAGCCATTGATGGTAGGTACTTCTTCTTTTGAAGTTCAGACCCAAAAGTTTGAATACCATATGCTGTAAGCGAGTTGTGAACCGACATGATTACCGAAATGGATGCATCGACTTTCGAAATCTCCTCGAGAGCTAGTGTATACGAAATATTATCGAGACCAACTCCACCGTACTCTGGGCTAATTAGCATTCCAAAGAAACCCAACTGTGCTATATTTTTAATATGCTCGGTTGGATAAATTCCACCTGCATCGCGGGCAATTACGTCCTTAAAAAGTTCTCGTTGAGCATAATCGCGAGCGGCTTGCTTAATCATAAGCTGCTCTTCGGTATAGGTAAAGTTCATGCTTCTTTATATTTAATTGTAGTTAGAACTTCTTTTTAGTTCGACAAACCTGTTAGGCATTACTCTGCTCTCTTGTAAACAATGGCTACCACAGTTTTATCGTCGCCACCCATATTTAGGGTCATACCATACGATCGGTTTTGAGGAATTGTAATTTGTGCAGCACCCGCTTTGCCAGTTAACTGTTCCCAAATAGTAACTGCTTGGTGAACACCAGTACCACCCGTTGGGTGTCCCCAGCCAATAAGTCCGCCAGTTGTATTGAAAGGCAGTTTTCCGTTACGGGCAGTATTTCCATTTATTATGTAATCGGCACCTTCGCCGGGTTTAGCAAGACCTAAGGCCTCAACAGTTAGTAATCCAGCTACCGAAAAGCAGTCGTGCATTTCAATGGTTGCCAAATCGTTTACAGTAATTTTAGCATTGGCCAATGCTTTTTTTGCAGCTTGACCAACGGTGGAAAGAACTGTTGGATCTTCGGGTTGCTTAGTAATATCGTCGGTTACCAAAGCCCAGCCAACAATTTCAACAGCTTCGCTTTTGGGTATACCTGCTTTTGCCAAACCTTCTTCGGAAAGAATTGCAATTGACGAAGCCCCGTCGGAAACCTTAGAGCAATCGAATACATTTAAGTGATCGGTAAACCCCTTAGGATTTGGCTCGGTTAAAGCCAACCCAATTAAATCTTCAACTTTATTTTCGTACTCCTGAGCTGTAGGGCAAAGCCTTGCATTTTCGATGGCGTTTTTAAACCAAACGGCAAATGCTTGTCGGGTTTTTTCGCGACCATACTTTTCGAAGTACGCACCTGCCCTATTGCTAAACTGACCTGGGAAGAAATAGGCATGGCCATCTTTACGATCGGCAAACCAGCCAGCACCAGCAAGAATGTCGGCGCCATAAATTGCTTTTACGGTATTTTGCACCTCAACCCCAATGGCAAGAACAACATCGGCTGTTTCGGCAAGTACCGAGCGAATACCTGATGTTAGCGCTAAACCTCCCGATGCGCATGCTCCCTCGACGCTAAGCGAAGGTTTATGCTTTAGCCCCTCGTCAATCATAGGCGCAAAAGCGCCTAAATGAGCCTGTTTTACAAAGCGCGACGACATAAAGTTGCCAATAACGCTTTCGTCAACATTCTTTGCACCACCAACCATTTTTAATGTTGCTTGTCCAGCCTCCTTAATGTAATGCTCAATTCCTGGTCGAGGTTTCTTTGGGTTAAACTCTTTTCGTCCGGAGCCAAGAGAAATGGTGTTATATCCGGCAGTCATATATACTTTTCGTCTCATAACTAATGCTTTTTCAATAAATTGATGTTGTTTTAATCGAGGTAACTGTTAATTGGGCCATATGCATGGAAAAAACCAGTTAGCATTACAGTGTTAACATTGTCGGCATTGTCGGAAATTTTGTCGCTTACTAACTCCAGTCCAATGTTTTTCGAACTCAAATGGTACTCTTTCGCTAAAGATGCACCAATGGTGCTCATCGATTTTAATTCTTTAAAATAGCCAACAAGTAGGCTCTCCTTTTGCTTATTTCCAACAATATCCTTCCAAGGTTTATGCGATGCTGGAAGTTGTCCTAACTTCGCATCAACATTTTTTTGGAACGATTCGATTGGCACATACTCCTTTTTATCGATTGAATAAATGGCAACTGGTTTACCTTTTTCGTATTTTAGTATACCAGGCTTTTGGGAGCCATCGGAGTTCTGTCCACCCTTAATATCTAAACTTATCAGTTTATCAATTAAGTCGCTATGTAGTTCGCTTTTATTTAAGCGAGAACTCATTACTATTAGAATTTTTTGGCAAACATCAACACCTACATAATCCATTAACTGAAAAATTCCCATTGGGCGAATCAAAAAGTCTTGGCTTACCCTATTTACTGCATAAATTGCTTCGGGAAGCGACATTTCCTTCGAAAGCTGGGTTGCTTGCTTAATGCCAAAAAGCATATCCCTCATAAAATGTCCATTGCCTATAAAACCTGCAAAGTCGTTGGAGGGAACCAGTACTTTTCGAAGATTCTTGGCGTAAATTTTCGAGAATTCGATTAGTTCAGGGTTAGTGTTCTTGGTTGTTATTAGTTCAACTAATTTTTGAACTGCAGGGGGATTGTAAAAGTGAAATCCAAGTATTTTACCTTTCATTTCGGCCTTTTCGTCGAGTTCGCCAATTGGAACCGATGAAGTATTGGTTAAAAACCAAGGATCTTTTTTACTGTTTGCAAGTATTTGCTTAAAAGTGGCAACCTTAATATCGGAATTTTCGACAATAGCTTCAAAAATTATGGACGACTCGTAGGTCGATTCTACTTTAGTGCTGAAAAGTACAAGTTTTAATACGTCGTCGACGTACTGGTCAATTATTTCGGAGTTTTCAATAAGTTCCCTATTTTCCTTATAAACCTCGCGAAGTTGGATTAACTTTTTCTCGGCAATTTTTTTAAGCTGCGACTTTAAATAGCCATAAAGACCAGTAAGTGCTTGTGGCGAAACATCGATTGCATTTAGGCAAAACGACTTGTTTTTATTTTCGGGTTTTAACTGCAAGTCGGCCATTTCAACTGCTGTTAGCAGCAGAATACCCGATCCCATTTTACCAGCGGCTCCAAGCACCGAAACATTTTGTAATCGTTCGTTGTACATACTTATTATAATTAAAAGTTATTTACTTGTGAGTTTACTTCCATTCGGGTTTTCTCTTTTCAATAAAAGCCTTCATACCCTCAACGCCATCTTGCTCAAAGAGTTTTGAGAAAGCACTGCTTTCAATATCGAAACCTTTATCGATTTCGGTTTTAAAACCTTTACGAATAGCCATTTTGGCAGCTTTTACAGCATTAGGTCCTTGTTGGGCAATTTTTTCAGCTATTATTTTCACTTCATCGAGTAGAAATTCGGGTTCAAATAATTTTTGCACTAAACCTAACCTGTATGCTTCTTGGGCATCAATCATTTGACCTGTAAGGGTAAGGAAAAGTGCATTTCCAAGCCCAACCAATCGTGCAAGTCGTTGGGTTCCACCATAACCCGGTATTAATCCTAAGCTTACCTCGGGCAACCCAAGTTTAGCTTTAGTGCTTGCAATTCGAAAGTCGCAGGCCATGGCAAGTTCGCAACCACCACCAAGAGCAAAGCCATTAACAGCAGCAATTACAGGAATTTCAAGGTTTTCGAGAGCCCCAAAAGCGTCTTGACCCTTTTTTGAAAAATCGTAACCCTCTGGCACGTTCATTTTTTGCATTTCGGCAATATCGGCACCAGCAACAAATGCTTTTCCTTCGCCAGTAATAATTAATACAAGAATATCGTTTTTCAACTGTAGCGATTGAAGGAATTTATTAAAGTCGCTAAAAAACTGATTATTAAGAGCATTTAAGGCTTCGGGTCGGGTAATAGTTAGTATGCCAACGCCACCGAACTGTTCGAATTTAATTGTAGAGTACTCCATAAAAAATAAATTTTCGAGGTTTACAAAAAGAAGTTTTTTCTTTTTAAAACGTGTGTTTTTAAACGAACTACTTAATTTAAAGCAACTTGATTTCAAAAAATAATAGGCAAGATATGGAAAAATTGAGGAATTGAAGCAAAGCATTTAGCTTTTATGTGGAATTGACTCAAAATTTCAATCGTTTTCGAAAAACGATGCTTCAATTGAATAAATTAAAAAAGTCAATAAAGTTACTGCTAATTTGTGGGGGTAAATTTTAAATTTATAAGAACTATTTAGTACTTCCAAGTTCTTCGTTTTTTATCGAGAATTTTTTTATAAACGGGGCAAACCCTTTGCTGACGAGCATTAAATGCAACCTGCACAACCACTTCATGGCTACCTCCACTTAGCAAGCCAGCGCCAGTGTAAACATAATCGTACGAGTAAACCACCGAAATATTTTTTAACATTTTTGCGCCTACCATGGCAACAAAGGCATCGTTATAGCGATAGTAAACGCCAGCAATTAGAATTTCGTAAACCGAGGCAGTAATGCCCGCTTCGGCAGTAAAATTGGCTTGTAACGATGCAGTTAAAAACAGCGAAGGGGTTAGTACCATTTGCTTCTCGTGTATTATATCGTATCCTGCAATAAAATGTGCACGTTGATTAGGTTGCAGTTCGAGTTGACCGACTGTTGAATGCATTATATTTATTAGCTGCGCAAACGAAAGGCCAAAATACCTTCGCTTATTATACGAAAAAGCGCCAACCGAAAACTCAGGTGTCCAACTGCTCGAAAGTAAAGCACCAGTCCACAGCGGATCGCCAACATCGGGCATATTTAGCATACCTCCATCGAACTGGTAACGCATTAAACCTGCCGAAATGCCAAGCCCAATATTGTATTTTTTAAAACCTAAGTGGTAAGCGTAGGTAAGACCAAAGCCTAAATTTCGCGATGGCCCTGCAATATCGTTTACGGCAAAACCACCTAAACCCAATCGCTTTCCTACAGGAGCATTTACCGACACAACCTGTGTGTGAGGCGCTCCGGCAAATCCAACCCACTGACTACGATGATGAGCCGTTACCTCCATTAGCTCGCGAGCTCCAACTACTCCAGGGTTTATGTACTGAGCATCGAAAATGCGCTGACTAAGCAAAGGAAGTTCCTGTGCTTGCAGTGCAAACGAAAAAACAACGCAGTATGTTAGTAGTATTACCCTTTTCATCTTTAAACCAAATTAACAATAGAATTTAAAATCGTTGTTGCCAATATATTTGCTGTCAACTATTTACTATTTACTATTTTTTTTCGCCCATTCACCTAATCGCCTCACTTCACCCTAAACTAGATTGCTTCACTCGTTCCTCGTTCGCAATGACGGAATACTCCGCCCTCTGCTATTTGCTATCATCTATTTGCTATCAACTATTTACTATTCTCCTCATCTCACTTTCTCACTTTCTCCTCATCATCTCAAAATACTCACCGATCCCCTAAATGTTTTATTTGCCGAAGGAATTCTAATTACGTAGTAATAGATTCCAAACGGTAACTTACGACCTGTTTTATAGTGCGTTCCATTCCAGCTATTATCGTATCCTTCGGTTTTGAAAACCACATTGCTACTCCTGTTGTAAACCGATATTTCAGCATCGGGGAATAGCTCAATATTTCGAATTACCCAAGTATCGTTAAACCCATCGCCATTTGGCGTAAAGCCATTGTAAATGGTAAGAATTTCGTTATCGACGTAAACTGTAACAAAGTCGGTGTTGGTACACCCATGTATGTCGGTAACCGTAAGGTTAAACACGATAGTTGCATCGGGCGATGCCACTGTTGTGTACGTGTCGGCATTCGATAGCCACTCGGGAGGATCCCAAGTGTATGTGTAATTTGGGAACAGTTCGGCCGAGAGTGTTGCGCTTTCGCCTGCTGCAATATATACATCGTCTCCAGCATTTGCCACCGGAAGTGGCTGTAGGTTAACCACAACTGTAGCGCTTGTTTCGCCACAAACACTATTTGCATTTACGGTATACTCACCAGCACTCGAAACAGTAATTGCTTGTGTGTTTTCGCCAGTTGACCAAAGGTAGGTGTCGAAACCATCCCCCGGATCGAGCTCAACGGTTTTTCCAGTACACAGAAGCACTAATGGACTGAGGTTTAGCGATGGTATTTGTAGAACTCTTATCGCCAATTTAACTGTATCGCTGTGGCAACCAAAGTTCTTTTCTACCACTTTTAACATATATGTTCCTGGGGTAGTGCCCCAAGTAATTGTAACGGTATCACCACTCACAGTTGTGCTTGAACTACTATTTCCTTCAACTTTCCAATCAAAAAATGAATCACCATATCCACCAACCGCATACTTTTTAGTTTGACCTGTGCATACCTGCACGGTATCAACATCCCCTCCCTGAGCAAAGCCCAGAGCCGCAAATCCGATAATCAGGGCGATTACCAGTAGGTATTTACGTATTAGGATGTTAAGCATTTTCATTGCTCGTTATTATTAACTTTTTTTAAACGCAACGGCGCAAAGACGCTATTACTTATCTTTTTTAAACGCAACGGCGCAAAGACGCTACGTATTTCTCTTTTCACCACAGAGACACAGAGGC
>DDWL01000032.1 GCA_002345675.1 Bacteroidales bacterium UBA2287 | reverse complement strand
TCGTTCCGCGCTAGCGGATCATGGAAACGTTAAATAAACCAATTACCGAATTTTAAATGCAAATGGGAACTTATACTCTACTCTTACTGGTAACCCATTTTTATACCCTGGAACCCAAACTTTCAGCATTTTTAAAACTCTTATAGCTTCAGCGTCTAACGATGGTTCAATGCTTTTTATAACTTCAATATCGCCTAAAGTTCCATCGGTTTCTACAAAAAAATTTATTAGAACTGTTCCCTCTATTTTTTTATTATAAGCCTCGGAAGGGTAGTTTAAATTTGACGAAGTATGGTGTAAAACTCCCTGCATACCGTAAGGGTACATTGGATAGGTGTCGGGAATAATTGAGTCCTTTGAATTATCGCCAATAACCTGCTGGTAATGCCTTTTTTCAATTTGCTTTTGAGTTAGCTTAGTTTGTCCATACGACAAAAATAAAACTGACATAAGAATAACGAAAAACAACTTCTTCATAATTTTTAATTGTTTAGTTTTAAAATGGTTACTAACTATTTATTAAGAGCAACTTTATACACCAACTTCGTTTTTGCTGTTACCGCATACCTATTATCGACTCGGTAACCAACAACCCAAACAATTTCGCCGTTCGATTCGACTACATAAACCGAGTCCTTTTGGTGAAGCGGAACTTTTTCATCAATTAAAAAGTCGCTTACCTTTTTGCTACCCTTCATTCCGTAAGGAATAAAGCGATCGCCATTTTGCCAAACCCTTAGCTTTATAGGAAACTTAAGCTCTGCAAAATCGATACTGGCAGTATTCGAATTCCTGTCGATTTTAAAATTTTCGCCAACTTCAATAAGCGAAATTTTTAAGGGTATAGGTTCGAAAACGATACTTGTGGTTTCGAAAATTTCAACCTCAAAGTTTAAATTTTGCTTTTCCATAGGAGACACAATTAAAAAATCTCGATCCCTCACCATTCTATGGGTTTTCGAAAGGAACTCTTTACCCGGTTGGGCATAAAGAGAACTGTAAATTTCGTCGGTAATAGCCACCGAAAATCCGTAGGTGCTAAACTCTTCGGCAATAAACAGTTTATTGTATTGGTAACTTATCAGATAATCAATGGAGTACCTATGTTCAGAACCCACTTGCGAATATACTACTTCTTTAAATTTCGAAATGTCTTCGCCAATAGCTTTTTGAGCTTGCTGCAGGTAGCCTGCCGTTTGGTTTAAGCTATCGATTAGCGACGGATTAATACCAATAAGTATTGGCAAAACCTCGTTGCGTATGCGATTGCGAATGTACTTATTCTCCAAATTCGATGAATCGGTGCGAAATTGCAATCCCTTTTCTTTTACGTAATTGTCTATTTGTGTACGAGTTGCAAAAAGCAAAGGACGAATTACTTTCCCATTTCGTGCCTTAATACCCGATAAACCCTTTAAACCAGTACCTCGTGTAAGATTTATAAGCATTGTTTCGGCTACATCGTTGGCATTATGGGCAATGGCAATTGCATCGAAACTGAGTGTGCTGCTAAGCTCTTCGAACCAATTGTAGCGAAGATTACGTGCTGCAACTTGAATGGACAATCCATTTTCTTGTGCATACTTTTTTGTGTCGAAGCGCTTTACAAACAATGGTTTTCCGTACTCCTTTGCCATTTTTTCGACAAGTTGCTGATCGCCATCGGATTCGCTGCTACGCAAACCAAAATTACAGTGCGCCACGGCAAAATCCCATTCGCAAAGCGAAAAAAGATGCAGCATAGCCATCGAATCGGCGCCACCGCTAACGGCAAGCAAAACCCGTTGTTTATGCTCGAGCAAGCTGTTTTTTTCGATAAAATGCCGGAAACTTCTATACATTTTACGCTTCGGTTTGTAGTATTTTCATTGCTGCCGCCGCCTTTAAAAGGCACTCGTTATATTCGTCTTCGGGTTTCGAACCAATGGTTATTGCCCCGCCAACGCTTAGCGAAAGGTACTTTTTCTTTTTGTTATACAGAAGCGAACGGATTACAACATTAAAATCGAAATCGCCGTCAGGGTCGAAATACCCAATAGCACCCGAGAAAAGTCCTCGCTTTGTGCTTTCGTATTTGTCGATTAGCTCCATAGCCCTTATTTTGGGGGCACCCGTCATCGATCCCATTGGAAACGAAGCTTTTATGGCATCAACGCCATTTAGTTCGGGTCGTAGTTTGCACGAAACAGTTGAAATAAGCTGGTTAACCTGTCGAAATGGGTAAACGCCACAAAGTTCATCAACTTTTACGCTGCCTTTGGCTGCAACCCTCGAAAGGTCGTTGCGCACCAAATCGACAATCATAATATTTTCGGCTCTCTCCTTGGTGTTATTCCTTAAACTTTCTCTAAGTTGCTCGTCGTGTTCGGGAGTAATACCGCGGGGCCCAGTTCCCTTAATGGGCTGCGACGAAATGGTTTCGCCACGTTTGCATAGGTATCGTTCGGGGCTTGCGCATAAAACGTAATTATTGTTAAATCGACCAAAAGCCGAAAAGGGAGTTGGCGAAAATTCGTTAAGCTTAATAAAACTCTCAATGGGATTGAATTCGGCATTTTCGGCATAAAACTCTTGGCAAAGGTTCATTTCGTAAATGTCGCCACGCTTAATGTGAGCAAGCACCTTGTCGACGGTAGAAATGTACTCCTCTTTGCTCGTACGAGCAATAAGTTCAGGGTTTTTGGTAAATGTGTTTGCAACTCGTGACGATTTCATAACGCTATCGTACATGCTACCAGCCATCGACTTTGAGTGCAAACAGGTATCGAAATAAATGGTGAGAACACCGTTTTGAACTGCAAAAACCCATTCGGGATCAAAAAAAAGCATTTCGGGAAAGTCGAGGTTATCGGCGTTTCCCGACGAAAGGTTTTCAACTTCATTCTTCAAATCGTACCCCAAAAAACCAAAAAGCCACGATTTTTGAGTTGCTTCGGCATTTAAAAGCTCAAAACGCCTTTCGGAAGGCTCAATAATACGCTTCGACCCTACTGCTGCAAGCAAATCGTACTTGCGTAAGCTATCGCTAACAGGATTATTAAAGCTGTACCCGTTGCTATAAAGCACTAAGCCATACTTAACCTTGGCCAATGCTCTGCAGAGCTGGTAAGCAAGAACTTTTACGTCCTTAATGGGTATTGTTATGCTGCCATTCATTAATGCAAAGGTAGTGAAAATGGGGAAACTAAACACGGAGACACAGACCCCGATATCCCGATAGTTATCGGGAATCGGGGACAGAGGAACGCAGAGAATTTATTAATATTTTGGTTGTCGGTTGTCGGTTGCGAGCCCTGAGCTGCGATGCCCTGAGTTTATCGAAAGGTCGAAGGGGGTCAGTTATCAGTTCACCTCGGACTCTGAGTTTATCGAAGTGTCAGTCTTCAACTTCCAGTTTTCTATTTACAGTTTAAGTTGAAATTTTAAATAGATTTTAATATTTTAGGCTACTACAGTTAATTCATTAAAAAAAGGGTATTCGAATTATTCGAGTACCCTTTTCTTTGAAATTAAAGTATACTTCCCTATTATTTTTTAATCTCAAAAGTAAGATCCATAATAATATCAGCTTTTGCTGTATTTCCACCAGAAATGGTATTTAGACTCATTCCTTTAATTTCAAATTTCTTTAGATTTAAAATCTTTTTTTTGTTTTTACTTGTCCTCATGACTTTGATTTTTAGATTAATAACTTTTTCTTTAAAATTCTTAAACAAAAATAATATTTTATTTTGAATATATAAATGTGTGAATTAAATATTTGGTATAAGGCAGTCCACAGTCGGCAGTCCACAGTCGGCAGTCTACATTTCGCCTCGGACACTGAGTTACGATGCCCTGAGTTTATCGAAGGGTCGAAGTGTCAGTCTACAGTCTTCAGTTCTCAGTTGCGAGCCCTGAGCCTTCCGAAGGGTCAGTCCTCGGTTGGCAACAAAAAAGCCCCAATTCGAAATGAATTGAGGCTTTTTTAGTTTTATGCGCTAATTAAAGGATAATAAAATACTTAAATTGATTATTGTGTGGCTATAAACCTAGCGTTTTAGGATTCATTTTGCTGCCTCTAAAGCTTACCAATTCAATATAATCGCCTGAGAAACGATAGTACAATGTTGTTTGAGGGCTTATAACACAGCGCCGTAAATCCTTGTTTTTAGTAGATTGTGGAAACAAGTGAGGGTTAACAGCAATTAAGTCAATAATTGTTTCAAAATACAAGTCAACCTCAGCAGCCTTTGCTATACCAAATCGAGCAGATATGTATTCAAGTATTTCTTCGTATTCAATATACGCGCGGGTAGAGTATCGAATAGTATATGGCATACTAGAACTTGAAACGATCTTTTATTTTACTTCGAACCTGAGAGCGAGTATAAAACTCACCTTTATCAAGTTGGTTTAAACCTTCGTTTATAGCGGTTTTATCTTTAGTGCTCACAGTGTCCCACCAGTCGGAAGTTTCCTTCTGAATTTTTTCAACTTTAGTAATTATTTCATCCTCCTGAATAGTCGATAACCAATTAATTAGGTTCATCTTTCTCGTTTCAATTTTCATCGCATCATTAATTTATACAAATTTAACGCAAAAATCTCGAATTTTGTTCTGTTTAAAATTGAAATTACTTATCGAACTGTCCACAGTCGGCACCCCGATAACTATCGGGGCACAGTCTACATTCGCTTGTCGAGCTGGATATGCTATCCAGATCTCCTTTACTATAAGGATTTGTAATCCGATAAAAATTTATTCCGTTCTCAGTCCGTAGTCGGCTGTTTTCAGTCGACAGTTGGCATTCGGCAACAAAAAAGCCCCAATTCGAAATGAATTGAGGCTTTTTTGATTTTATGTAAGATTGCTACTTACTTACAACAAACTTTTTTGCAACCACAGTGCGACCTTGTGTTTGAAGTGAGCAAATGTAAATGCCCCTGGGCTATCTTGTATAACTTTTATCCTCTCTAAGTTTTGGTTAAACTTAATCCATAAAGATATATTTAACTCATTATCAGACATTACTGTATTTAATTCGTAATAAATCTCACTAACTCTTGAAACATAATTATCAAAACGAACAAAACTGCCTACAGTGTTAAAATACCTACAACTAGAACTTATACTTAAGAAAAATTATGCTTTACCTTATTTTAAGATAAAAATCATACCAAAGTGAATAAGCAATACTTTCAGCAGATTGAGATTCGATATCTAATTGAACGAAATAATTTGAGCCACTACCAATACAATTTCCCCCATATTCTCTTTGCCCAGTTTGATTATAATAAAACTGGTAAACATAACCTCCATTTGTCACGTATATAATAGCATCATTTAAAATAAAACTCGCCTCAAAGTCATTAGCTGGGGAGCCTCTTCTTAAATCAACTGATGCAGCACTAAATGGCATTAATGTAGTTTCTTGCATACCACAATGACTACTTATCTCACCATTCGTATAAACTAAAGTAAAATCATACTCAACTCTAATTTCAACAGGACAGTTTTCTACATTCAAATACGGATTACGAAAGCTTAAAAAACGAATGACATTGTCCTTGTTATCTATACGGCTGTTTGCATTAGTTGTCCAAGGAGTCAATACAATACAACTAATAAACATCAATAAGAAATACTTTTTCATTTTATTCTTTTTTAAGTTAGTAAATAATAAATGAAATGTTAATAGATGTAAAAATATGTAAAAAATATTACAAAATAAGATACAAGGTTATTAAAATTATAACAATTATTAAAATACTTTCGCCGAACTACAAACCCCAGTCAAACTGGATATGCTATCCAGATCTCCTTTACTATAAGGATTTGTAATCCGATAAAAATTTATTCCGTTCTCAGTCCGTAGTCGGCTGTTTTCAGTCGACAGTTGGCATTCGGCAACAAAAAAGCCCCAATTCGAAATGAATTGAGGCTTTTTTGATTTTATGTAAGGTTGTTACTTACTTACAACAAACTTTTTTGCAACCACCGTGCGACCTTGTGTTTGAAGTGAGCAAATGTAAATGCCCCTGGGCAGGTTTTCTGTAGGTAGTTCAATTCGTCCGGTTTGCTCATTAATTGGCAATTCGAACTGACGAACTCCCAAAATATTGGTAATAATCAATTTGCTATTTGCACTTTGCTTCGATAGCGAATAACTAACAGTAGCGCCACTGCTATTTGAGTTAATATTTAGGGACGAGCTGGTTGTAATAGCACTAATGCTGGTTGAGGAAATGTTGAAAGTAACAGTTACAGTTACTTTGTCATCAACATTGTTTACATTGTATATTTCAAAAGCAATAATCATAACACCTTCATGTCCTTCAGGATAGAAATCGATATAAATATCTTCTCTCCCCGTGGTTGCTCCAGCTTCAATATTGAAATTTGAAGTAGATTCATCAACAGTAGGATCATAGCAGGAACCAATACAAAAAGAACTATACATTCCTTCGACGTTCTGAATAATGCTTCTTTTTAGTTTAACCGATATTTGAGACGACGATAAATTTGTAACATTTAATACAACTTTTATATGCTCTTCGGTTGGAAGACCTGTAACAGTAACCTCCCCATTTGAACAATCAACTTCATTTACCGAAACCGATAAACTTTGGGCATTTGTGTAACCAACAGTTAATACAAATGTTAAAAACAGTAAATATTTTCTCATATCTTTTCATTTATTTTTATGCAATGATAAGTGAATTTAAATATATTTGCAAGTAACTAAATCGTTTTAACTTTAACCTTAACCCCTAAAAAAAAAAAAATGAGAAAGTTTCTATTCGTAATTTTAGCAAGTTTGCCAATATGCTTAGTTGGGCAAACCATTGTAAGTACAACCCCGCAAAATAAAAATGTTGTACTCGAAGAATTTACAGGAATTAATTGCGTGTATTGTCCGCAAGGTCATGCAGTGGCAAATCAAATTACCGCTGCGAATCCAGGAAGAGTTGTGGTCATTAATGTTCATGTTGGAAATTATGCAACACCTTCTGCTGGTCAACCCGACTTTAGAACACCTTGGGGTACAAGCATTGCTGGTCAATCAGCATTAACAGGATATCCTTCAGGAACCGTTAATCGTCATGTATTTTCGGGATTAGGCATGACAGCAGGTGGCACAGCAATGGGAAGAGATAAGTGGACAAACGCTTCGAACCAAATTCTAGCACAAGCCTCATATGTTAATATTGGTGCAACAGCTGAAATCGATGTTGAGACTAGGATTGTAACTGTTTTTGTTGAAGCATACTATACTGGTAATAGCCCTCAAACGACCAATAAAATAAATGTTGCTTTAATGCAAAATAATACTATTGGTCATCAAACAGGTGGAAGTGAAACCTATAATCATATGCATCGTTTAGTTCACATGCTAACAGGTCAATGGGGCGAAGAAATAACAACAACTACAGAAACCACTTTATACACTAATACCTTTACTTATACAATACCTGAAAATTATAACAGCATACCTGCACTTCTTGGTGATATGGAACTTGCTGTTTTTATTGCTGAAGGTAATCAAGAAATAGCAAATGGAATAAAGGTTACTCCCACCTTCACAAACATTCCCAATGAAACTGAATTTACTGTTTTGGGTCACGAGAACCCTTCTGTTTTAAATTCTTATGTATTTTCACCTAAATTTAACATAAGAAGTTTTGGTGGAAATACTTTAACCAATTTAAACATTAGTTATCAAGTTAATAACGAGGAACCAGTTTTACACGAATGGACTGGGGCGTTAACATATGGTCAAGCAACAACTATTACTTTACCCGAAACACCTTGGTACTTACTTAAACCAACTAATACTGTAACAATAAATATCACTGACGAAGACGGGACTCCTGAAAATAATACAATTTCATCAACATTTACCAAGGCTCCATTAACCGAATTAAATGACTTAACTGTTGAGGTTCGAACCGACCAATACGGAACAGAAATCTCATGGAATATTAAAAATGAATCGAATGTAACAGTTCAAAACGGTGGACCATATACAGATGTAGTTACTACACAAACCAAAAACTTCACTCTGCCAAATGGATCATACATTTTAACTCTAAACGATTCTTATGGTGATGGCATTATAGGTGGGGGTTATCTAAAGCTTAAAAATGCAGATGGCGTCATTTTCACTATATTAGGAAACTCCTATACATCTTCTGCTAAAATGCCATTTAAAGTTACTCAGGCAGCGCAACTTGAGGCTACTGCTTCGGATGAGATTTTAGAAAATGGCTCAACAATTACCATTACTTCGCCAAAATTACTTGTTGAAAGCAACTGGACCCTTTTAGAAAATGAAAACTTGTTAAACTACATCACTCTTCAAAACTCTGAAACTAAATCACCTATTGCTTTCACTGCAACTATTAGCCCATTCGAGAAAACAGTTATAATTACAATTGACCAAGAAATTGCTGCTGACGTTCCAGTTAGTTTAGCATTTGGAGATGGATTAATCGATGAGGATGGCTTAACTATTCAGTCATTAAATGCTGTTTATAATTCAACAAGCCTTAATACAAATAGTTTAACCTCTGCCTCCCTCTACCCCAACCCAACCAACGGAAACTTTAGCATTAACGTGCCAACCGTTTCGGGAAAAGTTGCCGTAAGCATTTACTCGGTAACTGGTAGCTTGGTTGACAGTAAACAGTTCGAAGTGGGAAATGGCAAAATTGACATGAACATTTCGCAGCCTAAGGGTGTTTACTACGTTACATTAACCCTCGATGGCGGAACTTCGCAAACGCTTAAACTTGTGGTTAAGTAATTAACCTAAAGGGTAATATGCTAAATAAATTTTCGATTACAATTATTTTAAGCCTACTTTCGCAGCTTGCCCTTTTTGGGCAGGCTGCCCAAGGGGTTAGGGTTGGCTTTGTAAATATTGGCCCGTATGCGCAGGCAAATGCTAAGCATAATTTATTTTGTCTTATCGACAATTACACTCCAAACCCGCTCAATAGCATAGTTTTATCGTGGCAAAATGGAAACGATGAGCCGCAGAGTAAGGTGGTCGAAAATATTAATCTTTTTCAGTGGGACAATAAACTAGTTGACCTTGTAGCGCAAATTAATGTAGGTGCACCTGGCAATTACCTTATTAAGTTTTGGGTTTCGACCGTAAACAATGTTCCGCTAACCGAAACCGATACGCTAAAAATTAGCTACCAGGCCCTTGAGCAAACCGCTATACGTTTTATACTATTCGAAAATTTCACCAGCATTGGCTGTGGAACTTGCTCAACTGCAAATCCCTTTTTACGCAACTTAGCGCAAAAGTACTCTGGTAAAGCATTTTTTGTAGCCTATCACACCGATTGCTACTCGGGAAACCCCATGTGCCAATTAGTTTCGGGCGAAGTTGAAGAACGCAAGCTGCTTTACGATGCTATTTACACACCCTTTTCTGCGTTAAGTTCATTATACGGCGATAACTCGCTAAGCTTCGATGCAACCTACTTCGACTCCGAACTTCAGCGTGAAAGCGCAATTGGAATTAATGGCTCGTTCGATATTAACGAGTCGACAGTAACTGGCAGCGTAACTTTTACACCGTTCACTTCAATTTCAATCGAAAATTTGGTTGTTCGCTTAGCCATAACTCAAGATATTGTTGAGTTTGCAAGTGCTCCAGGCTCCAATGGTGAAAAGGTGTTTTACCACGTTCTTCGCAGAGTTGTTCGTATTCCTAACACTCAATTTCAATCGTTTAGTAGCGGCGAACAGTTTATCTTCGATTTTTCCGAAGACTTTGAGGGGCTTAATGTCGATATTTCGAAGTTTAGAATTGCAGCATTTGTACAAGATACAAGTACTCAAAATGTTCTTCAGGCATTCGAACTGGTAAACAATGTTACATCGGCAAACCTTATCGGTTTAAAATCGAACTTTAGGGTATACCCAAACCCTGCAATTAACGGTAAGAGTATTCGTATTGAACTACCCGAAGGTTCCGAAGGAAGTTACAATGTTTCCATTCAAACCATTCAGGGTCAATTGCTTTATCAAGTAGAAGTTACCTCGAACGAATCGGTTTTATCAGTTTCTACCGAAAATTTACCCAAGGGTATTTTAATTATATCGGTAAATGGTAAAAACATTTCAAACTCGCAGAAAGTAATTGTTCAATAATAAGTTGATAATTTTTTTAATAAGTCCGAAGGACTTAAATTTCAATGAAGACTTTCTAACAAGTAAAAAACTAACCACAAAGGTCACAAAGTTTAACACAAAGTTCACCAAGCACTATATATGTGAGTATTAACTTTGTGGTTCTTAGCGTTTTCTTAGTGCTCTTTGTGGTTAATCTTTCTTTTAGACAGTTTAATATTTATTCTTCTAAATAAATTGAAAATGAAACGAATTCTTATATTATCCACCTTAAGTTTGTTTGTTTTTTTCACACTTCAAGCACAGAGCACTGGAGGTAAAAAGCTACCCAGTGTTACCATAAAAACCCTCGACGGTAAAACCTTTAACACAACGCAAATTAGCAACAACGGCAAACCTATAATCCTTAGCTTTTGGGCTTCGTGGTGCCGTCCCTGTTTAAAGGAAATGGCTGCTATAAGCGACCTTTACGACGATTGGCAGGACCAAACTGGCGTTAAGCTTGTTGCCGTTTCAATTGACGATGCCCGAACCGTAAATAATGTTCGTCCGTTGGTTAATGCCCGTGGATGGGAGTTCGAGTTTTACCTCGACACCAACTCCGACTTTAAGCGCGCCATGGGCGTAAACGATGTTCCCCACACCTTTATACTTAATGGTAAGGGCGAAATTGTTTATCAGCATACTTCGTACACCGAGGGCAGCGAGAAGGAACTTTTCAAGAAACTTAAGGAGTTAGCAGGAAATTAATTCACACCTTACTTGTTAACCATTGCGTCATTGCGAGGGTGCTTTCCGAAGCAATCTGTAAAATAGATTTTGTCTTTCGACTTGAAACTAAAGCAACGACGAGTTTACAATATGTTAAAATAGTACGCTTTAATAAACGTTAATAATGAATTTGAAAATTACAAGAATAATTGCCGCCATTGCTCTCCTACTCCTTTCAAAAGCATCGTTTTCGCAAGATTTTATCGATAAGGCAAACATTTCGGGAAATATATACTCTGAGGCAAGTTACTACCTCGAAGACACATTAATTGGTGCCTACAAAACAAGAGAGAATATAGGAGCAAACATATACGGAAATATTTTATACCGCTACAAGGGTTTAAGTGCTGGCGTTCGATATGAAGCATACTTACCACAACTTGTAGGTTTCGACAGTAAATTTGAAGGAATGGGCATTGCACACCGCTATGTGTCTTACTCCGATTCGCTTTTCGACGTTTCCATTGGTAACTACTACGAACAATTTGGCAGCGGATTAGTTCTTCGCACTTATGAGGACAAAAACCTTGGAATTGACAATGCCCTCGATGGATTTAGAGCAGTAATTCGACCATTAAAGGGTGTTACGCTAAAGGCGGTAATTGGAAAGCAACGATACTACTGGGAAAGTGGACCAGGAACTGTTCGTGGGCTCGATGCCGAATGGAATGTTCTGCAACTTCTTAAGCCCGAATCGGCTACCAATATTTTAGTTGGAGGAAGCGCAGTTAGCCGTTACCAACCCGACGATGATCCTTTGTATATTCTACCCGAAAACGTTGCTGCCTATGCAGGTCGTATGAGTTTAACAAGTGGTGGCTTTTTTGTTTCGGGCGAGTACGCGCAAAAAATAAACGATCCTTCGGCTACAAATAGCACCATTTATAAAAGTGGACAAGCATTAGTTGCTACTACAAGCTACTCGCAAAAGGGTATTGGTATTCTATTTACTGGTAAGTGGGTCGATAATATGGATTTTCGCTCGAGTCGTAATGCAACAAGTAACGATTTAACTTTAAGCTACATACCATCAACTTCGTTACAGCACACTTATAGTTTACCCGGAATGTACCCTTATGCCACACAACCAACTGGCGAAGCCAGCTTAATGGGACAGGTTAACTACCAAATTCGTAAGAATTCGAAGCTTGGAGGGAAATATGGTACCAATATTCAGCTAAGCGCTTCGGTGGCAAATTCGATTAATAAGCAAAAGCTGAACGATACAACTGAAATTGAAACCCCTGGAACTCTTGGTTATAAAACTTCTTTTTTGAGCATTGGCAACGAGAAATATTTTCACGAGGTAGCCCTTGAGATTAGCCGAAAAATTAACAAGAATTTAAAAACTGTTGCTGGTGCTACAACTCAGTTCTATAACCTTGCTAAAATTCAGGGTCATCCAGGCGAAGAGTCGGTAAGAGCGCTTGTAGTTTATGCCGATGTATCGTACAAATTTCTCGAAAGCCAAAACATACGAATTGAGGCTCAGCATTTAAGCACTAAGCAAGACAATGGTAACTGGGCAATGCTTTTAGCCGAATACTCAATTGCTCCACGTTGGTCGTTTGCCATATCCGATCAGTTTAACTACGGAAACCCCGAAAATGAGCGTCGAAAGCATTACTATTTAGGAAGTGTAAGCTATAGCCATGCGTCGCACCGTGTTTCGGTTCGCTTTGGAAAGCAAAGCGAAGGGGTTGTTTGCATTGGTGGTGTTTGTCGTTTAGTTCCCGCTTCGTATGCTGCAAGTGTTGTTTTATCAACTTCATTTTAATTTGATTAGAACATGAAAAAAGTATTTCATTTTGTATTGGGATTGCTATTACTACTTGCAGCTTCTTGCGATATAGTGGACGAACCTTATACTCGAATCATTGGAAATGACGATGATGACAACGAGCCCACCGAAGTAGTTCAAAAGGTTTTGCTCGAAGAGTTTACTGGGCATCAGTGCCCCAACTGCCCTGCTGGTGCTCAGGTGGCTAATCAACTTCACGAAATTTATCCCGAAAAGTTTATCGTTATTGCTTACCATGCTGGCTGGTTTGCCCGTACCAATACCTCGTTTCCTGTCGATTATAGGACAACTGAGGGAACAGCATTGGATGTTTACTTCAAACCAGGTTCATATCCCTCTGGTGTTGTAAACAGAAAACCCTATAACAATACAATTATACTTGACAGGTCGATTTGGGCACCTGCTACAGCAGCTCAAATGTCGAATGAACCTAAATTACAGTTGCAAATACTAACTAACTACAATGAAACGTATAGAGCACTTAGCGTTGCAGTAACTGCAAAGGCATTAACTACATTAGATCCTTTAAAACTATGTATTTTTGTAACCGAAGGCGGCTTGGTTTCGCCTCAGGTAGCATCTGGAGGAACAATTGATAACTATGTGCACAACCATGTATTTCGCGCTTCGTTAAATGGTACTTGGGGACAAAATCTCTTTTCACAAGAAACAATTGCTAACCAAGTTCGAACAATATCAGTTCTAACAATTTTAAACAGTTCGTGGAATGCTCAAAACTTAAGTATCGTTTGCTTTGCGTATTCCGATGTTACTGGTGAAATAATTCAGGTTGAAGAGGCAAAAGTGATTGAGTAGGAATAAATAGTCTCACGCAGATTGTAAGTATTTAAAAAACGCTCTGCGTAAATCCCTGTCTGCCGACAGGCAGAAACGGTATCAGCGAGAAATTATAATAATGAAAAACGGCTGGAGAAATACTTCAGCCGTTTTTTTTCACTATGCTTAAACTTTTATTACTGAATATTTCCTAATGGAATTTTAAACACTTGCTTTCGGGTCGAACCTAAAATGCCTAATCCGTTTACAATGTTGCTATACACCGGATCGGCTTCCGAAAAGGGATTTCCGTACTGTTGACCTTGCATAGTTTTAAGAAAGTTATAGTAATGCACGTCAAGCTGCGACACAACTAACACTATCGAATCGATAACGCTTTCCTCCTGATTCATTGAGTATTCAAAGTATCCATTATAAATTTTTAATCGAAACGAAAGCTCTGAGCCATCCTTGTTTTTATCCGAAACTAAAACCTTTTCCGAAGCAGAGGAATTGGAATTAAAGTATGTGGAACTACCATCGTTATAGCTGAATGTTTTGTATACTGTTCCCTGAAGGGCATAGTAGTTCTCCTCATTTGCCTTATCGAAAATTACACCACTTAAAAGGACACTATTCTGATATTGCTCGGTTATTAAACTTGGGGTTACATTTATGGTAACACCTTCGCCCGATATTACGGAAGTAAGCGACGAAACTGATTCTAAACCTGGTGCACTAACATTTAATGCATAAGTTTTTCCCTCTTCAATAGTAAAACCCGATGGGTTAACATAGTTTCGTGAATAAGGATTAAAGGGGATAACCACCTTATTTCCCGATGAAGTTTCGCTTAAAGTAACGGTTGCATTGTCGACAACGCTATCGTCTTGGTAATTTGTAACAACAGGATTATTGTATGATACAGGATTCGACCGCCACACGTAAATCGAAACGGCAGTATCGCCAGCAGCCAACTCGCAAAAAACCACAAGTTTAGGGTCGGTTTTTGGCAAGTACTTGTCTTTAACATCTTCAATGCACGAATTTAATAATGAGGCTATTGCTAATGCTAAAGTTACTTTAAATATGATGCTTGTTTTCATAATTTACTAGAATTTAATGGACCAGGTAACTGTAGGAATAATTGGGAACAGGCTAATTTGCTTCAATTTTTGCGTTTTAGTCTCAACTCCCGTGTGGTAATTGTAATGGTACTCCGTATCTATATAGTAGAAGTAAGGATTATGCCTATTGTACACATTATATATACTTAGCTCCCACGTAACCTCGTACCTTGCTGTTTTTCGGTGGTGCTGAATACCAAAATCGAGTCTGTGATATGGCGCCATTCGGTAGCCATTCTTTTCGCCGTACTCTTCAAAGTTACCAACATACGACGATTGCCATTGGGTGTCCTCAATCATTGGGTAAGTGGCCAAAGGCAGTGTTATTGCATTTCCGGTTCCATATACCCATGTGGCCGACATGGTTATTTTTTTCGATAACTCGTAAATGCCAACAACCGAAATATCGTGCCTGCGGTCGTAGCGAGCGTAGTAGGGTTTACCGAAGTTAATTTCCTCAAAATGATGCATAGTCCACGACAAGGTGTAGCCAACCCATCCGCTTAACTTTCCACTTTTTCGTTGCGCAAAAAACTCAACTCCGTACGATTCGCCATCTCCTTTGGCCACATTGTCTTCCCAGCGAATGGCTTCGGCTCCCGATGGGTCGTCGAACATTAAAAAACTTGCACCAGGCTTGTATGCAATAATACTATTCGATTTTTTATAGTAACCTTCAATCGACAAAGTTGAAGAATATTTGTTTAAATCGTGCGTAACACCCAATGCTGTTTGCCAGCTGTTTTGCGCAGGAGCAAGATCGGTTGCCGGAACCCACAGGTCGGTTGGTAAGCCAATACCTGTACTACTTAAAAGGTGAAGGTACTGGTTCATGCGGGCAAACGAAGCTTTAACCGAGGTAACAGGCGATAAAAAGTAGCTTCCCGAGGCACGAGGCTCTATGTGCCATTTTTTCTCACCGCTATTAAGTATATGGTTACTCAGTCGTGCCCCAATATTTATGATTCCCTTTTCGAAAATCTTAATTTCATCTTCAATATACGCTCCCGACTCAAACGAATTAATGGTTTCAACACTTTTGTCGAACAAATTCGTGTTATCGTCTCTTAAAACAATAGCGCTCGGATTAAATTGATGCCACGTTGAAAGTAATCCAAATCGCACTGTTTGCGATGGCATTGGATGCCACGAAAAATCGTACTTTATTCCATAGTCACGAATTCCTGAACGGTAACTTAATTCGAATACTTTTTTAACGTTACTAATTTTTTCTACTTCCTTATTGTAAATTTTTAAGCGATAGTTGCTAAAAATAACTGAAAAATTCGAAAAAAGACGCTCATTTACAATTCTATTCCACCGCAAAGTAGCCGTTGAGTTATCCCAAAACATGCCAGCCTCAAAATCGTACGAACTCCCCTTATCGCCAGCAAAAAACTTATCGCGACCAAAGTAGCCACTAAGGTAAATTCGGTTTTTCTTATTTATTTCCCAGTTTGCCTTAGTTGTTAGGTCGTAGAAGAAGTAACCCCCATCCATGTCGCTGGGCATAAATGGGCGAGTTAAAACATCAATATAGGTTCTTCGTCCCGACACCAGAAACGATGCCTTTTCTTTAACAATAGGCCCTTCAATTACTGCTCGCGACGAAATTAGCCCAATGCCTGCCTCGCCCGAAATTTTCTCCTTGTTGCCATCTTTCATTATAATATCAACAACCGACGAAAGTCGCCCTCCATAGCGAGCAGGAAAACCGCCCTTGGTAAGTTCAATACTTTTAATTGCGTCGCCATTAAAAAGGGAGAAAAATCCAAAAAGATGGTATGCGTTATAAACCGTTGCATCGTCGAGAATTATAAGGTTTTGGTCGGGTCCTCCTCCCCTTACGTATAATCCACTTGTTCCTTCGCTTCCTTTTTGAACGCCTGGCATAAGCTGAATAACCTTTAGCACATCCTTTTCGCCTAAAAATGCGGGAAGCGCCTTTACCTGTTTTACAGGCACCTCAATTACGCTCATTTGCGAGCTTCGCGACGACGATTTGGGCATGTCGGCTCTAACTTCAACGGCTTCGAGTTCAATGGAGGCTTCTAGTTCAACGTTTATTTCAATATTCTTATTTAAACCAATTTTGTATGCATGGCTTTGGTAGCCAACAAACGAGAAAATAATTTCAACCGAGTCGGCTGGTAGGGTAAGCGAGTAAAATCCATACCCATTTGTTACTGTCCCAATTGGCTTATTGGCCAAAAACACATTTACCCCAATAAGCGTTTCGCGGCTACCCTTTTCGTAAACAAAGCCACTAATGGTATGGCGCTGCTGACTAGTAGCCCTGTTTGGCAGTAACTGTAGGAATAATAAGCTAAGTAAAATTGCTCTTTTATGTATCATATACTATTATAAAGTGATTAATAATGCTTCGTAAACGAAAAAGTATTTAAAATAATATTTTTTAGTTGCGTAAAAGTAGAACAAATTACAATTCGATTTACTACCTGTTTTTATATGCTGTTAGTAACATGCAAACAATTTTCAACAGTTAATAGTATGTGCTAAACTCTTAAAATTTCATATCTTGCGCAATTGTAATTTGGCATAATTAACCTTGTAATGACTGATATTCTTTTTCAACTATCTGATTTAAAAAGCAAAGGAAAGCCCTTTGTGCTTTGTATTATTGTAAAAACCGAAGGTTCAACCCCTCGTAAAGAGGGTGCGAAAATGGTTGTTTTTGACGATGGAACGTCGATTGGAACTGTTGGTGGCGGAACAATCGAATTGCAGTCGATTAAAAAAGCGCTCGAAGTTATAAAAACTGGAAAACCAGCAAAGGAATCATACGAACTCGAGGAAGACCTTAGCATGCGCTGTGGAGGTTATGCCGAGGTGTACTTCGAACCTATGAACTATAGTTTCAACCTCAATATTTTTGGTGCAGGACATGTTGGCCGCGAGGTTGGTCGCTTTGCAGCTGAGTTTGGGTTTAACGTGGTTTATATCGACAACCGACCAGATATTTACAACGAATTCAACCCAAATGGTGCCAAAACCATAGCCACCGAATTTGAAAACTGCGTTGCTGACCTCAATCTTTCGTCACACGATTTTGCTGTAATTTGTACCCCAAAACATACTTGGGACGAGGTTGTACTTTGCCAACTAATTAGCAAAAACTTGGCCTATATTGGCATGATTGGCAGCACACGAAAAGTTGCCGAAACAAGTAAAAGTATAATAGAAAAAGGTATTGCCACCAAGGAACAGCTTAGCAAGATAAACATGCCTATTGGCATACCATTTAATGCCGAAACTCCTGCCGAAATTGCCATAAGCATTGTGGCTAAACTAATCGACGCAAAAAATTCGCTAAGTGTATGAGCAACAACAGAATAAAATTTATCCTTAACAGCACCGTTAAGGAGGTAGATTTTAACACCTCAAATTTTCGCCCATCGACAACGGTGCTTAACTACCTTCGCTCGTTTAACGACACCAAAGGTGTAAAAGAGGGATGTGCCGAGGGCGACTGCGGAGCTTGTTCCATTGTAATTGGCGAACTTACCGAGAATAATAGTATTCGCTACTACAGCGTCGATTCGTGCTTGCTTTTTTTAGCATCAATTCATGGTAAACAGATTATTACAATTGAAGGCCTTGAGCGAAAACTCGAAAACAGAACGGTTCTTCATCCCGTTCAGCAGGCATTAATCGACCATTTTGGCAGCCAATGCGGCTTTTGTACTCCTGGAATTGTTATGTCAATTTTCGCCCTATATAAAAGTAATGCCTATCCAAACCGCAACGATGTTGTTCAAAATCTTTCGGGAAACCTTTGTCGCTGCACCGGTTACGAGCCAATACTTAATGCAGCACTCGAGGTTTGCAGCAATCTTCAGCCCGACCATTTCGACGCAAACGAGAAGAATGTTGTTAAAATTTTAGAGGAAATTAAAAGGAAACAGGCATCGGTTATAGCTACTGCAAAAAGCCAAGTTTACCACTTACCCGAAACGCTACAAGAGGCACTCGAAATTAAGGAGAGTAACCCAACCGTAAAGGTTGTAAATGGCGCAACCGATACTGCCATTAGACAGAATAAGTTTCACGAATATATTGAGGAAATTCTTGATATTTCGAACGTTTCAGAAGTTAAGTTGCTTAGTAAGCAGGGTAATGGATTTTATATTGGTGCTGGTGTTACAATTGAAGCACTTAAAACCTTTGCTAAAAAGAATATACCAACCATTTTACCAATGCTCGAAGTATTTGCATCGCACCAAATACGTAATGTGGCAACTATAGGTGGAAATTTAGCAACAGCATCGCCCATTGGCGATTTAATACCTTTGCTAATGGCACATAGCGCTCGGGTCGAACTCGTTTCGAGTAACGAAAGTCGTTGGGTCGAAGTTCAGGAGTTTATTACGGGCTACCGCAAAAACTGTCTAAAAAGTAACGAGCTAATAAAGGGTATACTTATCCCAAAGGTTGATGAAAATGTTACGATTAAATCGGAAAAAGTTTCAACCCGTCACCAGCTCGACATTTCAACAGTAAGCCTAAGTGCCCGTATTGAGTTTGAAATGGAAGCAGTTAAAAGCATAATTCTTGCCTTTGGCGGAATGGCCGAAGTTCCCAAAAGGGCACTAAAAACCGAAGCTTTTTTGCATGGGAAAACCTTTAATCGCGAAACCATTGAAAAGGCTATGGAGAAAATTAGCGACGACTTCACTCCCATTTCCGATGCTCGTGCATCGGCAGAGTACAGGCTTGTTGCAGCAAAAAATTTGCTTTTAAAGTTAATAAGCGGGTAGTTAGTAGTCATTTACAAAATAACTAAACAAATGGTATTCAATATATATTTAACCACAAAGGACACAAAGGACTTCACAAAGAACACAAAGACTCTTTGTGTACTTAGTGCATTTTTGCTTTGTGCTCTTTGTGGTTAAAATAATTGAACCTTATTGCCCTTAAAAAAATTGAGAAAATAAGTAATGTTTAAAAAAATGACTGAAAACGAACTATCTAATATAATTATTGGTCTAGCAATAGAAGTACATTCTGCTTTAGGTCCAGGCTTATTGGAAAGTGCGTACAAGGAATGTTTGTATTATAAAATTAGCAAATCGGGTTTGTGGGTTGAAAAAGAAAAACCAATGCCATTATTTTTTGAAGAAGTAAAAATGGATTGCGGTTATCGAATTGATTTACTTGTAGAAAACAAATTGGTTATCGAAATTAAAAGCGTTGAAGCATTAAACGATATTCACCTTGCGCAAGCATTAACGTATCTTAAAGTAGGAAATTTTAAGTTGGGTTTACTTATGAACTTTAATGTAGTAAAGCTAAAGGATGGCATAAAACGAGTAATCAATGGCACTCTATAACTACTTAACCACAAAGGACACAAAGGACTTCTCAAAGAACGCAAAGACTCTTTGTGCTCTTAGTGCATTTTTGCTTTGTGCTCTTTGTGGTTAAATTTTTCTCAAAGTAAAAAAGTTTAATATGAATAAATCTCCTAATCACGAAAGCGCCATTCAGCATGTTACCGGAAAAGCTGTTTACGTTTCCGATATAAATTTAAGCAGCGACATGCTTGTTGGTCGCATTGTTTATAGTCCCCATGCCAAAGCAAAAATTGTTAGCTACGACCTAAAAGCGGCCCTTAGTGTTAAAGGTGTTGTTGACATTCTCGATTATAAAAGAATCCCCGGTGTTAATCAGCTTAATCCTCATAAAAACGACGAACCCTGTCTCGCCCAAGGCGAAGTAAATTGTATTGGTCAAGCTGTTTTCCTTATTGCTGCAAAAACCGAAGAAGCTGCATTCGAAGCCGAAAAGAAAATTTCAATTCTATACGAACCCCTACCCGCCATTCTTTCCATTGAAGATGCCATGGAAAAGGGAACCACAATTGCTCCCCCACGTTGTATCGAAAGAGGAAAACCTTTCGAAGTAATAACGACTGCAAAACATGTGTTGGAAGGTGAAGTAAAAACTGGTGCACAAGAGCATTGGTACCTCGAAACCCAAGCAGCGCTTTGTGTTCCCGGCGAGGGCAAAGAGATAAAGGTTTACGCATCGTCGCAAAATCCTACCGAAACACAAGAAGTTGTTGCCGATGTTCTTGGCTTAAATGCCAACGAGGTTGAGTGCGAGGTGAAGCGTATGGGTGGCGCATTTGGAGGTAAAGAATCGCAGGGAAGTCACTTTGCCGCCTGGGCTGCACTTTTGGCAAATGCTACGCGTAAAGCTGTATTAATAGTTTTAAACCGCGACGACGATCAAAAAATTACTGGCAAACGCCATCGCTCCCTTTCAAAGTATAAAATTGGGTTTAACGGAAAAGGTGAAATTACCGCTTTCATTGTCGACATAAACCTCGATGCAGGAATGGCTACCGATTTGTCGATTGCAATTCTCGAAAGGGCGCTATTTCATGCCGAAAATTCGTACTACATTCCAAACATAAGCATAACAGGAACAGCTTGGAAAACCAACTTGCCATCGAACACAGCGTATCGTGGCTTTGGCGGTCCACAGGGCATGGCGGTTATCGAAAATGCCATCGACCGTATTGCCCGTTTCCTTAAAATCGATGCAGCCGAAGTTCGCCATCGCAATTTCTATGGAATCGACTCTCGCAATCAAACTCCATACGGTCAAACTGTTGAGTACAATAAGTTATACACCATTTGGGATAAAATTATTGCAAAAAGCAGTTACTTCGAAAGAAGAAAGCTGGTTGACGAATTTAACACAAGCAGCGAATTTATTAAGCGAGGATTAGCGTTAACCCCAGTAAAATTTGGTATTTCGTTTACCACTTCGTTTTTAAACCAAGCAGGTGCGCTTGTACTTATTTATAAAGATGGAACACTACTAGTAAACCATGGCGGAACCGAAATGGGACAAGGCTTAAACACAAAAATGCTGCAAATTGCTGCTCTTGAGTTGGGTGTTCCGCTTAGTAAGGTTAAGGTAAATGCTACAAATACATCGAAAGTGCCAAACACCTCTCCCACAGCAGCATCGTCGGGAACCGATTTAAACGGCATGGCCGTTAAAAATGCCACCGATAAACTAAGGGCTCGCCTACTTCCATGTGCCAAAAAAATGATAGCATCGAAGTATTCGTTTGAGCCAATGGGCGAAATTCATTTCGAAAATGGAGAGATTTTCGAAGCAAACAACCGCAAAAAGTCAATTACATTCGAAGCTCTTGTTGCCCAAGCACATTTCGACCAAATTAGCCTGCACGCAACAGGTTACTACGCAACGCCTGGTATACATTTCGATAGAAATTTGGGCAAAGGCGAACCTTTCAACTACTTTGCATTTGGCATGGCAGTTTCGGAGGTTGAAGTGGATACGCTAACCGGTTACTCTCGCTTTTTACGTACCGATATAATTCACGATGTAGGCGATTCGATTAACGAAAAAATCGATATTGGTCAGGTTTCTGGAGCATTTATTCAGGGTTTAGGTTGGTGTACAACCGAAACCATACGCTGGGCAAAGGATGGACGAATTTTAAACTACTCGCCCGACACCTATAAAATACCAACAATCGACGATATTCCTTTGGAATTCAACATTGAATTACTAACCGATGCCCCTAACCCCAAGGCCATTCGAAAAAGTAAAGCAGTTGGCGAACCTCCTTTTATGCTGGCATTTTCGCCTTGGTTAGCCATAAAGGACGCCATTTCGGCTGTTGGAAACCACAAATTCGAACCTACTTTCAATCTTCCAGCTAACAACGAGTTAATATTGCTGTCAGCCGAAGAGATTAGGTCAAAAATGAAGAACAAAAAGAAGAAGTGAAACCAAACTCCGCCTTTTAAGGCGAAGTGATAATTAAAATAAATTAAGGGATTACTACCCATAGTACAGTGAAACTTAACTCCGCCTTAAAAGGCGGAGTCTTGAGGACAAAACAACATTCCAGGGCTTTAGCCCTGAATATGATGAAACAAACTCAGCCTTTTAAGGCGGAGTTTTAAGGAATAAATAACAGTCGAGGAATATATTCCTTGAATAAACTAAGTATAACTCCGCCTTTTAAGGCGGAGTATTAAGGAAAAAACATCAAAGGGCTTTAGCCCTAATAAAAGTGTAACCTAACTCCTCTTTTTAAGACGGAGCGAAAGAAATAATAAATAACAGGGCTTTAGCCCTGAATAAATTTACCAATATGGCATTTGTAAAAGTATTCGTTCATGCAGTTTGGGGCACAAAGAGCCACTACCCTTTTCTTACAAAAGAAATCAAGCAAAAGGTAATCGCTCATATCAAAGAAAATGCGCACAACAAGCAAATCTATATCGATAGACTGAATGGTCATTCCGAACATTTGCATTGCTTGTTCGGACTAAATGCCGACACAAGTATTGCTAAAACATTGCAACTATTAAAAGGAGAATCGGCTTATTGGATTAATAAACAAAAGTTGACTAAATCGAAGTTTGAATGGGCCGATGAGTATTATTCAGTATCAGTGAGCGAATCTCACTTAGATATGGTTAGAACTTACATCGACAATCAGGAAGTTCATCATAAAAAAGTGACTTTTTTGCAAGAATATGAAGAGTTTATTAGCAAATACAACTTCAATAATCATGGCTAAAGCCAGATGCGCTAAGCAACTTGCACCTCCGCCATAAATGGCGGAGTTATTTTTCAGCATCTTAAAACATAACCGAATAATTGGACTATAATAATTGTTTGTTTATGAATAATTAAATGAAACTGAGTAGTTTGTTACGCAAAAATTTCATAATTCAACATAAAAACCAAAAACTAAACAATTCTATATGAACGAAATGCACAAAAAAATTGCTGACCTGTCGCAAAAGTACAGCAGCTACACTGCCGAAAACCTATCGAAGCTTATTAAAATTAAGTCGCTTAGCTTAGGCGAAAAAGATGTTCAACTCGAACTTAAACGCCAAATGGAAGAGGCTGGATTCGACGAAGTTCGTATCGACGGACTTGGAAACGTAATTGGTCGCATAGGTAAAGGGAAGAAAATTCTTGCAATCGACGGACACATGGACACTGTTGACCTTGGACGACTTGAAAACTGGACATTCGACCCACTTGGTGGCGAAATTAAGGATGGATTCGTACATGGTCGTGGAACTGTTGACCAAAAAGGCGGTCCTGCTGCGTTTGTTACTTCGGGTCGAATTCTTAAGGAACTTGGCTTCGACAAGGATTTAACTATATACTTTGTTGGTAGCGTAATTGAAGAGGATTGCGATGGACTTTGCTGGAAGTACATTATTGAGGAGGAAAAAATAAAGCCCGATTTTGCCATAAGCACCGAGCCCACAAACCTAAATATTTACCGTGGTCACCGCGGACGTATGGAAATGCACGTGCATTTCTACGGCGTTTCGTCGCACGGTTCGGCTCCTGAGCGTGGAAAAAATGCCATTTACATGGCATCGAAAGTTGCTTTGGAAGTTGAGAAACTTAACGAGCGCCTTAAACACGACGACTTTTTAGGTAAAGGAAGTGTAACCATTTCCGAAATTATTTCGGGTAGTCCTTCGCTTTGCGCAGTTTCCGACTATGCGCGAATTCACCTCGATCGCCGCTTAACTTGGGGCGAAACTAAGGAATCAGCAGTAAAAGAGGTTGAAGAGCTTATTAAGGGAATGGATGCTAAGGTTGAAATTCTTGAGTACTCCGAAACTTCGTATACAGGACTTAAATACGGAATGGAGAAGTATTACCCAACTTGGAAACTTGAGGAAAATACACATATTGTCCAAACTGGAGTTAAGGCTTTCGAAGGCCTTTTTGGTAAAAAGCCAAAAATCGACAAGTGGACATTCTCAACCAATGGTATTGCACTAAACGGACTTCATGGCGTGCCAACAATTGGTTTTGGCCCAGGTAATGAGGTTCTGGCTCATGCTCCCGACGAAAAGGTTCCCGTTTCCGACTTGGTTGCCGCCGCTTCATTCTATGCTGCCTTTGCTTACGAAATTGCTTAATACGATTGAACGCTGATAACGCTGATTGTATGGATTCCCGCGGATTATTTTAAAATTTTAAATTTATTTATCTGCGTTTATAGGCATAATCTGTGTCATCTGCGTTCTATAAAACTCAAAAAAATCAAAACATGAAAAAACTTGAAAAACGAATAGACGAACTAAAGAAGTTCAAAACAAGTAATCTTTACCAAAAAGATTTCCTTTTAACCTGGGAAAAATCGGAAGATGACTTGAAGGCTATTATGGAAGTAGCCGATATTCTTAAAGGATTGCGCGAAAAGAATGTTTCATCGAAAATTTTCGATTCGGGTTTGGCAGTTTCTATTTTCCGCGATAACTCAACCCGTACAAGGTTTTCGTACGCTTCGGCTTGTAACCTTTTAGGGTTAGAAGTGCAGGATATGGACGAGCAGAAATCGCAAATTTCGCATGGTGAAACCGTAAGGGAAACAGCTCAGATGATTTCGTTCCTAACCGATTTTATTGGAATTCGCGACGATATGTTCCTTGGCGAAGGCAATAAGTACATGCGCGAAGTAGGCGCTTCGCTCGACGAAGGCTTTAAGGAAGGTGTGCTTCCAGTTCGACCTGGAATTGTTAACCTTCAGTGCGATATGGACCATCCAACCCAATCGATGAGCGACCTTCTTCATCTTCGCAACCATTATGGCTCGCTCGAAGCGCTAAAGGGTAAAAAAATTGTGATGAGCTGGGCGTACTCGCCAAGTTACGGTAAACCGCTATCGGTTCCACAAGGAATTATTGGGCTTATGTCGCGCTTCGGAATGGACATTGAACTTGCCTACCCCGAGGGTTACGAACTTATTCCCGAAATTGTTGACATTGCTAAGAAAAATAGCAAAAACAGTGGCGGCTCGTTTAAAGTTTCCAATTCAATGGAAGAGTCGATGCGAAATGCCGACATTGTTTACCCAAAAAGCTGGGCTCCATTTAAGGTTATGCAACAACGTACCCAGCTACTTCAAAAAGCCGATAAGCAGGGTCTTGCCGACCTAGAGAAACAATGCTTAGCTCAAAATGCAAACCATATGGATTGGGAGTACAATGCTAAAATGGCTGTTTCTACCAAGAATTCCGATGCCCTTTACATGCACTGCCTACCTGCCGACATTTCGGGAGTTTCGTGTAAGCATGGTGAGGTTAGCGCCGAAGTTTTCGAAAAGTATCGCCTCGACACATACCGCGAAGCTGGATACAAACCTTATATTATTGCAGCAATGATGCTAACTAACAGGTTCGCCAATCCTACCGAAGTGCTTAAAGCAATTGCAAAACGAGGAGCAACAAGAGTGAATTTTTAGTGAGAATTAGTTTCTTTTTTTTGAACCAACCCGTTGTATAATGGGTTGGTTTTTTTATCTTATTTTTTCAGTTTGAGCAATGCTAATTGTATTGGAAATTCAATATAGCCTAATTATCCATAAGTAATAAAAAATGTATATTTGCTAAAAATAGGTTATGCCAGATTTGAACTCAAATATTGATGTTGACAAAGTAGTTAAACATTGGATTGATACCTCTCTTGAGGATTATAATACAATGCATAGCTTATTCATATCAAAATCCTACAGTTGGGCTTTGTTCATTGGTCATATTTCCCTCGAAAAGTTACTCAAAGCTTATTATGTAAAGAAGCACAGAACGCATGCCCCATTTACGCATAATCTCTATCGTTTGCTGAGTTAAATGAATTTGAATTAACCGAAGAATACTCCGATTGGCTCGATAAAATAACTACATTTAACCTCCTGTTTTCAGCGTTGAGGCACCCTAAAAATTAAATGACAATTATTAAAGTCGCTTAGGATTCGATTTTCTCTTTTTAATGTCTTTTGAGAAATTATAAACAATTCTAGCGAATATAAAATAAAAAAATGCTGCTGTATAATGGCGGATTTTTGTAATCATTTAATTATCAGTACGTATTGAAATGAGGCACCCAAACATAGAAAAGATCTCAGCAATATCAAGGGTTGTAGAGGGCGCCTCGAAAAAATGCGGAAAACAGGA